>NZ_JBJNOO010000004.1:0-651213 GCF_052166595.1 Serratia sp. CY81684 | reverse complement strand
GCGGCAATAGCGCGGTGGTCCCACCTGACCCCATGCCGAACTCAGAAGTGAAACGCCGTAGCGCCGATGGTAGTGTGGGGTCTCCCCATGCGAGAGTAGGACACTGCCAGGCATCAAATTAAGCGTGCTGATATGGCTCAGTTGGTAGAGCGCACCCTTGGTAAGGGTGAGGTCCCCAGTTCGACTCTGGGTATCAGCACCACTTTATTTAAAGTGGGTTTAGAAGTTCGGCAGAAAAAAGAATTTGCTTGGCGGCAATAGCGCGGTGGTCCCACCTGACCCCATGCCGAACTCAGAAGTGAAACGCCGTAGCGCCGATGGTAGTGTGGGGTCTCCCCATGCGAGAGTAGGACACTGCCAAGCATCAAATAAAACAACAAGCCTCATGCGAAAGCATGGGGCTTTTTGTTTTGTCTGTTATTTGGTGTTCTGCTCGAGCATGGGCATGCGAAAGGCCCGTCGGGAACGGGCCTTAACGCCGCTTGCGGCGGCCCCGCAGGGGAGAGTCTCAGGATGAGACGAATACTGTAGGACACTGCCAAGCATCAAATAAGCCAAGAGGCCATCCGAAAGGATGGCCTTTTTGCTTTTCATCCGCTTTACTCTCTCTGCTTATATCCCGGCGCAGGCCGCGCAATGAAACATTTTCACCTTTCCGCTGAATGCTCGACAGCGACGAAAAAAAACGCTATCTTCGGGCATCTAGAAGTCTAAACGTATAAATGGATGTGTGAGGATTAAGCAATGCCGATTCGTGTTCCTGATGAGTTACCTGCGGTCAATTTCTTGCGCGGTGAGAATGTCTTCGTGATGACATCCTCGCGGGCAAAAACACAGGAAATCAGGCCGCTGAAAGTGCTGATCCTCAACCTGATGCCAAAGAAGATCGAAACGGAAAACCAGTTTCTGCGTCTGTTGTCCAACTCGCCGTTGCAGATTGATATCCAGCTGCTGCGCATCGACAGCCGCGAATCGAAGAACACGCCGGCCGAGCATCTGAACAACTTCTACTGCGACTTCGAGGATATCCAGAATGAGAACTTCGATGGCCTGATCGTCACCGGCGCGCCGCTGGGGCTGGTTGATTTCTGCGATGTTGCCTACTGGCCGCAGATCGAGCGGGTCATTGACTGGGCCAAAAACCACGTCACCTCCACGCTGTTCGTATGCTGGGCGGTACAAGCGGCGTTGAACATCCTGTACGGCATTCCCAAGATGACGCGCGAAGTGAAGCTCTCCGGCGTTTATCCGCACCAAACGCTGCAGCAGCATGCGTTGCTGACGCGCGGCTTCGACGAAAGCTTCCTGGCGCCGCATTCACGTTATGCCGATTTCCCGACCGAGGTGATTCGCCAATATACCGACCTGGATATTCTGGCCGAATCCGAGCAGGCCGGCGCCTACCTGTTCGCCAGCAGGGATAAGCGCCTGGCGTTTGTCACCGGCCATCCTGAGTATGATGCCCTGACCCTGGCCGGGGAGTATTGTCGCGACAACGAAGCTGGCCTCGATCCTGCCGTACCGCTCAACTACTTCCCCGATGACAACCCCGCACTGACACCGAAAGCCACCTGGCGCAGCCATGGCCACCTGCTATTTTCCAATTGGCTCAACTATTACGTCTACCAGATCACGCCTTACGATCTGCGCCATATGAATCCGACTCTCGACTGATCTTTTCTGCCTGCCGGCGGCTGAATCGAGGCCGCCGCGCTGTTGATCCTCTGTACGATCCTCTTTTTACCCGCCACTTTTCCTAAAAAACCATTGGCCAACAGCGCGTTAGCTTGTCTTCGCGATTCTATTGGAACCGGTTTCCTTACCTGTTGGTTATGTTATTTGTTCTAACTAATTGATAATAAAGTGTTAATAAAATATTTAATAATAAAATGGAAATGGTTTTTGATTTTTATTTTTTGTTGAGTATTCTTAGAGCTATCGGGATGAGATCTGACCAGTTTAGGATCGTTTCATCCGCCCTGATCCACAGTGATTTCTGATGAAAATGCGCCGGTCGCTCGGGCGCAATGATGGGAAGGAGCAAGGTCATGACGCAACAGATAGCAGGCACGGAGTTAAGGTTTACCCAGGGTTTCGCCGCTGCGGAGCGGCAGGTATTAACGGATGAAGCGGTTGAATTCCTGGCGGAACTGGTGGCGAAATTCACGCCGCGGCGCAATGAGCTGCTGGCGGCGCGTGCCAGCTGGCAGCAAAATATCGATCGCGGCGAGCTGCCTGGATTTATTTCGGAAACCAATTCCATTCGTGAAAGCGACTGGCAGATCCGCGGCATTCCGCAAGACCTGCGCGATCGCCGGGTCGAAATCACCGGGCCGGTAGAACGCAAGATGGTGATCAATGCGTTGAACGCCAACGTAAAAGTATTTATGGCGGACTTCGAAGACTCCCTGGCGCCAAGCTGGGACAAAGTCATCGATGGTCAAATCAACCTGCACGATGCGGTTAACGGCACCATTTCCTACACCAATGAAGCCGGCAAGATCTACCAGCTGAAACCGAATCCGGCGGTGTTGATCGCTCGTGTCCGCGGCCTGCATTTGCCGGAAAAACACGTGCTGTGGCGTGATGAAGCCATTCCCGGCGGCCTGTTCGATTTCGCGCTGTATTTTTATCACAACTATCGCCAGCTGTTGGCCAAGGGCAGCGGCCCGTATTTCTACCTGCCGAAAACCCAGTCCTGGGAAGAAGCGGCCTGGTGGAGCGATGTCTTCAGCTTTACCGAGGATCGTTTCGATCTACCGCGCGGCACCATCAAGGCGACCGTGCTGATCGAAACCCTGCCGGCGGTGTTCCAGATGGACGAGATCCTCTATCACCTGCGCGATCACATCGTCGGCCTGAACTGTGGCCGCTGGGATTACATCTTCAGCTACATCAAAACGCTGAAGAACCACGGCGATCGCGTGCTGCCTGATCGTCAGTCGGTGACCATGGAGAAACCTTTCCTCAGCGCCTATTCACGTCTGTTGATCAAAACCTGTCATAAGCGCGGTGCCTTCGCCATGGGCGGCATGGCGGCGTTTATCCCGAGCAAAGACGCTGAGAAAAACGCCTGGGTGCTGAACAAGGTACGGGCGGACAAAGAGCTGGAGGCCAACAATGGCCACGATGGCACCTGGGTGGCGCACCCGGGGCTGGCGGACACGGTGATGGAGGTGTTCGGCAAGGCATTGGGCGATCGCCAGAATCAGCTGGACGTGATGCGTGAGCAGGATGCGCCAATCAGCGCCGCGCAGCTGTTGGAACCATGCGACGGCGAACGCACCGAAGCGGGGATGCGCGCCAATATCCGCGTGGCGGTGCAGTACATCGAAGCCTGGATCTCCGGCAACGGCTGCGTGCCTATCTATGGGTTGATGGAAGATGCCGCGACGGCGGAGATCTCCCGTACCTCTATCTGGCAGTGGATCCACCACGAGAAGAGCCTGAACGACGGGCGCCCGGTCACCAAGGCACTGTTCCGCCAGATGTTGCAAGAAGAGATGTTGGTGGTGCGTGAAGAAGTAGGGGAAGCGCGCTTTAACGCCGGCCGGTTCGAAGAGGCGGCGCGCCTGATGGAGCGCATCACCACGCAAGATGAATTAATCGATTTCCTGACGTTGCCCGGCTATGAGCTGCTGGCCTGAACTTTCCCAATCAACCCTACATGACTGAAAGGATAAAAATTATGTCTACCTCTCGCTCTCAACAGATCCAGCAGCTGGAACAGGAATGGAAATCGGCCCGTTGGGAAGGCATCACCCGCCCTTACAGCGCCGAAGACGTGATCAACCTGCGCGGTTCGGTCAACCCGGAATGTACCCTGGCGCAAAACGGCGCCGCCAAACTGTGGGCGTTGCTGAACGGCAAGGCGCGCAAAGGCTACGTGAACTGCCTGGGCGCGCTGACCGGTGGCCAGGCGCTGCAGCAGGCCAAAGCCGGCGTCGAGGCTATCTACCTGTCCGGCTGGCAGGTGGCGGCCGACGCCAACAGCGCGGCGGCCATGTACCCTGACCAGTCGCTGTATCCGGTGGACTCGGTGCCGAAGGTGGTCGAGCGCATCAACAACACCTTCCGGCGCGCCGATCAGATCCAATGGGCGAACCAGATTGAGCCGGGCAGCAAAGGCTACACCGATTATTTCCTGCCGATCGTCGCTGATGCGGAAGCCGGCTTCGGCGGCGTATTGAACGCCTTTGAGCTGATGAAAGCGATGATTACCGCCGGGGCCGCCGGGGTGCACTTCGAAGATCAGCTGGCGGCGGTGAAGAAATGCGGCCATATGGGCGGCAAAGTGCTGGTGCCGACACAGGAAGCGATCCAGAAACTGGTCGCCGCGCGCCTGGCGGCCGACGTGCTCGGCGTGCCGACGCTGGTGATCGCCCGTACCGACGCCGATGCGGCCGACCTGCTGACGTCCGATTGCGATCCGTATGACAGCGCCTTCGTCACCGGCGAGCGCACGGCGGAAGGCTTCTTCCGCACCCATGCCGGCGTCGAGCAGGCGATCAGCCGCGGTCTGGCCTATGCCCCTTACGCCGATATGGTGTGGTGCGAAACCTCAACGCCGGATCTGGATGCCGCTCAGCGCTTCGCCGACGCCATTCACGCCAAATACCCGGGCAAGCTGCTGGCCTACAACTGCTCGCCGTCGTTCAACTGGAAGAAGAACCTCGACGATCAGACCATCGCTCGCTTCCAGCAGGCGCTGTCGGACATGGGCTACAAGTATCAGTTCATCACGCTGGCGGGCATCCACAGCATGTGGTTCAACATGTTCGACCTGGCGCACGCCTATGCGCAGGGCGAGGGCATGAAACACTACGTCGAGAAGGTGCAGCAGGCGGAGTTCGCCGCGGTGGATCGCGGTTACACCTTCGCGTCGCACCAGCAGGAGGTGGGCACCGGCTACTTCGACAAGGTCACCACCATCATTCAGGGCGGCGCCTCTTCGGTCACCGCGCTGACCGGTTCGACGGAAGAACAGCAGTTCTGATGCGGCAAGCTTGAAGACGTTTCACCCGGAGCCTGCATGCGCAGGCTTCTTTTTCTGGCGGGGGGTAAGGATGGCGGCAAAACTGGAGTTGTTGATCGCACAGACGATCCTGCAGGGCTTCGATGCGCAGTACGGCCGCTTTCTGGAGGTGACCGCCGGCGCGCAGCAGCGCTTCGAGCAGGCGGACTGGCCGGCGGTGCAGCAGGCGATGAAAAAGCGCATCCATCTGTACGACCATCACGTCGGCCTGGTGGTGGAGCAGCTCAAATGCATCACCGGGCAGAAATATTTCGACGCCGACTTCCCCAGCCGGGTCAAAGCGGTCTATATCGACCTGCTGCCGGACTACCCGCGTTTCGAGATCGCCGAAAGCTTCTTTAACTCGGTCTACTGTCGGTTGTTCAAGCATCGCGATCTGACGCCGGACAAGCTGTTCGTGTTCAGTTCGCAGCCGGAACGGCGCTTTCGCGACATTCCGCGTCCGCTGGCGCGCGATTTCACCCCCAATGGCGATCTGCCGGCGATGCTGCGCAGCGTGCTGAGCGATCTGCCGCTGCGGTTGCCGTGGGAGGATTTGACGCGCGATATCCGCTATATCACGCAAGCGCTGCAACGCACCTTCAGCGCACAGCAGCTGGCGGGCGCGACCTTTCAGATCGCCAACGAACTGTTTTACCGCAACAAGGCCGCCTGGCTGGTCGGCAAGCTGCGCCTGGCCGACGGCGTTTATCCGTTCTTGCTGCCGATCCACCACAGCGAATCGGGCGCGCTGTTTATCGATGCCTGCCTGACCGGTAAGGCCGAGGCCAGCATCGTCTTCGGCTTCGCCCGTTCTTATTTCATGGTCTACGCGCCGCTGCCGGCGGCGATGGTGGAATGGCTGCGCGAGATCCTGCCGGGCAAGACCACCGCCGAGCTGTACATGGCGATCGGCTGCCAGAAGCACGGCAAAACTGAATGCTACCGCGAATACCTGACCTTTATGGCGCAGTCGCAGGAGCAGTTCATCATCGCGCCGGGGGTGAAGGGCATGGTGATGCTGGTGTTTACCCTGCCGTCCTTCGATCGGGTGTTTAAAGTGATCAAGGACGAATTCGCCCCGCAAAAAGAGGTGACGCAGGCGCAGGTGATGGCCTGCTATCAGCTGGTGAAAGAGCACGATCGCGTCGGGCGTATGGCGGATACCCAGGAGTACGAGAATTTCGTCGTCGACAAGGCGCGCCTCAGCCCGGAACTGTTGGCGGAGCTGCGGCGCGAAGTGCCGGGCAAACTGGAAGATCTCGGCGATCGCATCGTGATTAAGCACCTGTATATGGAACGGCGCATGACCCCGCTGAATCTGTATCTGGAGCAGGCCAACGACCAGCAGATGCGCGATGCGATTGAAGAGTACGGCAATGCCATCAAACAGCTGGCCGCCGCCAATATCTTCCCCGGCGACATGCTGTTCAAGAACTTTGGCGTGACGCGCCACGGGCGGGTGGTGTTCTACGACTACGACGAGATTTGCTACATGACCGAGGTCAACTTCCGCGATATCCCGCCGCCGCGTTATCCGGAAGATGAGTTGGCCAGCGAGCCGTGGTACAGCATCGCGCCCAATGACGTGTTCCCGGAAGAGTTCCGCCACTTTCTGTGCGGCGATCGGCGCATTCGGCAGGTGTTTGAAGAGCTGCACAGCGATCTGTTTACCGCGGAGTATTGGCGCGGATTGCAGCAGCGCATCCGCGAAGGGCATGTGGAAGACGTATTCGCTTATCGCAAGAAGCAGCGGTTCAGCCAGCGCAGCGGGGCGGCGCTGCCGGCCGCCACCGCTGCGATGTAAATCAGGCCTCGGCGCCCGCGACGGCGGCGCGCGCCAGTTCAGTGATGCGCGCGTAGTCGCCGCTTTCGAGCGCGTCCGCCGGCACCAGCCAGGAGCCGCCGATGCACAGCACGCTTTTCAGCGCCAGATAGCTGCGGTAGTTGTCCGGTGAGATGCCGCCGGTCGGGCAGAAGCGCACCTGCGGGAACGGGCCGCCGATCGCCTGCAGCGCTTTTACGCCGCCGTTGGCTTCCGCCGGGAAGAATTTAAACTCGCGCAGGCCGTAATCCATGCCCTGCATCAGTTCGGAAACGGTGCTGATGCCCGGGATCAAGGGAATGGAACCGGCGGTGGCGGCTTTGAGCAGCTCGTCGGTCAGGCCTGGGCTGATGGCGAACTGCGCACCGGCTTCGGTCACTTCCCGCAGCTGCTGCGGATTGATCACCGTACCGGCGCCGATGATCGCTTCCGGCACCTCTTGGGCGATGGCGCGAATGGCGTCCATGGCGCAGGCGGTGCGCAGCGTCACCTCCAGCACCCGCACGCCGCCGGCGACCAGCGCTTTCGCCAACGGCACCGCATGTTCCAGCTTGTTGATCACGATGACCGGCACCACCGGCCCCGCCGTCAGGATCTGCTCGGCGCTTGTTGTCCACTTGTTCATGCTGACGTTCTCCTCTGTGGCCGCCGCCAGGCGGCGATGCGGCCAGGCTATCGATTAAAATTTGATGCAGCAGGCGCCCTGTTCGGCACCGGACAGCTGGCTGCGCAGCGCGCCGAACAGCTCGCGGCCGCAGCCGATGTGTTCGGCGCTCAGATCGGGTTGGCAAGGCGTGCGCCGCGCCAACTCGTCGGCGTCGACCAGCACCTGCAGCTCGCCGCTGCGGCCGTTGACGCGGATCGGATCGCCGTCGCGCACTTTCGCCAGCAGGCCGCCGGTATAGGCTTCCGGGGTGACGTGAATGGCGGAAGGCACCTTGCCGGAGGCGCCGGACAGGCGGCCGTCGGTCACCAGCGCCACTTTGAAGCCGCGATCCATCAACACGCCCAGCGGCGGCATCAGCTTGTGCAGCTCCGGCATGCCGTTGGCCTGCGGCCCCTGGAAGCGCACCACCACCACGCAATCGCGATCCAGCTTGCCGGCTTCGAACGCCGGCACGATATCGTGCTGGCTGTCGAACACTACCGCCGGCGCTTCGATGATCTGGTTGTCGGCGGGCACCGCCGAGGTTTTCATCACCGCGCGGCCCAGATTGCCGGCCATCACTTTGGTGCCGCCGTGATGTTCGAACGGCTGGGCCACGCTGGCGATCACGCTGGCGTCGAGCGAGCCGGCCACGCCTTCGCGCCATACCAATTGGCCGTTGTCCAGCCACGGTTCCTGGGTGTAGCGGCGCAGGCCGAAACCGGCCACGGTGTGCACGTCTTCGTGCAGCAGGCCGTGTTGCAGCAGCTCGCGCACCACCAGCGGCACGCCGCCGGCGGCCTGGAATTGGTTGATGTCGGCCGGACCGTTCGGGTAGATGCGGCACAGCAGCGGCACCGCCTCCGACAGCTCCGAGAAATCGTCCCAGGTGATGATGATGCCCGCCGCGCGCGCCATCGCCACCAGATGCATGGTCAGGTTGGTGGAGCCGCCGGTCGCCAGCAGCGAGACGATGCCGTTCACCACCACTTTCTCGTCCACCAGGCGGCCGATCGGCAGGTAGTTGCCGGCGGTATCGGTCAGTCGGGTCACCTGGCGCGCGGCGGCGTCGTTCAGCGCGTCGCGCAGCGGCGTGTCAGGATGGACGAAGGAGGCGCCCGGCAGATGCAGACCCATCACTTCCATCACCATCTGGTTGGTGTTGGCGGTGCCGTAGAAGGTGCAGGTGCCGATGCCGTGATAAGAGGCCGCCTCGGCCTCCAACAGCGCCAAACGGTCGGCCTTGCCCTCGGCGTACAGCTGGCGCACGCGCACTTTTTCCTTGTTCGGCAGGCCGCTGCTCATCGGGCCGGCCGGCACGAACAGCGTGGGCAGGTGGCCGAAGGAGAGGGCGGCCATCACCAGCCCCGGCACGATCTTGTCGCAGATGCCGAGGAACAGCGCGCCGTCGAACATATTGTGCGACAGCCCGACGGCGGCCGACATGGCGATCACGTCGCGGCTCATCAGCGACAGCTCCATGCCGTCCTGCCCCTGCGTCACGCCGTCGCACATCGCCGGCACGCCGCCGGCCACCTGGCCCACGGCGCCCACCGCCTTCAGCGCCTGTTTCAGCCGCTGTGGGTAATGTTCGTACGGCTGGTGGGCCGACAGCATGTCGTTGTAGGCGGTGATGATGGCGATATCGCTGCGCACCATGTTTTTCAGCGACGCCTTGTCATCGGGCTGACAGGCGGCGAAACCGTGGGCCAGGTTGCCGCAGGCGAGCTGCGCGCGGTGGACGGTTTGGGAGCGGGCCGCCTCGATACGCGCCAGATAGGCGGCGCGGCTGTCCTGGGAACGGTCGATGATGCGCTGTGTGACACGGGACAAGGTTGGATTAATCATGCCTTCCTCACATTGCTGTTGTTATAGTCGCCGCCTGTGGCGGTGCCCCCGGGGGTGATTTGCAGCCCTGGTGTGCAAGGCCGGGGGCGATTTAGGATTTAAAACATCGTGAATGCAATCATGCCGATGGCGCCGCCGACGCTGCCCAGAATGGTTTCCATCACCGTCCAGGTTTTCAGCGTTTGCAGTTCGTTGGCGCCGGTGAATTTGCCGAACAGCCAGAAGCCGGCGTCGTTGACGTGGCTCAGCACGATGGATCCGCCGGCGATGCAGATGGCCAGCGCGGCCAGTTGCCCACCGCTGAGCCCGAGCTGGCTGGTGACCGGCAGCACCAGGCCGACGGTGGTCAGGCAGGCGACGGTGGCCGAGCCCTGGATCACCCGCACCATGGCGGACAACGCAAAGGCGGCCACGGCGATCGGCAGGCCGGCGCCGATCATGGCGTCACCCAGCGCCGGCCCGACGCCGGAATCCACCAGGATCTGCTTGAACACCCCGCCGGCGCCGGTCATCAGCAGGATGATCCCGGCCGGCTGCACCGCGGCGGAGCAGATGGCCAGCGTCTGTTCGTTGCTCATGCCGCGCGGTTTCGCCAGACCGTAAATCACGATCAGGCAGGCCAGCAGGATGGCGGTGAACGGGTGGCCGATAAACTCCAGCCACTGCTGCAGCTGTGAACCTGGAGTGACCAGCCGCGCGCCGATGGTTTTCATGCCGACCAGCACCAGCGGGCACAGCACCAGCGCCAGGCTGAAGCCGAACGACGGCAGATTGCCCTTGGTCAACGTCGGCTCATTCTCTTCCGGCGGCATCGGCCAGTTGACGAAACGGCTGATAAAGCTGCCGTACAGCGGGCCGGCGATCAGCATGCCGATCACCGCCGCCACCAGGCCGATGGCGATCATCCAGCCGAAATCGGCCTTCATCTGCGACGCCAGCAGCATCGGCACCGGCCCCGGCAGCAGGAAGGAGGCGGCGGCGGCCACGCCGGCGAACAGCGGGATCGCCAGCTTGACGATATTGCCGTCGGTGCGGCGCGCCACGGCGAACACGATGCCGATCAGCAGCACCACCGCCACGTCGAAGAACAGCGGCAGCGCGCAGATCAGCCCGGCGATGCCGAGCGCGTAGTGCGCCTTGCTTTGTCCGAATCGTTTCAGCAATTGCGCCGCAATTTGGTCGAGCGCGCCGACCTCATGCAGGATCTTGCCGAACATCGCCCCGAGCGCCACCACGATCGCCAGGAAGCCCAGCGTGTCGCCCATGCCTTTTTGCATGGTGTCGGCGATGTGTTCCAGCGGCATGCCGGAGAAAATGCCGGCGGCGATGGACACCAGCATCAGCGCGACGAAGGCGTGCATGCGCGCCTTCATCACCAGGAATAACAGCAGTAAAACCGAGCCGACTGCGGTACCGACCAGCGTTACAGTACTCACGCGCACACGTCCTGCGGCAGGAAGCTCTGGATATGGCGTACGGTATCGGCGATCACCGCGTCCAGCGGCTGATTGATGTCGATCGCCATCACGTCGTTCTCGTCGGCGCCCGGCTGCTCCAGCGCGGCGAACTGGGTGACCAGCATCTGCGGCTTGAAGAAGTGGCCGTTGCGCGCCGCCAGGCGGGATTCGATCACCGGGAACTCGCCGTGCAGATAGATGAATGACAGGTTGCCGTTGCCGGCGCGCAGGCGGTCGCGATACTGCTTTTTCAACGCCGAACAGACGATGATCGACACGTTGTTGGTGCGCTGCATGGCGAAGGCGGCGTCGTTGAGCGCGGCCAGCCACGGCGCGCGATCGTCGTCGTTCAACGCTTCGCCGGCGGCCATCTTCAGGATGTTGCTGCGCGGGTGCAGGAAGTCGCCGTCGAGGAAGCCGGCGGAGAGTTGGCGGGCCGCGGCGGCGGCGACGGCGGACTTGCCGCTGCCGGAAACGCCCATAACGACGTAAATGCGATTTTGATTGTTGGTCATGGCTTGGCTCCAAAACACCGGGTGACGTTACCTTCGTTCACTTTGATTGTTACCGGTAACATGTTATCGGTAACATTGTCGAGGGAAGTTTGAGCGGTTGCAATGGGCTTTCGCCGTGAGGATCGTTAACTGTGATCGGCTTCAAGCTTTTTTCCTGTGCGCTAAACAGGATGCCGACAGCCTGTTACATGCTGACAACAGAGCATGGCAGGGGAGCAGGGGCGCACTGGGCGCCCCTCGGATGAGCGGGATTAGCGCACGCCGCCGTAGGCCAGGCTGATCTCTTTCGCCGCGTGGATCACCAGCGCGCCCAGCTCGATCACGCGATCGTCGGTGATGCGCGACACCGGGCCGGAGATGGAAATGGCGGCGAAGGCTTCGCGGTGCTCGTCGAAGATGCAGGCCGCCACGCAGCGCAGGCCGAGCGCGTGCTCTTCGTCGTCAAAGGAGAAGCCCTGTTTGCGGATCTGCGCCAGCCCCTCTTTCAGGTTATGTGGCGTCAGGGTATGCGGCGTGTAGGTGTGCATGCCTTTCTTGTGCAGCAGTTTGGTCACCTGATCGTCCGGCAGGGTGGCGAGGAACGCTTTGCCGGCGCCGGAGGCGTGCATCGGCAGTTTGCCGCCGATCGGCGCCGACATGCGCATCAGCGCCGTGCACTGCACCTGATCGATGATGATCGCCTGGTACTCGCTGGTATCCAGCACCGCCAGGTTGACGGTTTCGCCGGACTCTTCCATCAGGCGGCGCAGCGTCGGATGCACCATCGCCAGCAGGTTGCGGCTTTGCAGGAAGCTGCTGCCAACCACAAAGGCGTGCGAGCCGATGGTCCACAGGCCGAGATCGCCGACCTGGCGCACGAATCCCTGCTGCTGCATGGTGGTGAGCAGGCGGTGAGTGGTGGAGTTCGGCAGGCCGGCCTGCTGGGCCAGATCGGTCAGGGCCACGTTGCCCTGGGCTTCCGAAATGTATTCCAACAGTTTCAGGCCACGGGTCAACGATTGTACCTGACCGGTTGCCGCACTGGCGGCGGGGGCTGCTGCGCGGGGCTTCTTGCCGCGCTTGGCGGGAGCAGGGGGGGCCATGGGTGAGATTCCTTTTTCCGTATGATGGAATTCATTTTCGTTTTTTGTCGATGAATTGCAAGCCGCCGTCAGCTCATCGGAGGTGTTGGCGCACAACCTGAAAAACTCTCAATTGTCGCCTGGCCCTTTGTCCTTACAAGCTGTGCTAGGATGACTCGTTGGTTTTTGCGGCAGTTGAGCAATGGGCTGGATGGCAATGGAAGGGGTTACAGTGACGAATCGAGTAGAACAACTGCGCCGCCAGTTAGCGCAGCGCATTTTGGTGTTGGACGGCGGCATGGGCACCATGATCCAGAGCTATCGCCTGGACGAGCGTGATTTCCGCGGTGAGCGTTTCGCCGACTGGCGCAGCGATCTGAAAGGCAATAACGATCTGCTGGTGCTGACCAAGCCGGAAGTGATCACCGCCATTCATTACGCCTATCTCGAGGCGGGCGCCGATATCCTTGAGACCAATACCTTCAACTCCACCTCCATCGCCATGGCCGACTACCACATGGAGTCGCTGTCCGCCGAGATTAACTATCAGGCCGCCTGCCTGGCGCGCGCCTGCGCCGACGAATGGACGGCGCGCACGCCGGAAAAACCGCGCTACGTCGCCGGGGTGCTGGGGCCGACCAACCGCACCGCGTCCATCTCGCCGAACGTCAACGATCCGGCGTTCCGCAACATCTCGTTCGATGAACTGGTGGCGGCTTACCGCGAATCGACCCGCGCGCTGGTGGAGGGCGGCGTCGATCTGATCATGATCGAAACCATCTTCGACACCCTGAATGCCAAGGCCGCCGCTTTTGCGGTGGAAACCGAATTCGAAGCGCTGGGGGTGGAACTGCCGATCATGATTTCCGGCACCATCACCGACGCCTCCGGCCGCACCCTGTCCGGCCAGACCACCGAAGCGTTTTACAATTCGCTGCGCCATGTCAAGCCGCTGACCTTCGGCCTGAACTGCGCCCTGGGGCCGGATGAGCTGCGTCAGTACGTCGCCGAGCTGGCGCGCATCTCGGAGACCTACGTCACCGCGCACCCGAACGCCGGTTTGCCGAACGCCTTCGGCGAGTACGATCTGGATGCGGCCGAGATGGCGCGCCAGGTCGGGGAGTGGGCGCAGGCCGGCTTCCTCAATATCATCGGCGGCTGCTGCGGCACCACGCCGGAACACATCGCCGCGATGGCCAAGGCGGTTGAGGGCGTGCCGCCGCGCCGGCTGCCGGAGCTCCCGGTCGCCTGCCGCCTGGCCGGTCTGGAACCGCTGACCATCGACGCCAACACCCTGTTCGTCAACGTCGGCGAGCGCACCAACGTCACCGGTTCGGCACGTTTCAAACGCCTGATCAAAGAAGAGAAATACAACGAGGCGCTCGACGTGGCGCGCCAGCAGGTCGAGAGTGGCGCGCAGATCATCGATATCAACATGGACGAGGGGATGCTCGACGCCGAAGCGGCGATGGTGCGCTTCCTCAACCTGATCGCCGGCGAGCCGGATATCGCCCGGGTGCCGATCATGATCGACTCCTCCAAGTGGTCCGTTATCGAGAAAGGCCTGAAGTGCATTCAGGGCAAGGGCATCGTCAACTCGATCTCGATGAAGGAGGGCGAAGAGGCCTTTATCCACCATGCCCGGCTGGTGCGCCGCTACGGCGCCGCGGTGGTGGTGATGGCGTTCGACGAAGTGGGCCAGGCGGACACGCGCGAGCGCAAGTTCGAGATCTGTCGCCGCGCCTATAAAATTTTGACCGAACGCGTCGGCTTCCCGCCGGAAGACATCATTTTCGACCCGAACATCTTCGCCGTCGCCACCGGCATCGAAGAGCACAACAACTACGCCGTCGACTTTATCGAAGCCTGCGCCGACATCAAAACCCACCTGCCGCACGCGATGATCTCCGGCGGGGTGTCTAACGTGTCGTTCTCGTTCCGCGGCAACGATCCGGTGCGCGAGGCGATCCACGCGGTGTTCCTGTATCACGCCATTCGCAACGGCATGGACATGGGCATCGTTAACGCCGGGCAGCTGGCGATTTACGACGATCTGCCTGGCGAGCTGCGCGAGGCGGTAGAAGACGTGATCCTCAACCGTCGCGAGGACGGCACCGAACGCCTGCTGGAGCTGGCGGAAAAGTACCGCGGCAGCAAAGACGGCGAAGCGGCGGTGCAGCAGGCGGAGTGGCGCGGTTGGCCGGTGGAAAAGCGGCTGGAATATTCGCTGGTGAAGGGCATCACCGAGTTTATCGAGCTGGACACCGAAGAAGCGCGGCAGCAGGCCGAACGCCCGATCGAAGTGATCGAGGGGCCGCTGATGGCGGGGATGAACGTGGTCGGCGATCTGTTCGGCGAGGGCAAGATGTTCCTGCCGCAGGTGGTGAAATCCGCCCGCGTGATGAAGCAGGCGGTGGCCTACCTGGAACCGTACATCGAGGCCAGCAAGCAGCAGGGCACCTCCGCGGGGAAAATCCTGCTGGCGACGGTGAAGGGCGACGTGCACGACATCGGCAAGAACATCGTCGGCGTGGTGCTGCAGTGCAACAACTATGAAATCGTCGATCTTGGCGTGATGGTGCCGACGGAGAAAATCCTGCGCACCGCGCGCGAGGAGAACGTCGACATCATCGGCCTGTCGGGGCTGATCACGCCGTCGCTCGACGAGATGGTCAACGTGGCCAAAGAGATGGAGCGCCAGGGCTTTACGCTGCCGCTGCTGATCGGCGGCGCCACCACCTCCAAGGCGCACACCGCGGTGAAAATCGAGCAGAACTACAGCGGCCCGACCACCTACGTGCAAAACGCCTCGCGCACCGTGGGCGTGGTGTCGGCGCTGCTGTCCGCCACCCAGCGCGACGAGTTTGTGGCGCGCACCCGCAAAGAGTATGAGACGGTGCGCATTCAGCACGCGCGCAAAAAACCGCGCACGCCGCCGGTCGATTTGCACAAGGCGCGCGCCAACGCCATGGCGCTGGACTGGGCCGACTATCAGCCGCCGGCGCCACGGCAGCTTGGCGTATTCCCAGTGTCGGCCGGCATCGAGACGCTGCGCCATTATATCGACTGGACGCCGTTCTTCATGACCTGGTCGCTGGCGGGCAAATACCCGCGCATCCTGGAAGACGAGGTGGTGGGGGAAGAGGCCAAGCGCCTGTTCCACGACGCCAATCAGATGCTGGATCGGTTGGCCGCCGAGCGCAGCCTCAACCCGCGCGGCGTTTACGGCCTGTTCCCGGCCAACCGCGTCGGCGACGACGTGGAAGTGTACCGCGACGAACAGCGCGGCGAGGTGCTGGCGGTGAGCCGCCATCTGCGCCAGCAGACGGAAAAAACCGACTTCCCGAACTACTGCCTGGCGGACTTCGTGGCACCGAAAAACAGCGGCAAGGCCGACTACTTCGGTGCCTTCGCGGTGACCGGCGGGCTGGAGGAGGACGCGCTGGCGGCGGCGTACGACGCACAGCACGACGATTACAACAAAATCATGGTCAAGGCGCTGGCGGATCGTCTGGCGGAGGCCTTCGCCGAATACCTGCATGAACAGGTGCGCAAGTTGCACTGGGGTTATGCCGCCGACGAGAACCTGAGCAACGAAGAACTGATCCGCGAAAACTATCAGGGCATCCGGCCGGCGCCGGGCTACCCGGCCTGCCCGGAGCACACCGAAAAAGCGACCATCTGGCAGCTGCTGGACGTCAACCGCCACACCGGCATGGAACTGACGGAGTCCTTCGCCATGTGGCCGGGGGCGGCGGTGTCCGGCTGGTACTTCAGCCATCCTGAGAGCAAGTACTTCGCGGTGGCGCAGATCCAGCGCGATCAGGTGGAAGACTATGCGGCGCGTAAAGGGATGAGCGTGAGCGAGGTCGAGCGCTGGCTGGCGCCAAACCTCGGCTACGACGCCGACTGACCTTCCTCTTTAAGGGCGCAGCGATGCGCCCTTGTCATTTACAGCGCTTCCACATCGATGTGCAGCGCGTCGTACCGCCAATACTCCAGGTCGCAATCGATCACCCGGTCATGTTGATCGCGATTCACCCGCGTAATGAACAGCGCCGGGCTGCCGTAGGTCACCTTCAGCATGGCGGCGGCCTGTTGTGGCAGCAGGGTGGGCAGCATGTCGAAACGTACCCGGCCGTAGTGAATGCCGTAGCGTGCGGCGTACAGCGCGGTCAGTGACTGGGTCAGATCTTCGTCCAGAATACCGGGGAAATAGGCCGGATTGAGGTAGTGCTCGCAGTACAGCACCGCGCGCCCGTCGATGTAGCGCAGCCGGCGAATGCGATAGGCCTCGGCGCCGGAGGGCAGCGCCAGGCGGCCGGCCAGCGGCGCGTCAAGCGTGACGAGCGCACTGTCGATCGCTTCGGTATGGGCGGCGCGCCCCTGTTGCTGCGCCATGGCGTGAAAATGGCTGCGCTGCAACGGGTTATAGATCAGACGTGGCGGCGAGATAAACCAGCCGCGCCGCACCTGGCGGTAAATGACGCCCTGCGCCTCCAACTGGCCGAGCGCCTCCTGCAGGGTAATGCGGGTGGTGGCGAACTGTTCGCTCAGGGCGCGCTCGGAGGGCAGCTTGCCACCCACGGCGAATTCGCCGGCGGTGATGCGGGCGTGCAGCGTTTGGCAGATGGTGGCGACGGTCGTCGGTGCTTCACTCATACAGCGGGTGTCCCGTTTCAGTGCGTTTGGCCTTTAAGGTAGACCAGCGTCGCGTTTTCGCCGTTGCAATGGGTGATAAAACTGTCGCTTTTTTAAGCTGACATATAATTATCACATTCGTCCGTTAGATTGGTTTGGTCCTTGCTGGACTAGTCCAGCCATCCCCACACTACCACCTGGAGCATCAGTTATGAAACGTTTGTGCGCTTCTGTGTTAACCAGTGCCATCGTGTTATCCAGCCAGATGAGCTGGGCCGCGGATACCGATCTGGCGGCGCTGGAGCAGGCCGCTAAAAAAGAAGGCGAAGTCAACAGCGTCGGCATGCCGGACAGCTGGGCCAACTGGAAAGGCACCTGGCAAGATCTGTTGAGCAAATACGGCCTGAAGCATGTCGATACCGACATGAGCTCTGCGCAGGAGATCGCCAAATTCGATGCGGAAAAGAACAACGCCACGGCGGACATCGGTGACGTCGGCGCGGCCTTCGGCCCGGTGGCGGTGCAGAAGGGTGTAACGCAGCCGTACAAACCCTCCACCTGGGATCAGGTGCCGGAGTGGGCGAAAGACAAAGATGGCCACTGGGCGCTGGCTTACACCGGCACCATCGCCTTCATCATCAACAAGCAGCAGGTGAAAGACATCCCGCACAGCTGGGCCGATCTGCTCAAGGGCAGCTATCAGGTCACCATCGGCGACGTCGGCACTGCGTCGCAGGCGGCCAGCGGCGTGCTGGCCGCCACTTACGCGATGGGCGGCAACGAGAAAAACCTCAAGCCGGGCCTGGAATTCTTCGGCAAGCTGGCCAAGGCCGGCCGCCTGAGCCTGAGTAACCCGGTGATCGCGTCGCTGGAGAAGGGGGAAGTGCAGGTTGGCGTGGTATGGGACTTTAACGGCCTGAACTACCGCGATCAGATCGACAAAACCCGCTTTGAAGTGCTGATCCCGTCGGACGGTTCGATCACTTCCGGCTACACCACCATCATCAACAAATACGCCAAGCACCCGAATGCCGCCAAGCTGGCGCGCGAATACATCTTCTCCGACGCCGGTCAGATCAACCTGGCGCGCGGCTATGCCCGCCCGATCCGCGCCGAACATCTGACGCTGCCGGACGACGTCAAGGCCAAGCTGCTGCCGGCCGAGCAGTACAAGAACGCGCACCCGATCGCCGATCCGGCGGCCTGGGAACAGAGCGCCAAAGCGCTGCCGCGCCTGTGGCAGGAAAACGTCATTATGTTTATGCAGCAGTGAGTTAACGCACCATGAAAACGATCCTCGTGCTGCTGGACGGCCTCAACTACCGGGTGGCGCACGACGCCATGGGTTATCTGCAGGCCGAATGCGCGGCGGGACGCGGGCGGTTGTACCTGCTGGAGAGCGAGTTGCCCTCGCTCTCCCGGCCGCTGTATGAATGCATCCTCACCGGCATCACGCCGGTGGAGAGCGGCGTGGTGCATAACCACGTCTCGCGCCTTTCTCATCAACAAAGCGTGTTTCATTATGCGCGCGCCGCCGGGCTGACCACCGCCGCCGCCGCGTATCATTGGTTCAGCGAATTGTATAACCGCACGCCGTTCGACGCCGCGCGCGACCGCCATACCGACGCCCCCGAGCTGCCGATTCAGCACGGGCATTTCTATTACGACGACGGCTATCCCGACAGCCATCTGTTCGACGACGCCGAAAGCCTGCGCCAGCGTCATCAGCCGGACTTCTTGCTGATCCATCCGATGAACATCGACGACGCCGGGCACCGCTTCGGCCTCTCTTCGCCGCAGTACCGCAACGCGGCGCGGCGCGCCGACGGCTCGTTGTCGCGCTATCTGCCCGAGTGGCTGGCGGCCGGTTATCAGGTGCTGGTCACCGCCGACCACGGCATGAACGACGATCGCAGCCACGGCGGGGTGTTGCCGGAAGAGCGCCAGGTGCCGCTGTTCGTGTTCGGCGCGGGCTTCAGCCTGGATGACGCCGATCCGCAGCAAACCGAGCTCTGCGGCACGATTTGCGATCTGCTGCAGGCGCCGCACGACAAGCAGCGCTGCCGGGCGTTGCTGGCGCAGGATGCGCGATGAACAGCAAAACCAAATGGATCGCCGCACTGTGCCTGCTGCCGTTTATCGTGCTGTTCGGCGCGTTTCAGATCGCCCCGCTGGTGTGGATCGCCATTCACAGCTTTTTCAGCGAGACCAGCGGCTGGGGCTGGGGCAACTATGTCGATATCCTCACCTCGCCGTTCTACCTGCAGGCGTTTCAGTTCTCGCTGGAGATCTCGCTGTGGTCGAGCGTCTACGGCTTGCTGATCGCGTTAGTTGGCAGTTACTCACTGCGCCAGCTCGGCCAGACCCGGTTTCATGACTTCGTGATGTCGTTCACCAACATGACCAGCAACTTCGCCGGGGTGCCGCTGGCGTTCGCCTTCGTCATTCTGCTGGGGCTGAACGGTTGCCTGACGTTGCTGCTGCGCAAATACGGCCTGATGGAGAGCTTCAACCTCTATTCGAAGAGCGGCCTGATCGTGCTGTATACCTACTTCCAGATCCCGCTCGGGGTGCTGCTGCTGTATCCGGCATTCGACGCGCTGCGCGCCGACTGGCGCGAATCGGCGGCGCTGCTCGGCGCCGGCCCCTGGCGCTACTGGCGGCATATCGGCCTGCCGGTGCTGGCGCCGGCGCTGATGGGCACCTTCGTTATCCTGCTGGCCAACGCGCTGGGCGCCTACGCCACGGTGTATGCGCTGACCACCGGCAACTTCAACGTGATCCCGATCCGCATCTCGGCGCTGGTGGCGGGGGACATCTCCCTCGATCCGAACCTGGCCAGCGCGCTGGCGATGCTGCTGGTGGTGATGATGGCGTTTATCACGGTGATCCACCAATGGATGCTGCGCAGGAGCTACCTCAATGCGCGCTCATAACCGGCTGGAGAATGCTCATGTCGCGTGTTGAACGCTTGTACCACCGCACGGTGACCGGCCTGCTGCTGTTGATCCTGCTGCTGCCGCTGGCGGCGACGCTGATTTACGCGCTGGCCACCCAGTGGGGCGCCACCATTTTACCGGACGGCTTTACCCTGAAGTGGCTGACGGCGCTGTGGAGCGACCCGCGCTTTTTGCAGGCGCTGTGGCACTCGCTGCTGATCTGCTTCGGCACGCTGCTGCTGTCGGTGGTGGTGATCCTGCCGGCGATGTTTGTAATCGCTTACTACTTCCCTAGGCTTGACGCGGTAATGAATGTGCTGATTCTGCTGCCGTTCGCCGTGCCGCCGGTGGTGTCGGCGGTGGGGCTGATGCAGCTGTTCGCCGCCGATCCGCTGCCGCTGCTCGGCACTCCCTGGATTTTGGTGGGCTGTTATTTCACCATCGCGCTGCCGTTTATCTACCGGGCCATCAGCAACAACATGCAGGCGATTAACCTGCGCGATCTGATGGACGCCGCGCACCTGCTCGGCGCCAGCACCTGGCAGGCGGCGCTGTGGGTGGTGCTGCCGAACCTGCGCAAGGGCGGAACGATCGCCGTGCTGCTGTCGTTTTCGTTCCTGATCGGCGAGTTCGTGTTCGCCAACCTGCTGGTGGGCAGCCAGTATGAAACGCTGCAGGTCTATCTGTTCAATATGCGCAACGGCAGCGGGCACTTTACCAGCGCGCTGGTCATCTCTTATTTCGCCGTGGTGCTGCTCGTCACCTGGCTGGCGAACCTGCTGAATAAAAACAAGGGCTAACCCGATGGCTTATCTCAACGTCACCCGTTTGAACAAACACTATGGCCAGACTCAGGTGTTTCAGGATATCGATTTCACCGCCGAAGAGGGGGAGTTCGTCACCCTGCTGGGGCCGAGCGGCTGCGGCAAATCGACGCTGCTGCGCTGTCTGGCCGGCCTGACCCCGGTCGACAGCGGGCATATTTTGCTGCAGGGTCAGGATCTGGTGCCGCTGGCGCCGCAAAAGCGCGGCATCGGCATGGTGTTCCAAAGTTATGCGCTGTTTCCCAATATGACGGTGGAAGGCAACGTGGCCTTCGGCCTGAAAATGCAGAAGCTGGCGGCCGGGCAGATCGGCCAGCGGGTGCAGGAGGTGCTGGCGCTGGTGGAGCTGAGCGATCTGGCGAAGCGCTATCCGCATCAGCTGTCGGGCGGCCAGTGTCAGCGCGTGGCGTTGGCGCGATCGCTGGTCACTCGCCCGCGTCTGCTGCTGCTCGACGAACCGCTGTCGGCGCTGGACGCGCGCATCCGCAAACACCTGCGTGAGCAAATTCGGCGCATTCAGCGCGAGCTGAACCTGACGGCGATCTTCGTCACTCACGATCAGGAAGAGGCGCTGACCCTGTCGGATCGCATCGTCCTGATGAACAAGGGGCAGATCGTGCAGAGCGGCGATGCGGAAACCCTGTATACCCAGCCGGCGGACGCTTTCGCCGCCGGTTTTATCGGCAACTATAACCTGCTGAGCGCCGAACAGGCCGGCCGGCTGACCGGGCGCAGTTATGCCGGCAAGGTGGCGATCCGTCCCGAATCGATCGGCCTGTTGCCGGCCGGACAGGGGATCGGCGGGGTGATCCTGGGCCACAGTTTGCTCGGGAATGTGGTACGCTATCGGATTCAGGTTCGTGAGGTAGAGTTGCTGGTTGACGTGCTCAACCGTTCGGTGGCCGATCTGCGGCCCGACGGCGCGGAAATTGGGCTACACTTGGAACCTGTTGTATTGCGGGAAGTTGCATGACTTCGCAGCGCGGCGCCGGGGCTCTCCCACCGCCGCCTTAACCCTTCTCTTCTGCGGTCTGCCGCCCGCCCGCTGTCCTGCCAGACCCACGCCCGGCAGGCGGGACCGCGCGCTGTACCCGTCATCCTTTGGCTCGCCTCTCTGCGTCGCGTGACAGGCATCGGGTATCAGCCTCCTTTGGCCGGGCGTTAATGGAGCGTATCTTCCGTGCTGACCCTTCTTCACCTGCTTTCGTCCGTGGCGCTGTTGGTGTGGGGCACCCACATCGTGCGCACCGGGATCATGCGGGTTTACGGCGCCAATCTGCGGCGCGTGTTGAGCGACAGCGTTGAGAAAAAACCGCTGGCGTTCGTTTCTGGCATCGGCGTGACCGCGCTGGTGCAAAGCAGCAACGCCACCGCGCTGCTGGTGACCTCTTTCGTCGCGCAGGGGCTGGTGGGGCTGGCGCCTGCGCTGGTGATCATGCTCGGCGCCGACGTCGGCACCGCGCTGATGGCGCGCGTGCTGACCTTCGATCTTTCCTGGCTGTCGCCGCTGCTGATCCTGGTCGGCGTCTTCCTGTTCCTCAGCCGCAAACAGATGCGGATCGGCCAGATCGGGCGCGTCTTGATCGGTCTGGGGCTGATCGTGCTGGCGCTGGAACTGATCGTGGCCGCCGCCACGCCGATCACCCAGGCGGCAGGGGTGAAAGTGCTGTTCTCGTCGCTGACCGGCGATGTGATGCTGGACGCCCTGACCGGCGCGCTGTTCGCCATCGTCAGCTATTCCAGCCTGGCCGCGGTGCTGCTGACCGCCACCCTGACCGCTACCGGCGTGATTTCGCTGAAGGTGGCGCTCTGTCTGGTGATCGGCGCCAACCTCGGCAGCGGCCTGCTGGCGATGATCAACGCCAGCGGCCAGAACGCCGCCGGGCGGCGCGTGGCGCTAGGCAGCCTGCTGTTCAAATTGGTGGGCTGCATCCTGGTGTTGCCGTTCATCTCCTATCTGGCGGATGTGATGGCTCAGCTGCCGGGCGGCAGCGAAGAGCTGGTGATCTATTTCCACGTGTTCTACAACCTGATCCGTTGTCTGGTGATGATCCCGCTGGCCGGGCCGATGGCGACGCTGTGCGAACGGCTGATCGTCGACGTGGCGGCCGACGACCCGCGCATGCGGCCGCGTCATCTGGACGCCAGTGCGCTGGATACGCCGACGCTGGCGCTGGCCAACGCGGCGCGCGAAACGCTGCGCATGGGCGACGTGGTGGAACACATGATGATCCTGCAGCGCGAAGTGCTGCACGGTAAGCAAGGCGTGGATAAAGAGGTGCGGCGACTCGACGATGACGTCGACGTGCTGTACACCGCCATCAAGCTGTATCTGGCGCAGATCCAGAAGGAAGATCTGGGCGAGGAAGATTCGCGCCGCTGGGCGGAAATCATCGAAATGGCGCTCAACCTGGAACAGGCGGGCGACATCATCGAGCGCATGGCCGGCGACGTGGGCGCCAAATCGCACGCCGCGCGCCGCGCCTTCTCGGCGGAAGGATTGGCGGAACTGGACGGGTTGCACGAACGGCTGATCGGCAACCTGCGTCTGGGGCTGTCGGTGTTCCTGTCCGGCGACGTCACCAGCGCCAAACGCCTGCGCCGTTCCAAGCACCGCTTCCGCATTCTGGATCGCCGCTATGCGCACGCGCACGTCGATCGTTTACATCAGCAAAACGTGCAGAGCATCGAGACCAGTTCGCTGCATTTGGGATTGTTGGGGGACATGAAGCGCCTGAACTCGCTGTTTTGCGCCGTGGCCTACAACGTGTTGGATCAGGATGCGAAAGACGACGATCGCGACTGGGAAGACACCCCAAGCACGCTGTAAAAAAACGCCCCCGGAAAACCGGGGGCGTTGCGTAGGGGAGAGCGTTATTTGCCGCTGAACACGCCGGCTTTGGCGTCCGCCTGCTGAGTTGAGGCATGGCCGCTGGCGAACGGCACGTTGCCGTCGACGCTTTGCTTCGCCGCGCCGCCTAACAGTCCACCTACCGTGGCCGCCGCATCGACGCGGCCGCCGCCTTGATAGCGCTGGCCGCTGACGTCCTGCTGGCTGACCTGGCTACCGCCCAGTTCCACCTTGCCCTGCTGGCTGCGGATTTCGCCGCCGGTCAGTTGGGTTTGGCCGCCGACCTGCAGCCCCACGCCGTGCTTACCGGCAATCGCCGACTGCTCGCCGACCGCATTGTTGTTCACCACGTCGGCATTGACCTTGAGGTGCCCCTGGCGACCGGCCGGACCGGTGATGCTGTCTTTCACCGCGCCGCCGACGGTGCGTGCGCCGCGATCCCACAGTGGGCCCTGCGGTTTTTCGCCGGCCGGCGTTTCCGGCAGCGTGACTTTGCCGTCAGCCTTGCTGAAGCTGACTGCACCGGTGGTATCCTGCTGCGGATCGAGGCGACGCGCCACGCTGTTGTACTTGTCGGTGGTGGCGTCGGCCACTTTGTTCACCCCGGCTTCCAGTTTCTCTTTCACTTTACCGGCGTAGCGCGGCGTGCCGACCTTCGACAGCTTGGAGGTGATGCTACTGCCCGGATCGTTGCTGTGGCTCAGACCGGCATCCACATCCACCTTCACGCCTGTCTCGACGTCTTTGCGGCTTTCAACGCGCAGATCGCCGCCCACCTTGCCCTGTGCGCTGTCGGCGTCGACGCGCGCGCCGGCAAGGCGGGTGTCTTTGCCGCTGTTGAGCGCCACGTCGCCCGCGGTGATGCCGGTGTTGGCGTGGGTGGTTTTATCCTGCTGCTCCACGCCGACTTTCAGACCTGCGCCCAGCGTGTGGGTGTCTTTGCCGGTGTTCGGATCGACCTTGCCGCCTGCGTCCTTGTTGAAGGTTTGACCGCCTCTGGCGTTGGCTTTGATGCCCAGATTCCAGTTGTCCTTATGCTGCTCGTTCTTGGCGGATTCCAGCAGGATGCCGCCGTTTTTCGCTTCGAGCGCGGCGCTGCCGCCGCTGACTTTGGCCCCCTGCAGATGCAGCGCGTCATCGCCTTTGCCGTTGGCGGACAGGGTGACCTTGCCGTCTGAGGCGATAGTAGCACCCTGGTGCTCGGTCGCGGTCTCATTGACCTTGGCGATGTCGAAGGCGCCGCCGGCGGAGAGGCTGCCGCCGGTTTTTTCCTTGCTGTCGCTGCTGCCGGCGCCCAGATCGATATTGCCGGACAGCTTGCTTTCCTTACGCGTTTGGGTCGTTTCCGCCGCCTGCAGCGCGACCTTGTTGCCCGCGTTCAGGCTGACGTCGCCCTGGCTCTTGACGTTGGTGCCCTGCAGCGTCAGATCGCGGCCCGCCTTCAGCTCCACACCCTGGCCGTTGACGTTGCCGACCTGCGCCGTGCTGCTGCTGCTTTCACCGTTGTTGGTGCCGCCGCCGAAACCGGCGCCGAAGTTTTTGCTGTCGGCGGTGAAACCGCCTTTGGCGGACGCTTTGACGTTAAAGCCGCTGTGGTTCTCGCTCTGTTTGTCGCTGGCCTGATCGAAGCGGATATCGCCGCCGGCGTTGACGGCGGTTTTACCGCTGCCGCCGTTCAGCGCGGTACCCTGATAGACCGCGTCTTTTTTCACGTTGACGTTGATGCCATTGGCCGCGTCGATCGAGCCGGCCACCGCCTGGCTGGCGCTGCTGTTGCTGCGCTGGGTGCCGCCTTCGCCCTTGGCGTCCACGGTCAGATCGCTGCCGGTGGTGGTGTAGACGCGCACGCCGGCACTGCCGCGGGTGTCGCGGCTCTGCTCGTCCTGACGGTTTGCCGCGGCTTCGCTGCGGTGGCTGTCCGCCGTCAGGTTGACCGCGCCTTTGCTCGCCTGGTACTGCGTGCCCTGATCGCGCACTTCGCCTTTGGCATTGATGTCGATGCTGCCGGCTTTCACCGAGCTGACCACCGCCTGCGAGCTGCTGCTGTGTTTTTCGCTGCTGCCGCCCTGTGCGCCGATATCCAGGCCGACGTTAGGCGCGCCGATGCCGCCGATGTCGTTGATAACGCCGGTAGCGTCCAGCTTGGCTGCCTTGCCGACCGCGCGCTCGACCGGACGGGTCACGGCGCTGTAATCGACGTTGGCGCCGATGTTCACGCCGACGTCGGTTTTGGTGGTGGTGGTGCTGGCGGTGTCGGCAGTGGCAAGGTGATCGACGCCGGCGGCGTTTTCTTGATAGGCACCGCCGACGCGGTGCTGTGCGCCTTGCTGGATCAGCTTGTCGCGGGCGTTGATCGTCAGGTTGCCTTTGACGTCGCTGCCGGAGGTGATCGCCTTGCTGCTTTGCGTCTGGGTTTTGCTGTTCTCGTAGCCGGCTTCCACGCCGCTGCCGAGTTTGTCGATGCCGCCGGTGTAATAGAAACCGCCGCCGATCTTGGTTTGCTCGGTGTTTGAGGCCGTTTTGTCGTCGGCCGCCAGGAACGAAACCTTGTTGCCGCTGACGCTGGCGTCGCCTTTGTCGGCGACCAATTGAGAACCGCTGAAGGTCACGTCCTTCTCCGCCTTGAGCTTCACGCTGCCGCCGCTGAGGCTTGAGGCGCTATTCTCGGTGCGGGTGGTTTTCTCGCTGTCGCGGGTGTGCTCGATGCGCAAACCGGCGCGGTACTGCTTGTCACCGGCTTCTTTGGCGTAGCCGTTAACGGTGAGCGCGGTCTTTTGCTCGTCGATGTTCTGCTGCCGCTCGGCCGCCTTGACGTTGATGTTGCCGGTCTTCGACTCGACGCTCAGCTCACCGCCGCTGGCGACCTGGCTGCCGATCACGTCGGCATCCTTGTGGCTGACCAGCGTCAGGTTGGTGTCGGACTTCAGCTCGCTGGCGGTGCTGCTCTGGTAGCTGTTGTCGGCCTTGTGCGAACTGCTGGTGATGTTGAAGGCGGTGCCGGTGCGCGCGTCGATTTTGTCCACGGTGGTGCTCAGCGCGTTGTCGATGCGCAGGCCGCCGTGGGTGGCGGTGACTTCGCCGCCTTTCTGGCCGCGCGCCTTGCTGCCGGTAATGGTGACGCCTTGCTGACCGTTCAGGCGCAGGGTGCCGCCGCTGGTCAGCTCGGAAGCGTGGCTGATCTCGCGGCGATTGCTGTTGTTTTTGTTGTCGCCGCCGCCGATGCCGCCCCAGGAGGTTTTGTCATCGCGTACCGCTTTGGCGTTGGCGGTTTTCTGCACCCCGACCTGGATCTGGCTATCTGCATCGATCGTCAGATCGCGCTGGGCGTGGATCTTGGCGCCCTGAGTCGAGACATTACGACCGGCTTTCAACGTCAGTTCGCCCTGGCTGCGCAGTTCGCTGGCCTTCAGGCTTTCGCTTTCGTCGCTGCTGCTCCATCTGCCGGTGCGCAGGCTGGAGGTGTGATTGCGCTGGTAGCCGCGCTCGCTGGATTTATCCTTCTCCACCAGCCCGGCAAGGTGTACGTCGCGCGCCGCTTTGACGCTCAGCGCACGGTCGGCGCTGACATTAGCGCCCAGCAGCTTCACGTCTTCCTGGGTGCTGATGAGTTTGGCGCTGCCGCTGGCGGCGACGGTGCTGCCCGCCTGCTGCAGCTGCTCGCGTTCGCGGGTGACGTCGTATTGCCAGGAGTAGAACCAGCGATCGTCGGTATGGCCTTGCGTCTGCTTCAGCTGCTGGCCGTCGAGCGTCAGCTTACCGCCCTGCAGCGTAATGTCTTCGCCGCGGATATCGGTGGCGGTGAGGTGCGCATGATTATCCGCCACCAGGCTGATGTTCTTGCCTTTCAGCTCGGTGCGGGTCAGCTTCTGGCTGCTGCTGCGATCGTTGACGTAGATGCCGCCACGGTAATTTTGATAGTTATCGCCGCCGTTTTTGTTGCTGCTGGCGTCGTCGATGCGGCTTTCGCTGCGGATATCATAGGCTTTCACCTTGAGTTCATCGCCGGCGTTCAACGAGCCGGCCAGCTTCACGCCGCTGCCCTGCGCGGTGTTGATGATGTTGATGCGCCCGGCCTGCATGCTGCCGAGGTAGTAACTGTCCAGCGCGGTCGGCGTCTGTTGGCTGGCCTGCACCGTGCCGTCGCGCGCTACCCGGTTAAGGCCGCTGATGGCGTTGATCGTCGCCGAGGTCACTTTACCATTCGAATGTTTGAAATCTTGCACGATCACTTCGCCGCGGCTGTCGATCTTCGGCGCGATCAGATCCAGTACGCCGCCGGCGTTCAGGGTGCCATTGAGGCTCAGCGTGTTGCGGTTGCCGAAGGTGCTGTAACCCTGCAGCACGCCGTTTTCCACCAGCGGGTTGCCGACCACCAGTGAGGAATGGCTGGTATTGATGAATCCGCAGCCCTGACAGCTGATGCCGTTCGGGTTGGCCAGCACGTAGTCGGCCGCCATGCCGAAGATCTCTTGCTGGCCATGCAGCAGAGACGGGTTACGGCCGATCACTTCGTTGAGGATCACGCTGGCTTCGCGCCCGCCCAGATTGGGGTTGGCGCCCAGTTGGCCGGCCAGCTGCGACAGTCCCGCCTCGCGGGAGTTGTTCAGCACCGCGCCGGGCTGGTTGACGTTGAAGTCCTGATATTGGTTGTGCGACAGCCCGTTGCCGTTCGGCGCGACGATATCGACCACCTGCGCGCCGGTGGCGGCGGTGGAGACGCCGGGGCCGTTGGCGCCGTTGGCCGCAACGATCTCTGCGGCGTAGGCGCCGGCGGAAGCGGCGAGAATAATCGCCAGCGCGGCGGCCAGTTTGCCTGCCGCCGAAAGTCTGAAGTTATTATTTTTCATCCATGTATCTCCGTATATTGCCGTGGGGTCCTGCAAAACTGTTGATTAAAAGGTGTAAGAAAAGCGGGCCAACACCTGAACGGGATCTTCCGGCGTAGCGTGGTTAGACAAAATCCAGCCGCGGCTGACCTCGAGATCGACCAGCGCCTGGCGGTAACGTAACGTGGCGCCGGTGCTTATACCGGCGCTGCTGCGCCAGCCCGAGTTGTCCTGACGCGGCAGAATGCGGCCGACGTCGGCGCCGAGGCGCGGCGTCAGCGTGGTGGCACCCAGATTGAAACTGCGCGACAGCGTATTTTGCAGATACCAGCCGTTGTCGCCGGACTGGGTGCTGCGGCTGAAGCCGCGCACGGCGCTGCGATCGGTGAGGCTCAGCCACTCCACGCCGGGCAGCGGGTCGCGGCTGTACTGGCCATAGAACAGATTGTTGAGCTGATAGGTGGCGTCACCCAGCTGGAGGCGCTGGCTGAGGTTGGCGAACAGCTTGCCTTTGGTGAACTGGCTGTCGAGGTGCACCGAACTCGGGTGGCGGCCGGCCCCCAGCCACGGCATCCCCTGCTCGACGCTGAGGTTGGCGCTGAACACGCCATTGGGCAGAATTTGCAGGTGGCTGGCGCTCAGTTCGGCCAGGGTCAGCGTTGGGCTGCTGACCTCAAGGCGCACGCTTTCGAAGTAGTTGTCGATGCGCTTGTAGGTCAGCTGGCCGCTCAGGCTGTCTATCTGATCGTGATCGCGATAAAACACGTAGTCGCTGCGCAGCCCGTACTGTTGGGTCTGGCCGTGCAGTTTGACCACGTTGTGCGGCAGCTGCTGGTGGTTTTCATAGGACGAGAAGCTGGCGAACCCGCTGAAGGTGAACGCGCCGTACGGCAGCGAATAGAGCAGGGTGTAGGCGCGATTATAGCGGTGAGCCGGGTTTTCCAGCGTGCTGTTGGCGTTCAGGCTGACAAAGTCCGATAGGCCAAACGGGCTGTCCAACGTGGCAGTGGCGCGCGCCAGCCACCGGCCGGTGCTTTTTTGGCCGTAATTATCCGTGCCGGCGGTAATCAGCCAGGGCTTGGCATGCTGATTGCGCAAACGAATAACCGAACCGCCAACCTGACGGCCGGGCAATATATCCAGCTTGGTGGTATTTGATTGCAAACGGTTGGCCTGATCCAATCCCTGATCGAGCTCGGTTAATTTCAACGGCTTGCCTTCCAGCCCCGGAAATAATAAACGGCTGTTGACCCAGCGATCGCCGCCTTCTATTTTCTCGATAAATCCTTCCGTCACGCTTAACCCCAATTCTCCTTGTGAATTAGGGCGAACAATTTGCACGCGCGCGGTGATATAGCCCTTTTGCACATAAAGACGCGTTAATTCACGGGTCAGGCGATTGATATCGTTGCTGCTGATGCACTGTTCCGGCAGCGCGCTCAGGGCCGACAAATCGGCCGGCGAGAGTAGGGTGACTCCCTGCAGATAAACGCCGGCGATCGGCAGGCACTGCGCGGACTGCGGCAGTGCGGGCGCGGCTGGTTCCGGTTCCGCCAGCAGGCGCTGTTGCTTCAGCTGCTGGTAGCGGCGTTGCTCAATCAACTGGTTGACTTCACGCGTGCTGTCTTGCAACGCGCGCCGTGACTCCCCCATCGACATGTCCATCATCATGTGGGAGTCCGGCAGGGTTTCGGCGGAAAGGGCCGTGCTGACCAGCAGTGTCAATGCGGTGATTTTTTTTATCATTGTAATCCATTCTGAGAGGCCGCCGGGGCAGCCAGCCCAATCCATGAGGTTAACCACGGGCGGCCGACGGCCGGCCCGAAATAATGAGCGACATGCACATTGCGAGGTATCTTGATTTGCCGCAGCAAATAAGACGGTGGGTATATATCTAAATAATAATTAGGCTGCTTCTTTTATGGCGGGCAACCCTGGTGACTTAATTAATTAAAAAAAGTGGAGCGTCTCTTCCTCTTGCCAACATTATCGGCATGGATAGGAAGAATCTGAATTTTTATTTTTCACGGATGATAGGGGATGAGGGGAATTATGACAATCCGACCAGTGGGAAATACGAAATTTCGCAGGAAAGAAAAGGGACGCAATTGTTTGCGTCCCTACAGGCGGTTTATTTCTTCTTGATAGGGCGGCCGGACCAATAACCCGCCAGCAGTGAACCGGAAAGGTTGTGCCAGACCGAGAACAGCGCGCCTGGCAGCGCGGCCAGCGGCGAGAAGTAGATTTTGCCCAGTGTGGCCGCCAACCCGGAGTTCTGCATGCCCACTTCGATCGCCAGCGTACGGCAGGTGGACTCGTCGAAGCCGAACAATTTGCCGCCCCAATAGCCGCTCAGCAGACCGATGCCGTTGTGCAGGATCACCGCGACGATCACCACCAGACCGACCGAAGCGATATGGCTTTGGCTGCCCGCCACCACCGCGCTGATGATCGCCAGAATGCACACCATCGACAACGCTGGCAACAGTGGCTCGATGCGTTTCACTGCCTTGGTCAGGGTATGGTGGACGATCAGGCCCAGGCCGATCGGGATCACCACAATCTGCAGAATGCTCAACAGCATGCCCATGATATCGACGCTGATCTCGGCGTCGACGTACAGACGGGTCAGCAGCGGCGTGGCGAACACCCCCACCAGCGTCGAGACCGCCGAGATGGTCACCGACAGCGCCACGTCACCCTTGGCCAGATAGATCATCACGTTGGAGGCGGTGCCGCTGGCCACGCTGCCCACCAGCACCATGCCGGCGGACAGATCCGGCGGCATGCGGAACAGCATCGCCAGGATCCAGGCCGCCAGCGGCATAATCAGATAATGCAGGAAGATGCCTGCCGCCACCGGGCCGGGGCGCGCCAGCACGCGTTTGAAGTCGTCGAGCCGCAGCGTGACGCCCATGGCGAACATGATCAGCATCAGCAGCGGGCTGACGTAGGGGCCGATACCGGTAAAGGTGGTCGGCGTGTAATACGCGGCGACGGACAGCAGTATCGCCCAGAGGGGGAATAAGCGCGTGAGTAGTGCCAGCATGCAGGTTTTCCTTAGCCAGATTGAGAACGGTGGATGTGGTTGTGTTTTTATTGCGGGCTCAACATGCTGAACCCCTGCAGGTTTTGAACGAATTTTTTAGACACAGGGGCGCAGCATGCTGCGCCCGCAATCAGGGATAATGACTTATTCGAACAGGTTGTGATGCAGGGTACGCACCACCTGCTCGGCTTCTTCGCCCGGCACCAGGAAGCACAGGTTATAGCTGCTGGCGCCGTAGCAGATCAGGCGGATATTGAACGGATCGAGCACGCCGAACACCTCTTTGCCCACGCCGCAGGCGCGCGACAGCTGGTTGCCGATGATCGCCACCAGCGCCAGGTTTTCTTCCACTTCCACCCGGCACAGCGACGACAGTTCGGTCAGCAGTGAGGTGGTCAGCAGGCTGCCGCCGACGGAGGTGGCGCCGGTGGTGTCCATGGTCAGCGCGATGCTGACTTCCGAAGTGGTGATCAGATCGACGGAGACATTATGGCGCGCCAGGATGTTGAACACCTCGGCCAGGAAACCGCGCGCGTGCAGCATGTTCAGGCTGTGCAGCGTCAGCAGCGTTTGCTTGCGGCGCAGCGCCAGCGCGCGGAACAGCGGCGGGTTCTCGGTGGTGTTGCACACCAGCGTGCCGCCGGCCACCGGATCCTTGCTGGAGCCGACGAACACCGGAATATCGCTGCGCACCGCCGGCAACAGGGTGGCCGGATGCAGCACTTTAGCGCCGAAGGTGGCCATTTCCGCCGCCTCTTCGAAACCGATTTTGTCGATGCGCTTGGCCGCCGGCACCACGCGCGGATCGGTGGTGTAGATGCCCGGCACGTCGGTCCAGATATCCACCCGGCCGACGCCGAGCGCCTCGCCGAGCAGCGCGGCGGTATAGTCGCTGCCGCCGCGGCCGAGCGTGGTGGTGCGGCCCTTCGGCTCGCTGCCGATAAAGCCCTGGGTGACCACCAGCGCTTCCTGCAGGCGCGGCTGCAACTGCGCCCGGGCCAGTTCGCTGAGCGCGGCGCTGTCCGGCACGGCGCGGCCGAAGTGATCGTCGGTGCGCATCACTTTGCGCACGTCGAACCATTCAGCCTGCACGTTGCGGGCGCGCAGGATTTCAACGAACAACAGGGTGGACATCAGCTCCCCATGGCTGACCAGTTCGTCGGTCAACGCCGTCGAGGTGGCCAGCGACGCGGCTTCCGACAGCATGGCGATGTTTTCCAGCAGGCGGTCTATTTCGTCGCGGATCACCGCCGGCGCCGCGAGGCGATCGAGGATGGCGTACTGGATGCGCCGGATTTCATCAAGCTGGTAATTGCGCTTGTCGGCCTCGCAACCCTCGGCCAGGGCGACCAACAGGTTGGTGACGCCCGCCGAAGCGGACAACACCACCAGGCGGACCTGCGGGTTGGCCAGCACGACGTCGGCACTGCGGTTCATGGCTTCAAAGTCGGCGACGCTGGTGCCGCCGAACTTGGCTACCACGGTGGAATTCTGGGGTGCTGCTTGGTTCATCTAGAAACCTCGTGTCAGGGATGCCCGTTTGGGGCACTGTAATTCCATAGCCTTGGCACAAGGGGAGAGCGGTAAACAGGGGGCAGGCGTAGAGGTCAGGCTACGATACACCCAGAAGCGCCCCACCTTGTCGATCGCCCTGCGGGCGATCCCCTGGTGACAACCCAGGGGATTCAGCCCCTGTAGTCGATACGATAATGGCCGGCCATTACCCTACCTCGGCGTCGCTCCCCCTCGGGTGCCGTCAACGGAGAAACGGCTCCTCTGACACTCTACCTGGGCGACGCGCCTCTTCTGGCTTGCGCACCGGGTGCGCAAGTAGGCTGTTAGGAATAGCCGGTTATCGCCATTCTGTCAACGTACAGACGGTGAGGGATTTTCATCTTGTACCAGCGCGATAAGCGTACAGGGCATCGCGGGCGTGGAACCGGCGCCAATCGGTTGCAGAGAACCGTCTTCCTTTTGGCTGAATAACGGAATAACGCCCTGATGTTTCTCCAAATACTCCAGCCAACCGAAATTTTCGTTCAATTTGGTCGCCTTGATGGTGGCCCCTCTGGCGAGCAGGCTGCTCAGGCGGCCGTAGGTGGCTTCCTGATTAAATAAAATTTCATGCCGGCGGAAACGCGAACTTTCCGCGCTGGCGCCGCGCCCTTTCAGCGGCGCCCCCGAACGGATGGCGAACACGTGATCTTCGCCGAAGAGATGGCCGAAGTGGTAGACCGCCAGCGCGTTCTGGTGGCGATTGGGCGACAGCGCCAGCACCTGGGCGATATTGCTCAGATCGAGGTAGTTCTCGGCGTGTTCGGAGTAGGCGTGGCCATAGTAGGCCGGAATGCCGTCCATGCGCGCCTGACGGTAGTATTCCCAGCTGCTGTCGGTGACGATCACCGGCACGTTCAGCTTGATCAGCGCCTGCGCCAGCATGCGCGCCACGCTGTTGGCGCCGACGATCAGCACGCCGCGCGGTTTCTGCTGCTGCACCCGCAGCCAGCGCGCCATCATGCCGCTGGTCAGGCTTTGCAACACCACGGTGCCGATGATGATGGCGAACACCACGGTCACCAGCCGGTCGGCGCCCTGATAGCCGCTGCGCTGCAGCGTCAGCGCGAACAGCGAGCTGACCGCCGCGGCCACGATGCCGCGCGGGGCGATCCAGCACAGCAGCAGCCGATCGCGCCAGTGCAGGGAAGAGCGCCAGGTCGACACCGCGATGCACAGCGGCCGGGCGATGAACTGCACCGCCAGCAGCAACAGGAGCAGCGGCCAGCCCATGTTCCACAGCGCCTGGATGTCGAGCCGCGCCGCCAGAATGATGAACAGCGCCGAGATCAGGATCGCCGACAGCTCTTCTTTGAACGCCAGAATATCGCTGGTGTCCACGTCGCGCATGTTGGCCAGCCAGATACCCATGACCGTGACGGTCAGCAAACCGGATTCGTCGGCGATGGCGTTGGAAACGCCGAAGGCGGTCAGCATGATCGCCAGCACCGCCAGGTTCTGCAGGTAGCGCGGCAGCCAGACGCGGCGCAGCGCCAGGCCGAGCAGGTAACCGAACAGCGCGCCGGCGATCAGGCCGACGGCGGCGGTCACGCCCAGCGTCCAAAACAGGTGGGTATAGGATTCCGCATTCTGCTTCAGCACGATGAACTCGAACACCAGCAGGGTGAAGATGGCGCCGACCGGATCGATGACGATCCCTTCCCAGCGCAGCACCTGGTTAATGTTGGCGTTCGGCCGCACCACGCGCATCAGCGGGGCGATCACCGTCGGCCCGGTCACCACCGTCACCGCGCCGATCAACGCCGCCAGCTCCGGCGGGAAATCCAGCAGCCACCAACTGGCGAGGCTGATGACCAGAAAGGTGACCAGCATGCCGACGGTGACCAGGTTGCGCACCACGCCGCCGAGGCCGCGTATCTCCTCGAAACGCAGCGTCAGCGCCCCCTCGAACAGGATGATCGCCACCGACAGCGACACCAGCGGAAACAGCAGGTCGCCGAACAGCAGATCCGGCTGTACCAGATGCACCGTCGGGCCGAGCACGATGCCGAACAGCAGCAGCGGCAAGATGGCCGGCAGGCGCAGCAACCAGGCCAGCCACTGCGCCAGCAGCGACGCCAGGCCGATAAGCACCAACATGAGCGGGGCGGATAATTCCATAAGCGAGATCCCTTTCAAATGATGAAATAAACGACGATGACACAGCCTGATGACAATTCGGCAACCCCGATAACAGGCCGTTAGCCAAAAGTATAGAGTGAAAGCTGAAACGAGGCGGCAATGCGTTGACAGTTAGCGCCTATCGCAAGAAAAGCGATCATAATCACAGTCGAACAGGCTACAATCGGACAAACGCGTCATTTTTATTCTCAAGCCTAAGAGTGTTGCTATGAAAAATATCAATCCTAGTCAAACCGCTGCTTGGCAAGCCCTGCAGCAACATTATGCACAGATGAAAGACGTACGGATCGCCGACCTGTTCGCCCAGGACAGCGATCGTTTCTCCAGGTTCTCCGCGACCTTCAACGACCAAATGTTGGTGGACTATTCCAAGAACCGCATCACGCAGGAAACCCTGGAGAAGCTGCAGGCGCTGGCGAAAGAAACCGATCTGCAAGGCGCCATCAAATCGATGTTCGCCGGTGAGAAGATCAACCGCACCGAAGATCGCGCGGTGCTGCACATTGCCCTGCGCAACCGCAGCAACAGCCCGATTCTGGTCGACGGCAAAGACGTCATGCCGGAAGTGAACGCGGTATTGGCCAAGATCAAACAGTTCTGCGCGCGCGTCATTGGCGGCGAGTGGAAAGGCTACACCGGCAAGCCGATCACCGACGTGGTGAACATCGGCATCGGCGGTTCGGATCTCGGCCCTTACATGGTGACCGAAGCGCTGCGCCCTTATAAAAACCACCTGAACATGCACTTCGTCTCCAACGTCGACGGCACCCACATCGCCGAAACGCTGCAGCCGCTGAATCCGGAAACCACGCTGTTCCTGGTGGCCTCCAAAACCTTCACCACTCAGGAAACCATGACCAACGCCCACAGCGCGCGTGACTGGTTCCTGAGCAGCGCCGCCGATCAACAGCACGTGGCCAAGCACTTCGCCGCGCTGTCCACCAACGGCAAAGCGGTAGCCGAGTTCGGCATCGATACCGACAACATGTTCGAATTCTGGGACTGGGTCGGTGGCCGTTACTCCCTGTGGTCGGCGATCGGCCTGTCGATCGCGCTGTCCATCGGTTATGACAACTTCGAGCAGCTGTTGAGCGGCGCGCACGCTATGGACAAGCACTTCGCCGAAACGCCGGCGGAGAAAAACCTGCCGGTGCTGCTGGCGCTGATCGGTATTTGGTACAACAACTTCTTCGGCGCCGAAACCGAAGCCATTCTGCCGTACGATCAGTACATGCACCGTTTTGCCGCTTACTTCCAGCAGGGCAACATGGAATCCAACGGCAAGTACGTCGATCGCAACGGCAACCCGGTGGATTACCAGACCGGCCCTATCATCTGGGGCGAGCCGGGCACCAACGGCCAGCACGCGTTCTACCAGCTGATCCACCAGGGCACCAAGCTGGTGCCGTGCGATTTCATCGCGCCGGCCATCAGCCATAACCCGCTGGGCGATCATCACGCCAAACTGCTGTCCAACTTCTTCGCTCAGACCGAAGCGCTGGCGTTTGGCAAATCGCTGGAAGTGGTGGAAGCCGAGTTCGCGGCGCAGGGCAAAACCCCTGAGCAGGTCAAGCACGTGGCGCCGTTCAAAGTGTTTGAAGGCAACCGGCCGACCAACTCGATCCTGCTGCGCGAAATCACCCCGTTCAGCCTGGGTAGCCTGATCGCGTTGTATGAGCACAAGATCTTCACCCAGGGCGCAATCCTGAACATCTTCACCTTCGATCAGTGGGGCGTAGAGCTGGGCAAACAGCTGGCTAACCGCATCCTGCCGGAGCTGGCGGGCAGCGAGAAAATCAGCAGCCATGACAGCTCGACCAATGCGCTGATCAACCGCTTCAAGGAATGGCGCTAAGCGCCTGAGCTGAAGCCAATAAAAAAACCCGCCGCGGCGGGTTTTTTTACGTCTGTAACAAATTACAGGTTGATCGGCACTTCGAAGCTGATGCCTGCACCCACGTCGTCGGCGGTGCTGTGATCGCTGTCGGTGTACCACAGGCTGGTATCGAACTTAACCTGAGAATCGAAGCTGTAACCCCAGCCGAGCTGAATGCCTTTCAGCGTATCGGAACGCGGGAACGCCCGGTTGATGGTTTGGTTGTTCGGGTTTACCTTGGCGTACACCAGGCGGGTACTCCAACGTTGGCCATCGTCCAGCACCATTTCCACGCGACCGGACAGCATCTGGCCGTCGCCGCCCATCGCGTGGCCCAGCGGATAACCTTGCTGGTAGTAACCGCCCCGATAGATGTAGTGGTTGTACATCACGTTGTTGGCGTTGCCGTTAGAGCGGGTATCAGAACCTTCGATATGCCAGTTGATGGTGGTCGGGCCCCATTCCGGATGGCCTTCAAGCCCCAGCATATAGGCATTATGCGAAGGCAACATGCCTGCTTCATCTTCACCGGTGATCTGACCATAAAGGCTGACCGGCATGCCGATGAGCGGCTGCAGCTTGAGTTTGAAGTCAAAACCGCCCAACTGGTTGCCCGGATCGTTTTTCGGATCGCCGGTGTTATCGTTACCGGTTACGCCATCCCAGAAGGAACTCCAGGAGTGCGGACGGCCATCACCACCCCACATCATGACGCGTGAAGCGCCCAGCTCCAGGAAGTCGGTCGGCATCATGGTCAGGCGACCGCCGATCAGCTTGGTGTCCGGTACGGCAGCGTACTGCGACAGCTGGCCGGCGGACAGCTGGTATTGCCAGCGGCCGATCCACGACAGCCACGGGGTTTCAAACGGCGATTGGTCGGCGCGCTGCAGCATAAAGCCGGCCACCGGGCGCGCGGCGTCGGAGCGGATCAGGCTGCCGTCGTAACCCGGGCCCCACCACTGGGAGACCTCGCCGAAGGAGAGCCATTGGTTCCAGATCTTCACTGCGCCGTAGGAGCCGTTCATGTTGAATTTGGAACCGTCGCTGACGCGCTGATCGCCTTCCACCGAGCCCTGCAGACGCACGTCCCAGAACTCGCCGTTGGCGCCGGCGCCGATGGTCAGGCGATCGTCGGCGTACTCGTTTTGGCCGAAGCCCTGCGGGGTGCCGGGTTTATCGGTCGAGGCGTAACCGCTGACGCGGATGTTGGCTTTCAGGGCGTCAACGCGGCGTTGCACGCGGTCGATGACGTTTTTCTCGGTATTGGTGACCGGTTTGGCCTGCGCGATAACGGAACTGATCTCTTCCTGACTCAGCGGCCAGGTGGACAGGCTGACGTTGATGACGCCGCGGTCAGACAACCAGGCGAGATCGTTACGCAGATCGTTGTCAGGGGCTACCAGGCCGGCGGCGTGGCCGGACAATGCACAGGTAAACAGGCCTGCAGCGACCAGTCCGTTAAGTTTAGCGCGCATAAAGAATTCCCTTGTTAATTCGAGGTTATTGGTTTTATGTAAAGATCTCTGTGACCCATGATAGTTGACATTTCGATTTGCTACAAATCTATAAGTCAGAAACATCTTATTATAACGTGATGAATTAAATGGGGTTTAAAGTGCTTTCGCGAGGGGCGGAATTTTTAGGACAATGCCTATATTGGCACGGTTGAATCATATAAGCGGTATTCAGGAGAGGTTTTATGGCAAAAACGTCGCGTTCGATCATGATAGCGAAAGGGCTGCAGCGGGTGCTGAACGTGGGCTTATTGCTGCTGGCGGCAATTCTGGTGGTGTTTCTGGTCAAGGAGACCCTCCACCTGGCGAAGGTGTTATTTATCAACAACGAAGAGTCTTCTTCATACCTGTTGATTGAAGGCATTGTGATTTATTTTCTGTACTTTGAATTTATCGCCTTGATCGTCAAGTATTTTGAGTCGGGTTATCATTTCCCGCTGCGCTATTTTATTTATATCGGCATTACCGCGATTATTCGTTTGATTATCGTGGATCACAAAAATCCCATCGACACCCTGATCTACGCGGCGGCGATATTGGTGCTGGTGGTGACGCTCTATCTGGCTAACACCGATCGGCTGAAACGGGAGTAGCTGAGATAAAAATGGCGGCCAAAGGCCGCCAAAGACACAGGATATAATTACCCGTCGTCTTTCAAGCGACAGCGTTGTTGACTGCACTCGCTAACCCCAGTTACTTACTGAAGTAAGCGCCTGGGCTTAGCGAGCTGGTCGCCTAGCTGTAACTTGAAATCCATAGGGTAAAAGATAAGGAAAAACATCAAACGCACTGCAGCGGCACAAATTACCCCTTCACGCCGCCGGCCGTCAGGCCGCCCACCAGCCAGCGCTGCGCCAGCAGGAACACGGCGGTAATCGGTATCGCCGATAGCACCGCGGCGGCGGCGAAGTCGCCCCACAGGTAGTTCTGCGGGTTGAGATATTGCTGCATCCCCACCGCCAGCGTGTAGCTGTTCACATCGCGCAGCAGCAGCGACGCCACCGGCACTTCGGTGATGGCGGCAATAAACGACAGAATGAATACCACCGCCAGAATCGGCACCGACAGCGGCAACAGCACCAGACGGAACGCCTGCCACGGCGTGGCGCCATCCAGCGCCGCCGCTTCTTCCAGCGAATTGTCGATGGTTTCGAAATAGCCTTTGATAGTCCAGACGTGCAGCGCAATGCCGCCCATGTAGGCGAAAATCACGCCGCCGTGGGTGTTCAGGCCGATAAACGGAATGTACTGGCCCAGGCGATCGAACAGGGCGTACAGCGCCACCAGCGACAGCACCGCCGGGAACATCTGGAAGATCAGCATGCTTTTCAACAGCGTGCTCTTGCCGCGAAAACGCATGCGGGCGAAGGCGTAGGCACAGGTGGTGGACAGCGTCACGATACCGATGGCGGTGATCGCCGCGATTTTGACTGAGTTCCACAGCCACAGCAGCACCGGGAACGGCGGCGGCGTCACGCTGCCATCGGCGTGGGTGACGCTGAAGCCGAGCGCCAGCCGCCAGTGATCCCAGGAGAGGGTTTCCGGTATCAGGCTGCCGGTGGCGAAGTTGCCGGAGCGCAGCGAGATGGCGACCACCATCAGCAGCGGAAACATGATCAGGGCGATAAAGCACAGCATCAAGATATGGGTGATCCACAGGCGCAGGCGCTGGGATTTGGGTTGAACCATGGCCATCGTTATTCTCCCTAATCGAAGTTCATCTTGCTGGCTTTCAAATTCAGGATCGCCAGCGCGCCCACCAGCAGGAAGATCAGCGTGGCGATGGCGGCCGCCAGGCCGAAGTCTTGTCCGCCGCCGCCTTCGAAGGCGATGCGGTAGGTGTAGCTGACCAGCAGATCGGTATAGCCGGCCGGCGTGGTGGTGCCGATCATGTCCGGGCCGCCGTTGGTCAGCAGCTGGATCAGCACGAAGTTGTTAAAGTTGAAGGCGAAGCTGGCGATCATCAGCGGCGTCAGCGGCTTGATCAGCAGCGGTAAGGTGATGCGGAAGAAGTTTTGCCACGGGTTGGCGCCATCCATCGCCGAGGCCTCGTACAGATCGTCCGGGATCGCTTTCAGCAGCCCCATGCACAGGATCATCATGTACGGGTAGCCGAGCCAGGTGTTGACGATCAGGATCATGCTCTTGGCGGTGAGCGGATCGCTGAACCAGGCGGGTTTGATGCCGAACAGATGGCTGAGCATCATGTTGATTTCGCCGAAGCTCTGGTTGAACAACCCTTTGAAGATAAGGATCGAGATGAACGACGGCACCGCATAGGGCAGGATCAGCAGCACGCGGTAGATCGCCTTGCCTTTCAGCGCCTCCCACTGCACCACGCAGGCCAACACCATGCCGACCGCCACGGTGAGGATCACCGTCATTACCGAGAACACGATGGTCCAGATGAAGATCGACACGAACGGTTTCTTGATGCCCTCGTCCTGCAGCACCCGCAGGAAGTTTTTCCAGCCGGTGGTGACGGTATAGCCGGGGCTCAGGGTTTCCTGCGCCCAGCCGCCGTCGGCGTTGATCGCCTGATAGAAGCCGATGTCGCCGTTCGGCCGATAGCGCACCTGGGTCTGGTTATTGGTCAGCGTGCTGCCGTCTTTGTCCAGCGCATACAGCGGGCGGGTGCCGGAGAATTGGCGAAGAGAGCTCATGCGCAATTCACCGCCGTCGGGCAGTTGCGCCACCAGCTGGCTCAGCGCTTGCCGGTTCTGGGTGATCACCCGCAGCGTGGCGCGTTCGCCCTGCGGCGCGGCGCTCTGCGTGGTCAATGTCAGGGTTTGCGGCGCAGCGGCGTCGAGGCGGAAAGGCTCGGAAATCAACGGCTGTTCACTGTCCGGCGAGGTTAATTGCAGGCGCCATTGCTGATTTTCCGCCGGGTAGAGGCCGAAGGTGAAGGTTTTGCCGCTCTGGAACTGGCGTTGCATCAGCACCGATTGCGCGCGCTCAAAGGTCAGCTGGTTGGTGCTACTGTAGTTGGTAAAGGCGATGGCGATGGTGCAGATCAGCGGGAACAGGACGAACAGTCCCATGCCGGCGACGCCGGGATACACATAGCGCCAGGCGTAGGCGCGGCGGTTGGCGAAGACGTAAAGTCCGGCGCTGACCAGGATCAGCGTCAGGATGGCGAACAGGTATTCACCCTGTGCATACATCAACACAATCAGGTAGCAGGTCACCAGGCTGAACAGGCCGACCACCAGCCATTTCAGCACGTCGCTTTGCCACCACTTCGATTTTTTACGCGCGGGCGTCCCGGCGTGAGCGAATTGCATAGGGCGTTCCTTTCTGTGAAGCAACGGCGGGGCGCCACGGCGCCCCGCACGACGTCGTTACTTGGTGATACGGGTCTGCACATCGTCCAACGCGGCTTTCACCGTCTGACGGCCGCTGACGGCGTTGATCACTGCACTGCGTTCGGCGTACCAGAAAGCGCTCATCTGCGGAATGTTCGGCATGATCTCCCCGTTTTGCGAGTTCTGCATGGTGGCGGCGATCTTCGGATCTTTGGCCAGCGCTTCCTGGTAGGACTTCAGCGCCACCGCGCCCAGCGGTTTGTCTTTGTTGACGTCCGCCAGCCCTTCGTTGGTCAGCAGATAGTTCTCGAGGAACTCGGTCGCCAGCTCTTTATTCGGGCTGGCGGCGTTGATGCCGGCGGTCAGCACGCCGACGAACGGCTTGGACGGTTTGCCTTTGAAGGTCGGCAGCAGCGTCACACCGTAGTTGATTTTGCTCTGCTCGATGTTGTTCCAGGCCCATGGCCCGTTGATGGTCATCGCGGTCTGGCCTTTGTTGAACGCGGCCTCGGCGATCGAGTAATCGGTATCGGCGTTGATGTGTTTGTTTTTCACCAGATCGACGATGAACTGCAGGCCGGCCTGTGAACCGGCGTTGGCGACGCCGACATCCTTGATGTTGTATTTGCCGTTTTCATACTTGAAGGCATAACCGCCGTCGGCGGCGATGATAGGCCAGGTGAAGTAGGGTTCCTGCAGGTTCCACATGATGGCGCTCTTGCCGGCGGCGCGCAGCTGTTTGTCCAGCGCCGGGATCTCTTCCCAGGTTTTCGGCGGCTGTTTGACCAAGTCTTTATTGTAAATCAGCGATAGCGCTTCGACGGCGATCGGGTAGCCGATCAGCTTGCCGTCATAGCGCACGGCGTCCCAGGTGAACGGGAACAGCTTGTCCTGGAAGGCTTTGGACGGGTGGATTTCGGCCAACAGGCCGGACTGCGCATAGCCGCCGAAGCGGTCGTGGGCCCAGAAAATGATGTCAGGACCGTCGCCGGTGGCGGCCACCTGCGGGTATTTTTCTTCCAGTTTGTCCGGGTGCTCGACGGTGACCTTGATGCCGGTGTCTTTTTCGAATTTCTTGCCGACTTCCGCCAGGCCGTTATAGCCCTTGTCGCCATTGATCCAGATAACCAGTTTGCCTTCCTCAATCTTGGCGAAGGCGGAAGAAGAGAGCACCAGGGTGGCCAGTGCCGAGAGCGCCAGCGTGCGGGCGAGGGTAATGCTGCGAGTCATAATCCAGTCCTTCTTTTTGTGGGCACATAAATCAAGGAGAGACGTTTCGCGGTAATAGTGGGTCACAACGCGACATATTCTCATCCTCCCCCCCTCTACGCCCCTGAGATGAGGAGTGTGATCCAGTTAACGTTGTGCTCTATTCTGTGGCGTCAGGCACAAAATAGGGGGGCGATTTTTGCCAGCCGGATCACAGATTTGCCTTAAGCGCGGAACTTCTCATCGCCGCGGTCGTTCTCTCATCCTCCCGCCTCCTCCCCCATGAAAAATCCTGTTACGGATGATTACCCTTTCCGGTGACTCCCGCACTATCGGCACATCGATTTTTAACGCCACGCGCAGCAGGGATACCGGATTTATGTCGTCAATGCCTATCGCCACTCAGCCCACCCTGTACCGGATCCATCCGGCCAGTTTCCGTGACGGAAACGGGGACGGCGTGGGCGACGCGCACGGCATGCTGGCGGCGCTGCCGTACCTGAAAGCGCTGTCGATCGACGGCCTGTTGCTGCCGCAGACGCTGGCGCCGAAGGCCGAGGCGACGGTGACGGGCGAAGGGCTGACGCTGTGGTACGGCGATGAAGCCAACCGCGTTCGCAATGCCGTCGCGCCGCAGCGGTTCGCCCACGGCGCGCTGGCGCTGGACGTGATGCCGTTCAGCGCGGAGAAGCTGGCGGCGGTGTTGCACGCCCGCCGCGCCACGTTGGCGGACAGCCTGTGGAGCACCGGGGACGCCGAGCAGCCAAGAGTGGTCAGCCGCTGGGGGCAAGGCGATCTGCGTTCCGCCGCCGCCTTTTTGACGCTGTTGGCGATGTTGCCGGCGCCGATCTGCCTGTATCAGGGCGAAGAGCTGGGGCTGCCGCATGCCGCCGGCCTGCAGGATCCGCGCGGCGCGCAAACGCCGATGCCGTGGCATGAAGCCCCCGAACAGGTCACCGCCGGGGAGATCAGCTGGTATCAGCAGGTGGCGATCGAACACCGCGCATTGGCCATCAGCCGCCAACAGCACGACAGCCACTCCACCTTACGTTACTGCCAGGCGCTGTTGGCCCTGCGCCGTTCGCCGCTCATCCAGCGCGGCGAGCTGAACGCGGTCAGCCAGCGGGACGGCGTGGTGCGCTTACTTATTACCCATCAGGATCAATGCCTTGAAGCGCTGATAAACCTGCAGCCTTATACTCAGGCGGCCGCGCCGTCTGAGGCGACCTTGCCGTTGGCATGGCAGCACGGCGCGCAGCAAGAGGGTCATCAATGGGTTTTGGCGGGCTTTGCCTCCGCCATTTTCACACGACATGTTAACTGCGAAAGCAGGGGAGTAACGCATGGCTAGCGTGACACTGCGCAGCGTTTATAAGGCCTTCGGTGAGGCCGTGATTTCCAAAGACGTCAATCTGACCATCGAAGACGGCGAGTTTGTGGTGTTTGTCGGGCCGTCGGGCTGCGGCAAATCGACGCTGCTGCGCATGATCGCCGGGCTGGAGGACATCACCTCCGGCGACCTGCTGATCGGCGAGAAACGGATGAATGAGGTGCCGCCTTCCGAGCGCGGCATCGGCATGGTGTTCCAGTCCTACGCGCTGTATCCGCACCTGTCGGTGGCGGACAACATGTCGTTCGGCCTGAAGCTGGCCGGCGCCAGGAAAGCGGAAATCAATCAACGGGTGAACCAGGTCTCCGAGGTGCTGCAGCTGGCGCACCTGCTCGATCGGCGGCCGAAGGCGCTGTCCGGCGGTCAGCGTCAGCGCGTGGCGATCGGCCGCACGCTGGTGGCCGAGCCGGACGTGTTTCTGCTCGACGAACCGCTGTCCAACCTCGATGCCGCGCTGCGGGTGCAGATGCGCATCGAGATCTCCCGTCTGCACAAGCGCCTGCAGCGCACCATGATTTACGTCACTCACGATCAGGTCGAAGCGATGACGCTGGCCGACAAGATCGTGGTGCTCGACGCCGGTCGCGTGGCGCAGGTCGGCAAGCCGCTGGAACTGTACCACTACCCGGCCAACCGCTTCGTCGCCGGGTTTATCGGCTCGCCGAAGATGAACTTCCTGCCGGTCAAGGTGACCGCTGCGCAGCCGCAACAGGTGCAGGTCGAACTGCCCAACCGTCAACTGGTCTGGCTGCCGGTGGAAGGCGCGGGCGTTCAGCCCGGCGCCAACCTGTCACTGGGCATTCGCCCCGAACATTTGCTGCCCGGCGAAGCCTCTGAAGTGCGGCTTACCGGCGACGTACAGGTGGTGGAGCAGCTCGGTAACGAGACGCAAATCCACATCCAAATCCCGGCCATCCGTCAAAACCTGGTGTACCGCCAGAACGACGTGGTGCTGGTAGAAGAAGGTGCCACATTCGCCATCGGCCTGCCGCCTCATCGTTGCCACCTGTTCCGTGAAGACGGTACGGCATGTAAACGGCTGCACCAGGAGCCGGGCGTTTAAAGCATCAAAGTCGGTATAACAGGAGAATAATGATGACTACTCTGCGCAAACTTCCTCTGGCACTGGCTGTCGCCGCCGGTGTTCTCTCTACTCAGGCGCTGGCCGTGGATTTTCACGGTTACGCCCGTTCCGGCATCGGCTGGACCGGCAGCGGCGGTGAGCAACAGTGCTTCAAGGCCACCGGCGCCGCGAGCAAATACCGTCTCGGCAACGAATGTGAAACCTACGCCGAACTGAAACTGGGGCAGGAAGTGTGGAAAGAAGGCGACAAGAGCTTCTATTTCGACACCAACCTGGCCTATTCGGTCTCGCAACGTTCCGACTGGGAAGACGTGACGCCGGGCTTCCGCGAAGTCAACGTGCAGGGTAAAAACCTGATCGACTGGCTGCCGGGCTCCACGCTGTGGGCCGGTAAGCGTTTCTATCAGCGTCATGACGTCCACATGATCGACTTCTACTACTGGGATATCTCTGGCCCGGGCGCCGGTCTGGAAAACATCGATCTGGGCTTCGGCAAGCTGTCCGCCGCCGTGACCCGCAACTCCGAATCCGGCGGCTCTTACGGCTATCTGGATAACGAATGGAAACAGCGTCCGACCGTCAACGACACTTTCGACCTGCGTCTGGCCGGTCTGGAGCTGAACCCGGGCGGCACCCTGGAGCTGGGCGTGGACTACGGCCGCGCCAATGCGCAGGATAACTACCGCCTGGCGGACGGTGCCAGCAAAGACGGCTGGATGTTCACCGCGGAACACACGCAGAGCATCCTGAACGGTTACAACAAGTTCGTGCTGCAGTACGCCACCGACTCGATGACCTCACAGAACAACGGCCGCAACGAAGGCGCCACCATCGATAACAACGGCAAGATGATCCGCGTGCTGGATCACGGTGCCATCGACTTCAACGATCAATGGGCGCTGATGTACGTCGCTATGTTCCAGGACATCGACCGCGACAACAACAACGGCACCACTTGGTACACCGTGGGCGTGCGCCCGATGTACAAATGGACGCCGATCATGAGCACCTTGCTGGAAGCCGGCTATGACAACGTCAAATCCCAGCGCACCGGCGATCGCAACGGCCAGTATAAAGTGACCCTGGCGCAGCAGTGGCAGGCGGGCAACAGCATCTGGTCGCGTCCGGCCATCCGCCTGTTCGCCACCTACGCCAAGTGGGATGAGAAGTGGGGTTACGCCACCGGCGATGATACCGGGTATAACGCCGGCACCGCTTACAACGACACCAGCATGCATACCTTCAGCCGCGGCAAGGATGACGAAGTCACCTTCGGCGCCCAGATGGAAATTTGGTGGTAACGACAGGACGGGGAGGGCCGCAGGCTCTCCCCCAATCGCATTCGCCGCGGCCGGATCTCTTGCCTGATCCATCGCGGCGCTGAAAGAGGATATAACGATGAAAAAGAATCTGCTGTCACTCTGCCTGTCGCTGGCGCTGACCGTCGGCGCGCCTTTGGCGGCCAATGCCGATACGCCGGCCAACGTTTCCGTCGCGCCGGCCATCAGCGCCGCCACGCTGCAAAGCCTGCCGTGGCAGCCGTTGCAGCCGCCGGTGTCGCAAGAGGTGAAGCTCGACGCCGTCAGCCCGCAGCTCAATCAGGGCGAGATCCAGGGGGCGATCGCCGCCTATACGCTGCCGGCCGATCGCGGTTCGCTGGAAGTGACGCTGAGCAGCCTCGCCAAAAACAATTCGCTGTACGCGCCGAGCGTGCTGGTGCTGGACGAGCATCTGCGCCCGGCGGCATATTACCCGAGCAGCTATTTTCCTTACCAGCCGCCGGGGGCGATGTCCTCCGATCGTCTCGAAGGCACGCTGAAGCTGACGCCGGCGCTCGGTCAAAAACAGATTTACCTGCTGGTGTACACCACCCGCCAGGATTTGGTGAAAACTACGCAGCTGACCAACCCGGCCAAGGCCTATGCGCAGGGGGTGGGCAACGCGGTGCCGGATATCCCGGATCCGATCGCCGGCCACGCGACGACCGGTACGCTGAAGCTTAAGGTCACCGCTGAACAGGGCTCCGGTAACGTGATGATCGGCATGCTGCAGCCTGCGCCGAGCGTGGCGCCGGTGGTGGTGGGGTCGAGCACCCCGGCAGCGGCGGCGGCACCGATGCCGACGCCGGAGAAACCGGCGGAGCCGATGCTCAACGATACCGAAAGCTACTTTAATAACGGCATCAAGCAGGCGGTGAAGGCGGGCGATATCGACAAGGCGCTGAAGCTGATGAATGAGGCCGAGAAGTTGGGCTCTACCACTGCGCGTAAAACGTTTATCAGCAGCGTTAAAGGCAAGGGGTAACACCCGGCGCTGCCGATGCTGGCTCGATGATTGGTGCGCCTTGGCGCACCTTTTTTCATCCGCGCGCCAGCGTTGCGCCGATCAACGCCAGCAGACGGGCGTTGTCCACCTGCTGCATGATGCGCACCGGCTTGCCCTGCGGCGGCGGCATACCGACCGTCAGGCGCAGGCCGCCCGGCCGCCAACGGCGTGAGCTGCCGCGCGTCAACGCCCCTTCCAGCGCCACATCCACATGGAACATTTCGGTCGTGACCAACTGCGGTTCCAGCAGCCAGGCGATCACCAGCGCATCATGGATCCAGCAGCCCGGCAGGCGCCGCGTATGGCGCGAATAGTCGATCCACGGCTGCGTGGTGGCGCGCAAATAACGGCACAGCGGGGTATCCGGCTGGGTCAGCGCGGCCAGATCCGCCTGGGTCAGCATGGTCTGGGTGGTGACGTCCAGCGGCGCCAGCGTGATATTGGCGCCGCTGTTCAACACCAGCCGCGCCGCTTCCGGATCCAAACCAAAATTGGTGTCCTTGATGTATCCTTCGACGTTGAACACGCCGCCCATGATCACGATCTCTTTCACCGCCTGTGCCATCTGCGGGTACAGCTGCATGGCGTGCGCAACGTTGGTCAGCGGGCCGATCGCCGCCAGCGTGATCTCGCCGGGATGCCGGCAGATCAGTTCGCCGATGGCGATGGCGGCGTCCGGTGCGGGCGCGTTGGCCAGCGAGGGGGCGGGCAAGTCGCGCCACAGCGCCGCCAGCTGCGGATCGGCGATCGGGCGGTCCAGATGGGCGCGCCACGGCTCCGGCGGTTCGCTCAGGGCGCGCGCCGCGCCGAGGGCGACCGGTACCCGGTAGCCGCTCTGCGCCAGCAGATCGGAGGCGACGGCGAAGCCCACTTCACGCGGGGTATTGCCGGCCACGATGCTGATCAGCTCCAGTTGCAGCTGCGGTTTGGCCGCCAGCGCCAGGGCCAGCGCCAGACCGTCATCGACGTTGGCGCCGGGAACGCCGTTGCCGGGATCGCAATCAATGATTAAACGCATAGTAAGGTGTCCTGAAAAACCGCTAACAGCCGCATGAGTGGCGGATGCGCAGTTGAAAAGCGAATTCATGCAGCTCGGCGGGCGCGGCGCCGGCGGCCAGCATGGCGATGGCCCGCTTGGCCATGGCGTCGATCGGCTGCTCGACCGCGCTGAGCGGCGGCACGCTGAATTCGGATTGCTGCGTGCCGTTAAAACAGATCAGCGCCAGATCGTCCGGCGCGCGCAGCCCATGCTCCGCCAGCGCCGACAGGCAGCCGAGCGCCTGCTGTTCATTAGAGGTGAAAATGGCGCGTGGACGCGGGCCTCGCACCAGGCGTTGTGTGGCCTGGTAACCGCCCTGGCGGGTGTAGGGCACCTCGAAAATCCACTCGTCGCGCGGCGCGATGCCCGCCTCCAGCAGCGCATCGCGCCAGCCGTTCAGGCGATCCTGCGCGTTGAGCATGGTCAGCGGGCCGATAAAAATGCCGATGTCGCGATAGCCGTGCTGCAGCAGATGGCGGGTCGCCTGGCAGGCGGCGTCGCGCTCGTCGACGCGAATGGCGCAGACGCCGGCCTGGCTGTCGATGGTGTCAATCATCACGCAGGGCGTGCCGGAGGCGCGGATCAGATCGAACCACGGATGGCGATCGACGCTGGTGTACAGCAGGCCGTCGACCTGGCGGCGCAGCAGGTTGTTGATCAGCTCATATTCGCGCTGCCGGTCGTCGCCGGCGTCGCCCAGCAGCAGCACGCGGCCGCGGCTGAAGGCTTCCTGCTGCAGCGCCCGCGCCAGCGTGGCGAAGAACGGGTTGGAAATATCCGGCACCACCAGCCCATAGGTTTGCGTGCTGCCGGAGGCCAGCGCTCGCGCGATGTCGTTCGGCCGGTAGCCGGTCTGCTCGATCGCCGCCAGCACGCGCAGCCGGGTGGCTTCCGCCACCGGGCGCGGGCCGTTGTTGATCACGTAGCTGACCACGGCGACGGAGGTGCCCGCTATGCGAGCCACGTCGGCGCGGGTAACGCGGCGCGCGGAGTGATTATCCAAATTGAGGTCCTGTTCGCCTTCCCGCTACGCGGCATCCTGCGGCAGGTTGAGATCGCGGCCGCGGGTTTCGGGAGCAAAGAAGGTGGTGATTAAGCCGATGGCCGCCATTACAACAAAATAGCAGGCGACAGGCCACCAGTGACCGAAACCGGACAGCAGCGCGGTGGCGATCAGCGGCGCGGTGCCGCCGGAGAGGATCGACCCGAGCTCCTTGGCGAACGCCATTTTGGAGTAGCGGTTCTTCACGCCGAACAGTTCGACGCCGTAGGCCGCCTGCACGCCGAAGATCCCCAGCGATGCGATGCACATGCCGACTACGATCACCGAGATGACGATCGCCGGCTCACGGCTGTCGAGCAGCCAGAACGCCGGGAAAGCGTACAGCACCAGCAGCAGGCAGAACCACCGGTAGGTGATGCGGCGGCCGAAGCGATCGGAGAGCCAGCCGGCCAGCGGGATCACCAGAAAACCGCACAGTGAGGCGATCAGCACCGCCAGCGCCGGCACCGATTTATCGACCATCAGCACCTTGGCGACGTAGCCGACGATAAAGCCCTGACACAGGTAGGAGGGGCCGTTTTCGCCGATGCGCAGGCCGAGCATCACCCAGAACGCCTTGGTGCGCTGCAGGTAGCTGCGCGTATCCGGCGCGGCCTGGGCGGCGTCCAGCATGCGCTGGTGGTTTTGCTGCAGCTCGCGTTCGAACACCGGCGTTTCCCGCACGTGGCGGCGCAGATACAGCGCCACGCCGGCGATCAGGATGCTGGCGAGAAACGGAATGCGCCAGCCCCAGCTCATCAGGTCTTCCTTGTCGAGCTGCAATACCAGCAGCCACACCAGCGACGCCAGCAGGGTACCGCTGTTGGAGCCGATGGCGATGATCGACGCCACCAGCCCGCGCCGCTTGGCCGGCGCGTATTCCGCCAGCATCACCGCCCCGCCGGACAGCTCCGCGCCGGCGCCGAACCCCTGCGCGAAGCGCAGGATCACCAGGCAGGCGGGCGCCCAGACGCCGATTTGCGCATAGGGCGGGATCAGGCCGATCAATGTGGTGGAGAGGCCCATCAGCGCCACGGTGGTGATCAGCACCACGCGGCGGCCTTTGCGATCGCCGATCCAGCCGAACACCAGCGCACCGATCGGCCGTGCGACGAAGCCGACGGAGTAGGTGGCGAAGCTGGCCAGCAACGCCACCAGCGGCGTGGCTTCGGGGAAGAACACGTCGCCGAACACCATGCCGGCCGCCAGGCCGTACAGCGCGAAGTCGACGTATTCCATGGCGGTGCCGAGCCAGCAGGAGAAGGTGGCGCGCCAAAATTGGCTGCGCCCCTCTTTGGTTGCCAGGCGTTCATCGGCCGCCAGCGCGGCGTCGGCGGTCTGTGAAGGGGCAAGCGTTGTTTCGCTCATGGCAGTGCTATCCTCTTTTGTTCTGCGCCTGGAGGGGCGCGGTTAAAGATGGTTTCCCTGGTGCCGGCAACAAAGGTGTGCCGACAAATCATGTCGGACGCATGGCGATTCAACGCTGCCGTATCAGGGTATCTACGCGCGTAGATAACACAACGCGAGGAAGCTGAAACTTTGCGGGCGATCACAGAATCGTCAGCACGCCGGGAAATGAAGATAGAGAATGCGGATGGCAAAAAGATGACAGAACCCCGGTTTTTCCGGCCGATTGACCTGCCGTTTTCGCCACGAATCAGCCTGCCGCTTTCGCATTTCTGCGCTACAATGGGGGCCTGTTAACAGTTTGTATCGTCTGGCGCGCCGTACCGGCTGCGGTTCAGGCGAGGAGTAAAGCAATGTCTGGCATCAGGGATTCCATCCTGCCGCCGCTGGAGTGGTTATCCGAACAGGATCCTCCGGCGCCCGCCGCCGTCAGCGACTGGCTGATGGAGTTAGGCTCCATGACCCGCCGATTTGAACGCCATTGCGCCCAGGTGCGCGTTGAACCGCAGCGCGAATGCTTCGTCACGCGCGAGGCGCTGGGCGACGAGGCGAACCACCTGCCCGACAGCCCGCGCTACTGGCTGCGCGAAGTGGTGCTGCTGGGCGACGGCCAGCCCTGGCTGCTGGGGCGCACGGTGATCCCGGAACATACGCTGACCGGCCCCGACCAGGCGCTGGTGGATCTGGGGACGCTGCCGCTGGGGCGCTATTTGTTCAGCAGTGGCGATCTGACCCGCGACTATATCCATATCGGCCGACAGGATGCGCTGTGGGCGCGTCGTTCACGGTTGCGGCTGGCGGGCAAGCCGCTGCTGCTGACCGAACTGTTTTTACCGGCTTCGCCGCTGTATTCAGCGGTCCCCGCATAAGAGAGGAGAGCAAGACGTTGGAGGGAAGCGTGACTCAAAGTAAATGGCGGGCTTACAGCCATTTGATGCGCATTGATAAACCGATTGGCACGCTGTTGCTGTTGTGGCCGACGCTGTGGGCACTGTGGCTGGCCGGAAAAGGCGTGCCGCCGCTGTCGATTTTGCTGGTGTTCGTGCTCGGCGTGTTCCTGATGCGCGCCGCCGGCTGCGTGGTGAATGACTATGCCGATCGCGCGGTGGACGGCTACGTGAAACGCACCGCCGGGCGGCCGATGCCGAGCGGCCGGGTGAGCGCGAAAGAGGCCAAGGTGCTGTTCGTGGTGCTGGTGCTGATCTCGTTCTGCCTGGTGTTGACGCTGAATGCGATGACCATCTGGCTGTCGCTGGCGGCGCTGGCGCTGGCCTGGGTGTATCCGTTCATGAAGCGGGTGACCAACCTGCCGCAGTTCGTGCTGGGCGCCGCGTTCGGTTGGGGCATTCCGATGGGCTATGCGGCGGTCAGCGAATCGCTGCCGCTCAGCTGCTGGCTGCTGCTGCTGGCGAACATCTGCTGGACGGTGGCCTATGACACGCTGTATGCGATGGTCGATCGCGACGATGATCTGAAAATCGGCATCAAGTCCACCGCTATCCTGTTCGGGCGTTATGACAAGCTGATCGTCGGGCTGTTGCAGTTCGCGACGTTGCTGCTGCTGGTGTGGGTCGGTTATCTGGCGCAGCTCGGCGGCGCGTTTTACTGGTCGCTGCTGCTGGCGGGCGCACTGTTCATTCACCAGCAGAAGCAGATCGCCGGGCGCGAGCGCGACGCCTGCTTCAAGGCCTTTCTGCAGAACAACTATGTCGGGCTGGTGGTGTTTATCGGCATCGCGCTGAGCTATCTGCCGGCGTAACGGTTTCCTGCAGCAAGAAAAAAGGCACCCCAAGGGGTGCCTTTTGTGTTTCCGCGCCGGGCGAAATCACTCGTCTTTCTCTTCTTGCGCATCGGTTTGCGGCAGAGCGTTGGTCTCTTCCGGCATGTTGACGCTTTCGATGGTCAGCTTGATTTCCGGCGTGATCAGATCGCTCAGCATGCTGTACACCTCGAGGGTGTGCTCGCGGATCGCATCGCCGCTGTCGTTGATGTAGCCTTCTTCACGCAGCGTCGCCACCAGGGTGGAGAACACCGCCTTGTCGAAGAACTCCGGCGCGTTGATGCCGTGCAGCACCGATAGACGCTGCGCCATGATGCGGCTCTCTTTCTCCAGCGCGCCGCGGTTGATGCTCGGGTTGGCGCTGAGGATCGACATGGTGATGGCGTAGCGTTGCAGGGTTTCGCGCACCCCGGCGGCCAGCAGCTGCAGCGGGCGAATGCGCGCCGGGTTGAGCACCAGATCGTCGCCTTTGTCGCAGATCAGCTGTTGACGGATCAGCTCGTCGATCATCGGCCGCAGCACCTCCGGCAGCTGTTCCTTGTCGTTATGCAGGAACAGCTCGGCTTTCAGCATCGGGTAGATCATGCCGATCTGGCGCAGCAGCTCGGCGCGCGACACCCGGCGATGATGCATCACGATGCTGGCGATCAGCGACGGCAACACCAGCAGATGGTGGATGTTGTTGCGGTAATAGGTCATCAGCACCGCCTGCTCGCGCGGCAGGATGATGATGTCGCCGATGCTGTCCTTCTCCACCTCGAACTTGTTCATGTTCAGCGCGTGATCCAGCAGCTCATCCGGCGTTTGCGTCGGCACGGTGACGTCACGCGCGTAAGGCGCGTTGCGCATCAGCTGCAGGTAGCACTCGAGCTGCTCGACCAGCTGCTCGCGGGTCAGCGAACGCTGACGCGAGGCCAGCAGCGCGGTGGAACACAGGTTCATGGCGTTGGCTGCGGCGGCATTGTTGATGCGCACCATGATCTGGCCGGCCAGATCGTTGACCGTCGGCGTTAGCCAACTTGGACGCTGAGCTTCGATCGGATCGATCGATTCGCGCCACTGCGGCACGTTCTGGTTGAGGTAAGCCGTCAATGGCAGCGGTTCGCCGAAGTTGACGTATCCCTGGCCCAGGTTGCGCAGCTTGCGCAGGCCGCGCAGCATCTGCGGCAGGCTCTCTTTTTCCTTGGTGGCGCCGCGCAGCTCTTTGGCGTAGGTACCCACTTCCATCACGTGTTCGTAACCGATGTAAATCGGCACCAGCGTGATCGGACGGGTGCCGCCGCGCAGCATCGCCTGGATGGTCATCGACAGGGTGCCGGTCTTCGGCTCCAGCAAGCGCCCGGTGCGGGAACGGCCGCCTTCCACGAAATATTCCACCGAGTAACCGCGGGTGAACAGCTCGCCGAGGTATTCGCGGAACACCGTCGAATACAGCTTGTTGCCTTTAAAGGTGCGGCGGATGAAGAACGCGCCCAGGCGACGGAAGATCGGGCCCGCCGGCCAGAAGTTGAGGTTGATGCCCGCAGCGATGTGCGGCGGCACCAGGCCCTGGTGATACAGCACGTACGACAGCAGCAGATAGTCCATGTGGCTGCGGTGGCAGGGCACGTAGACGATCTCGTGGCCGTCCTGCGCCAGCTGGCGCACGCGCTCGGCGTTGGTGACGTTGATGCCCTGATACAGCCGGTTCCAGGTCCAGCTCAGCACGCGGTCGGACAGGCGCACGGTTTCGTAGGAGAAGTCGGCGGCGATCTCTTCCATCAGCGCGATGGCGTTCTGCTGGGCCTTCTCGTGCGAGATCTTCTTGCTGCGCGCTTCGTCCTCGACCGCTTTTTCGATCGCTTTGGACGCCAACAGCTTGTTGAACAGATCCTGACGGGCCGGCAGACTCGGGCCCACCGCGGCCAGGCGCTGACGCGAGAAGTGCATGCGCGCCACGCGCGCCAGTTTCTGCGCGATGGTTTTATCCGTGCCGTGTTCGGTAGCCATGCGGCGCAGCGACACGGTGTTGGAGAAACGCACGAAGCTGTCGCGGCCGAGCCACAGCACGGCGAAGAATTTCTGCACGCCGTTCAACAGACGCAGGTGCGGCGTGCCGTGGCCTTCGCGGCCCGGCGAACGGCCGAACATCACCGAAACCGGCAGCATTTGAATGTCGAGATCCGGGTTGCTGCGATGCAGGTCCAGATAGTCGTGGAACAGCTTTACCGACTCTTCTTTTGGGGTGTAATAGCGGAATACGCGCGGGCCGTCGTGAATGAACACGTAGCTCGGCAGCACGGTGCCGTCGATCTCCAGCGAGTTGAGCGGATCGGGCAGATCCTGCGCCAGGCACTGGGTGCGCAGCGTCAGCAAATCCGCCTTGGAATTGTAAGGTAAAACATACAAAATCGGCCGTGAGGGATCCAACCCTAGCTCGGTAACCGGATCTGAAGGGATGACCTTACTTCTTACCAACAATTTAAGTGGTAAATTCAATATTTTATAATAAATTTTACGCCAACCTGACATAACAACGTGAAGCCTCTTGTTAGCAATGCGCCGCAAGCATACCAGAAACCGGGTAGCAGATCTGTGGTGTTCGAAAACCGAGAGCCGTCAGCGCGGACTGTTCTAGACTCTTTTTATTATGACCGACCTCTGAGAAAGGCACGAAAACATGGCAAACCAAGCAACCGGACTGACCCGCATCATCAAGGCCGCCGGCTATTCTTATAAAGGGCTATCCGCCGCCTGGCAGCACGAAGCGGCTTTCCGCCAGGAACTGGTGGTCACCCTTCTGGCTATCATACTGGCTGTCTGGCTGGATGTGGGTGCGATAGCGCGCATTTTATTGATCGGATCGGTAGCGCTGGTGATGATCGTCGAGATCCTGAACAGCGCGATCGAGGCGGTGGTGGATCGCATCGGCAGCGAACATCACGAGCTGTCCGGGCGGGCCAAGGACATGGGATCGGCGGCGGTGTCGCTGGCGATCGTGCTGGCGCTGTTCGTTTGGGGCACGGTCTTATGGCAGCATTTCGGCTGACGAAAAGCGCCTACTGACTGATTTTTATTTATTCTTCGGTTCCCAATCCGCGCTTACCTGTATATACTCACAGCAAGACTGTATAAACAAACAGGGGGCGGAATGAAAGCACTAACTACCAGACAGCAAGAGGTCTACGATCTGATTCGCGAGCACATTTCGCAAACGGGCATGCCGCCAACGCGTGCCGAGATCGCGATGCGTCTGGGGTTCCGTTCGCCTAACGCCGCCGAAGAGCACCTGAAGGCGCTGGCACGCAAAGGCGTGATCGAAATCGTCTCCGGTGCCTCGCGCGGTATCCGTCTGCTGATGGAAGAAGAAGAAGGGCTGCCGCTGATCGGCCGCGTCGCCGCCGGCGAGCCGCTGCTGGCGCAGCAGCACATCGAAGGGCACTACCAGGTGGATCCTTCCCTGTTTAAACCGAGCGCCGATTTCCTGCTGCGGGTGAACGGCATGTCAATGCGCGACATCGGCATTCTGGACGGCGATCTGCTGGCGGTGCACAAAACGCAAGACGTGCGCAACGGCCAGGTCGTGGTCGCGCGGATCGAAGACGAAGTGACGGTCAAGCGCTTGAAAAAGCACGGCAACGTGGTTGAACTGCTGCCGGAGAACAACGAATTCCAACCGATCGTGGTCGATCTGCGTCAGCAGAATTTCACTATCGAAGGGCTGGCGGTCGGCGTGATCCGCAACGGCGACTGGATTTAATCGCCGCGCCATCACCGCCGCTCCCTGTATCAATCGCCCCTGTTTTGGGGCGTTTTTGTTTCTGACTTCGCCCTTTGTCACTCAGTCACAGGAACATCCCATCATGCGCCTGATTTCCGCTTTCACCAGCGACACCGATAAAGCCCTGTGGCGCCTCGCCCTGCCGATGATCTTCTCCAATATTACCGTGCCGCTGCTCGGGCTGGTGGACACCGCGGTGATCGGCCACCTCGACAGCCCGATCTACCTGGGGGGCGTCGCGATCGGCGCGGTGGCGACCAGCTTCCTGTTCATGCTGCTGCTGTTCCTGCGCATGAGCACCACCGGTCTGGCGGCGCAAGCGCTGGGGGCACAGAATCCGCAGGCGCTGGCGCGCGCCTTTATGCAACCGTTGCTGCTGGCGCTGTTGGGCGGCGCGGCGATCGTCCTGCTGCGTTATCCGCTGATCGAACTGGCGCTGCGGATCGTCGGTGGAGATGGCGAGGTGCTGGAACAGGCGCGGCGTTTTCTTGAGATCCGCTGGTTAAGCGCCCCGGCGGCGCTGGCCAACCTGGTGCTGCTGGGCTGGCTGCTTGGCGTACAGTACGTGCGGGCGCCGGTGATCCTGCTGATCGTCGGCAACCTGCTGAACATCGTGCTGGATATCTGGCTGGTGATGGGCCTGGGCTGGAACGTGCGGGGGGCGGCGGCGGCAACCGCCATCGCCGAATACGCTACGCTGCTGCTCGGCCTGTGGTTGGCGTGGCGGGTGATGCGCCTGCGCGGTATTACCCTGCAGATGCTGCGCCAGGCCTGGCGTGGCGATCTGCGTCGCCTGCTGGCGCTCAACCGCGACATCATGCTGCGCTCATTGTTGCTGCAACTGTGCTTTGCGTCGTTGACCATTTTCGGCGCTCGCCTGGGAAGCGAGGTGGTGGCGGTCAATGCGGTATTGATGAATCTGCTGACGTTCACCGCCTATGCGCTCGACGGTTTCGCTTATGCGGTGGAGGCTCATTCGGGCCACGCCTACGGCGCCCGGGACGACAGCCAACTGCGCAAGGTGTGGCACGCGGCCTGCAGGCAGGCAGGGCTGGTCGCGTTGGCCTTCGGCCTGGCGTATGCCGTTACCGGCCAGCAGATCGTGGCAGCCTTGACCTCTTTGCCGGAACTGCGTGCGTTGGCCGCCCATTATTTACCCTGGCAGGTCATTCTGCCGCTGGTTGGGGTGTGGTGCTATTTGCTGGACGGCATGTTTATCGGCGCCACGCGCGGTGCCGAGATGCGCAACAGCATGGCGGTGGCCGCTGCGGGATACGGTTTGGCGCTGTTCAGCGTGCCGCTGCTTGGCAACCACGGCCTCTGGCTGGCGCTGGCGGTGTTTCTGGCGCTGCGCGGTCTGGCGTTGGGCTGGATTTGGCACCGTCACCAGGTGCGCGGCAGCTGGTTTACTGCCCATTAAACCGGACGTGTTGTTGGGTTAATGGTTAGTTTTTCTTATGATTTTGATCATGTTTGCTTACATGTTTTCAGCCCTGGTCTGTTCGCGTTAGTTCGTTGTTTGTTAGCGTTTTTTGTTTTTATTTTGTTTGTTAATGGTTTTTTATTCTGCATATTGGCTTTTTTATTTCCATGTTTAACTAGAATGAATCATGTGGCTGGTAAATGAAGGGGAGCGGTGCTTCTTAAGGTGAAGGAAGCATCAGCCAGAAAAACTTCTGGTTAACCCCGGCCGGCAACAGGGATCACTGATTCACCACAGGTTAACGGAGAGACTATGAATAAAGATCAAGCCGACGGTAACTGGAAGCAGCTGAAAGGCAAAGTGAAAGAGAAATGGGGCAAGCTGACCGATGACGATCTGACGGTCATCGAAGGGAAACGCGAACAGCTGGTCGGCAAAATCCAGGAGCGCTACGGTTACCAGAAAGAGGCGGCCGAAAAAGAGGTGAAGGCCTGGGAAGATCACACCAAACACCGCTGGTAACACGCAGGGCCGCCACTGACGGCGGCCGGCAACAGCGCAGGCCGGCGTCGCCCCATCCTCTGGCGCCCCGGCCGCAGGTACAGGGAAGTACCTGACTTCGTCTTACTTCTTCTTGATGGCGATGCTGTGATCGTGTTCGGCGCAGTCATGCTTGCTGTCACAAGCTTCAACTTCAACGCAACCGGCGCACAGGCCGTGCGCTTCCACCACGCTGTGCCGCAGCGCAAATCCGGCCTCCTGCGCCAGCTTCTGCAGCGTTTCCTCCACGCCTTCGGTGGTGCGTTCGGTCACCTGGCCGCAGCGATCGCAGATAAACAGCGCGGACGTATGCATCGGCTGTTCGAAATGGTGGCACAGCACGTAGCTGTTGGCGGACTCCACCCTATGGATAAACCCTTGCTCCAGCAGAAAATCCAGCGCGCGGTAGACCGTCGGTGGCTTGGCCTGCGGTTCGGCGACGCGCAGCAGATCGAGCAGGTCATAAGCGCTGATTGCACCGGGTTGCTGAGTCATCAGACGCAGCACTTCCAGCCGTTGCGGCGTCAATCGCACATTGCGTTGCTGGCAGAGGCGTTCCGCCTGCGCCAGCAGCTTTTCCTGGGTGGTTGAGTTCATCGCAAATATCCCGGTACGTAAAAAAGCCGATTTTACCATGATTACGGCGAATCGCCGAGAGTTGCCCCCTTTTCCCCTGAGGATAGCGCAGAGAAAGGCGCGCTGAGTGCGCTAAAAGAGAGATGCATCACAACTTTTCCCCTCCGCCGGGCGGTAGATCAACGTTGCCGGTTTTAGCGCTGGAGAGCAGCGGGCGAGAGCGGTATAACGCCTTTCACTCGCGTGATGAGCAGGAGCCCTGTGTGATGACGGAAAGAGAGAAGCTGTTAAGCGGCCTGGAATACAACAGCCGCGATGAAGAACTGATCGCCCTGTACCATCGGGCGAGGGCGTTGACCAAAAGCCTGGGGGCGCTGGACTCGCATCAGGCGGACGAGAAAAATCGCCTGCTCGGCGAGCTGTTCGGCAACTGGGGTGAGGCGAGCTGGATCGAAACGCCATTCTGGTGCGACTACGGGCAGCATGTCCGCATCGGTAAAAACTGTTTTATCAACGTCAATGCGGTGTTCCTCGACTGCAACACCATCACCATCGGCGACAACACGCTGATCGGCCCCAACGTACAAATCTACACGCCGAGTCATCCGCTGAAGGCCGGTGAACGCTTTACCGGTGACCCGGCTTTTCCTTTCCGCACCTCGGCGCAGCCGGTGTCTATCGGCAGCAACGTGTGGATCGGCGGCAACGTGGTGATCCTGCCGGGAGTGACCATCGGCGATGGCACGACTATCGGTGCGGGCAGCATCGTCACCGGCGACATTCCGGCCAATGTGCTGGCGCTGGGGCAGCCGTGCCGGGTTATCCGCGCGTTGGAATAGGCCGCTTAACACGAATCGGCGGCCAGCGGTTTATCGGCGAGTGCGGGGCAAGGGCGGAGGAGGGGGCTTCTTACGGTGCGAATCGTCGTTTGGCAACTGGTGGTCATCGGCCAAGGCCTGGCGTGCGGCCGCCAGGCGGCTCATGACGGTGCCGATTGGCACCGCCAGCACTTTCGCCGCTTCCCGGTAGGACAGCCCTTCGACATACACCAGAAACAGCGCGTTGCGCTGGGCCGCCGGCAACCGGCTTACGCGCCGCATCACTTCATTGAGCCAGACCGGCTGTTCACCGTTGTCCGCATCGCCAAGCTCTTCCGCCGCCATGCAGCCTTGCCCCTGACGACGATGCTGGGCGCGAACTTCATTGAGCCAAATAGAGTGCAAGATGGCAAACAACCAGCGATCCAGGTGTGAACCGGGGGTGAATTGCGCGGCGCGCTCCAGCGCACGCACGCAGGTTGCCTGCACCAGGTCGTCGGCGACATCCCGCCGGTGCGAAAGCACCAGCGCATAGCGCCACAGGCGGGAGAGATAGTGGCCGAGTTCATCGCGTATCGCATCGCCGCTGATAGTCACCTCCGCAGGCGCGTCGGATCAAGATTCCGGATGGTGGTCGATGGCTGCCGCCAAATCTCGGTACTCCTCGCACCCAGTGCCGCACAGCGACTGGATCACCTGCAGCTGTTGGCGCGCCAGGTCGGGCCGCCCTTTCAGCATATAGGCTTCCCCCAGGTACTCGCGCACTTTGGGGTATTTCGGATCGAGGGCCACTGATTTTAAATAATAGCCGATACCCTCATCGGTGCGGCCCAGTTTGCGCGTGGCGTAGCCGCGATAATTCAGTGCGACGGCGGTGTTGGGATTTTGCAGCGTGTTGAGCATATCGATCGCTTCCTGATAGCGGCCGCTTTTCGCCAGTGCATAGGCATAGTTAGTGCGGTCGGCGTCGTCGACTTTGCTGCCTTTATCCACCGTGCAGGTCTGGGTTTTACTGTCGTAAACCTGGCCTTTCGGACAGGTCGGCGGGGTTTGGCCGCTGCCGTCGCCGCCCATCGCCAGCGCCGCGCCGGAAAACAGCAGGCAGCCGGCAATGGCCGATGCCAGCAGGCGTTTAATGAAGCTGTTCATGGTTGTGTCCTCAAGGCAGAGGCGCCGTGCGCGCCCGTAATGAGATAACACCTGAACGAGTGAATTTATTCGCCTTACTCCCGCTTATTTACGCCACCGGCAAGGCGGTTTTCCCAACGGCGTCGATTGTCGTTATAATAGCCGTTTGCGGCCGCGCGCCGTTCGTTGAACCCAGACAGACTCAGGTAGCCAGTAACTCAGCATGACGAAAGACAACCACGCCCCAACCTACGCCGCCAATCGTTTCTCCATCGCGCCAATGCTCGACTGGACCGATCGTCATTGCCGTTACTTCCACCGCCTGCTGACCAAGGAAACGCTGTTGTACACCGAAATGGTGACCACCGGCGCGATCATCCACGGCAAGGGCGACTATCTGGCCTACAGCGAAGAAGAGCATCCGGTGGCGCTGCAGCTGGGCGGCAGCGATCCGGCCGCGCTGGCGCACTGCGCCAAACTGGCGGAGCAGCGCGGTTATGACGAGATTAACCTCAACGTCGGCTGTCCGTCCGATCGGGTGCAAAACGGTATGTTCGGCGCCTGCCTGATGGGGCAGGCGACGCTGGTCGCCGACTGCATCAAGGCGATGCGCGACGTCGTATCGATTCCGGTGACGGTGAAGACCCGCATCGGCATCGACGATCAGGACAGCTACGCTTTCCTGTGCGACTTTATCCAGACCGTCGCCGGGCGTGGCGAGTGCGACATGTTCACCATCCACGCTCGCAAAGCCTGGCTCTCCGGCCTCAGCCCGAAAGAGAACCGCGAAGTGCCGCCGCTGGACTACCCGCGCGTTTATCAGCTGAAGCGGGATTTCCCGGCGCTGACCATCGCCATCAACGGCGGGGTGAAAACGCTGGAAGAGGCGCAACAGCACTTGCAGCATCTGGACGGCGTGATGATGGGGCGCGAGGCGTACCAGAATCCGGGCATCCTGGCGCGGGTCGACAGCGAACTGTTCGGCGCGCAGACCGCGGTGCCGGACAGCGTGGCGATCGTCGAAGCGCTGTATCCGTATATTGAGCGCGAGCTGTCCAACGGCACCTATCTCGGCCACATTACTCGCCACATCCTCGGTCTGTTCCAGGGCGTGCCGGGCGCGCGCCAGTGGCGTCGCCATCTGAGCGAGAACGCCCACAAGCCGGGCGCCGATGCGCGGGTGGTGGAGCAGGCGCTGGCGTTGGTGCGCCAGCCGCGTGTCGAAATGGCGTAGCCGAAAAAATTTGACCAACAGTTAGTCTTTTTCACCAGGCATTCGGCGCATTGCCGGATGCCTTCCCCATTTTTTCAATAGGTTAGCCCTTCCGCCATTCTGGCACGCTTCTTGTAATTCACTCTGCAGATACGTTGCATTGCAAAGGAGCAATCATGTTGGAAATCTTCTTTCTCATTGGCTTTGTGGTGATGCTGATGGTGACCGGCATCTCGCTGCTGGGGATCTTCGCTGCGCTGTTGGCGGCGGCGGCGTTCATGTTGTTGGGCGGGTTATTCGCGGTGGTCATCAAGCTGCTGCCGTGGCTGATTTTGGCGGTGGTTGGGGTATGGATTTACCGTTCAATGCAGAAACCCCAGGTCAGGCGTTACTGATTTTTTGCTGAATAATCAGTCAGTCGCGATGAAACTTGCATAACTGCCCGCCACGCTAATGCGGCAGCGATCACAGCTTGGCAGTTTTCCCCGGCGATGTGGCACATAAAGCGTGTTTTTTGCCGGACGGGGCTGTTAGGATGTTGGTCGATGCAGTGATGCGACCCATTTCATCACCGTGAGAGACACCTAAAATTCGTGTTGCTAAAGCAACCCCTGTCTCTGGCGGACTCTGCTCTACCCCTACAAAACGCAGTAACAGAAAGGGCTCCGCAAGGAGCCCTTTTCTTTGGCTGCTATCAGGGGATCAGCAGGCTGGAACCGCTGGTGCTGCGGCTTTCCAGCACCTGGTGCGCACGCTGGGCGTCGGCCAGCGCGAATTTCTGCTCGTCTCTCACTTCCACCCGAATGGCGCCGCTGCCGATCAGCGAGAACAGCTCATTGCTGGCGTACTGCAGCTCGGCGCGGTTGGTGATGTAACCGTTAAGGGAAGGGCGGGTGACGTACAGCGAGCCCTTCTGATTCAGCAGCGCCAGATCGACTCCCGTCACCGGGCCGGAGGCGTTGCCGAAGCTGACCATCAGGCCGCGCCGCTTCAGGCTGTTGAGCGAGGCCTGCCAGGTGCTTTGCCCCACCGAATCGTACACCACGCCAACCTTCTCGCCGTGCGTCAGCTCGGCCACCCGCTGGGCGATATCCTCTTTGTGGTAGTTGATGGTGGCCCAGGCGCCGGCCTGTTTCGCCAGCGCGGCCTTCTCGTCGGAGCCGACGCTGCCGATCAGGCGCGCGCCCAGCGCTTTGGCCCATTGGCAGGCGATCAGCCCAACCCCGCCGGCGGCGGCATGGAACAGGAACACTTCACCCGGTTGCACGTCGTGGGTCTGGCGCAGCAGGTAATGCACCGTCAGCCCTTTCAGGAAAGAAGCGGCGCCCTGCTCAAAGCTGAGGTTGTGCGGCAGCAGCGCCACTTTTTCTTCCGGCACATTGTGGACTTCGCTGTAGGCGCCGAGCGACGACTGCGCATACACCACCCGGTCGCCCGGTTTGATCGCGCTGACCCCGGCGCCGACCTTGACCACCACGCCGGCCGCCTCGGTGCCGAGGCCGCTCGGCAGGCTGGGCGGCGCGTACAGCCCGCTGCGCACATAGGTGTCGATGTAGTTGATGCCGATCGCCTTGTTCTCGATCTGCACTTCGCCGGCGGCGGGATCGAGCGGTGTAAAATCAACGTATTGCAAGACTTCCGGCCCGCCGGTGGCGGAAAACTGAATGCGCTTGGCCATATCGTTACCTCGTTTGAGTGTCTGATTTCACCCTATTCTTTTTAGTATCGGAGATCCAGTTCACCCGTGCGGGATTCAATACCTTTTTTGCATCGGTTATGACGCAAAAATCACGTATACTCTCGCGTCAAGATCCTTCATTCGCAACCGGATAAAGACTACGTTTCATGGCAGGAAAAAAACCAACCAACAAAACAAACGCGGACGAAACCAGAGAGCGTTCCAGAGATCGTCAGATGGAAGGGCTGAAGATGCCGCCGCACTCGCTGGAGGCCGAGCAGTCGGTGTTGGGCGGTTTGATGCTGGATAACGAGCGTTGGGACAACGTGGCGGAGCGTGTGGTCGCCAACGACTTCTTCAGCCGCCCGCATCGCCTGATCTTTACCGAGATGCAGCGTCTGCTGGAGATGAGCAAGCCTATCGACCTCATCACCCTGTCTGAATCGCTCGAACAGAAGGGCGAGCTGGACTCGGTCGGCGGCTTCGCCTACCTGGCCGAGCTGTCGAAAAACACCCCGAGCGCCGCCAACATCGGCGCCTACGCCGACATCGTGCGCGAGCGCGCGGTGGTACGCGAAATGATCTCGGTGGCTAACGAGATCGCCGACGCCGGCTACGATCCGCAGGGGCGCAGCAGCGAAGACCTGCTCGATCTGGCGGAATCCCGCGTATTCCAAATCGCCGAGAACCGCGCCAGCAAAGACGAAGGCCCGAAGGGCATCGAACGCATCCTGGAAGACACCGTGTCGCGTATCGAGCAGCTGTATCAGCAGCCGCACGACGGCGTGACCGGGGTCGATACCGGTTATCAGGACCTCAACAAGAAAACCGCGGGCATGCAAAAGTCCGATCTGATCATCGTCGCCGCCCGTCCATCGATGGGGAAAACCACCTTCGCCATGAACCTGTGCGAGAACGCCGCGATGACCCAGGAAAAACCGGTGCTGATCTTCAGCCTGGAGATGCCCGGCGAGCAGATCATGATGCGTATGCTGGCGTCGCTGTCGCGCGTGGATCAGACGCGCATCCGTACCGGCCAGCTCGACGATGAGGACTGGGCGCGCATTTCCAGCACCATGGGCATCCTGCTGGAGAAGCGCAACATGTACATCGACGACTCCTCCGGCCTGACGCCGACCGAAGTGCGCTCGCGCGCGCGGCGTATTTTCCGCGAGCACGACGGGCTTAGCCTGATCATGATCGACTACCTGCAGCTGATGCGCGTGCCGGCCCTGTCCGACAACCGTACGCTGGAGATCGCCGAGATTTCGCGCTCGCTGAAGGCGCTGGCGAAAGAGCTGCAGGTGCCGGTGGTGGCGCTGTCGCAGTTGAACCGCAGCCTGGAGCAGCGCGCCGACAAACGCCCGGTCAACTCCGATCTGCGTGAATCCGGCTCTATCGAGCAGGATGCCGACCTGATTATGTTCATCTATCGTGATGAGGTGTATCACGAGAACAGCGATCTGAAAGGGATCGCGGAAATTATTATCGGTAAGCAGCGTAACGGCCCGATCGGCACCGTGCGCCTTACCTTTAACGGCCAGTGGTCGCGTTTCGATAACTACGCGGGGCCACAATACGATGACGAATAATCAGCTAAGGAACTGAAATGAAAGCGGCAACCGCTGTAATCGACCGCCGCGCTCTGCGACATAATCTGCAACAGGTGCGCCGCCAGGCGCCGCAAAGCCGCCTGATTGCCGTTGTGAAAGCAAACGCTTATGGACATGGCCTGCTGGAAACAGCACATACCCTGCAAGACGCCGACTGCTACGGCGTGGCGCGCATCGGCGAGGCGCTGATGCTGCGCTCCGGCGGCATCGTCAAACCGATCCTGCTGCTGGAAGGCTTCTTCAGCGCCGAAGACCTGCCGGTGCTGGTGGCGAACAACATCGAAACCGCGGTGCACAGCATCGAACAGCTCGAAGCGCTGGAGCAGGCCGAGCTGGCGCGTCCGGTGCCGGTGTGGATGAAGCTCGATACCGGCATGCATCGGCTGGGGGTGCGCCCCGAGCAGGCGGAGGCGTTTTATCAGCGCCTGTGCGCCTGCCGCAACGTGGCGCAGCCAGTCAATATCATGAGCCACTTCAGCCGCGCCGATGAGCCGGAGTCCGACGCCACCCTGAAACAGATCGCCTGCTTCGAGCAGTTCGCGCGTGGCAAACCGGGCCAGCGCTCGGTCGCCGCCTCCGGCGGCACGCTGCTGTGGCCGGACGCCCACAACGAGTGGGTGCGTCCCGGCATCATTCTGTACGGCGTCTCGCCGCTGGATAACGGCAGCGGCGCCGGGCATGGCCTGCTGCCGGCGATGACCCTGAAATCCAGCCTGATCGCGGTGCGCGAGCACCAGGCCGGCGAAGCGGTGGGCTATGGCGGCACCTGGATCAGCCCGCGCGATACTCGTCTTGGCGTGGTGGCGATGGGGTACGGCGACGGTTACCCGCGCAGCGCGCCGACCGGCACGCCGATCCTGATTAACGGCCGCGAAGTGCCGATCGTCGGCCGGGTATCGATGGACATGATTTCGGTCGATCTCGGGCCGGACGCCGCCGATAAGGTGGGGGATGAAGCAGTGCTGTGGGGGCCGGCGTTGCCGGTCGAGCGTATCGCCGCCTGTACCGGCATCAGCGCTTATGAACTGATCACCAAGCTCACGCAGCGCGTGGCGATGGAATACATCGGCGACTGATGCGCCGCAGGGGCCGACGCGCGTCGGCCCCGTTTCTCAGCGCGTTACTTCTTTACCGCCAACCACTTGTCGATAATTTTCTGATACTCGCCGGTCGCCTTGGCCAGGTGCAGCCACTGATCCACATACAGTTTCCAGCTCAGATCGTCGCGCGGCAGCATGTAAGCCTTCTCGCCGTACTGCATCGGCTTGGTCGGATTCACCGCGCACAGCTTCGGATAACGCTTCTGCTGATACAGTGCCTCGGAGGCGTCGGTGATCATCACGTCCGCCTTGCGATCCACCAGCTGCTGGAAAATGCTCATGTTGTCGTGCGTCAGCGTCAGCTTGGCTTTTGGCAGATAGGCGTGCACGAAGGCTTCGTTGGTGCCGCCCGCCGGTTCCAGCAGGCGCACCGACGGTTTGTTGATCTGTTCTATCGTGCGGTATTTCTTCACGTCGGTGCAGCGCACCAGCGGAATTTTGCCGTCGGTATCCAGCTTGTCGGCGAAGAACACCTGTTTTTGTCGCTCCAGCGTGACGGAGATGCCGCCCATGGCGATGTCGCACTTGCCGGAGACGAAGTCCGGCGTCAGGGTTTTCCAGCTGGTTTTCACCCACTTCACCTTGGCGCCCAGGCTCTTCGCCAGCGATTCCGCCATGTCGATATCGATGCCTTCATAGCCGCCGTCTTCCTTGAGGAAGGTGTAGGGCTTGTAGTCGCCGGTGGTGCAGACCTCCAGGGTCTTTTGCTGCAGCACTTTGTCCAGGTGGGATTGTGCGCCGGCGCTGCCGGCGGCGAGCAGCAGCGCGAGAGGGAGTAACTTTTTCATCTGGCGTCCTTTTTATACATTCGTGGTTTTATGCGTTACTTCGCCGTTAATTGTCGTTTGCCTGCATGAGTTAGCCGTTTTTTATGCCGCTTACCGGAGAAAACGCCGGGCGTTGCTGCTGTACGCGATTTAAGCGCCAGGGTGTGACGTCGGCAACGGTAAAAAAACTGGTAGGCTGTAACGTCAACATTTATTAACACAGTTTACAGGTGGCTATGTACAACATTGACGATTTTGATATGAAAATCCTGACGCTGTTACAGGCCAACGGCCGTCTGACCAATCAGGAGCTGAGCGAGCTGGTGGGGCTCTCCGCCTCCCAATGTTCGCGGCGGCGCATCAGCCTGGAGCAGGCGCAGCTGATCCGCGGTTACCACGCGCGGCTGGCGCCAGAGGCGGTCGGCCTGGGGCTGGTGGGGCTGATCGAAGTCAGCCTGATCACGCACGCGCAGGAGCAGATCGACAGCTTTCATCAGATGCTGGAGGAAGTGGACGCGATCCTGGACGCTTACAAGACCACCGGCGACGCCGATTACCTGCTCAAAGTGGCGGTGGCGGACCTGCCGGCGCTGAGCGAATTCATCAGCCAGACGCTGTCGCCGCACAAAAGCGTGGCGCATATCAAAACGGCGGTGGTGCTCAATCGCATCAAGGAAAACGGTTTATTGCCGGTGGCGAGATAAAGCTAAAACCGAATGCGCTTTTCCGTCTATATTAGGAACGTAACGCTGTGCCCAAAACCACAATAAACCAGGAGAAAAACCCCGTGTTCCAGAACGTTGACGCCTATGCCGGCGATCCCATTCTGTCGCTGATGGAAAAATTCAAACAAGACCCGCGCGCGCACAAGGTGAACCTGAGCATCGGCCTGTACTACGATGCGCAGGGCATCATTCCGCAGATGCGGGCGGTCGCCGCGGCGCAAGCGCAGTTGAACAGCGTCGAGCATGGCGCCTCGGTATACCTGCCGATGGAAGGGCTGCAGTCTTACCGTTCCGCCATCCAGCAGCTGCTGTTCGGCGCGCAGCACCCGATGTTGCAGCAGGGGCGCATCGCCACCATTCAGACCGTCGGCGGTTCCGGCGCGTTGAAAGTGGGCGCCGACTTCCTGAAAAGCTATTTCCCGGATTCGCAGGTGTGGGTCAGCGATCCGACCTGGGAAAACCACGTCGCCATCTTCAGCGGCGCCGGTTTTAAAGTGAATACCTATCCGTATTTCGACAGCGAAAGCCTGGGCGTGAAGTTCGACGCCATGCTCGCCGCGCTGAAACAGCTGCCGAAGCACAGCATCGCGCTGCTGCACCCATGCTGCCACAACCCGACCGGTTCCGACCTGACCCCCGCCCAGTGGGATGAAGTGGTCAAGGTGATCGCCGAACGTGAAATCATTCCGTTCCTCGACATCGCCTATCAGGGCTTCGGCGGCGGCATGGAGCAGGACGCCTACGCCATTCGCGCCATCGCGGCGGCCGGTTTGCCGTGCCTGGTGAGCAACTCGTTCTCGAAGATCTTCTCGCTGTACGGCGAGCGCGTCGGCGGCCTGTCGGTGGTGTGCGAAAGCGAAGAGGCGGCCGGGCGCGTGCTGGGCCAGCTGAAGGCCACCGTGCGCCGCAACTACTCAAGCCCGCCGAACTTCGGCGCGCAGCTGGTGGCCAAGGTGCTGAACGACGCCCAGCTCAAAACCCAGTGGCTGGACGAGGTGGAGAGCATGCGCAGCCGCATTCTCGAGATGCGTCACGCGCTGGTGGACACCCTGAAGAGCGCGCTGCCGCAGCGCAACTTTGATTACCTGTTGGCGCAGCGCGGCATGTTCAGCTACACCGGCTTCAGCGCGGCGCAGGTCGATCGCTTGCGTGAAGAGTTCGGCGTCTACCTGATCCACAGCGGCCGCATGTGCGTGGCCGGCCTGAACCACAACAACGTGCGTCAGGTGGCCGAGGCGTTTGCCGCGGTGCAGTAACGCCTGTTAGTCTGAACGGACGTTGATCGGGAGCGATAGCGATATCGCTCCTTTTTTATTGCCGGCGCGCCGCCGAAGTTGCCGCAAACCGGAGAGAGAATATACTGATTGAGGGGCGCTCACTCATGTGGCATCAGCAAACGCTAATCCTCAGCGCAAAAGCGCGTGGCTTTCATCTGGTTACCGACGAGATAGTCAACCAGTTAACCCACTTACACCGCCTGCAAACCGGCCTGCTGCATCTGTTGCTGCAGCACACCTCGGCCTCGCTGACGCTCAACGAGAACTGCGATCCCACGGTGCGAGCCGATATGGAGCAGCATTTCCTGCGTCAGGTGCCGGAAAACGCACCCTATCAGCATGACTACGAAGGGCCGGACGACATGCCGGCGCACATCAAATCCTCGCTGCTGGGCGCTTCCTTGACGCTGCCCGTCAGGCACGGGCGGCTGATGTTGGGCACATGGCAGGGCATCTGGCTGGGAGAGCACCGCATCCACGGCGGAGCACGCCGTATTGTGGCCACGTTACAGGGGGAATAACCCAATGAATAACAGCGCATTGCTGGAGTACTGCATGGCGAAGCCGGGCGCGGAGCAGAGCGACCAGAACCAGTGGCAGGCCAGCCAGATCAAGGTGGGCGACGTGATGTTCGCCATGGTGTGCGAGGTCGAAGGGCGGCCGGCGCTGGCGGTCAAGTCCAGCCCGGAGCTGGCGGAAAGCCTGCGTGAACACCATCCGGAGATCGTCGCCTGCGACGGTCTGAACAAGGCGCACTGGAATACGGTGTTTCTCGACGGCAATCTGCCGAACTCGCAGTTTTACACGCTGATCGACAGCTCCTATCAGCTGGTGGTGGACGGCCTGCCCGAACACGTGCGCCAGGAACTGCGTGCCTGATTGCCGGGCGGCGGCGCCGCCCGTTTTTCTTCTGTTTTTTTCATGTTAAAGCGTGATCGCGACCTGGGTTTGGGAACGTTCCCTTTTTATTGCGGCACTAAAACAGCTACGCTTGGGCATTCAAGACACGCGGATGAAGGAGGCCGACATGGCCATGAGCGAAGAAAAGCGCAAGATGATCGCCGGGGAACTGTACGACGCCGGCGATGAACTGCTGCGCAGCGAACGCCGGCGCGCACGCCAGCTAACGCATCGCTATAACTACTCTTCGCCGGAAGAGGGCGAGCTGCGCAAACAATGGCTGGGTGAGTTGCTGGGCCGCTATCAGGGCGGCACCATCGAGCCGACCTTCCGCTGCGACTACGGCTATAACATCTATCTCGGCAAGAACTTCTATGCCAACTTCGACTGCGTGATCCTCGACGTATGCGAGGTGCATATCGGCGACAACTGCCTGCTGGCGCCGGGCGTGCATATCTATACCGCCACCCATCCGCTGGACGCCGAGACTCGCGTCGGCGGGGCGGAGTTCGGTAAGAGTGTCAGGATTGGCGACAACGTGTGGATCGGCGGGCGCGCGGTGATCAATCCGGGAGTGACCATCGGCGATAATGCGGTCGTGGCCTCCGGCGCGGTGGTGACCAAAGACGTGCCGGCCAATTGCGTGGTGGGCGGCAACCCGGCCAGGATCATCAAGCAGCTATAAAAAAACGGGCGCCGCCGGGCGCCCGCCGTCATCAGGCGCGCAGCGAGTCGATATCCACCACGAAGCGGTACTTCACGTCGCTTTTCAGCATGCGTTCATAGGCCTCATTAATTTGCTGCATCGGGATCAGCTCGATATCCGACGTGATGCCGTGCTGCCCGCAGAAGTCCAGCATCTCTTGCGTTTCCGCGATGCCGCCGATCAGCGAACCGGCGATGCGGCGGCGCTTCATGATCAGGTTGAACACCTGCGGTGACGGATGATCGTGCTCCGGCGCGCCGACCAGCGTCAGGGTGCCGTCGCGGCGCAGCAAGTTGAGAAACGGGTTCAGATCGTGCTGAGCCGCTACCGTGTTGAGGATGAAGTCGAAGCTGTTGACGTGCTGCGCCATCTCATCCGGGTTGCGCGAAATCACCACTTCATGGGCGCCGAGGCGCTTGGCGTCTTCGATTTTCGACGGCGAGGTGGTGAACAGCACCACATGCGCGCCCATCGCCCGCGCCAGTTTGACGCCCATGTGCCCCAGCCCGCCGAGCCCGACGATGCCGACCTTTTTGCCTGGCCCCGCGCCCCACTGGCGCAGCGGCGAATAGGTGGTGATGCCGGCGCACAGCAGCGGCGCGACGCCGGCCGGATCGAGGTTTTCCGGCACGCGCAGCACGAAGTCCTGATCCACCACCAGATTGGTGGAGTAGCCGCCGTAGGTCACGGCGCCGGTGTGGCGATCCTGGCCGTTATAGGTGCCGGTAAAGCCGTTCTCGCAATACTGTTCCAGCCCCTCATCGCAGCTCGGGCAGCTGCGGCAGGAATCCACCATGCAACCGACGCCGACCAGATCGCCGATCCGGTAACGCGAGACATGGTCGCCGACGGCGCTAACGCGGCCGACGATTTCGTGGCCCGGCACCACCGGGTAAATCGTATTGCTCCATTCATTGCGCGCCTGGTGCAGATCCGAGTGGCAGACGCCGCAGAACAACACCTGAATTTGCACATCGTGGTCGCGCAGGGCGCGCGGCTGGTAATCGAAAGGCACCAGCGCAGACTTCGCGTCATGCGCGGCATAGGCATGGGTAATGTTCATGGTCGCTCCAGTTATCAATGTAGGGGGGACAACGTTTGACCGGCAGCGAAGTGCCGGCGAGACGCGGCCTGAATCAGACAGGGCGGCCGCCGAGGGAACATTGATGATAGAAGCGGTGAGCGCGGAGGGAAATGCCTGAAAATGTCGAAATCTTGCCTGTTTCTGTTCGATTGCGGGGAAACGGGGCAGCGTGCGGACCGCCTGAACGACGGCCCGCACGCCGGCGACATTACTGGTTCAACAGCGGCTTCAGGAAGCGTGCGGTGTGCGATTGCTCGCAGTCGGCGACCGTTTCCGGCGTGCCGGCGACCAGGATCTCGCCACCGCCGCTGCCGCCTTCCGGCCCCAGATCGACGATCCAGTCGGCGGTCTTGATCACATCCAGGTTATGCTCGATGACCACGATGGTGTTGCCCTGATCGCGCAGCTGATGCAGCACCGCCAGCAGCTGTTGGATATCGGCGAAGTGCAGACCGGTGGTCGGTTCGTCGAGGATATACAGCGTTTGGCCGGTGCCGCGCTTCGACAGTTCGCGCGCCAGCTTGACGCGCTGCGCTTCACCGCCGGAGAGCGTGGTGGCCGACTGGCCGAGGCGGATGTAGGACAGGCCGACATCCATCAGGGTCTGCAGCTTGCGCGCCAGCGCCGGCACCGCGTCGAAGAAATCGCGCGCTTCTTCGATGGTCATCTCCAGCACTTCGTGGATGCTCTTGCCCTTGTACTTCACTTCCAGCGTTTCGCGGTTATAACGTTTGCCCTTGCACTGGTCGCACGGCACGTAGATGTCCGGCAGGAAGTGCATCTCGACCTTGATCACCCCGTCGCCCTGGCAGGCTTCACAGCGCCCGCCCTTGACGTTGAAGCTGAAGCGGCCCGGCGTGTAACCGCGGCTGCGCGATTCCGGCACGCCGGCGAACAGCTCGCGCACCGGGGTGAAGATACCGGTGTAGGTGGCCGGGTTGGAGCGCGGTGTGCGGCCGATCGGGCTCTGATCGATGTCGATCACCTTGTCGAAATGTTCCAGGCCGGTCACTTCGCGGAACGGCGCCGGTTCGGCGATGGTGGCGCCGTTGAGCTGGCGCTGGGCGATCGGGAACAGCGTATCGTTGATCAGCGTCGATTTGCCGGAGCCGGACACGCCGGTGATGCAGGTAAACAGACCGACCGGCAGCGTCAGCGTCACGTCTTTCAGGTTGTTGCCGCGCGCGCCGCTCAGCTTCAGCACCTTGGTCGGATCGGCCTGCACGCGCTGCGCGGGGATGGCGATCTCGCGCTTGCCACTGAGGAACTGGCCGGTCAGCGATTCCGGCTGCGCCATGATGTCGTCGACGGTGCCTTCCGCCACCACCTGGCCGCCGTGTACGCCGGCGCCGGGGCCGATGTCGATCACGTGATCGGCGGCGCGGATGGCGTCTTCGTCATGCTCCACCACGATCACCGTGTTGCCGAGGTTGCGCAGGTGGATCAGCGTTTCCAGCAGGCGCTCGTTGTCGCGCTGGTGCAGGCCGATCGACGGCTCATCCAGCACGTACATCACGCCCACCAGGCCGGCGCCAATCTGGCTGGCGAGGCGGATACGCTGCGCTTCGCCGCCGGAGAGCGTTTCCGCCGAGCGAGACAGTGACAGGTAGTTCAGGCCGACGTTCACCAGGAATTTCAGGCGGTCGCCGATCTCTTTCAGCACTTTCTCGGCGATTTTGGCGCGCTGGCCGCTGAGCTTCATGTTCTGGAAGAAGGTCATCGCATGGCCGATGCTCAGATCGGAGATCTCCGGCAGCGTGGTGTCTTCGACAAACACGTTGCGCGCTTCTTCACGCAGGCGAGTGCCGTGGCACGAGGCGCACGGCCGGTTGCTGATGAACTTCGCCAGCTCTTCGCGCACCGCGCTGGACTCGGTCTCTTTATAGCGGCGCTCCATGTTGTGCAGCACGCCTTCGAACGGATGGCGGCGCACGGTGGTATCACCGCGATCGTTGATGTATTTGAACTCGATCGACTCTTTGCCGGAGCCGCTCAGCACCGCCTTCTGCACGTTGGCGCTCAGGGTGTTGAATGGCGCTTCGACGTCGAACTCATAGTGCTCCGCCAGCGAGCGCAGCATCTGGAAGTAATAGAAGTTGCGGCGATCCCAGCCGCGGATCGCGCCGCCGGCCAGCGACAGCTCGGGGTTTTGCACCACGCGATCCGGATCGAAGAACTGCTGCACGCCCAGGCCGTCGCAGGTCGGGCAGGCGCCGGCCGGGTTGTTGAAGGAAAACAGGCGCGGTTCCAGCTCGCGCATGCTGTAGCCGCAGATCGGGCAGGCGAAGTTGGCGGAGAACAGCAGCTCGTCCGCTTTTTCGTCGTCCATATCCGCCACCACCGCGGTGCCGCCGGACAGCTCCAGCGCGGTTTCGAACGATTCGGCCAGGCGCTGCGCCATGTCGTCGCGCACCTTGAAGCGATCGACCACCACTTCGATGGTGTGTTTCTTCTGCAGCTCCAGCTTCGGCGGATCGGACAGATCGCACACTTCGCCGTCGATGCGCGCGCGGATATAGCCCTGGGCGGCCAGGTTTTCCAGCGTTTTGGTGTGCTCGCCCTTGCGGTCTTTCACCACCGGCGCCAGCAGCATCAGGCGCTTGCCTTCCGGCTGGCTCAGCACGTTGTCGACCATCTGGCTGACGGTCTGCGCCGCCAGCGGCACATGGTGATCCGGGCAGCGCGGCTCGCCGACGCGGGCGAACAGCAGGCGCAGGTAGTCATGGATCTCGGTAATGGTGCCGACCGTGGAGCGCGGGTTGTGCGAGGTGGATTTCTGCTCGATGGAGATCGCCGGCGACAGGCCTTCGATATGATCGACGTCCGGTTTTTCCATCAGCGACAGGAACTGGCGCGCATAGGCAGAGAGTGATTCGACATAACGCCGCTGCCCTTCGGCATACAGCGTATCGAAAGCCAGCGAAGACTTGCCGGAACCGGACAGGCCGGTGACGACGATCAGTTTGTCACGCGGGATGATCAGGTTGATGTTTTTCAGATTATGGGTTCGAGCACCACGAACTTCGATATTGTCCATTTACACTTCCCGTCTTGATGATACACCGCGCCTGTCGCGATTTTTGCGGGGGATTTTGTGATGGATCTCGCAAAAAACCGGCACAGCCAGGTCGAAACGCATAATTATGACACAAAAAAACCTGAATGAATATCCAGTATGCGAATGCAACAAGGTCGATCGAAAAGACAATTCTGGAATGCAATTCGCACTTATCAACACGGGTGTGGTTTCGTACTCAGCGTGGTAAACTGACGCGTTTATACTGTGTAGAAATCAATCATCGGGAGAAGTGCTCATGGCCAGCAGAGGCGTAAACAAAGTAATTCTGGTCGGGAATCTGGGTCAGGATCCAGAAGTCCGTTACATGCCGAACGGCGGCGCAGTGGCCAACATTACCCTGGCGACCTCCGAAAGCTGGCGTGACAAGGCGACCGGCGAACAGAAAGAGAAGACCGAGTGGCACCGCGTTGTGCTGTTCGGCAAACTGGCCGAAGTGGCGGGTGAATACCTGCGTAAAGGCTCTCAGGTCTACATCGAAGGCTCCCTGCAGACCCGTAAATGGCAGGATCAGAGCGGCCAGGATCGCTACACCACCGAGATCGTGGTTAACGTCGGCGGCACCATGCAGATGCTGGGCGGCCGTCAGGGCGGCGGTGCACCGGCCGGTCAATCTGCCGGCGGCCAGGGCGGTTGGGGCCAGCCTCAGCAGCCACAGGGCGGCAACCAGTTCAGCGGCGGCCAGCAGCAGTCTCGCCCGGCGCAGAACAGCGCACCGGCGACCAGCAACGAACCACCAATGGATTTCGACGACGATATCCCGTTCTAAGCCTGGCAACAGCGCTAAAAAAACCCCGCTCAGGCGGGGTTTTTTGTGTTCGTTAGCCGCTGATTTTCTGCGGCGGTGTCGCCAATCAGTAAATTGCTACCGGGTTGATATTGACCTGGGTTGAACCGACATACAGCGGTTGCCCCAGCACGAACAGGAATTCCCAGGTTTTCGTGCGCACCAGCGGGCGGCTGTCGATCAGCTCCAGGTTATAGACGCCGCGTTTGGCCAGCAGGTACTGGTTGACCGGGAACTCTTCGTCATTTTTCGGGTTAGGGTAAACTTCGGAGGCCCAGGTATCACCGCCGAAGGCCACGATGCCTTGGTCGGCCAACCATTTCGCCGCTTCCATGCCGATGCCCGGTTCAACTTCCAGGAACTTTTTATTGTCTTTGCCAATCAGCTCCAGCCAGCCGGTATTGAACAAGACAACGTCGCCTTTGCGTAAACTGATGCCCTGCTTTTTAAGCACCGCTTGAATATCCGCAACGGAAAATTCGGTGCCGCCCGGAACGATCGCTTTATTATAATAAGCCGTCATATCGAGTACGACGCCGCGTGTGACCATGGGCGGCACTTTTTCCACGCCCAATTTTTTCACGCCATCTACGGTGACGAAATCCGCCGCCTTATTGCCGTTATAATAAACATTGTCGATGCCGATATGGCCAATGCCATTCAACTGAGTGCCGACGCCGGTCCAGGCATTCACCAATTCATCATTAAAGGTGAATTTATTTGGGCCAAGCGTTTTACCATCCTGCTGACCAGGCTGAATATTATATAAGCGGAAGCTGCGGTGGCGGAACGCCGGGAAATCTTTATCGACGGGCACCGCCAATGGCAATGTCTTGCCTTGTTTTACCAACTGCACGGACTGTAATACGACCTCAGGCGTGAGCAGGTTGGCCGCGCCGATTTCGTCTTTTGCGCCGTAAACGGAAGGATACCAGTCTGACGACTGCGCGGCGGATTCTGCGGCGTGCGTGGGCACTGCGGCCAGCAAGGGCAGCAAGAGGGAGAGGCGATACAATGATTTCATCAGTGACTCATCCTTATAACGGAGTATTGCAGGGCGAATGAAAGTGAGCCTCCGGAAATTGGCGGCGTGAGGCCGCCGAATAATAACCGGTGAGGGAACGGCTCATTTTTTCTGTGTACTGGGTACGCTAGCGTAATTTTTAAAAAGGCGCCCGGCGATGATTTCCTTAATCATGCGGTAATGAATAACGCCGTATGCACGGCGTTATTCACTAAACGCATTATTTTTTCAGTTCTGCACTCATGGTGACGAAATTGCCCATGTAGGCGCTGGTAATTTTGTAGCCGCTTGCGCCGGCTTCTTGCGCTTTTTTAGCGATGAGGGCTTCGGTGGAATCCAGTGTTCTGCCGGTTGCGGTCACGCTTTCTGCCGCGGCGTTAAACGACAGCATGGAAAACAGAGCGAGTGAAATAACGGTGGTCATGGTTTTCATATCTTTATCCTGTGTTCGAAGGTTCGAAAAATAAGGGTGTCCGGTACGACACGATGGAGCGAAGGATAAAGACGTCGGCCTGGTGAATAAATAACAGAATCGTCAATAAACTATTCCATTTTTGCGCATAAACTAATTCTATTATTGTCTTTCAAGGCCGAATATGCCGTGCGAGGTGAGAAGCGCTCGTCGGGGAGCGAATGAAAAAAAAGCCCCTTGCGGGGCTTTGAGCGCTACGCCGAGAAGCCGCCGTCGATGCTCAGACTAGCGCCGGTGATATAACCCGCCTGCGGGCCCGCCAGGTAGGCGACGAAACCGGCGATTTCTTCATCTTTGCCGTAACGGCCGATCGCCATCAGCTGCTTGAGCTGATCGGCGAACTCGCCGGCGTCCGGGTTCATTTCGGTGTCCACCGGGCCGGGCTGCACGTTATTGACGGTGATGCCGCGTGGGCCGAGATCGCGCGCCATGCCCTTGGTCAACCCGACCAGCGCCGATTTGCTCATCGCGTACACCGCCGCGCCGCCGAACGGTACGCGCTCGGCGTTGGTGCTGCCGATGTGGATGATACGGCCGCCGTCGTTCATGTGGCGCGCCGCCTCCTGGCTGGCGACGAATACGCTGCGTACGTTGACCGCCAGCATGCGATCCAGGTCGTCCAGCGCCAGTTCCTCGGTGCCGCCCAGCGTAAATACCCCGGCGTTGTTCACCAGAATATCCAAGTTGCCGAAGTGACTCACCGCCTGGCGAACCGCCTGCTGCAACGCCGCAGCATCGGCGCTGTCGGCCTTGATGGCGAGGGCTTTGCCGCCGGCGGCGGTAACGGCGCTCGCCACCGCTTCGGCGCGATCTGCCGAGGCGGCGTAGGTAAAGGCGACGGCGGCGCCCTCGCTCGCCAAGCGTTTCACGATGGCGGCGCCGATGCCGCGGGAACCGCCCTGAACGAATGCGACTTTGCCTTGCAGTGGGAGTGCTGTGGTCATGTTATTTCTCCAGAGTGGATGAGGGTAAAGTGTCGGCATTCAGTATCGGAGATCGCTTGCACGGCCACTAGCCACAAAGAGCTATAATCAGTTAAAACCATTAGTTTAAAATCCATAAGGAAAAAGCATGCTGGGACATCTGGAGTGCTTCGTCAGCAGCGCGGAAAACGGCAGTTTCTCCGCCGCCGGCCGCAAGCTGGGCCTCAGCCCGGCGGCGGTAAGCAAGAATGTCACCCGGCTGGAGGCGGTGGTCGGCGTGCGGCTGTTTCAACGCAATACCCGCAAGTTGATCCTCACCGAAGCAGGCGAGCGTTTTCTCAGTGAGGTGAGCGGCGGGTTGCAATCGATCCAGTGTGCATTGAAGGGGTTGAGCAGCGGCGGCGGCGCGGCGGCCGGCGGCTTGAAGGTCAGCATGGGCACCGCCTTCGGCCTGCACTTCGTGTTGCCGATGCTGCCGATGTTTTTGACGCAGTACCCGGCGATTGTACCGGACTGGCATTTCGACAATCGCCAGGTGGATCTGATCGGTGAGAACTTTGACGCTGCGCTGGGCGGCGGCATCGAGTTGGCGCAGGGGATGATTGCTCGCGAGCTGGCGCCTGCGCATGGCGTATTGGTCGCTTCGGCAGAATACTTGCGGCAGCGGCCGCCGTTGACGGAACCGGAGCAACTGGCGCAACACGCCGGGATTTTCATCCGTTCGCCGCAGACCGGGCGCATTCGCCACCAGCCGCTGCGAAATGCCCAGAATGAGCAGCGTGCGCCGGGGATGACGGTCAGCATGACGGTCAATGAACCGGAAGCGGCGGCGCGGGCGGCGGAAATGGGATTGGGCATCGCGCTGATCGGCATGCCGAATGCGGCGCCTTATCTGGAAAACGGCCGTCTGGTGCGGGTTCTGCCGGGCTGGTATGTCGATCGCGGCAGCGTGTATCTCTATTTTCCCACCACCAAATTCTTACCGACCAAAACCCGGGTGTTTGTCGATTTCATCACCGAACAGTTCCGCCTGCAGAAGTTGGCGGCGCGCTTCGACGCCCGCTAAAACGAGAAAAGCCCCTTGCGGGGCTTCTTTCTTCCGTCGGTTGGCTGTCCGACGATCAGTTGAAGATTTCTGCGGTGCCGTACAGTTTGTTCTGACCACCGGCGGCGACGATGCGGTAGGCGCTGGCGCCCGACGCGGCGGCTTTGCTGGCCAGTTCGCTTTCCAGCGCGCTCAGGTTAGCGGCGCCGCTCACGGTGACGACGCCGATCTTCTGGGCGTCTGCAGCAGGTTGGCTGGAAGGCAGGTCAGCGGCGAAGGTAGCGAAAGAAGCGGTAGCCAGCAGCGCAGCGGTTGCAAAAATTTTGACGTTTTTCATGATACGTTCCTCAGAGTGTTTGTTAGGTGAGAGCCCGTTGTCTCTCGATGTGTTAAATACTAGTGCACCGGATGTGAATAAAAAATCGGAGAGTTTTGAGTATCTCTGTCAAATAAATTGATTATTTTTCATCCGCTGGCGCGGGGCAACAATCGCCACTACCCTTTACAGACGATCCTTAACCGGAGAAGCGTCATGACGATGAATGCGTTTATCGGCAGTTGGGCGTTGGTGTCGTCGGCGTTCAAAAACCAGAACGGCGAGCTGAATTACCCGCTGGGCGAGCAGGTGTTGGGGCGCATCCACTATGAGGCCAACGGCACGATGGCGGCGCAGCTATACAGCGCCGTGCGGCCGCGTTTCGTCGCCGACGATTTGGCGCAGGGATCCGAGCGGGAGATCCGTGCCGCCTTCATCAATATGATTTGCTACTTCGGCCGTTATCAGGTGGAAGAAAGCGAGCAACGGGTGGTGCATCAGGTTGAAGGCTGCTCGTTCCCCAATTGGATAGGCAGCCGTCAGGTGCGTTTTTACGCCTTTAACGCTGATCGGCTGACGTTGCGCACGGTGCCGCTGCAGCTCGGCAACGGCGTGCAGGTTGGCGAACTGGTGTGGCAGCGGACAGGAGCGTCGTCATGATCATCGTTCATCATCTCAATCACTCGCGGTCGCAGCGCATTCTGTGGTTTCTGGAAGAGCTGGGCGTGCCCTATCAGGTGCAGCGCTACGAGCGCGATCCCAACACCATGCTGGCGCCGCCGGCGCTGAAAAAGATCCACCCGTTGGGCAAATCGCCGGTGATCGTCGATGGCGATCTGACGCTGGCGGAATCCGGCGCCATTATCGAATACTTGCAGGAAGCCTACGACGCACAGGGCATGTTTATGCCAACCGACTTCCACGCGCGTCAGCAATACCGCTACTGGCTGCACTACGCCGAAGGATCGCTGATGCCGCTGTTGGTGATGAAGCTGGTGTTCAGCCGTCTCGGCCAGCCGCCGATCCCCTGGCTGCTGCGGCCGGTGGCCGGTGCGATCGGCAAAGGCGTGCAGCGGGAATACCTCGACAAGCAGATCGCGCCGCACTGCGAATTCCTCGAACAGCACCTGAATAAGGGCAGCTGGTTCGTTGGCAACGACTTCAGCGCGGCGGATATTCAGATGAGCTTCCCGCTGGAGGCGATGGCGGCGCGCGGCGCGTTGGATGATTGCCCGAAACTGCGCGGCTTCCTGCAGCGCATTCACGCCCGGCCCGCCTACCAGCGGGCATTGGAGCAGGGCGGTCCTTACGACCTGCTGAGTTAAGCGGATGGGCTATACTCGATGGGGTCATTCTTCATCGGAGGTAGCCCATGGCTACGCAAATCTTCGTTAACCTGCCCGTACGCGATCTGCCCGCCTCAATGGCGTTTTTCACCCAGCTTGGCTTCAGCTTCAACCCGCAATTTACCGACGATACCGCCGCCTGCATGGTGGTCAGCGACACGATTTACGTGATGCTGCTGACCCACGACAAATTCAGGATGTTTACCCCGAACCCGATCGGCGACGCCAAACAGGCCACCGAAGTGTTGGTGTGCCTGTCGCAACCCAGCCGGGCGGCGGTGGACGAACTGGTGCGCAAGGCAATCGCCGGCGGCGGCAATACCTATCATCCGCCGCGGGACTATGGCGTGATGTACGGCCACGGATTTCAGGACCTGGACGGCCATATCTGGGAATTGATGTATATGGATCCCGCGGCGGTGCAGGCGCAATAAGCTCGCCGTGAAGCAGGTCGGCAGGGGCGCCGGATCGCCCCGTCTTTTCGCGCAGAAGCCATTCCCGCCGTTTTCTGCATAAATTGCCGCGATCTTTAGTTGATTAGACGCTAGGGAAGGCAGGATAATCGTTTGCCTTGAATAAACCACCATAAATCACCCGTACCGCGCGCTGCGAGTTAAACGTTTGCCTGGGTGCGCATCGCCGTTGGCGGTGTGGCATAAGGGCAGGGATGCGGAACGTGACGTAAACGATTACGTGGCGATCGGGCGCGGGCGAGATTACAGGCCTGCTGTGACGGGCCGATTCATGAAACACAGGGGAAGTAACCTATGTCGAACTCTCAAGCGAACCACGCCGCAAAACCAACCGGCGGGCTTGATGGCTATTTTAAAATTTCCGCGCGCGGCAGCAGCGTGCGTCAGGAGGTGGTGGCGGGGCTGACCACCTTCCTGGCGATGGTGTACTCGGTGATTGTGGTGCCGAGCATGCTGGGCAAAGCGGGTTTCCCGCCGGCGGCGGTGTTTGTCTCCACCTGCCTGGTGGCCGGTCTGGGGTCGCTGTTGATGGGGCTGTGGGCTAACCTGCCGATGGCCATCGGCTGTGCGATCTCGTTGACCGCCTTTACCGCCTTCAGCCTGGTGCTGGGCCAGCACATCAGCATTCCGGTGGCGCTGGGCGCGGTGTTCCTGATGGGCGTGCTGTTTACCATTATCTCGGTCACCGGCATCCGCGCCTGGATCCTGCGCAACCTGCCGATGGGCGTGGCGCATGGCACCGGCATCGGCATCGGGCTGTTTCTGCTGCTGATCGCCGCCAACGGCGTCGGCCTGGTGGTGAAGAACCCGCTGGATGGCTTGCCGGTGGCGCTCGGTGCGTTCACCTCTTTCCCGGTCGTCATGACGCTGGTCGGCCTGGCGGTGATCTTCGGCCTGGAGAAACTGCGCGTGCCCGGCGGCATTTTGCTGGTGATCATCGCCATTTCCATCATCGGCCTGATCTTCGACCCGGCGGTGAAATACCAGGGGCTGTTCGCCATGCCGAGCCTGGCGGACGCTGACGGCAAATCGTTGATCTTCAGCCTGGATATCATGGGCGCATTGCAGCCGGTGGTGTTGCCGAGCGTGCTGGCGCTGGTGATGACCGCGGTGTTCGACGCCACCGGCACCATCCGCGCGGTGGCCGGGCAGGCCAACCTGCTGGATAAAGACGGGCAGATCATCAACGGCGGCAAGGCGCTGACCTCGGATTCCCTGAGCAGCATCTTCTCCGGCCTGGTGGGCGCCGCGCCCGCTGCGGTTTACATCGAGTCCGCCGCCGGCACCGCCGCGGGCGGCAAGACCGGCCTGACCGCCACCGTGGTCGGCATTCTGTTCCTGCTGATCCTGTTCCTGTCGCCGCTGGCCTATCTGGTGCCGGTCTACGCCACCGCGCCGGCGCTGATGTACGTCGGCCTGCTGATGCTGAGCAACGTCACCAAGCTGGACTTCAATGACTTCGTCGACGCGATGGCCGGCCTGCTGTGCGCCGTGTTCATCGTGCTGACCTGCAACATCGTCACCGGCATCATGCTGGGCTTCAGCTCGCTGGTCATCGGCCGCATCTTCTCCGGCGAATGGCGCAAGCTGAACATCGGCACCGTGCTGATCGCCGTGGCGCTGGTGGCGTTCTACGCCGGCGGCTGGGCGATTTAAGCCGCTTGGGTTTCCCTCGCCCGCCGGGCGGGGGAGCCTGTTACGGCAATTCCCTTCTTAAGATAAGTCTTCTTCTGCTCTGCACCGCGTTTTGAAAGGCACAACAAGCTTTAACGGCTGTAAAAAAAGTGATCTACTATCGTGACCAACGCAGGCCCTGAGCCGATGTCGTCTGAATCGTAGAGTCTAAGGAAAGCATGGAAATCTTTTTTACAATCCTCATTTTGATCCTGGTGGTCTCCCTGTCCGGGGTGGTGACGCGCATGTTGCCGTTCCAGGTGCCGCTGCCGCTGATGCAAATCGCCATCGGCGCCCTGCTGGCCTGGCCGCATTTCGGGCTGCACGTCGATTTTGATCCCGAACTGTTCCTGGTGCTGTTCATCCCGCCGCTGCTGTTTGCCGACGGCTGGAAAACGCCGACGCGCGAATTCCTGCATCACGGGCGTGAAATTCTCGGCCTGGCGCTGGTGCTGGTGCTGATCACCGTGGTCGGCGTCGGTTATCTGATCTACGCCATGGTGCCGGGCATTCCGCTGGTGGCGGCCTTCGCTCTGGCGGCGGTGCTGTCGCCGACGGATGCCGTGGCGCTGTCCGGCATCGTCGGCAAAGGGCGGATCCCCAAGCCGATCATGGGCGTGCTCGAGGGCGAGGCGCTGATGAACGACGCCTCCGGCCTGGTGTCGCTCAAGTTCGCCATCGCGGTGGCGATGGGCACCATGGTGTTCACCGTGGGCGGCGCGACCCTTGAATTCCTCAAAGTGGCGATCGGCGGCCTGCTGGCCGGCGTGGCGGTCACCTGGACCTACAGTAAATCGCTGCGGGTGATGAGCCGCTGGAGCGGCGACGATCCGGCGACCCAGATCGTGTTCCTGCTGCTGCTGCCGTTCGCGTCCTACCTGATCGCCGAACATATCGGCGTTTCCGGCATCCTGGCGGCGGTGGCGGCGGGGATGACCATCAGCCAGTCCGGCGTGATCCGCAACGCGCCGCTGGCGATGCGCCTGCGCGCCAACAGCGTCTGGGCGATGCTGGAATTCGTGTTCAACGGCATGGTGTTCATCATGTTGGGCCTGCAGCTGCCGGGCATTCTTGAAACCTCCATCCTGCAGGCGGAGCTGGATCCGACCATCCAGACCTGGTACCTGTTCGCCGACGTGGCCACCATCTACGCCGCGCTGTTGGTGCTGCGTTTCACCTGGCTGTGGGTGATGAAGAAGGCCAGCAACCGCTTTATGAAAAAGCGTCCGCTGCAGTTCGGCGATTACAGCACGCGTGAGCTGTGGGTGGCGTCGTTCGCCGGGGTGCGCGGGGCGATTACCCTGGCCGGTGTGCTGTCGATACCGCTGTTGCTGAGCGACGGCACCGCCTTCCCGGCGCGCTATCAGCTGGTGTTTATCGCCGCCGGGGTGATCCTGCTGTCGTTGATCGTCGGCGTGCTGGCGTTGCCGCTGCTGCTGCGCGGCGTGCAGGTCACCGACAAGAGCGCCAGCAAGCAGGAAGAGCGCATGGCGATCGCCATGGCGGCCGAAGTGGCGATTGAGAGCGTGAACAAAATGGAAGAGCGCCTGGTTGCCGATACCGAAGAAAACCTCGATCCGCAGGTGTTGAAAGAGGTCAGCTCGCGGGTGACGGGCATGCTGCGGCGGCGCATCGCGTCGAAAGACGATATCGAGAATGCGCTGGCGATGGAAAACCTCGAGCGGCGTTTCCGCCTGACGGCGCTGCGCGCCGAGCGCGGCGAGCTGTATCACCTGCGCGCCACGCAGAAAATCAGCAACGAGACGCTGCAAAAACTGCTGCACGATCTCGACCTGCTCGAAGCGCTGCTGATCGAACGCGAAGGGTAAATCTCAGAAGAGGAATAAACGTTTTCCTCTTTATTTCTGTCCTGAAGGGCCGCCTGTGCGGCCCTTTTTTTGGTTACTTGAGCGGCGGCCAGTAGTCGCGGCAGCAGGCGATCCAGGCCTGCGCGCTGTGCGACAGGTAGCTGCCCTGGCGCCAGATCAGGCCGATTTTCCACTCCATGCGCGGCTCCAGCGGCAGCCAGACCAGGTTTTCCTTGTCCAGCCAGCGACAAACCGGCTCCGGCAGCATGGCGATGCCCACGCCGGCCTGCACCATCGAGGCGAGAAAGTCCCATTGGCCGCTGCGCACCGCGATTTGCGGTTCAAAGCCGGCCAGGCGAAACGCCTTCATCAGCATCTTGTACAGCGCAAAGTCTTCGTTATAAATCAGGATCGGGCTGTCGGCCAATTCGGCGATATTGATGCTGGTGCGGTTGAGCCACTGCGGCGTGCGCGGCGCCACCACGCACATCGGATGGCCCAGCAGCGGCAGAAAGGTCAGCGGCTGCGCCGAATCGAAGGGCAGCACCGTCATCGCCAGATCCAGTTCGCCGGACATCACCGCCTGTTCGACCGACAGCCCGCCCAGCTCGGAAATCTTCAATTCGATGCCGGGGTAGGTCTGGCGAAAGCGGCGGATCAGATCGGCGATCTGCCTGCCGACCATCGGCGGAATGCCCAGCCGCAGCACGCCCTTTTTCACCGAGCTGATGTCTTCCAGCTCCGCCTCCAACTGGCGGAACTCGTCGAGGATCGTCAGGCCGCGCTGGTACACCGCCTGGCCGCTGTCGGTCAGGCGCAGCTTGCGGCCTTCGCGGATCAGCAGCGTGCATTCCAGCTCTTCCTCCAGATGCCGCAGCATTTTGCTGATGGTGGGCTGGGTGACGAACAGTTTTTCCGCCGCGCGGGTGAAGCTTTGCTGGCGCACCACTTCAACGAAGTAGCGCAGGGTGCGGACATCCACGTTAGGGCTCTCCTTGGGGACGCTACCGGCGGGAAACTATTCCCGGACGGCATGATGTCGATAATTTTAATTCATTTCAGGCGTGGTTTCCCGGCTGCGTATACTGTAGGCCGTCAATTTATTGTTTGAGGTCATCTTTCATGTCTCTGGCGTTACGCCGCGTTGCCCCCTCCCTGCTGACCCGTTTGCAGGTGCCGATCCAGGTGGCGTTGTATGCGGCGCTGTTCCTGATCGCCGATCGTCTGGTGCAACAATTCCACCTGCCGCTCCCCGCCAATATCGTCGGCATGCTGATGCTGCTGGCGCTGATCCTGCTGCGCATTCTGCCGCTGAGTTGGGTCAAGGCCGGCTCCCGCTGGCTGCTGGCGGAAATGCTGCTGTTTTTCGTGCCGGCGGTGGTGGCGGTGGTCAACTATGCCCAGCTGCTGATGGTCGAGGGCTGGAAGATCTTTCTGGTGATCGCGGTCAGCACCATGCTGACGCTGGGCGCCACCGGGCTGGTGGTGGACAGGGTGTATCGGCTGGAGATTTGGCTGCAGCGGCGGAAGCAGCGCCATGAATGATTTCATCCTTAGCCTGGCCTGTTTTCTGGCGACGCTGGCGCTCTATTTCGCCAACAAGAAACTCTATCGCCGCCGCCGCACGTTGCTGCTGATGCCGCTGGTGCTGACGCCGATGATTCTGGTGTTGCTGCTGGTGGTCACCCACATCTCCTATCAGGACTACATCGGTGAAACCCACTGGCTGCTGTGGCTGCTGGGGCCGGCGACCATCGCCTTCGCGGTGCCGGTGTACGAGAACCTGCATATCATCCGTCGCCACTGGCTGTCGCTGACCGCCGGGGTAATGACCGCAGTGCTGGTGGCGGTGTACAGCTCGGTGTGGCTGGCGCGCCTGCTGACGCTGCCGGAAGAGGTGCAGCGCAGCCTGGCGGTGCGGTCGATCACCACGCCGTTCGCGCTGGAGGCCGCCAAGCAGATGGGGGGCCAACCGGACCTGGTGGCGTTGTTCGTGGTGATCACCGGGGTGTTCGGCATGGCGGTGGGCGACATTCTGTTTTTGCGGCTGGCTGTACGCAGCCGCCTGGCGAAAGGGGCCGGATTTGGCGCCTCGTCGCATGGCGCCGGCACCGCCCGCGCCTATGAACTGGGGCCGCAGGAGGGCGTAGTGTCGAGCCTGGTGATGATGTTGGCCGGCATTATCACGGTGGTGGCCGCGCCACTGATCGGCCGGCTGATGTGGTAAGGAGGCGGTCTGCGGCGAACTGCGCCGCAGACCGTAGAGCGTCAAGGAAGGTTGCCTAGCATCGCCGGCGTGCGCGATGACTGTCGCAAGGCGCGTCCTATCTCCTCGTGGCTGAAGATAATGGAGTGATGATTGCAGGGCAACGGATGCACCTGCAGATGTTGACCGATTGCCGACAGGCCATTGTCGGCAATCGCCAGCAGTTCCCGCTCATCGCCCAGGCCGGTGATATTCAGATTTGCATCTTCGGTCGCCTTGAACAGCGTGATGCGTGCATGTTGCAACGGTGCGCTGAGCGTTTGTTTCGCCAATGCCAGCTCCGTCGGCTCTGCCTTTAAGGCCCGGTCGGCGGCCTCGCCGTCAATACCCAACATGGCCAGCATCGCCGCCAGCATGCCCGGCTCGCTGCGGATCTGGAATGGGGTTCGGTAGAAGGTATCAAGCAGGAACAGTTGGATATCGCGATAGCCCTGGCTTTCCAGTTGAGCGGCCATCTCCAGCGCGATCAGGCCCCCTAGCGACCAACCCAACAGACGGACGGGGCGCGCCGGCGACAGCCGCATATGGCCGAGATAATACGCCGCCAGCTCGCGTAGCGAAGTGATGTGCGGCTGTTGGAACAGGTTGTAATTGTTGATGCCTAACACATTGAAATCTTTCTCTAAGTAGTTCGCCAGATCGCGATAAACATCGCAACCGGTGACGGCAGGATGGACCATCCAAACGCTGTCGGGGCTGATGGCGTGGTTCAGGCGCTCTACCTGTTTAAAGGTAAAGCTGGCCTGATTCAGACGCGTCAACAGCTGCTGCAGGGGTTCGGAGGTGGCTGGAGCCGTTGCGGGCACGCCGTCGGTGAGAATACGGGCCTGGCCGCGCAGCGTCGAGTGAGCAAACAGCGTCTTAATGCCTAACGAATGCCCGTGTCGCTTCAGTTTAACCAGCAGTTGAATGGCGTGCAGCGAATGGCCGCCCAGCGCGAAGAAATCATCGTCGCGGCCAATGCGCGTTGTGCCCAGCAGTTCGCTCCACAGTTCGGCCAACTGCTGTTCCTGCTCGCCTTGCGGGGCTTCATAAGCAGCGGTTTCCTGCATGTTGGCCGGTGCCGGTAACGCTTTGCGATCCAGCTTGCCGTTGGGCGACAGCGGAAAAGCATCCAGCCGGATAAAACAGGACGGCACCATAAAGTCCGGCAGGTGTTGCTGCAATTGCCGACGCCATTCGGCGGCGTCTGCCGTTTGCTCTGGGGCGATGACATAGGCGACCAGGCGCTTGCCGCCGCTTTCGTCTTCCCGTGCCAGAATGGCGGCGTCTTCAACCCCTGAACACTGTCTGAGCTGTTGCTCGATCTCGCCTAATTCAATGCGCAGGCCGTGGATTTTGACCTGGAAATCGTTTCTGCCTAGATACTCAATGTTGCCATCCGGCAGCCAGCGGGCCAGATCGCCGGTTTTATACAGGCGAGCCTGCGGCTCGGCGCTGAAAGGATCGGCGATAAATCGCTCGGCGCTCAGCGCCGCGCGGTTCAGATAACCACGGGCAACCTGAATACCACCGATATGCAATTCGCCGGCGATGCCAGGCGGTAACGGTTGCAGTTGGTCATCCAGAATATGGAGCTGGGTATTGGCGATCGGTTTACCGATCGGTACCAGTGGGCGAGGATCATCGGGCAGGCATTGCCAGCTGGAAACGTCTACGGCGGCTTCCGTCGGGCCGTAGAGATTGTGCAGTTCCGCCTGCGGCAACTGCTGCAGGCAACGTTGTACCGTAGCGAGCGGCAACGCCTCGCCGCTGCACACGATGCGTTTCAGGGAGGCGCACTGCGCCATATCGCCGTGGCGCAGAAACAGTTGCAGCATAGAGGGGACGAAATGCAGTGTGGTGACGCCATGTTGTGCGATGCAGGCGCTGAGATAATCCGGTTCCTGGTGACCGCCCGGTTTGGCGATGGCCAGCCGGGCGCCGACCATCATCGGCCAGAAAAACTCCCAGACAGAGACGTCGAAGCTGAACGGCGTTTTCTGCAGCACGACATCATCCGGCGTCAGTGTATAAGCCTTTTGCATCCACAGGAGTCGGTTGATCACCCCGCGGTGTTCGTTCATCACCCCTTTGGGTTTCCCCGTCGAGCCGGAGGTGTAAATCACATAAGCCAGGCTGCGCTGTGGATCGGCGGCCAGCGGCGGCGGGTTGCCATCCGGCGCTTGCCGCCACAGATGGCTCTCACGCTGAAGATGCAATCGCGGCACGGCGATATCGCGCAGCGGGTGCAGCGCGTGTTCGCCGCCATCGTCGATCAGAACGAATCTGGCGCCGCAATCTTGCAGCATGTGGCGCAGGCGGTCTTGCGGATAGTCGGGATCGAGCGGTACATAGGCGGCGCCCGCCTTCAGGATGGCGTACAGGGCAATCACCATATCCGGGCTGCGGTTGACGCATACCGCGATGCGATCGTCAGGCTGTAATCCCTGCAGCCTGAGAAAGGCAGCCAATCGATTCGCCCGCTGATTCAGCTGTTGATAACTGATCTCGTGGTCCCCGTAGCACAGCGCCGGCGCTTCTGGCGTCAGTGCGGCCTGCCGTTCCAGGAATTGATGTACGCCTTGCGGCATGTCAGCCCATGTTTGTCGGGTTTCATTCCATTGATGGAAGATTTGCTGTCTTTCCTGCGGCAACAGCAGCGGTAACTGCCCCAGCGGCAGCGCCGGATCGCCGTCCAGTAGCGTGTTCAGCAGGTGCAGTATGCGGGCGGCGATGCGCTCACCGTCTTCCTGACTGAACCAGGCCTGATTGAAGTTGAACTCCAACAGCGGGTCGTCGCCCGGATGGTAATGGCGCAGGTAGACGCCGAGGGGCAGCTGTTCCTGACCGTGGTGCAGGTTTTCCACCTTGAACTGGCTGCCTTCCAGTTCGATGTCGGTCGGAAAAACCTCCAGAGAAAAGCTGATGTCGAACAGTTGGCGCCGCTCCTGCTGATGCAGGTTCAACTGGCGGTTGAGTTCGGCAATGGGAAAACGCTGGTGACGATAACACTGGCGCAGCTCGCTGCCGATTTGCCGCAGTAAGTGGCCGAAGGATTGCTGTGAATCGACCGTGATGCGCAGTGGGATCATCGAGGAAAACATGCCCAATGTTTGCTTATGTTCGGCGGTACTGCGGTTATGTACCGGCACGCCCAGCGTGAATTGATCGGTTTGCCAAATCCGGGCGAACCAGGTGGCCAGCAAAGCGCTAAAAAAATGCATTGCAGAACCGCCCTGCGCGGCGGCGTATTGTTCCAACTGTAGGAAACGCTCGCGTGGCAACCGCTTGATTATCTGATGGCTGGGGTAGGTTTGTTGCTCACAGTGATTTTGGCGGCGTTCCAGCATGGAGGGGGGCGCGTCGATGAAACGCTTCAACCAGAAATCACGATCGCGCTCGTAGCGTGGAGACTGCTGATAGGTGCGATCGCTGATGACGAAGTCTTGGTAACGCGAGTGGGGGGCTTCGTTTTTTATCCCTGCTTTTAATTGTTTATAGCGCTCCATGATCATTTTGCTCAGCAGGGAAATTGAGGTGCCGTCCGCAATCAGGTGATGGGAAGCAAGCAGCCATAGTGTGCTGGATCCGCTGACTTTGGCCAGGTGGCAGCGCCAAAGCAGGCTGTCATACAGTGAATAAGGCTGCAGGAATTGAGAACGAAGGTGTGTTTCTGCCAGGCTGATGGCATCTTGTCTCTGCGAAAAATCGTGGTAATGCAGGTCGATATAGGCCCGGTCGCAGGTTTCCTGGGTAATGCCTTGCGGCGTTTCTTTCAGCGTGGTTTGCAACGCATCATGTTGTTGCTGGATTTGCCGTATGGCTTCTTGAAAAAGCGGTAGCGAAATCTCGCGCTCTACGCGCCATAAACACCCAACGTTATATAAGGGGATATCGGGGTTTAAAGATTGGTCTAGCCATACGGCTTGTTGCACGGTCGTCAGGGAATAAGCGGACACGGAACCACCTCCACAAATAAGGAATGAATCGAATTAAATAAAGTGAGTCGCAGCCAAGCACTCGAACATTATAAAAGGTGATTATTAAGTTGGCCTGTTTTCACATTAAATATTTTTAATGATTTTATTTGATTATAATAAATTAAATGATTTTAGTGTTAATGATTTATATTTTATTTATTTTCAAACTGGTTTTTTTGCCATTGCTTTTGTGGCGTGTTAATCACGATTGACTGGCTTTTATGCGTGATATTAGTAAGTGCAATCATGTAATTTATTGTTTTATTTGTGATTTTTTATTTTTGGCAAAAAGGGGCGGAGCTGAGGCGGTTCGTAAGCGATAACGGAGTGGTATCTCAGCGGGCAAGTTCGGTTGCTTCTCTGCAAGAGATAACAGGCTGAATCATAAAAAATTATAAAGAATCTCTTATGTTGTATTATTATAAAAGAAATAATAATGAATAATAAGAAGTAAAGCTTATTGTGATTTCATGCATTTCTTTATTCGTAATTCTGCTGTTAACTTTCATAGGAGTATGACGTTTCAATTAAACTGCGATGAATGATCCGTTATTGGGCAATTAATGGATTAACTTTAATGAGATAATAAATGTGAAACGTTGATGCCGAGTGATACCCGAAATGAAAGGCGCAACGAGAACCCTGTCTCGCTGCGGCTCGATCCTACGGGGAGGTAGCAGGTTAGCAGACGGCGGCTTTGACGAGTTCCACCACCAGCGGCGAAAGCTCGCCGCGCAGTGCAGCGCGTTCTGATTGGAACAGCGTGGCGACGTAAAAACGCCGCTCCGGCAGTTCGATGGCGCGCACGTCGCCTTCGGCATCGTGGCCGCTGATAATCAGCGGGAAGCGCTCAAGGTCGGCGACGAAGTCCGGAGCCACGCCAAAGTTGCAGTGGTAGCCTTCATGGGTGTTCAGGCTGCCGTAGGCCTGCGCGACACGGGTGTCAGGCTGAAAAACGATGTCGCCGGTTTTTTCCACCAGCGAGCAGCTCAGCGGGGCGATCACCAACCGGCCACCGCTGTCGGTTTCCGCATGGCCGGCGTCGTGCCAGCCCATCACGTTGCGGGCGTACTCGATGATGGCGTACTGAAAGCCGCCGCAGGAACCGAGGAACGGCACGTCGTTTTCCCGCGCATGCCTGATCGCCATAAAGGCGCCGTCGTCGTGACAATATGGGCTGCCTGGCACCACCCAGATGGCATCGAAATCTTGCAGGACATCGGGGGAGGTCAGGGTTTCGGTCGGTAGCCACTGGGGCTGCACGTCGATGTCGAGATGGGCGGCGGTGAGCTGGAGCGCCACGGGGATGGCCTGATGGGCCACGGCTTGCGGGTTGTAATCACCGACCAGAGCAATGCGGACTTGAGCTTTCATCATTTCCTTTCCTGTGCGGGTAAAGAAGGAGATTACAGGAAAGCGACATGTTGAGCCGCAGATTTTTTAAACGCGGCGCACAAAAAAGCCCGGCGTCGGCCGGGCTGGAAAACGGGGCTCAGTACAGCGACGGCGCGCCGACCGGCCGGGTTTTGAAGCGGCGATGCAGCCACAGATATTGCTCCGGCGCCCGCATGATCTCTTTTTCGATCACTTTGTTCATATAAGCCGCCGCCGCCTGTTCGTCGCTGAGCGGGTAGTCTTCCAGAGCCGGCTGGATCAGCAGGTCGTAGCCGCGGCCGCCTTCACGGCGGATCAGCACCACCGGCACCAGCGCCGGGTTGGCCATGCGCGCCAGCATGAAGGTACCGCTGGTGGTGGCGGCCTGATCGACGGCGAACAGCGGCGCGAATACGCTGCCGCGCGGGCCGTAATCTTGATCCGGCGCGAACCAGACCGCCTCACCGCGCTTGAGTGCGTGCACCATGCCGCGCAGATCCTTGCGATCAATCATCGCCTTGTTGGAGCGCATGCGGCCCTTGGTTTGCGCCCACTCCATCGCCTTGTTGTTGTGCGGGCGATACATCGCCATCATCGGTTGGCACAGGCCCATTGCCCGGCCGCCCAGCTCAAGCGACATAAAGTGCACGCCGATCACCAGCACGCCGCGGTCGTCACGCTGCGCCATTTTGAGGTGGTTGATGCCGGAGACGTTAAACCAGCGCTTAACGCGTTTATCCGACCAGAACCAGGCCATGCCGGTTTCCAGCAGGCCCATGCCGAGGGACTCAAAGTTGCCCACTACTTTACGCTCGCGCTGCGCTTCGTCCATCTCGGGGAAGCACAGTTCTAGGTTGCGACAGGTGATGGCGACGCGACGCTTAAGAAAGCGCATCGAGGTGCGCCCCATCCATACGCCAAGGCGGTTAAGCAGCGGGTAGGGGAGTTGCACCAGCAGGAACAACAGGGCCAGACCGAACCAGGTCAGCCAGTAGCGCGGGTGCAGCAAGGAAAGTTGAAATCTCTTTTGGCGTTTCATAGCAGCTCGTTTATGCGTTAGGGGGGTAGCAACCTGTAGCGCATAAAGGATCCACTCGATAGCGATACAACGACTCAGACACCCGGGGACGGCCAGGGTTTAGTCAGAATTCCATAATTGACTAAACATTTACATTCGAAGGGCGGTTTGCGCTGCTATCAGGCTTCGGAGGGATAGCTGTTGGCCAGCGGAGGCGGCTCTAGGAATGCGTATGTTAACACAGGGTACGGGGTTCAGAGGAAGAGAGGCATGCGAATATTCTCATTCGCATTGCCTCTGGATTGACGATTGGCGACGGTTTACAGGCTGGGGAGGATGATGGCGGCGAAAATGGCGGCGATCACCAGCCATTTCAGCAGGTAGTAACCGCGGCGATTACGCGCCTTCAGGCGCTGGCCGGCGTCGCGCACCGCGTTGACGTATTTGAAGATGCGGTTGATGCCGCCGGTGCGGTCCTGATCGTCGTTCGGCGAACTGGCCGCCGACATCAGCGTAGCGCCGACCCAGTGGTTGACCGCCTGCGCCCAGCGCCATTTCATTGGCCGCTCGACGTCGCAAAACAGAATGATGCGCGTCTGGTCGGTGGCGTTTTGCGCCCAGTGCACGTAGGTTTCGTCGAAGATCACCGCTTGGCCGTCGCGCCAGCTGTGCTGCTCGCCGTCCACTTCGATGAAGCAGCGATCGTCGTTAGGCGTCATCAGCCCCAGGTGGTAGCGCACCGAGCCGGCGTAAGGATCGCGGTGTTTACCCAAATGGCTGCCGGGCGGCAGCTCGGCGAACATCGCCGCCTTGACCGATGGGATGCGGTTGAGCAGCTCGACGGTTTTCGGGCACAGCGTTTGCGCCGAAGGGTGGCTGTCGCTGTACCATTTCAGATAGAAACGTTTCCAGCCGCGTTTGAAGAAGGTGTTGAAGCCGGCGTCGTTGTGCGACTGCGCCTTTTTGATGTGATCCTGCAAACGCACGGCTTCCTCGCGGATCACCTGCCAGTTGTCGGTCAGCGTTTGCAGCTCCGGGAAGCCTTTTTCGTCGAAATAGGGCTGTTTGGCGGGCAAACGCGAGAAACCGGTCATAAACATGTTGATCGGCCCCATAAACGTGGAGTGATCGAACAGCTGACGGGTAAGCTTTTGTTTCTCTTTGCCGCGGGAGTGTGCGTAGAGGAAGCTGATGATAAAAATGCCGATAATGATCGCGGCAACCATAGAATCCATCCCTGTTGGAGCTTGTTAAAAATTCGTACAAATTATAGTTTTATGACAGGAAAAATTTAACTTTTTCGTGCGCTTTCCCTGCGTGTGCTGCTTGTTGGCATAAAAAATCAATAAAACTGTTTGTAATAAAATTTTATATCGATTTTTTTGTTTTAGTCCTATTCTTAAATCGTTCAAGGGGCGTTTCATGCCATCTTGTTTCATGACGAATGGCACGTATCTGAGAAAAGAGGGACTTATGAAAAAATCAATCATTGCCTTGTCTGCACTGCTGCTCGCTTCCCCGGTGTTCGCTGCTGAAACCGCGACCGACACCGCCGCTCACGCCAGCAACGAAGTTGTCGCCGAGGCGCACAAAGGGGCGGATACCGCCAAAGAAAAGCTGCACCAGTCTCAGGACAAGGGTGAAGAGCTGAAGCTGAAAGCCAAGCATGCCGCCGAAGGCAAGAGCGACAGCGTCGGCAGCAAAGTGAGCGAAGGTTCGCAAAAGGCCTGGCACTCCACCAAACAGGGCTCGGAGAAGGCTTGGGACAAGACCAAGCAAGGGGCGGAAAGCCTCAAGAACAAAGTGACCGAGTAAGGTCTCCGCTTTACCCCAAGGGCCGCGCTGCGGCCTTTTTTATTGCCTGCAATCCAGAGCCGATGCCCCGCTTTGTCGCCCCGATTAAAACGTGAGAGTATTCTTCATCGATTGGCGACTCAATCGTAAGCAAGAAGGAAGCGCTATGAAATCCCACTGGATAAGGCGTTTATTGACACCCCCACCAGCCTGGACAGGCAGAGCATCGGTTATCTTGGGCCTGCTGGTGTTTGTGGTGTTGAGCGGGCTGGATAGCCTGGGCGTGGATTTGGACGGGTGGAAGCGCTACGTGATGATCGCGGGCGTGGCGGGTATTTGCTATTTCTTTGCCGGATATATCGATAAGCGCATTCCGCGCAAATCCTCGCCCATGTAGGCACAAGTCAGAAAAAGAAAAAGGCGCTTATCAAATGAGATAAAGCGCCTTTTCAACACGTTAACTGACTAGTATCAGTTCATGCCGTATTTTTTCAGCTTCTTGCGCAGCGTGCCGCGGTTGATGCCCATCATCAGGGCTGCGCGGGTCTGGTTGCCACGGGTGTATTGCATCACCATGTCCAACAGTGGCTGTTCAACTTCAGCCAGTACCAGCTCATACAGGTCATTTACGTCTTGACCATTCAGTTGAGCAAAATAGTTCTTCAGTGCTTGTTTAACCGAGTCACGCAGAGGCTTTTGAGTCACCTGATCTTGTGAGTTAACGGTAGAAACGGTCAGTACGTCAGAATTTACGCGTTGTTCGAACATAGTTCTGTCAGCTCTTTTTTTACGCTAAGATTTTCGAAATATGCCTCCAACGCCTCCAGCTGTTCGCTGGCATCCTCTATGGCGTTGAATGTGCGCCGAAACTGGTCATTCGGAGCGTGTTCCTGGAGATACCAGGACACGTGCTTACGAGCAATCCGGAATCCCTTGCCTTGGCCATAGAAGCCGTGCAATTCCCGAATGTGCCCAATCAACAAGCGCTTCACCTCGCCAAGCGGCAGCGGCGGCAGCAACTCCCCAGTGTCCAGATAATGCTGGATTTCCCGGAAGATCCAGGGTCTCCCCTGAGCAGCGCGGCCTATCATCAGGGCATCGGCCCCGGTGTAGTCGAGCACTGCTCTGGCTTTATGCGGGTCAGTAATATCCCCATTCGCGATAATCGGAATGGAAACACTCTGCTTAACTGCCCGAATGCTGTCGTATTCCGCGTCGCCGTTAAACAGACAGGCGCGGGTTCGGCCGTGAATCGTCAGGGCCTGAATACCACAGTCTTCGGCCAGTTGGGCAATCTCTACACAGTTACGGTGCTCCGGCGCCCAGCCGGTGCGAATCTTCAGCGTTACCGGCACATCCACCGCGTCAACCACCGCGTGGAGGATCCGTTTTACCAGATCCGGGTACTGCAACAAGGCGGACCCGGCAAGCTTCCGGTTCACTTTTTTGGCCGGGCATCCCATATTGATGTCGATGATCTGCGCGCCGCTGGCCACGTTGATACGCGCGGCGGCGGCCATATCATCAGGATCGCATCCGGCAATCTGCACGGAGCGGATCCCTGGTTCATCGCTATGCACCATACGCAGACGCGACTTATCCGTCCGCCACACCTCCGGGTTGGAGGAGAGCATTTCGGATACAGCCATCCCAGCACCCATTGCATGACAGAGGGTTCTGAACGGGCGATCTGTAATACCGGCCATCGGGGCCGCAATCAGGCAATTAGTAAGCTGGTGGTGTCCAATGCGCATAGACAAAGAGTGACCATACTGTGTCCGCAAGGGCGCGTATATTACGCATTTTTGCGCCGAGATGAAAGGCCAAACTTTAACCAATTGGCTCGCTATTAGGGCAAAAAATGCGCTGCGCAGTGATTCATAAAAATATTGTATATATTTTACAATGAGTTGACGAAAAGTGCTTATTTTGTGTGCGGTAAAATATTCGCCTTTGCGCAGGATATTATCTGCATTCGCCCGCTATTTTTGCCGGGATAACCTGCCTGGAAGGCGCATTGTCAGGGCGATCCATCGTTGAAAGGCAAAAAATTGCATAAAATTTTGTCTTGCCCGTGGGTCGATCGCCGGACAAAAAAAATCCACCGGCGCGGGGCCGGTGGATGAGGGAGCAATATACCGTGACGCTTACTTACGGCGGCCGGTGATGCGGCACCACTCTTCACGCTCGGCGACCGGATCGAGCGTGAACTTCTCTTCGTAGGCTTGTGCAACGCTGCTCGCCTGGCTGGCCAGCACGCCGGACAGCCCCAAATGACCGCCGGCCTTCGGCAGGCAACCGATCAGCGGCGCCAGTTCGCGCAGCGGGCCGGCGAGGATGTTGGCGACCACCACGTCCGCCAGCAGGTCCGCCGGCTGGTCTTTCGGCAGATACAGCTCCAGACGCTCTGAGACGCCGTTACGCTGCGCGTTGTCGCGGCTGGCCTGAATGGCCTGGGGATCGATGTCGATGCCGATAGCGCGTGCCGCACCCAGCTTCAGCGCGGCGATCGCCAGGATGCCGGAACCGCAGCCGAAATCGATGACGGTTTTGCCGGCCAGATCGAGGCCGTCCAGCCACTGCAGGCACAGCGCGGTGGTCGGGTGGGTACCGGTGCCGAACGCCAGGCCCGGATCGAGCATCACGTTGACCGCGTCGGGATCCGGCACGTCACGCCAGCTCGGGCAGATCCACAAGCGCTCGCCGAAGCGCATCGGGTGGAAGTTGTCCATCCATTCGCGCTCCCAGTCCTTGTCTTCCAGCTGCTCTATCTTGTGGCGGAATCCGGCGCCCAGCAGCGGGTGCTGTTCCAGCATCGCCACCACGTCGGTCATATCGGTTTCCGCGTCGTACAGGCCGATCACATCGGTATCGCCCCACAGCAGGGTTTCACCCGGCAGCGGCTCGAACACCGGGTTGTCGTGGGTGTCCTGGAAGGTCACCGACACGGCGCCGCTTTCCACCAGCGCGTCGCTCAGGTCTTCCGCCTGGCTGCCGGTGGTGTTCAGTTTGAGTTGGATCCAAGGCATAGCAATTCTCTTCAAGAGGGTAATGATGACGCCGCCCGGCGCTTTTCGCCGACGACGTTACCGAGATAAAACGCCAACAGGCTGAGCAACAGCGAAGGCACGATAGGATGCAGCCCCGCCGGTTGCAGGTTGAAGCTGGCCAATAGCGTATAGCATACCGCACCCGACACCATTGAGCTAAGCGCTCCCTGAGCATTGGCGCGTTCCCAATACAGGCCCAGCACCAGCGGCCACAGGAAGACCGCCTCCAGCCCGCCGAAAGCCAGCAGGTTGAGCCAGATGATCATCTCCGGCGGGCGCCAGGCCGCCAGCAGCACCAGCAGGCCGAGGATCAGCGTGGTCAGGCTGGAGAAGCGCTTGATCAGCCGCTCGTTGTGGATCTGCTGCGGACGCACGCCAAGGTAGAGATCCTTGATGATGGTGGCGGAGGATTGCAGCAGCTGGGCGTTGATGGTCGACATGATCGCCGCCATCGGCGCCGCCAAAAAGATCCCGGCGGCGTACGGCGGCAGAACGGTGATCATCAGCGTCGGGATCACCTGATCGGGGATCTTGAGATCCGGCAACACCGCGCGGCCGAGCGCGCCGGCCAGGTGCATGCCGAACATCAGCACCGCCACCACCACGGTGCCGAGCAGAATGCCGCGATGCACCGCCTTGCTGTCCTTGTAGGAGATGCAGCGCACGGCGGTGTGCGGCAGGCCGATCACCCCGAAGCACACCAGGATCCAGAATGACGCCATAAACGGCAGGCTGAGGATCTGATCGCCGCCCTGCGGCGACACCAGCGCCGGATCGATCTGCTGCAGTTTGCTCACTGCGCTGTCCAGTCCGCCGGCGGCATGGATCACTGCCACCAGCAGCAGCACGGTGCCGAGCAGCATCACCAGCCCCTGCATGGCGTCGTTCAGCACGCTGGCGCGGAAGCCGCCGAAGGCGGTGTACAGCGCGATGCTGATGCCGAAGATCAACAGGCCGGTGTCGTAAGGAATGCCGGCGGCGGTCTCCAGCAGGCGTGCGCCGCCGATGAACTGCACCGTCATGGCGCCGAGGAACGCCACCAGCAGGCTGAGACTGGCCAGCCACACCAGCAGGCGGCTTTGGTAGCGGCCATACAGCATGTCATTGAGAGTAATGGCGTTGTAGCGCCGCGCCAGGATGGCGAATTTCTTGCCCAGCACGCCGAGCGACAGCCACACCGCCGGCAGTTGGATCATCGCCAGCAGCACCCAGCCCAGGCCGTATTTGTAGGCGGCGCCCGGCCCACCGATAAACGAACTGGCGCTGATGTAGGTGGCGGTCAGGGTCATCGCCAGCACAAAGCCGCCCATCGAGCGGTTGCCGAGGAAATATTCGCTGAGAAAGTTTCCGTTCTGGCGGCGCCGATAGGCGTACACCGACAGGCCGAACACCAGCAACAGGTAGGCGACCAGCGGCAGGATCACTTCAGTTTGCATCGCGGTCCTCCAGCGAAATGTCGCGGAACACTGTGCGCACCATCAGCCAGCACAGGCCGATGAACAGCAGCGGCACCAGCAGGCAGGCCATTTCGAACCAGTGCGGCAGGCCGGTGACGCCGATGGCGCTGTCCGGCAAGTAGGCCGCCAGCCCCCAGGCCAGCAGGTAGAGCAGCGTCAGCCCCAGCGCCCAGCGCGCTTCGCGGTGCGCCTGAATAAAGCGTTTGTCCATCAGTGTCCCCCATAGGTTTACGATGATGGCTTGTGACAAGAACAGATGAAGGAACAGGATTGTACGGAATGTGCGGCGTTTGGCTAATAAATTATTCACCTTTCCGGTGAACGCAACGGAGCGATGGAAAGAAAAGAGGGGGGTAAATATATAAATTTTTACCGGTTTATTTCGATGAGAAAATAATTAAAGAGAATGGGAAAAGAATTGGTTTTATATTGGTTGGCGCAACCGGAATCGAACCAGGTGACCTCTGTGAAGTATGACACAGCGCTCTACCACTGAGCTACACGCCTGCAATAAACAAATTTATAACATCTCCTAATCATTCATGTAAATAGATTTCTTTTATTTTTTAGCATTAAATAAATCGTTCGATTAAATAATGACCTGCATATCCTTCGCTATTTATTTACTGTGATTAATATCACGATAAAGCCGCCCCGTTAATACGTTTAAACAAGGACGGCGTTAATTAGCGGGTTAACAATGTCACGCGGTTATCGTTCTTTTCTCAGATATTCTTTCCGAAATAGTATAAAGAACGATGACGCCGATGCATAAAAAGAACATCACGGCATACAGGGCGCCACCGCCACCTTGTTTTAACAGCAAACCGCCGACAAAAGGGGCGAGCGCCAGGCCAAATTCGTAAAACGTGGCGGCACCGAAGTAAGCCCCTTTTAGGTTAGCCGGCGCCATACGATCAATTTGTATATTGAGCGTAGGGAACAGGATGACTTCGCCGAGGCTGAGCAGGAACATGGCGACCAACCACAGCAGCCAGCTTTCACTGGAAACCAGCAGGAAGACAATTTGTGAAAGCGCGAGAAAGAACACGCCCAGACTGGTTTTCAGTGCCAATGACATGCGGCGGGTAAAGCGCTCGGTGAAATACTGCAGCGTTATCACCGTGGCTGCATTGATGAATATCAGCACGCTGAGCAGGTATTCGGGGTTATACACCTGGCTGATCATGAGGTATTGCGGCAGCGTCACATCGATCTGCCCGTAGACCAGCATCACCAAAATGTTGGCGACTACCAACACCTTGAACGCCTGATCGTTCCAGATAATCCGCAAAGAGCCAATGAACGAGAAGGTGGCGTTGCGCGTTTCTTTACCGTGCCCCGCTTTGAATACCGCGAGCACCAGCAGTAAATAGCAAAGGAACGACAATGCGGTGACGAAGAAGGTGGCCTTCTGCGCCGTCAGCCCGAGAGCGACACCCACTAATGGGCCTACGGCTGCGCCCACGTTCATCAGGAAGTAGCGGATGTTCAACGCGCGTTCTCGCTCTTGCCTGTCATGGAGAATATCGCCGATCACCGCTTTGCTGGCGGGTTCGATCAATGAGCGCGAAATGCCATTGAGTAAAATACCGACAAAATACCACGCCGGTGAGTTGGCCAACGCAAGTACGCTAAATGAAATAATAGCGGCAATTGCACCGAGAATAATCAACGTGCGACGGCCATATTTGTCTGATGCGCCACCGAAGAGATAGCCGAAAGAAATAGACACGATAAGTGATACGCTCATCATGACGCCGATTTCCACCGGAGTCATCGCGTAGTTATTTCTCATGAGAATGGTAATGAATGGCCAAATCATGAAAAAGCAGGCGCGCGTCAAAAACGTCCCGATAAAGATAACCCATATTTCTTTTGGGAAATAAGGGATGAATGTTGACCTCAAGGCGGTTTCTCCTTAAATGTTGCTCGTCGTCTGTTGAACCGAGTGTATTACACCTTTTCCAAACTTTCCTTTTCCCATCGGTTAGCCAGAGTGAGTAACGGCGTCACTCCGGCTTCTCTAATTCTCGCGATGAGATTTTTCCGCTGATCGAAGATAACCGGATGCGGGCTGATGCCTTGAATAATCGCGGCGACAGTCGCCGAGACTGGCGCGCTATGCGCTAGCGTTGGAATCGCCAGAACGTTCATGCAGTATTCGAACATGGAATCGACGGAGTTCAATTTACCCAACATCAAGAACGTCATTTCATCTCCGACGAGGGTAGCGCCAAGGCTGTCGAATATCATTTTGACTTGCGCCACGGGCTTCTCTTTCAGATGGAAACTGAGCAGTGCGCGGAACTGGTCGCGATTCAGACGGCCCTGTTTCATCTCGTCATTCAGCATGGCGAGTGCCTGGCGTACATAATTTTCCTCTTCGTTGAACAGATCTGCCGAAGCGCAGCGGAAATGCTGTTTGAGGAAATACCAGTGAAAGACATATTTGCCTTCGAATTCAAGGCGAACAACGTTGGTGAAGTCTTCCAGATCGTGCCGTTCCGGGTGGAAGTCGCTGAGATCGCAACGAATATCGATGCCGGAAGAGGAGGCGATTCGGCGGCAAATGGTGGTGATATCAGCTTCGCCCAATAGCGCTTGCAGCATATGCTGCATGTTGTTGCCGCCGGCGGCCAACTCGCAATAGGCGTCTTTACCTGGCGTCAGGTATTTGATTCGGTTGTCGCGCGCATTGAGTGATGAGGCAATTTCAGCCCACTGGTTATGTACTTCCTGGCTTCTGATCGTTTCCAAACGAGGGTTTTTTTCATAGAACGCGATGACGCGCGGATCGACAGCCAGACCGCTGCGTTTGAGTATTCCGGCGTCAAGCTGCGCGCTTGCTTGGTTTTTCACCAGGACATTGATGAAGTTGCGCAGCGAACTCTCCCCGCAATCTGAGAACGAGACGTCAGAATCCGGCGCGGGGCGGCAGGTTTTGGTGATGCACAGCGGCGGAAAATAGCGGCCGTACACTTCGCGATCGTAATAGTCATGGCAGCGATCGGGGAAGTGCGTCTCGCCCGTCGCCGTTTCGCCGAACAGCTCCCCGCTCAGTTCCCGCAGTTGCTGCATGTAGGCGGTCAATTTGCCGAAGTTACCCTTGCATTTCAGCCACAGCGCCGCGTTGAGCAAATGAAACACCTCCCTGTCGTGCTCGGCGGTGCGGCTGGCCGCGATCAGTAAACGACATAAATTGTGCAACTCGGCCAGCAAGCTGTCGCGATCGGCACAGTGGATACCGACGTAATCCTGCACACGTCGCGGCAGATAGCGGTGATACTTGTTGAAAGGCAGATGCAATGCAATGAAGTCAGCGCTGAATCCCTCGGTTTGCAGCCGTGCGACGGTGCTTTCGGTAAAATTTTCCGGCAGCATGCTGGCGCGCAAGGTGGCTTCATCTTTTTGCTGGCGGGCATGTTCGACGGCGGCCTGCGCGTTTTGCCAGGCTGGGAACAGGCCGGCTTGATGCACAGCTTCTTGCTGCGCCGCATTCAGGCGTGCTTCCAGCTCGGTGATTTCGGCATTGAGCGCCAGCAGCTGCGCCTCTTTATTCTCAGCAGCGCTCTTGCCCAGCGTTTTTTTGCCGGCTTTGAGCGCGGCGATCGCGGCTCGACATTGTTGGATCGGCGCCTGCTGCGCTTTAACGGTGTTTTCCGCCTGTTGCAGGATCTGATTCAGCGCTTTTTCTTGCGCTTTCAAATGGGCGCCGAGGGAGAGCGCTTCGCGTTCTGCGGCTGCGATCTGCGCTTTTGTGTCCTCGAACTGTTGCAGTACGCTGTCGCAAAGCCGGCGTATTTGCACAGAAAGCCGATGTTGCTGCTCAATGGCAGCGTGAAAGTCCGTTTCATCTCGTACATGCTGATATAACGAGGCGATATCATTGTCGGTGAAACGCGGGCTGCTCATGAAAGCCACCAGCCGTGCAAGGGTAGAGGGGGAAAACCAGGTGAACGGATTCTTCACCTCTTTGCTTACGTCAAACTCGACCAGGTCAGTACGGTAGAACAACGCGCGCGCCACCTGGCCGATCGGGTGTTCGGCGCCAAGAAAACGGTAATACTTTTCCGCGAGTTCGTTGTTGCACCACAGCACCCCGTACAGTGGCGAAAGAAAACGATACTCAGGGCGTAACGGCATGTAGAGATCGCGGAAAATCTGTCTGGTTTGATCGGTCGTCATCAGCTAAAACCTTGGATGATGTTTTTTAACTTGAGCGCCGCCTGGTGGATTTGTTGTTGCTCATCCTGATTGGGCATCAGCGACAGCGGCGTAAAGACGCCGTCGCGCAGAGCCAGCGGCCAGGACATGAACACGCCCAGTTCCGGCAGCCAGACCGAACCGCAGCAGGGGGTTTCGTCCCGTTGGATGATGCGCTCAAGCAAGATAAGAATGGAGGCGGCCGGGCCATATTTAGGAGGGCGCCGCATTTTGTGAAATATGTCCAACCCTTGATTGCGGGTGTCGGTGACGATTTGCGCCAGCGCCTGCGCCGAAAGTAGCTGGTTCAGCGGTCCCTCGTCGGTTGTTACCTGGCTGAGCAAGGGCACCAACCCGGCGCCGTGCTCGCCGCAGACTGTCAGGCTACGCGCGTCGATGCGCTGCATGTCGATCCCGGAAATGCGGCAGATGCTTTTCAGCAGCCTGGCGGTGTTGTGCGCGGCGCCGATGCCTATCACCCGGCAGCGAGAGTCGAGCAGGATTTTATCGATGTAATAGCTGATGCTATCCACCGGATTGACCGCATTGATGATGTGACAGCCGGGAGCAATGAAGGGTTTGGCTCGGCTAAAAATGGCCTCGCTGAGCCGTACGTGATCGTCCAGCAACGCCTGGCGGTCATGCATCGGAAAGGTTGAAGGCACGCCATAGCAACAGAGGATCACGTCAGCCCCGTCGATGTGGCGGTAGTCATCCGTCACAACAATCTTGGGTAAAGACGTTCGGTTATGGCGTGAGAAGAGCGCTTCCGCCAGCAGGCCATCAAGAATATCTTCGCAAACGGCTGAATACTTTTCGGTATTTCGGCAGATGATCACGACTTCATTGACGCTGCCACGTCGCTCGGTCGTACTTAACAGCGCGTTTAGCGTCTCTTGCCCAATGCCGCCGAATCCCAATAAAACAATTTTCATGACCGCTCCTGATGACCTGCCCGGCTTATGCTTCGATCAGTTCGGCCAGTCTTGCATACTGCTTCTCAACCATACTCCACCCTTTATCGAGTACGGCTTTGACACGCTGGAATTGTTCTTCGGTCATCCCCTTGAAGAACGCTTTATCCACTTCTTGATGATCGCCATCGAATTCGGAGTGATCCTCGAAATGGTTCTGTTTGCTCGGATCGAACACGTGTTTGATGTTGTTATAGAACACGAAAGCCGAACCTTCGATGACAAAGTGCACCAGGATAGCCTGTTCCAGATTATCCAGCGTGATCATCTGGTGGTTGAACCAGATGCACAGTGCTTCAAAGATCGCGTCTTCGCGAACCTGGAGGTTGTCGCGACTGTTGCGCAGCACCTCGTCATGGCCGAATTCTTCTTTCAGATGTTCACTGAAGAAACGCGAGAAGCGAACGTCTTCACACAGTGCGCTACGCAGCAGCACCATTTTTTGGAACTGATCGGACAGGATCTGCAGGTAGTCCAGGAACAAGGATTTTTTCGCCTCGGAGAACGTTTTATCCTTGGCGAATGCGGTAAAGATCGGGTTGTCCTGGTAGCGCTCGATGTAGCGGGCGTTATGCGCTTTAAGCTGATGGTAGTAAGCGTAGGGATCTTGATCGAAAGTCACCAGCGGCTTGCTGGGATCTTCATAGAGCCCGCGCTCCTCAAACTGGATTGACAGCCCCCAGTAGCCGTTGTCGCCCGCGCCGATGAAGCCGTGATCCGCGCCTGGCGGAATGCAGATGACATCGCCTGGAACGGCCCGGCGGTCAACGCCGTCTCCCAGCAGGATCGCTTCCCCTTCACAAATGATATACAGCGAAGATATTGGATGAACATGCACATCCAGCTTTTCGTTTTTCGCCAGACGCACCCAGCTTACTGCCAGGCGTGCCTGTTCGGGAATAAAGCGGTTCATTTCCTCATTGGCGCGGAAATTCTTCACTTCGCCCAAAAGCTTCTCAATCCCGTTTTCCTTAATGCTTTTTATGGTTTCCATGTCAGCACGGTGGTACAGGGAAAACACGGGCTTACGGTCGTATTCAGTTACATGGCTCATTAAGACATTACTCATCTAAGTCAATAAAAAGGATAAATAAAAAGAGAAAAAGAGCGCGCTGCATTCGATCGACGGCGACAATAGCACGGGCTATCACCGAGCGGATGTGATCGGGGTCAAGCTTTGTAATTAATACGTTAATTTTGTTAAAGCTTGTAGCGTGTAAAAATGCGATGGATTGAGTTTTTCCCTTGCTAATATTTATTTGTAAGCTATGAGTTAAATATTTTTTGTTTAAAAACAGTTTGTTATGTTTTATGTGGTGATGTGGGTGGCGGGCTGGATAAATGTGAAGAGAAAGTTATCTGTGAAGATTTGATTCTATTTTGCGCGGTTGAACGAAAAAATCAGGCGGGCGCGAGAAAAGAAAAAGGCCGGTGATTAACCGGCCTTTCGTCAGACGATGCTGCGTGGCTGCCTTAGGTTTCCTGCAGACCCAGCTTCTTCTCCAGATAGTGGATGTTGGTGCCACCGTGCTGGAAGTTTTCGTCGTTCATGATCTTCTGCTGCAGCTCAACGTTGGTTTTGATGCCGTCGATGATCAGTTCAGCCAGGGCGTTTTTCATGCGGGCGATCGCCACGTCACGGTTTTCGCCGAAGGTGATCAGTTTGCCGATCATGGAGTCATAGTACGGCGGTACGGTATAACCGGCGTAGATATGAGATTCCCAACGCACGCCGAAACCGCCTGGCGCGTGGAAGCGGGTGATCTTGCCCGGGCTCGGCAGGAAGGTGTTCGGATCTTCGGCGTTGATGCGGCATTCTACCGCGTGGCCGTGGATCTTCACTTCTTCCTGTTTGATCGACAGCGGCTGACCGGCAGCGATGCGCAGCTGCTCTTTGATCAGATCCACGCCGGTGATCATTTCGGTAACCGGGTGCTCTACCTGAATACGGGTGTTCATTTCGATGAAATAGAACTCGCCGTTTTCATACAGGAACTCGAAGGTGCCCGCACCGCGGTAGCCGATTTCCACGCAGGCTTTCGAGCAGCGCTCGCCGATGTAGCGGCGCATTTCGCTGGTGATGCCCGGCGCCGGCGCTTCTTCGACCACTTTCTGGTGGCGGCGCTGCATGGAGCAGTCGCGCTCGGCCAGATAGATGGCGTTGCCCTGGCCGTCGGCCAATACCTGAATCTCGATGTGACGCGGATTCTCCAGGTATTTTTCCATGTACACCATGTCGTTGTTGAAAGCCGCTTTGGCTTCCGCTTTCGTCATGTTGATGGACTGCTCAAGGTCTTTGTCGCTGCGCACCACGCGCATGCCGCGACCGCCGCCGCCGCCGGAGGCCTTGATGATCACCGGATAACCGATGCGCTTGGCGAAGGCACGGTTTTTATCCATGTCGTCGGTCAGCGGGCCGTCGGAGCCCGGCACGCATGGCACGCCGGCTTTTTTCATGGCGTTGATCGCGGAAACCTTGTCGCCCATCAGGCGGATGGTTTCGGCTTTCGGGCCGATGAAGATGAAACCGGAGCGTTCAACCTGCTCGGCGAAGTCGGCGTTCTCGGACAGGAAGCCGTAGCCCGGGTGGATCGCCACCGCGCCGGTGATTTCCGCCGCCGAGATGATGGCCGGGATGTTCAGGTAGCTTTTTACCGATGGCGCAGGACCGATGCAGACGGTCTCGTCGGCCAGCAGCACGTGTTTCAGATCGCGGTCGGCCGCGGAGTGAACCGCAACGGTCTTGATGCCCAGTTCTTTACAGGCACGCAGGATGCGAAGCGCGATCTCGCCGCGGTTGGCGATAACAATTTTATCAAGCATGGGGGCGCCTCGTTATTCGATGACGACCAGCGGCTCGTCATATTCGACCGGCTGGCCGTTTTCCACCAGGATGGCTTTCACGACGCCGGACTTGTCCGCTTCGATCTGGTTCATCATTTTCATGGCTTCAACGATGCACAGGGTATCGCCGGCGTTCACTTTCTGGCCCACTTCCACGAAGGCTTTCGCGTCCGGGCTTGGGGTGCGGTAGAAGGTGCCTACCATTGGGGAACGAACGACGTGGCCACTCACGGCCGCCGGTGCTGCAGGGGTTTCTGCCGCAGGCGCGGTGGCAACGGCGGTAGCCAGGGCTGGCTGCTGCTGTGCCGGCATCGCGTAAGCCTGCTGCATGACGGGATAAGCCTGCGCCGGTGCGGCACGGCTGATGCGAACCGATTCTTCGCCTTCAGAGATTTCCAGTTCAGAAATGCCTGATTCTTCAACCAGTTCGATCAGTTTCTTGATTTTACGAATATCCATGAGTGTGATTCCGTACTCTTTTTGTGGAGCAATTAGTGGGTTTTCGACAGACGGTTAACCGCTGCCTGTAAAGCGAAAGCGTAGCCATCCGCGCCGAGGCCGCAAATCACGCCTACCGCTACGTCTGAGAGATAAGAGTGATGGCGGAAAGGTTCGCGGGCGTGCACGTTGGACAGGTGGATCTCGATGAACGGGATCTGCACCGCCAGCAACGCATCGCGCAACGCCACGCTGGTGTGCGTGAACGCCGCCGGGTTTATCAGAATGAAATCGGTGTTGCCGCGCGCCTGATGGATGCGATCGATCAGCTGATGCTCGGCGTTGGACTGCAGATGGCTCAGGGTAATATCCAATGCGGATGCCTGGTTTTCCAATCCGTTAACAATCTCTGTCAGCGTCGTGCTGCCGTACTTCTCCGGCTCACGCGTCCCCAGCAGATTGAGATTGGGGCCGTTCAGAAGCAAAATGTGAAACTTATCCGCCATTGTGCTGGTATCTCCGGCAATAAAACCATCATCGTAGAAAATAACCCGATGTTACCGATTTGTCACCTGTTAAGGGGCAAATTCACCCTGAGAACAGAAACAAGGTCGGGCATTATAACGATATCGTAGCAATTCGCAGCTAAATACTGGTCTTATCAGCGAAGATATTCAACCCCAAATCGACCAACTCGGGGTTCCGTGACAGGAATATGAGCGCTGGAACACAGAAAAAGTTCCCGCCGGCGGCGTGCGTTTTTCAACGACAATCACGCGCGCCGCCGCGCGATTCAGCGCCACCAGGCGCGGAATTTCTTGTAGCGCAGGCCCAACAGCGCCACCGCCAGCAGCGCGTAAATGAACGGCTGGGGGGAAAAGGTTTTGACCGACCACAGGTAGTGGATGGGGGCGAGGATCGCCGCCAGATAGACGAAGTTGTGCAACGTTTGCCATTTGGCGCCCAGTTTGCGCATCGCCCACAGCGTCGAGGTGGCCGCCAGCGCCAACAGGATCAGCCAGGTGAGGATGCCGAGCGTCAGATAAGGGCGGTTCACCAGCTCGCTGCCCAGCAGGCCGAGATTGCTCAGCCCCAGCTCCAGCGTGGAGTAGCTTATCAGGTGCAGCGTGCCCCAGGCAAAACACCACAGCCCCACCAGACGACGGCAGCGGATCAGCAGCGGCTGGCGGGCGTAGCGCGCCAGCGGGGCGATCATCAGCGTGGCCAGCAGCAGTTTCAGCGTCATCCTGCCGGTAAAATGCTGGATGTCCTTGGACGGATCGGCGCTGAACCAGCCTTGATCCACCGCCAGTACCAGCCACAAAAAGGGCAAAAACGCCGCCAGATGCAGGGCTGCTTTCAGCCATTTGATATGAACAGGCGTCAGGCGCACTTAGAAATTCTCCCGCAGATCCATGCCGCGATACAGCGACGCCACCTGATCGGCATAGCCGTTGAACAGCAGCGTCGGTTGGCGTTTGACGTCGAGAATGCCGCCGGAGCCGATGAAGCGCTCGGTGGCCTGCGACCAGCGCGGATGATCGACGTGCGGATTCACGTTGGCGTAAAAACCGTACTCGTTCGGCGCGGATTGGTTCCAGGTGGTCGGCGGCTGATCGCGCACCAAGCGGATATGCACGATCGATTTGATGCCTTTGAAGCCGTATTTCCACGGCGTGATCAGTCGCAGCGGCGCGCCGTTTTGCGGCGGCAGGGTTTTGCCGTACACGCCGACGGTCAACAGCGCCAGCGGATGCATCGCCTCGTCCAGCCGCAGCCCTTCGACGTAGGGATATTTCAGGCCGCCGCCGATAAAGCGATCTTTCTGGCCGGGCATCTGCTCCGGATCGTACAGCGTCTGGAAGGCTGCGTAACGCGCGTTGCTGTTCGGTTCGGCCAGCTTGAGAAGCTTGCCCAGCTCGAAACCGATCCACGGCACCACCATCGACCAGGCCTCGACGCAGCGCATGCGGTAAATGCGCTGCTCCAGCGGGAAACGCTTCATCAGATCGTCGATATCCAGCGTTATCGGTTTCGCCACTTCGCCGTCGATGCGCACTTTCCAGCCTTCGGTTTTCAGCCCGCCGGCGTTGGCGGCCGGATCGGCTTTGTCGAGGCCGAACTCATAGAAGTTGTTGTAGCCGGTCACCTTGTCTTCCGGCGTCATCGCCAGCTGCGCCTGCCAGGCGGCCGGTTTGCTGAAGGCCAGCGCTTTGCCCGGCGGCGCCTTGGGGCGATCGTTGCCCTTGAACCACGACAGCAGGTCCGCCCGTGCGCCGGTAGGCAGCGCCAGCGTAGCGGCGCTGATGCCGAGCGCCTGCAGCACCTTGCGCCGCTGGTGGAACACGCTCTCCGGCGTGACGTCGGCCTCGGTCAATTTCGGGTGTTTGTTCATGCTTATGTTCTCCGCGACTGATTCCCGCCGCCTGTAAGCGGCAAACGGGTCTCCATGAAATAAGCATGGCGCTAAAGCCGGCCGGAAGCGAGGGGGCGCGGGAAAATATGAAATTTCGCAGAAGCGGGAACTCCCCCCGTCGCCGAGGGGAGAAGGTCAGCGGATTTTCACCAGGGTGCGGCCGGTGATTTGGTTGTTCAGCAGCGCAGCGGCGGTGGCCGGCGCCTGCTCGAGGGCGATTTCGTGCGTGGCTTGCTGATAGAAGCTGTCCGGCAGAATGCCGGCCAGCCGTTCCCAGGCGGTTTGGCGGCGATGCAGCGGCGTATGCACCGAATCCACGCCCTGCAGGCGCACGTTGCGCAGAATGAACGGCATCACAGTGGTCGGCAACTGATAACCGCCCGCCAGGCCGCAGGCGGCGACGGTGCCGTTATAGTTCATCTGTGCCAGCACCCGCGCCAGCAGTTTGTCGCCGACGGTGTCCACTGCGCCGGCCCACAGCTGTTTCTCCAGCGGACGCGGCGTGTCGATATAGCCATCGCGCGACATCACCTCTTTGGCGCCGAGCGCTTTCAGGTACTCGGTATTGCTGTCGCGGCCGCTGATGGCGGTCACCCGGTAACCCAGCGCCGCCAGCAGGGCGATGGCGGTGCTGCCCACGCCGCCGCTGGCGCCGGTGACCAGGATATCGCCGTCGTCCGGGTGCACGCCGCCTTCCTCCAGCGCCATCACGCACAGCATGGCGGTAAAGCCGGCGGTGCCGATGATCATCGCCTTGCGCTCATCCAGCCCGTTCGGCAGCGGCACCAGCCACTCACCGGAGACGCGCGCCTGCTCGGCCAGGCCGCCCCAGTGGTGTTCGCCCACGCCCCAGCCGGTGAGCACCACGCTTTGCCCCTCTTTGAAACGATCGTCGCGGCTGTGGCGCACGGTGCCGGCGAAATCGATGCCCGGCACCATTGGGAAGTTGCGCACGATCTTGCCTTTGCCGGTGATCGCCAGCGCATCCTTGTAATTTAGGCTGGACCAGTTGATGTCGACGGTGACATCGCCTTCCGGCAACCGATCGCTGCCGATATCTTTGATATGAGCCAGAGTTTGGTCGTCTTGTTGTTCCAATAACAGTGCACGCATGTCACTCTTCCTCTCGTTTACACTTTTCTATCAATGGCTGAATCACATTTATTTGACTATATGCATAATAAGCGGCCCAAGTCCTGATAAAGGACAAAAACGGCGCTTGCAGGTTTTATTCCTCGGCAAGGCTTGTTAGGGTTGGACAGCCCCTTTTGGCTACAGGGGCACACTCACTTAACCATAGCGGACAAGGCACAGGGATGCGATTTACCACCAAACTCTCTGCATTGATCACTCTGTTGGTCGCACTGGCGATGTTTTTGATGCTGATGGGATGCTCATACAGCTTCTTTTACGTTACCCAGGATCGCCAGGAGCGCCGCTTGGATTCGCTGGTTACCACTCTCGATCAAGCCATGCTGAGCGAGCCGCCGCAGGAGCAGGAGAAATGGTTGCCCATCGTCATGCGCACGCTCGGCATCGTGTCAGTTCGCGTAGAGGCCGGCGCCAGCAAGCTCCTCGACTATAAATTGCCGACGGCGAAAAAAGAGCCCTGGGATGCGCTGAACGGCTATCGTCAGGTCTCGCGCCCCCTGTTGCAGCATCCGGGCAGTATGCTGCAAATCACCTACCTCGATCCCTTCGCCAGCGATGTGCGCACGTTGCAATCCACCGCCGCCGTCACGCTGTCGATCGTCGTCATGGTGGTGATTTTGCTGTTCAGCCTGCGCTGGCTGCGTGAGCAGGCCGACGGCGAAGATCGTCTGGAACGCCGCGCGCGGCGCATTCTGAACGGCGAGCGTGAAAACGTCATGCAGGGCGACGTGCGTGAGTGGCCGGCCAACGTCAGCGGCGCGCTCGACCGCCTGCTGGCCGATCTGGCGGAAGCGCGGGAAGAGCGCAGCCGGGTCGATACGCTGATCCGTGCCTTCGCCGCGCAGGACGCCAAAACCGGGCTGAATAATCGCCTGTTCTTCGATAACCAATTGACCACTCAGCTGGAAGATGAAGGCTCGCACGGCATCGTGATGATGGTGCGGCTGCCCGATTTCGAGACCCTGCGCGAGACGCACGGCAGCGTGGCGGTGCAAGAACTGATGTATTCGCTGGTCAACCTGCTGTCTACCTTCGTGATGCGCTACCCGTCGGCGCTGCTGGCGCGCTACTTCCACAGCGATTTTACCGTGCTGTTGCCGCATCGAACCCTGAAGGAGGCCGACGGCATCGCTTCACAGCTGGTCAACGCCATCGATGCCTTGCCTTCCACGGCACTGATCGATCGCGAGGCCTTCCTGCACATCGGCATCGTGGCGTACCGCAGCGGTCAAACCACCGAGCAGGTGATCGACTATGCGGAGCAGGCGACGCGCCACGCTACGCTGCAGGGCGAAAACGGGTGGTATGTGTACGACAGCCAGGTGCCGGAAAAGGGGCGCGGCAGCGTCAAGTGGCGCACGCTGCTGGAACAGGTGCTGGCGCGCGGCGGCCCGCGGCTGTATCAGAAACCGGCGGTGACCGTGGAAGGCGAGGTGCACCACCGTGAGATCATGAGCCGAATTTATGACGGCACCCAGGAATTGCTGCCGGCGGAATATATGCCGTTGGTGGAGCAATTGGGGTTGGCGGAGAGTTACGATCGCCAACAGGTGAGCCGCATCATCCCGTTGCTGGCGCAGTGGCCTGAAGAAACGCTGGCGTTCCCGCTGTGCGTGGACTCGATTTTGCAGCGTTCTTTCCAGCGCTGGCTACGCGATACGCTGTTGCAGTGCGAAAAAAGTCAGCGTCGACGAATTCTGATTGAACTTGCGGAGGCAGATGTGTGTCAACATATCGACCGTTTGCGTCCGGTGCTGAGGCTGTTGTCAGGTCTGGGTTGCCGCCTGGCGGTGTCCAAAGCGGGGTTAACCGTGGTCAGTACGTCCTATATCAAGTCGTTGCAGGTGGAGATCGTCAAGCTCCACCCGGGGTTGGTGCGGAGCATCGATAAGCGGGACGAAAACCAGCTGTTCGTGCAGAGCCTGACCGGCGCCTGCGCGGGCACGCGCGCGCAGGTGTTCGCTGCCAGCGTACGTACGCGCAACGAATGGCAGACGCTGAAAGAGCGTGGGATCCATGGCGGGCAGGGCGACTTTTTCGCGTCGCCGGAACCGATCGACGCGGGGCGTAAAAAATATTCACGTCGTTATCGCGTTTAAGCTGATTGACGGACAAAAATTGACGTAGAATGAGCGCCGGATCCATCTGGGCCATGTCACCCGTCATTTTGGAGTTTTCTCCAATCTGCCTGCGACAACGACGCCTATTTGAGATAGGCTCTTGTCTGCCTTTATCTGGTTGACGTTGGTAGGTGCTTACCATCGGCGGCAATCAGGGAATATGTTAGATTTTATGAGCTGTGTTACGCCGTTTCGTGCGTTGACAGGGTGGTAAACTGAGCCTTTGTTCAGGGAATTCAGGCCTCATCCAATTTCCGTGCATTCGAGCAGAAACAATACAGACTATTTTTCACCGAAGTAGAACGTTTTTGCGCCTTGTCGCTGCTTCGTGTGGTTGGTAAAGTAGGCGGATTTTATTTTCCGCCCCCAGCTTGCAGGATTATCCTTTCGTTATGTTTAAGAAATTTCGTGGCATGTTTTCCAACGACTTGTCCATCGACTTGGGTACCGCCAATACCCTGATTTATGTTAAAGGGCAAGGCATCGTACTGAATGAACCTTCGGTGGTTGCCATTCGTCAGGATCGTGCCGGCTCCCCAAAGAGCGTTGCGGCCGTCGGTCATGACGCCAAACAGATGCTGGGCCGCACCCCCGGCAACATCGCGGCTATTCGCCCGATGAAAGACGGCGTGATCGCCGACTTCTTCGTGACCGAAAAAATGTTGCAGCACTTTATCAAACAGGTTCACAGCAACAGCTTCATGCGCCCAAGCCCGCGCGTGCTGGTCTGTGTGCCGGTCGGCGCGACCCAGGTTGAACGCCGCGCTATCCGCGAGTCCGCCCAAGGGGCCGGCGCGCGCGAAGTGTTCCTGATTGAAGAGCCGATGGCGGCGGCGATCGGCGCAGGTCTGCCGGTCTCCGAAGCGACCGGCTCCATGGTGGTGGATATCGGTGGCGGTACCACTGAAGTGGCGGTGATCTCGCTGAACGGCGTGGTGTACTCCTCTTCCGTGCGCATCGGCGGCGACCGCTTCGATGAAGCCATCATCAATTATGTGCGCCGCAACTACGGCTCGCTGATCGGCGAAGCGACCGCCGAGCGCATCAAGCACGAAATCGGTTCTGCCTATCCGGGCGACGAAGTGCGCGAAATCGAAGTGCGCGGCCGTAACCTGGCCGAAGGCGTACCGCGCGGCTTTACCCTGAACTCCAATGAAATCCTCGAAGCCCTGCAAGAGCCGCTGACCGGTATCGTCAGCGCGGTGATGGTGGCGCTGGAGCAGTGCCCGCCAGAATTGGCCTCCGACATTTCCGAACGCGGCATGGTCTTGACCGGCGGCGGCGCGCTGCTGCGCAACCTCGATCGCCTGCTGATGGAAGAAACCGGCATCCCGGTCGTAGTGGCGGAAGATCCGCTGACCTGCGTGGCGCGCGGCGGCGGCAAGGCGTTGGAAATGATCGACATGCACGGCGGCGATTTGTTCAGCGAAGAATAGTCAGCCCCTGGAAGGAGGAATCGTATCGGATGAATGCGCACAGCGAGAATCGGGTACGGTTCCTCTTTCTGTTGTCGAGGAACTCGCATAATTTATGAAGCCGATTTTTAGCAGGGGGCCTTCCCTGCAACTGCGACTTTTTTTGGCGGTGATTGCGGCCATTGGCCTGATCGTTGCCGACAGCCGGCTCGGCACGTTCGTGAAGATACGCAACTACATGGACACCGCAGTCAGCCCTTTCTATTTTCTGGCCAACGGGCCGCGTAAAGTTTTGGACAGCGTGTCAGAGACGCTGGCCACCCGCCAACAGCTGGAGCTGGAAAACCGCGCTCTGCGGCAGGAACTGCTGCTGAAAAACAGCGATATTCTTCTTCTTGGCCAATTCAAGCAGGAAAACGCCCGCTTGCGCGAGCTGCTGGGTTCTCCGCTGCGTCAGGACGAACACAAGATGGTCACCCAGGTGATCTCCACCGGTTCCGATCCGTATAGCGATCAGGTGGTGATCGACAAAGGGTCGGACAACGGCGTCTATGAAGGCCAGCCGGTGATCAGCGACAAGGGCGTGGTCGGTCAGGTGGTGGCGGTGGCGAAAGTCACCAGCCGCGTGCTGCTGATCTGCGACGCCTCGCATGCGCTGCCGATCCAGGTGCTGCGCAACGATATTCGGGTGATCGCCGCGGGCAGCGGCTGCGCCGACGATCTGCAACTGGAGCATCTGCCGAACAACACCGACATCCGCGTTGGCGACGTACTGGTCACCTCCGGCCTCGGCGGCCGCTTCCCGGAAGGGTATCCGGTGGCGGTGGTCTCCTCGGTCAAGGTCGACAACCAGCGTGCTTACACCGTGATTCAGGCGCGGCCGACCGCCGGTCTGCAGCGCTTGCGTTACCTGTTGTTGCTGTGGGGCGCCGATCGCAACGGCGACATGCCGCTGCCGCCGGACGAAGTGCACCGCGTGGCCAATGAACGCCTGATGCAGATGATGCCGCAGGTGCTGCCGCCTGCCGGTTCCGTCGGGCCACAGCTGCCGGCTCCGGCCACCGGGGTGGCGCCGCAAACCACGGCACCGGCCTCTGCTCAGCCTCAGGTTCAGCCCGCGGCGGCGGGGGTGGTGCAATGAACAGCTACCGCAGCCACGGGCGCTGGATAATCTGGCTGTCGTTCCTGGTGGCGTTGGTGCTGCAAATCATGCCGTGGCCGGAGCAGATCTACATGTTCCGGCCTTCCTGGCTGGTGCTGATCCTGATCTACTGGGTGATGGCTTTGCCACATCGGGTCAACGTCGGCACCGGCTTCGTGCTGGGGCTGATCATGGATCTGATCCTCGGTTCCACGCTGGGCGTGCGCGCGCTGGCGCTGGGCATCATCGCCTATCTGGTGGCGTTCAAATTCCAACTGTTCCGCAATATGGCGCTGTGGCAACAGGCGCTTATCGTCGTGCTGCTGTCGCTGTCGATGGACGTGGTGGTGTTCTGGGCTGAGTTTTTAGTGATCAACGTCTCTTTCCGCCCAGAGGTGTTCTGGAGTAGTGTGGTAAACGGCATTTTGTGGCCGTGGTTATTCCTGTTGATGCGCAAAATCCGCCGTCAGTTCGCCGTACAGTAAGGGTATATCAATGACTTCGCTTTATCTGGCCTCCGGCTCCCCACGTCGACGTGAACTGCTGACCCTGCTGGGCGTGTCGTTCGACATTCTGCTGACGCATACCGAAGAGCAGCGCCGGGAAGGCGAAGCCGCAGAAGCCTATGTGCGACGCCTGGCGCAGGACAAGGCCAAAGCGGGCGTGGCGCTGGCGCAGGAAGATCGGCCGGTGCTGGGCGCCGACACCATCGTGGTGCTCAACGGCCGGGTGCTGGAGAAGCCGCGCGACGAAGCCCATGCGGCGGACATGCTGGCGGCCCTGTCCGGCAAGCAGCATCAGGTGATGACGGCAGTGGCGATCGCCGATCGCCACGACGTGCGTTGCCAGCTGGTGGTGACCGACGTGACGTTCCGCAGCCTGTCACAACAGGATATCCGCGACTATATTGCTACGGGCGAACCGATGGATAAGGCGGGCGCCTATGGAATTCAAGGAAAGGGTGGTTGTTTCGTCAGAACGATAACCGGGAGTTATCACGCAGTGGTCGGTCTGCCGCTGGTCGAAACACATGAGCTGCTCAGTAATTTTGTCGCATTACGTGATGTAAGAACCGGTTGATGGGCGCTGCCATTATCGACCGGCTCTGAGGAGAAGGCATGACAGCTGAGCTACTGGTTAATATCACACCGTCTGAAACGCGGGTCGCCTATATCGATGGCGGCATTCTGCAAGAGATCCATATCGAACGCGAATCCAAACGCGGCATCGTCGGCAATATCTATAAAGGGCGCGTCAGCCGCGTCCTGCCGGGCATGCAGGCGGCGTTCGTCGACATCGGCCTCGATAAGGCCGCCTTCCTGCACGCCTCTGACATCATGCCGCATACCGAATGCGTCGCCGGCGATGAGCGGAAAAACTTCCACGTGCGCGACATCGCCGAGCTGGTGCGCCAGGGGCAAGACCTGATGGTGCAGGTGGTGAAAGATCCGCTTGGCACCAAGGGCGCGCGTCTGACCACCGATATCACGCTGCCTTCGCGTTATCTGGTCTTCATGCCGGGTGCGGCGCACGTCGGCGTGTCGCAGCGCATCGACAGCGAAGCCGAGCGCGAGCGCCTGAAGGCGATCGTGGCGCCGCACTGCGACGAGCTGGGCGGCTTTATCATCCGCACCGCGGCGGAAGGCATCGGCGAAGAAGAGCTGGCGCAGGACGCCGCATTCCTCAAACGCCTGTGGACCAAGGTGATGGAGCGCAAGAAGCGCAACCAGACCAAATACAAGCTGTACGGCGAGCTGGCGTTGGCGCAGCGCATCTTGCGCGATTTCGCCGGCGCGGCGCTGGATCGCATCCGCGTCGATTCGCGGCTGACGCACGATCTGCTGGTGGAGTTCACCGGCGAGTACATCCCGGACATCACCAACAAGCTCGAACTCTATACCGGCAGCCAGCCGATTTTCGATCTGTACGACGTGGAAAACGAGATCCAGCGTGCGCTGGAGCGCAAGGTGGAACTGAAGTCCGGCGGCTATCTGATCATCGATCAGACCGAGGCGATGACCACGGTCGACATCAACACCGGCGCCTTCGTCGGCCACCGCAACCTCGACGAAACCATCTTCAATACCAACATCGAGGCGACGCAGGCCATTGCGCGCCAGCTGCGGCTGCGCAATCTGGGCGGCATCATCATCATCGACTTTATCGATATGAACAACGAAGAGCATCGCCGCCGGGTGCTGCACTCGCTGGAGCAGGCGTTGAGTAAAGATCGGGTAAAAACCACGATCAACGGCTTCTCTCAGCTAGGCTTAGTTGAAATGACGCGTAAACGAACGCGTGAAAGCATTGAACATGTGCTCTGTCACGATTGTCCTACTTGCAATGGGCGCGGCACCGTGAAAACGGTGGAAACCGTGTGCTACGAGATCCTGCGCGAGATTGTGCGCGTGCATCACGCTTACGATTCCGATCGCTTCCTGGTGTACGCCTCTGCGGCGGTCGGCGAAGCGCTGAAGAGCGAAGAGTCGCATGCGCTGGCCGAAGTGGAGATTTTCGTCGGCAAACAGGTGAAGGTGCAGATCGAACCGTTGTACAGCCAGGAGCAGTTCGACGTCGTCATGATGTAGCCCGCCCGACATCGGTAGGGGCCCGGCACGCCGGGCCCGTCAGTGCATAGATATTCCCGTTGCCAGGCAGCGGAGCAAGGAGAACTGCGTGAGGCGACTGCCTGGGATTCTGTTAGCAACAGGCGCCACCCTAATCGTGATTGTGGCGCTGCTGATCAGCGGGCTGCGCCTGATGCTGCCGAAGCTGAACGACTACCGTCCCCAACTGCTGGCGCAGGTGGAGAAGCTGTCCGGCGTGCCCGTGCAGATGGATTTCCTACAGGGCAGTTGGGAAACCTTCGGCCCGCAGCTTGAAGTGCGTAACCTGAGCGTTACGCTGCCCAAAAGCGATGTGCATATCGAGCGCGTGACGCTGGCGCTGGATGTGTGGCAGTCGCTGTTGCACTGGCGCTGGCAGTTCCGCGATCTGACCTTCTATCAATTCCGGCTTGATTTGAACGCCACGCTGGGCGGCGATCGGCAGGGCGATGGCCTTGAACCCGGTAAAATCAGCGATTTGATGCTGCGCCAGCTCGACCATTTCGATCTGCGCGACAGTCGTATTTCATTCCTGACGCCCGCCGGCGCGCGCGCCGAATTCGACATTCCCCAGCTGACCTGGCTCAACGGCCGCGATCGCCACCGCGCCGAGGGGCAGATCAGCCTGTCGACGCTGAATGGCCAGCACGGCGTGGTGCAGCTGCGCATGGACCTGCGTGACAATCAAGGCCTGCTGGATACCGGCACGGTCTACCTGCAGGCCGATAACATCGACATGAAACCCTGGTTTACCCGCTGGCTGCGCGCCAACACCGGGCTGGAAAGCGCCGACTTCAGCCTGGCTGCCTGGCTGCAGGTGCAGAACGGCCAGATCGCCGGCGGCCATGCGTTGCTCAAGCAGGGGGCGGCCAACTGGGACACCGGCGCCGCGCAGCACCGGCTGGACGTGGATAATCTGGCGCTGTCGCTGCGCCGCCAGGGCACCGGTTGGCAGCTCGACGTGCCGCAACTGCGGTTGAGCACCGACGGCCAGGCCTGGCCGCAGGGCGCGCTTTCCGCCCTGTGGCTGCCGGAAAACACCGAATTCATGGGGCCGGCGCAGAACGAAGAGCTGCGGGTGCGCGCGACTGATATTCAGCTGGAGCGTCTGTCGGCGCTGCTGCCGACCTTCTCGTTCCTCAGCCCGGACGTGCTCGAGCGCTGGAACGATCTGCAGCCGCAGGGGCAGGTGGCAGCGCTGGCGCTGGACATCCCGCTCAAGCAGCCGGAAAAGAGCCGTTTTCAGGCGCTGTGGCGTGATGTCAGCTGGCAGCGTTGGGAACTGCTGCCCGGCGTCAACCACTTCTCCGGTGCGCTGAGCGGCGGGGTGGAGAACGGCCGCCTGACGCTGGGGCTCACCGACAGCACCCTGCCTTACGGCGACATGTTCCGCGCTCCGCTTGAAATCAACAGCGCGCGCGGCGCGCTGACCTGGCGTTACAACGATCAAGGGTGGGAGCTGGCGAGTCAGGGGCTGGACGTCAAGGCGAAGTCGCTGTGGGTCAACGGTGATTTCCGTTATCAGCAGCCGGCCAAGGGCGATCCGTGGCTGAACATCCTGGCGGGCATCCGCCTGTATGACGGCGCCGACGCCTGGCGCTATTTCCCGGAACCGTTGATGGGCAAGCATCTGGTGGACTACCTGAGCGGCGCCATTCAGGGCGGCCAGGTGGATAACGCCACGCTGATTTATTCCGGCGATCCGCAGCACTTCCCGTATCGTAAAAACGAAGGGCAGTTTGAAGTTTTCGTACCGCTACGTCACGCCACCTTCCAGTTCCAACCGGGCTGGCCGGCGCTGACCGATTTGGCGATCGATCTCGATTTCGCCAACGAGGGATTGTGGATGCATGCGCCGCAAACCCGATTGGGTAAGGTGGCGGGTAAAAATATCAGCGCGGTGATCCCGGATTACCTGAAAGAGCGGCTGCTGATCGACGCCGAAGTCGCGGGTGCGGGCAGCGACGTGCATGACTACTTCATGCAGACGCCGTTGCACGATTCGCTCGGGGCGGCGCTGGAGCAGCTGCAGATTGGCGGTGATGTCAGTGGGCGCTTACATCTTGATATTCCCCTGGACGGCGAGCAGGTCAGAGCCACCGGCGAAGTGGCGCTGAACAACAATTCGTTGCTGATAAAGCCGCTGGACAGCGAACTGCAAAAGCTCAGCGGCAAGTTCCGCTTCGACAACGGCAACCTGCAGAGCGACCCCCTGTCGGCCAATTGGTTCGGGCAGCCGGTGACGGTCAACTTTTCCACGCAGGAAGGCGATCGCGATTACAAGATCAATGTCGGCCTGAAGGGCGACTGGCAGCCGGGCAAGTTCCCCGGCCTGCCAAAAGAGGCCGCTGATGCGCTCAGCGGCAGCGCGCCCTGGCAGAGCCAGGTGGCCATCACGCTGCCGCATCAGGGCTCGGCCAGCTATGATATCGGCATTGACGCGGATTTGAAGAAAGTGAGCAGTCACTTACCTTCACCGCTGGACAAGGCACCGGGCGAGGCACTGCCGGTGAACGTCAAGGTCAAAGGCGGTCTGAACGGTTTCATGTTGACCGGCAGCGCGGGCAAACAGAACCGCTTCAACAGCGAATGGAACTTCGATAAAAAACAGGTGAATCTGGCGCGCGCCGCTTGGCAAACCAATGGTGGCGGCACGCCGCCGCTGCCGGCCGGCAAGTCGATGACGCTGAATCTGCCGGCGCTGGACGGTGAGCAGTGGCTGGCGCTGCTGGCGCCGGCACTGAAACAGGGCGGCGGCAGCGGTCAGGTGGGCGGTTTCAGCTTCCCTACCACCGTGGCGCTGACTACGCCGCAGCTGCTGTTGGGCGGCCAGGCCTGGCATAAGCTGACGCTATCGGCCGAAAAACAGCTTGGCGCTACCCTGGTGAGCGCCAAGAGCGACGAAGTGGACGGCAGCCTGCGGGTGGCCGATCGCGGGCCGTGGCGCGCCGATATCAACTACCTGTATTACAACCCACAGTTCGCCGAGACGAAAAACGCGGCGGGCGCACCGTCGCCGTCGACCGAGAAAGTTTCCTTCCGCGACTGGCCTTCGCTGATGCTGCGCTGCAAGTCGTGCTGGGTACTGGGGCAGAACCTCGGCAAGGTCGAGGCGGATCTGACTAATCGGGGGGATACCCTGACGCTGGATCACGGTCTGGTCGATACCGGTAAAGGGCGTATGAGCGCCACCGGCCTGTGGAAACAAAACGCGCAGGAAGAGCGCAGCTCGCTGAAAGGCAAACTGCTCGGCGGCAAGATCGATGAAACCGCCGCCTTCTTCGGCATCACTATTCCGCTGAAGGGGGCGCCTTACGACGTGGACTTCGATCTGTACTGGCACGGCGCGCCGTGGCAGCCGCAGGTCAATACGTTAAGCGGCGCGCTGCAGGTCAAGATGGGCAAGGGCGAGATCGACAGCATGGGCGGCGGCCGCGCCGGTCAGCTGCTGCGGCTGGTCAGCTTCGACGCCCTGCTGCGCAAGCTGCAGTTCGATTTCAGCGATACCTTCGGCAAAGGTTTCTACTTTGATTCCATCCGCAGCACCGCCTGGCTGAAAGATGGCATAATGCATACTGATAATCTATTGATCGACGGCCTGGCGGCGGACATCGCCATGAGCGGCCAGATCGATCTGGCGCGCCGCCGCATCGATATGGAGGCGGTGGTGGCGCCGGCGATTTCGGCGACCGTCGGCGTGGCCACGGCGTTTGTCGTCAACCCGATCGTCGGCGCGGCGGTATTTGCCGCCTCGCAGGTGCTGGGGCCGCTGTGGAGCAAGATTTCGCTGATTCGCTACCATATCGGCGGCGATCTCGACCAGCCGAAGATCAATGAGGTACTTCGTAAGGCAAAGGAGGATAAGGCGTCATGAGGAATGCTAACGTTGCGTTGTTGCAGTTGTGCAGTGGCGATCAGGTACGCGATAACCTGGCCCAGATTGAACAGCAGATCAAGCAGCTCAATGCCGGGGTAAAACTGGTCATGACGCCGGAGAACGCGCTGCTGTTCGCCAACTCCGCGGCCTACCGCCAACAGGCGGAAAAACAGGGCGATGGCCCGCTGCAGAACGCGGTGCGCGAGCTGGCGCGCCGCTATGGGGTGTGGTTGCTGGTGGGCTCGATGCCCTTGATCAGCCGCGAAAACCCGGAACTTATCACCACCAGCAGCCTGTTGTTCGACGAGCAGGGCGAGATCCGCGCCCGCTATGACAAACTGCACATGTTCGATGTGGATATCAACGATGCGCACGGCCACTACCGCGAGTCGGATACCTACCAGCACGGGCAGCACCTGACGGTGGTGGATACGCCGGTCGGGCGCTTGGGCATGACCATATGCTACGATCTGCGCTTCCCCGCGCTGTTCCAGGCGTTGCGGGCGCAGGGCGCCGAACTGATTTCGGTGCCGGCGGCGTTTACCCGGGTCACCGGTGAGGCGCATTGGGAAATCCTGCTGCGCGCCCGGGCGATCGAAAACCAGTGCATGATCCTGGCGCCGGCGCAGGTGGGGCGCCACGGGCCGACCCGTCGCACCTGGGGCCACACGCTGGCTGTTGACGGTTGGGGCAAGGTGCTGGCCGAGAACCCGGACGCCGTGGCGGCGCTGAAGGTGCGCGTGGACACCGCAAGCCTGAAAAATATTCGTGCGCAGATGCCGGTGCTGCAGCACAACCGATTCCAGACGTCGCTGACGGCGCCGTCTGACAAGCTATCCTCCAATCAAGAGTGAAACCATTATGAGCTTGACGTTTGTCAGTGAGCAGTTACTCGCTACCAACAAGCTGAGTCATCAAGACCTGTACAGGGTACTGGGTCAACTGGCAGAACGCCGTATCGACTACGCCGATCTCTATTTCCAGTCCAGCTATCACGAAGCCTGGGTGATCGAGGACGGCATCATCAAGGATGGCTCTTACAATATCGACCAGGGCGTCGGCGTGCGCGCCGTCAGCGGTGAGAAGACCGGCTTCGCCTATGCCGATCAGATCACCCTGAATGCGCTGCAGCAGAGCGCCCAGGCGGCGCGCAGCATCGTGCGCGAGCAGGGCGACGGGCGGGCGCATACCCTGGGCGAGATCGGTTACCGGGCGCTGTATCCGCTGCTCGATCCGCTGCAAAGCCTGCCGCGCGAAGAGAAAATCGCTCTGCTGCACCGCGTCGACAAGGTGGCGCGCGCCGCCGATGCGCGGGTGCAGGAAGTGAACGCCAGCATCACCGGCGTTTACGAGCAGGTGTTGGTGGCCGCCACCGACGGCACGCTGGCGGCGGACGTTCGCCCGCTGGTGCGCCTTTCCGTCAGCGTGCTGGTGGAGCAGGACGGCAAGCGTGAGCGCGGCTCCAGCGGCGGCGGCGGCCGTTTCGGCTATGACTACTTCCTGGAAACCGTCGACGGCGACGTGCGCGCCGATGCCTATGCCAAAGAAGCGGTGCGCATGGCGCTGGTCAACCTCGGCGCGGTGGCGGCGCCGGCCGGCAATATGCCGGTCGTGCTGGGCGCCGGCTGGCCGGGCGTGCTGCTGCACGAAGCGGTGGGCCACGGCCTGGAAGGCGACTTCAACCGGCGCGGCACCTCGGTATTCAGCGGCCATATGGGTGAGCTGGTGGCTTCCGAACTGTGCACCGTAGTGGATGACGGCACCCTGCAAGGGCGCCGCGGCTCGCTGGCGATCGACGACGAAGGCGTGCCGGGCCAGTACAACGTGCTGATTGAAAACGGGGTGCTGAAAGGCTACATGCAGGACAAGCTCAACGCGCGGCTGATGGGCGTCGCCCCGACCGGCAACGGCCGCCGTGAGTCCTATGCGCATCTGCCGATGCCGCGTATGACCAACACCTACATGCTGGCGGGCCAATCGACGCCGGAAGAGATCATCGCCAGCGTCGAGTACGGTCTGTACGCGCCGAACTTTGGCGGCGGTCAGGTGGACATCACCTCCGGCAAGTTCGTGTTCTCCACCACCGAAGCCTACCTGATCGAGAAGGGACGCATCACCAAACCGGTGAAAGGGGCGACGCTGATCGGCTCCGGCATCGAGGCGATGCAGCAGATCTCGATGGTCGGCAACGATCTGGCGCTCGATAAAGGCGTGGGCGTGTGCGGCAAGGAAGGCCAGAGCGTGCCGGTAGGCGTCGGCCAACCGACGCTGAAACTGGATACGTTAACCGTCGGCGGCACGGCGTAATCTTTCCTCAAGGGGCCACGCGTTGGCCCCTCAACCATGCTCCATTTCGCGGCCTTTCTCGCATTCGTAACGCTAAGCGCGGCAGGACGCCGTAGCCTGCACGACATAATGGAATGAAATTGACGTGGCGAAAAAACAGAGCACGACAAGAATGACGCGCCTGGCATTATCCGCCCGGCGTTGGCTGCTGGTGCTGGGCGTTCTGTCCCTGACGGGCTGCGCCCGTTCCGATGCGCTGTGGGGCGTGGTCGATAAACTCTGCATGGCCAACTATCAGCAAAAACGCAATCCGGCCCCGTGCGAGCAGATTTATATGCCGCAGGGGAAAGCGCAGGGCTTTAGCGTGCTGCAGAACCCACGTTACCCTTATCACTTTATCCTGGTGCCGACGGCGCCGCTCTCCGGCATTGAAAGTCCGCAGCTGCTGGTTGGAGAACGGACGGACTATTTTGGCTATGCCTGGCTGATGCGTTACCGGCTGGCCGCCGAGTATGGCGGGCCGGTGCCGGATGATATGTTGGGCATGGCGATCAACTCCGCTTACGGCCGCAGCCAAAACCAGTTGCACATTCACCTGACCTGCCTGCGCGAGGACGTGCGGCGCCAATTGCAGGCGGAACGCCCCTACATACAGGAACAATGGCGGCCTTTGCCGGATAAGTTGTTGCGCCACACCTATTATGCTCGCCGCGTGATGCAGCCAGCCGTGATGGGCATCTACCCGATTAAGGATTTGGCGGATTATTTCCATCTGTCGCCGCCGCAGCTGGCGGAATATGGCGTGGTCGTCGTTCCGACGACGTTTGCCGGCCGGCAAGGGTTTATCTTGCTGGCCTCGAAGCGCGGCTGGGACGTCGGCAATCGCGCGTCGGTAGAGTCGCTGCTGGATAAAGAGTGCGCGATATTGCCGCGTTAATTTTGCTACATAAATGACGGAGGTGAGAGCGACGAGGCATCGCTCTCACCTTGTTGTCCCTACCTAAACCGCGCATCCCGCGTAAACAGGAAAGCGGCTTCCCGCAGGCGAGCGTCGGCTTGTGCCTGATCCCCCTGATAGCGCAAGATCATGATCAGCGTGGCGTAGACGTTGGCGTCGATACGGCGCTGCAGATAGGCATTGGCCCACTGCCGATAGCCGGTCAACAGGGCATCATCACGCGTCTGGTTGTAGACCAGCAGCGCGTGAGATTGCTCGTCGAAGGTTTTGCGCTCCCGGTAGATCCAGGCGGCCGGCGACGGCATCTGCTCGATGCTGTCGATGTTGGCCAGCATAGTGCGCTCCGACTGGGTGAGCGCCATGCGCCCTTGCCAGGCGAAGACCGCCATCACCAGCACGCCGAGCGCCGCAAGCGCCACCGGCAGGCTCAGGGCTTTGGCGAACGGCAGCGGGCGGGGCTCGCCGGTTTGGCCGTCCAGCAACGCCAGCAGCAGCAGAAACGCCAGCCAGTGCGGCGCAGACAGATAGAAAGGGTATTCCAGCTGGGTGTGTATCAGCATCGGCAGCAGCACCAGGAACAAGCCGACGCGCGCACCATTCGGCTGTTCTCGATCCCGTTGCCAGGCGCTTTTCAGCAGCCGTACGCCGGCGGCAAGGACGATAGCGATACCTGCCAGCGCCGGCAGGCCACCCTCAACCCACCACAGCAGGACTTCATTGTGCGGATGCCCGGCGACTTCCAACACTTCTCGCCAGGGCATTTCCTGCAGGCGAAAGTGCGCGAAGCTGTATTCAAAACCGCCGTAACCCCAGCCCAGCAGCGGCTTGGCCAGGATCATGGCGCCGACGTCATGCAGCATGGTGAGGCGAGCGCTATTGGACAGCTCCCGACCGATCAGACCCGCGCGGCCATCCAGGCCGAAACCGGTGAACAACACCGTGGTACCTATCGTCACGCCCAGCAGCAGCGCGCCGCCGGCCCAGCGGCTCGCGGCCGGGCGCCGGCGGGCAAAACGACACAGCAGCAAAACCGCCGCCAAGGCGCCGCCAAGCCAGGCGGCGCGCGACTGGATCAGCACCAGCAGGGCGGAGAAAACGGCCAGCAGCGCGAGCAGCGGGATTTGCCGCCGCCGCGTCGGCGCAGTGAAGGGAGCCAGCAGCAGCCAGAGCGCCAAAGCCAGCCCGGTGGCAATAAAGCTGCCCAGCACGTTCGGCTGCTGAAAGACGCCGTAGACCCGGCTTCCGTTAGGGGCTACCCAGGCCAGCGTGGGGGCGAACAGCTGCAGCGCCGCCAGCAACGCCTGAATGCCGATGGCGAACAGCAGACCGTACAGCAGCAACTCGCGCTGCCTGGGGGTTAGGCGCAGCTGCAGGCAGGCGACATAGAACAGCCAACCGCCGAGCAAACCGGCGCAGCGCCACAGGGCGTCTTCGCGCCACTCGGGGCGGGTATACAGCAGCGGCAGCGCCAGCACGGCGATGCCGAGCAGCAACCGCCGGGCGGTGGGGGTCAGCGAAAGGCGGATGCGACCCAGGCAAACGGTAAACGTCACGATCAGCGTAGTGAGCGCCATGACGCCCCAGGCCAGAATGTTTTGCGGCAGCGCCAGACCGCCGCCGCCCATGTTGGGGTGATAGACCGGCAGGATCACTGCCATCCAGATCAGCAGCAGGGGCAGCACGGCGATGGTCGCTGCGTTAGCGGGAGATTTATCGGCCATGGTTAACCTGCCATGGCTTGATAGCGTTTATTAAATGCATGTTTTGATTATTCCCTATCCTTTATCCTGATGTTGAAATGCATGTAATGTTCAATTCGAAAATGTCTCATGGGAAATTTAATCCGTCTTCATGGTGAAGCGCTAAATAATGTTTACCCTGAGAATGCGCGAGGCCGTGTGCCTAAAGAAAGGTTAAGCCGTATTTTTCACCCGTAAAAGGCATTTTTGTTGTTTACAAAAATAGATGCGCTATTTTCTCAAATCTATTGTGATTCAGTCAATTTTTAATTGAACATTATTTTTGTTTATTAAAATCAGTTGATTGAGCGTTGTCTTGACGTGTGTGAATATCGTGAGGTATCTCGGCGATGGCCTATGTCGGTAGTCAATGTGAAGAATAAAATAGGTATATTATTGTTTAATTTATTTCGTCAGCGGCGGCGTGACGGCGGAGATTTATTTCATCGTTTTCCATTGCTGATTTTTAAATTTAATGTGATTTTTATGGTTTTATTTTTATTAAGATTCTTCTTGTCTTTATCTGTTTTTTTAATTTTTATAAAATGACTTATTGTTAGGATTGTTCTGCTGCATTGGAAATAAAAGAGATTATGGCTTGAGCCTCCCGTTGCCGCGGCAGAATACGGACTAACGCGCCTGCCCAAGCGCGTTAATCTCGTCTCTTGTGCGCTTACTCCACGTCGCCGATCCGCTCCAGCGCATCCACCACCAGATCCCAGAATTTATCCTGATCCAGTTTGACCGCCACCTGGGTGTGGCAATCCGGCGGCGGCGGCGCGCGGAAGTCCGCCACCGTCATGCCTAAGGTGAGGGTGCCGGTCAGTTCTATATTTACCGGCGCTTTGCGCACCGTCATGACGCTCGGGTCGATCACATAGGCCACCGCGCATGGATCGTGCACCGGCGGGGCGCTGAAGCCCTGCGCCTGTTGGTACATACGGCCAAAGAATGCCAGCAGTTCGCCGACGAAGGCGGCCGGCCGGGTGCCGAGGGCGGCGATGCGTTCGCAGACTGCCGGCGTGGCCAGCGCCTGGTGGGTGAGATCCAGCCCGACCATGGTGAGCGGCCATTTTTCGTTGAACACGATGTGCGCCGCCTCGGGATCGATTTTGATATTGAACTCCGCCACCGCGCTCCAGTTGCCCACATGATAGCCGCCGCCCATCAGCACCACTTCCTTGACCCGTTCGGCAATGCGCGGCTCTTTACGCACCGCCATGGCGATATTGGTCAGGCCGCCGGTCGGCACCAGCGTCACGCTGCCCGGCGGGTGGGCCATCACGGTCTCGATGATCAGGTCTACCGCGTGGCGTGAGTCCAACTGCAGGTGGGGTTCCGGCAGCACCGGGCCATCGAGGCCTGAGTCGCCGTGAATGTCGGGCGCCACTTCGATATTGCGCACCAGCGGACGCGGGCAGCCGGCGGCGAAGGGGACGCCGGTGATATTGGCGATACGGGCCACCGCCAGGGCGTTGCGCGTCACTTTGTCCAGCGTCTGGTTACCCACCACGGTGGTGACCGCCAGCAGGTCGATCTGCGGATTGCCCCAGGCCAGCAACAGAGCGATGGCGTCGTCATGCCCCGGGTCACAGTCCAGTATGATTTTTTTCATGGTTATTCCTGATGCAGGGAGAGGTTTCCGCAGCATAACGCAGCGCGACGGCGTGGGATAATGCCGATGGTGCTTTTGTTAACGGCATCAAAGCCTTGCCACTTTTACGATGTAATGAAACGTAAATCCTGCTCGCCGGGCTTTACCCTGGAGTTTACTCCAGGGTTTACAGTGAGGTTCAGCGTCAATGCACAGAGGAGAGGCGGGATGAGCTTACTGAAACGGTTGTTGGGGCAAGGCGGTATTCACGGCGGTCATCAGCGCGCGGGCCACGGCGGCGGGCATCATGGCAACCGCTATAACCAGCATGGCGAGCCGGGGCCGCAGTGCCCGGAATGCCGGGCAGTGAATAAATCGGGCGCCCGTTATTGCCACCGCTGCGGTCAGCCGTTTGCCGCGCTAAGCGCCACCTGCGGCCAGTGCGCCGCACCGTTGCCGCCGGGTAGCCGCTTTTGTCCGCAGTGCGGCGGCGGTGTGCCGTGAACCGGGGCGGTTGGACACTCGCGCTGCTGCTGGGCGCCATGGCGCTATGGACGCTGCTGGCCTGGCTCCCGGCGTTGGCGGAGGCAGCCGGAAAGGCATCGTTGCCGGTGAACGGTGCGCTGAGCCTGGTGCCGCAGGCGGTGCTGGACGCCTGGCTGCCATGGCTGAAACAGCTGGGCAGCGGGCTGGCGAGCTATTTTCCTGTGCTGCTGACCTGGGCGGGCTACGCCGTCTGGCTGCTGTGGGGCTTCGGCATGGTGGCGCTGACGCTGCTGGCCGCGCTGGCGCGCCGCTATTTGAGCGCCGCTCAGCGATAGCCCTGATAGACCGCCGCTACGCGTTCGAAATAGTCGGTTAAATAGTTGATGCACACCTGCACCTTCAGCGGCAGTTTGTCTTTCTCGGTATAGAGCGCGTAGATCGGCCGCGGATCCGAATGGTAGCTTTTGAACAGGATCTCGATCTCGCCGCGTTTGATCTCTTCGATCACCCACATCAGCGGGGCGTAGGCGATGCCGGCGCCGTTTTTCAGCCAACGGATCATGGTGGAGGAGTCGTTGGTGACGAAGCGCCCCTGCGGGGAAATGCGTGTAGTGATGCCTTCCGGCGACATCAGTTCAAATTCGCTGTCGGGCCGCACGCTGTACTCCAGCCAGGAGAAGTTGACCATGTCGCTCGGCTTCTGCGGCGTACCGTGCTGGATCAGGTAGCTTTTTGCGGCGCACACCACCATCGGCATCTGCCCCAGGCGGCGGGAGAACAGGCTGGAGTCCTGCAGCGCCCCGGTGCGGATCACCAGATCCAGTCCGTCGGTGATCAGATCCGGCGCCGGAATGCCGGTTACCAGGTTGACCGTCAGGCCTGGGTACTCTTTCATCATCTCGGCGGTCATGTTCGCCAGCACGTTTTGCGCCATGGTAGATGAGCTGCCGATGCGCAGCGTGCCGGCGGGAGTATTGTTAAATGCGTACAGCTGCTCATGCACCTCGCTGACTTCCTGCAGCATGCGTCGGCAGCCCTGATAGTAGATTTTGCCGGCCTCGGTCAGGCCGATGCTGCGCGTGCTGCGGTTCAACAGCTTGACCTGCAGTTCATTTTCCAGTTTCGAGACGGTCTGACTGATCGATGAAACGCTCATGTCGAGTTGGCGTGCGGCCGCGGTAAACGACCCGAACTCAACCACTTTGGCGAATACCGACATCCGTTTTAATCTTTCCATTATTCACTCTGGCTTAAAAGTGATTTAGATCACAGATTGTTGATGACTTGATAGTAAGCAGGCTAATATAACGTGGTCGGGTGAATAGACCTTACCAACGTGCGAGAGCGATCGGCAACGCAATCCTGCCGCTCCTCCGGCACCCTCGCAATCCCTGTCGTGGATGTCTGCCCCCAAGTTTAACCTTTTTTCGGGTTCGTGACCTGGACAAGCTGTCCGGTCAAGATTTGTGGCGCGCGCACGCTAAAATGTAAAGAGAATGTGAATGGCGAGATGTGTCTTTCCCCGGCGTAGTGAACAATAAGGAAAAAGTGATGAGTTTGCTTCCGGTTATGGTCATCTTCGGGCTGTCGTTTCCGCCGGTGTTTTTCGAGCTGCTGGTGTCGCTGGCGCTGTTTTTTCTCCTGCGCCGCCTGCTGCAGCCGACGGGGATTTACGATTTTGTCTGGCATCCGGCGCTGTTTAACACCGCGCTGTATTGCTGCTTGTTTTATCTGATTTCGTGTCTTTTTGTTTGAGGTCGCTGTGAAAAATTTTTCGATAAAAATAACCCGAATCGCGATCACTTTGATTCTTGTGCTGTTGGGCATCGCCGCGATATTCAAGGCCTGGGTGTTCTACACCGAGTCGCCGTGGACGCGTGATGCCAAGTTTACCGCCGATGTGGTGGCGATCGCCCCGGACGTCAGCGGCCTGCTGACCGACGTGCCGGTGGTGGATAACCAACTGGTGAAGAAAGGCCAGGTGCTGTTCGTGGTCGATCGGCCGCGTTATGAGCAGGCGCTGGCGGAAGCCGGCGCCGACGTCGCCTACTATCAGACGCTGGCGGCGGAAAAACGGCGCGAGGCCGGCCGCCGCGTGAAGCTGGGCGTGCAGGCGATGTCGCAGGAAGAGATTGACCAGTCGAACAACTCACTGCAGACCGTGCAGCACCAGTTGGCGAAGGCCATTGCGGCGCGCGAGCTGGCGCAGCTGGATCTGGAACGCACCACGGTGCGGGCGCCGGCCGATGGCTGGAGCACCAACCTCAACGTCCATGCCGGCGAATACATCACCCGCGGCTCGGTGGCGGTGGCGCTGGTGAAGAAAGATTCCTTCTACATCCTGGCGTACCTGGAAGAAACCAAGCTGAATGGCCTGAATAAGGGCGACCGCGCGGAGATCACCCCGCTCGGCAGCAACCGCATCATGCACGGCACCGTCGACAGCGTGGCGGCGGCGGTGAACAACAGCAGCAGCACGGTGAACAACAAAGGGTTGGCCTCGATTGACAGCAACCTGGAGTGGGTGCGCCTGGCGCAGCGCGTGCCGGTGAAGATCCTGCTGGACGCCAAGGATCAACAGCATCCGTACCCGGCCGGCACCACCGCTACCGTGGTGATCGTCGGCAAGAACGATCGCAATGCCGACAGCGGCTCGCCTTTTGTGCGCCTGATGCACCGGCTGCGTGAGTTCGGCTAATGAGCAGCCCAACCTTTATCCGGCTGAGATTCGCCTTCAAACTCAGCTTCGCGATTGTGTTTGCGCTGTTCGTCGGCTTCCATCTCAATCTGGAAACCCCGCGCTGGTCGGCGATGACCGCCGCCATCGTCGCCGCCGGCCCGGCCTTTGCCGCCGGCGGCGAACCCTTCTCCGGCGCCATCCGCCACCGCGGCTGGCTGCGCATTATCGGCACCTTTATCGGTTGCTTCGTCGGCCTGATCATTATCATCACCACCGCCCGCGCGCCGGTGGTGATGCTGTTGCTGTGCTGCATCTGGGCCGGTTTCTGCACCTGGATCTCTTCGCTTATCAAGGTGGAGAACTCCTATGCCTGGGGGCTGGCCGGGTATACCGCGCTGATCATCATCGTGACGGTCGCCACCAGCGAGTCTCATCTGCTGGAAGCGCCGCAGTTCGCCATCGAACGTTGCAGCGAGATCGTGCTGGGGATCGTCAGCGCCGTGTTGGCGGATCTGCTGTTCTCGCCGCGTTCGATCAAACAGGACATCGATCGGGCGGTGGATCAGCTGCTGGTGGCGCAATACCGCCTGATGCAGATGTGCATCAGCAATGCCGACAAAGAGGATATCGATCGCGCCTGGAGCAATCTGGTGAAGAGCACCACGGCGCTGGACGGCATGCGCAACAACCTGATGATGGAGTCCTCGCGCTGGCAGAAGGTCAACCGCCGGGTAAAAGCGCTGCATACGCTGTCGCTGACGCTGATCACCCAGGCCTGCGAAACCTATCTGATCTTGTTGAATCACCCGGACGCGCTGAAAGACAGCCTGCGTGAGCAACTGATGGTCCCGGCGGAAACCCCGCAGGAGATCCACAAGCGCATGAAGCTGCTGCGCCAGGTGCTGACCACGCATCGTTCCGAGGAAACGCTGCCGACCCTCACCGGCTGGGTCGGCGCGGCGACGCGCTACCTGCTGCTGTCGAAAGGCGTGCACGCCAACTGCAGCATCAGCGCGGTGGAAGAGGGGGTGTTGAGCAACGAAACCGTGGTCAAGCCGACTTCGGCGGAAGGACATCACGCGATGATCAACGGCCTGCGCACCTTTGTGGCGACGGCCTTCGGCAGCCTGCTGTGGCTGTGGACCGGCTGGACGTCCGGCAGCGGTTTTATGGTGATCATCGCGGTCATCACCTCGCTGGCGATGCGCACCCCGGCGCCGCGCATGGTGGCGATGGATTTCGTGCTGGGCATGCTGGCGGCGATCCCGGTCGGCTCTCTGTTCTTCATGGTGATCCTGCCGGCAACGCAGCAGAGCATTTTGCTGCTGTGTCTCAGCCTCGGCCTGCTGGCGTTTTTCATCGGCATCGAGGTGCAGAAGCGGCGGCTCGGTTCGCTGGGGCTGCTGGCCGGGACCATCAACATTCTGGTGCTGAGCAACCCGATGGAGTTCAACGTCACCCAGTTTCTCGACGGGGCGCTGGGCCAGTTCCTCGGCAGCTGCGTTGGGCTGATGGTGCTGCTGCTGATCCGCGACAATTCGCGTGAACGCACCGGCCGCACGTTGCTCAACCAGTTCGTCAGCAGCGCGGTGTCGGCGCTGACCACCAAGGCGGCGCGTCGTCGGCAAAACCACCTGCCGGCGCTGTATCAGCAGCTTAACCAGTTGCTGATGATGTTCCCGAACGACATCGCCAAGTATCGTCTGGCGCTGAACCTGATCATCGCCCACCAGCGCATGCAGCGGGCGGAGATTCCGGTCAGCGAAGAGCTGTCGGCCTTCCACCGCCAGATCCGCAGCACCGCCGATCGGGTGGTCTCCGCCAAGAACGACGTCAAGCGCGCCTATTACTACGATCGCTTGCTGGGTGAAATGAACGAGTACCAGCAGAAGCTGGTGGACAATCAGGCGCCGCTCAGCGTCACCGGGCCGGTGAAACGCCTGGCCGACATGCTGCATCGCTATCGTCACGCCTTGATCGATTGATGCGTTCCCTCCTGTTGCGCCGCGTTGTGCGGCGCCTTCCCTGACTATACTGAAAGCAGCGCCTGGCATGGCGAGCCGCCTCATGTGAGGCGGCCCGTTTTCAGAGAGACTCCGAGTGCCAGAACGACTGGAAAGTGGCATCATTGTCATGAGTGGATGAAACGCTTACCGCCGTGAAAACGTGACGTGCCGGTCATCTTAGTTTCATCCTGGTCGGCTATATACCTAACTAGCCTGGGGGAGCTGCGGCGCCTTCGGCGGCATAATTTCAGGGAATGTCATGAACAAGCGGATTCTGTTGGCGATTGTCATCGCCGTGGTCATCGCCGTCTTCAGCGCGCTGCGCGGCAACGAGCACCGTGCGATCGGCGGCAATGCGACGGTGGTACAAGCGCCGGCGGGGCAACAGCAGAGCATCGATCGGCTCACGCAGCAGCAAACGGTGGTGAGTTACCTGCAGCAGCATCAGCGGCTTCCGGGCTATTACGTCACCAAGAAGCAGGCGCGCGAGCAGGGCTGGGACCCGCGTTCAGGCAACCTCTGTGAGGTATTGCCGGGCAAGGCGATTGGCGGCGATCGATTCTCTAACCGTGAAGGGCAACTGCCGAGCGCCGGCGGCCGGGTCTGGCGCGAAGCGGACATCAATTACCAGTGTGGCCGGCGCGGCGCCGATCGCCTGCTGTATTCGAGCGACGGTCTGATCTTCGTCACGCGCGACCATTACAAAAACTTCATTCGTGTGGAGTGAGTTTGATGGCAAAAGTAGAGTTTGATTTTGAACAGATCCAAGATGTGCCGACCTTCTACCGCGATTTTGCGCACAAGTTTGCGCTGGACGAGGGATTCGGCGCCAACCTCGACGCGCTGTGGGACGTAGTGACCGGCGATATCGGTCTGCCGGTGGAAATCGAGTTCACTCACCTGAATGCCCGCAGCAAGCGTCGTTTCGGCGCGATCATTCTGCTGTTTGAAGAGGCGGAAGAAGAGCTGGAAGGCAGCCTGCGCTTCAATATCCGCGAAAGCAGCGGCGAACCGGCACATCACCGGGGATGAAACGGGTTCATCCCGGGATGGCGGCGGCGCTTAGTCGGCCGCTTCGGCCAGCTCGCGCAGGTATTGGAAGATCTGGCGGTAAGCCTTAGGCGGCTTGTTGGCGGCCTTCTCTTTCTGCGCGTTGCGCACCAGTGAACGCAGCTGTTGGCGATCGGCGGCCGGATACAGATCCAGGATCGACGGAATGACGTCATCGCCTTCTTCGACCAGACGGTCGCGCAGCGCTTCCAGCTTGTGGAACAGCGAAACCTGCTGGTTGTGGCGGTTTTTCAGCTTGTCGAGCGCGGTCTGGATCGGCTCGATATCGCGGGCGCGCAACATTTTACCGATCAGCTGCAGCTGACGGCGACGGCCCTCTTTTTTGATCTTCTGCGCCAGTTCGATGGCGGCACGCAAATCTTCATCCAACGGAATGCGATCCAGCGCGTTTTTGCCCAGATCGACCATTTCGGCCCCCAGGTCTTTCAGCGCTTCGGCATCACGTTTAATCTCACTTTTACTGACCCAGATAATCTCGTCATCGTCCTCGTTTTCATTCTCCGGGACATCGTCGAGCCAGTCTTCAGGCTGTTTGTTCATGGTAGGCTCCGTTAAAAAGAGGCTAATCCTAACAGGTTGCCGGCTTTATGCGAAATTCAACGCGGTTCCTGTTAGACTCAACGGCAGAGATCTCAGGATTTTTGCGCGCCGCTCCGCGTGCACAACTACGCCGCTCCGGCACTTTTCTCAACGATTTTCTGATTAATTATGGCAGATTGATGAAAGTAGTCACTCAAGTTGCAGAACAGCGCAAGGCGCTGGAACAGGCCGTTTCTCAGGCGCTGGAGCTGGCCCGCGCCGGTTCCGACGCGGCGGAAGTCGCGGTCACCAAATCGACCGGCATCAGCGTCAGCACCCGCTTCGGCGAAGTGGAAAACGTCGAGTTCAACAGCGATGGTGCGCTGGGCATTACCGTGTATCACCGCCAGCGCAAAGGCAGCGCCTCTTCCACCGATCTCAGCCCGGACGCCATCGCTCGCACCGTACAGGCGGCGCTGGACATCGCGCGCTATACCTCTGAGGATCCCTGCGCCGGCCCGGCGGAGAAAGATCTGCTGGCGTTCGAGGCGCCGGATCTCGATCTGTTCCACCCGACCGAGCTGGACGCCGAGCGCGGCATCGAGCTGGCGGCGCGCGCCGAGCAGGCTTCGCTGGCGGCGGACAAACGCATTACCAACACCGAAGGCGGCAGCTTCAACAGCCACTACGGCATCAAGGTGTTCGGCAACAGCCACGGCATGCTGCAAAGCTACTGTTCCAGCCGTCACTCGCTGTCCAGCTGCGTCATCGCAGAACAGGACGGCGACATGGAGCGGGATTACGCTTACACCATCGGCCGGGCGATGGGCGATCTGCACAGCCCGGAGTGGGTGGGACAGGAGTGCGCCCGCCGCACGCTGGCGCGCCTCGCGCCGCGCAAATTGTCGACCATGAAGGCGCCGGTACTGTTCGCCTCCGAGGTGGCCACCGGATTGTTCGGCCATCTGGTAGGCGCCATCAGCGGCAGCAGCGTTTATCGCAAATCTACCTTCCTGTTGGACTCGCTCGGCAAGCAGATCCTGCCGGAGTGGCTGACCGTCGAGGAGCATCCGCACCTGCTGAAAGGGCTGGCGTCGACGCCGTTCGACAGCGAGGGCGTGCGCACCCAGCGGCGCGATATCGTCAAGGATGGCGTGCTGCAAACCTGGCTGATGACCAGCTACTCGGCGCGCAAGCTGGGCCTGCACAGCACCGGCCATGCCGGCGGCATCCATAACTGGCGCATTGCCGGGCAGGGCGCAGACTTCGCCGGCATGCTGAAGCAGCTTGGCACCGGCCTGGTGGTCACCGAATTGATGGGCCAGGGCGTCAGCGGCGTCACCGGCGATTATTCTCGCGGCGCCGCCGGTTTTTGGGTGGAAAATGGCGAGATCCAGTACCCAGTCAGCGAGATCACCATCGCCGGCAACCTGAAAGACATGCTGCGCAACATCGTCAGCGTCGGCAGCGATATCGAAACCCGCAGCAATATCCAGTGCGGTTCGGTGCTGCTGCCGGAAATGAAGATCGCCGGCCAGTGATCCGCTGCGCGGCCGGCGCCCGCCGGCCGCGCGTTATCCCGTCTCAACCTTGCTTACAAATCTCCGGTTTCGATTTTTCCCGGCCTTGCCTATGGTAACGGTGGGTTAATTAAAACAATAACTGGAAGGTGAGCAAACATGCAGAATACCCTGAAAGCGCTGGCGGCGTTGGCGCTGCTGGCAGCCAGTTCGCTGGCGGTCGCCGCCGATCTCGGCGACGATATGGACACCCTGGCGGAAAACTACAAAACGGTGCTGAATACCGACTCAGCCGCTACCCTCAAACAGAGCCTGCAGAACATGCGCGCCGCCGCGCAGGATGCCAAACAGGGCACTCCGCCGAAGCTGGAAGACAAAGCCGCCGACAGCCCGGAGATGAAAGATTTCCGCAGCGGGTTGGACACCCTGATCGGCCAGATCGATCAGGCGCTGGCGCTGGCCAATCAGGGCAAAGTCGCCGAAGCGAAGCAGCTGGCGCAAGGCTTCAAGCAAACCCGCGACGCCAACCACAAGAAATTCCGCTAATCCGTCAACCGTCGCGCCCGTCTTCTGTCAGATAGGAGGAGGGCGCCTGCCCCAGCACGCGGCGGAACATGGTTGAAAACGCCGCGCTGCTGTCATATCCCATCTCCATCGCCACCTGCGTCACGCTGTGCCCTTCGGCCAGCAGCGCCAGCGCCAGCACCACGCAGGCGCGCTGGCGCCATTGCGAAAAAGGCAGGCCGGTCTGCGCGCGAAAGAAGCGGCTGAAGGTGCGAATGCTCATGTACAGACGGTGCGCCCACCGCTGCGCGGAGTCGTGGGCGTCGGGGTGTTGCAAAAAGGCGCGGCACAGCTCACCCAGCCGAGGATCGGCGGGCAGCGGGATGTGCAACGGCAAAGGTTGCAGCCGGGCCAGCTCGTGCAGCAGCAGCGCCGCCAGCGCTCCGTCACGGCCCTGTTGTTCATACTCCAGCGGCATATCCACCGCCGCCATCAACAGCTGGCGCATCAGCGGCGTGACGCTGACCACCTGACATACCTGCGGGCGTTCGGCGGGCAACGCGCCGGGTTCGAGGTACAGGCTGCGGGTGGTGACGCCGACCATCCGCACCGCGTGCGGCATCTGCGGCGGCAGCCACACCGCGTGCTGCGGCGGAACGACCCAATTGCCTTGCTGCGTGAAAACGTGCATGACGCCGGTAGCGCCGTACAGCAACTGCGCACGCCGGTGGCTGTGCATTGGCAGCAGGTGCCCCGGCGGATAATCGGTGCCGATGGCGATCACCGCGCGGGTTACGTGGTCGATGTCATCAATGCGGACGTTGCGCATGTGTTCCCTTTGGCGGGCAAATTGGCCGAAACGCAATGATAGTTGGCCTTTCATATAAAGCAAGCCAGCGACGGTCGCCCTACTATCGGGGCAGAAAAATAACGCTTGTTCGGGGCGCCGTTATTTTATCGGCCATGAAACCCGTACAAGTCTTCACACCAGGGTGGGACGAAGGTTCTCGTTCTCGCAATACAAGAAGTTAATAAGGAATAAAGCGTCATTTTATTCCAACACCTGAAGCAATAGTTCTTAGCGCAGTTCAATGACTATAAGGTGATATTTCATGTATAAGTTCGGTGTGATTGGCGGCGGGGCCGCCGGCATCTCTTTTGCCTATAACTTTATAAAAAATAAGTCGGTTAATCATTGCAAAAGGCCGCTTTCCCTGACGGTTTTCGACAAGCAGGGATTTAAAGGCGGTATGGCATACAGCAGCGATTTTGACAGCCATATATTAAATATGACGCCGGAAAATATGTCGGCGGATATTTTCGACGAAGCGCACTTCGTTGATTGGATCGCCATGCATTTTCCGCAGTTTTGCCAGGATCGTTATCCGCCGCGCTGGCTGTATCGGGAATATCTCGATTTTATTCGCGACATGACGATATATATGGCGGCGGACAGTAACGTAGCGCTGAATTTCGTGACCGCCGAAGTGAATGCCATCGCGCCGCACGAAGCCGGCTATCGGCTGACCACCGCCTGCGGCGGCGCCGAGCAGATGAACGCGCTGGTGCTGTGTTCGGGGCACAACCCGCCGGAATGCCTTTACCCAGTGGATGGGGTGATCGCTTATCAGGCTCATCAGGATCTGCCGCCGATCAACCCTTATTCGAGCATCGGCGTGATCGGCTGCAGCCTGACGGCGATTGACGCCATCGTTGAACTGATGGAGCGGCTGGGAGCGACCGACATCTGCGCCCTGTCGCGCTCGGGCCTGTTCCCCAGCGTGCAGCCGGCGCTGATGCGTCCGCCGCCGGAGGCGTTTGTTGAGGCGCTGCGGCGCTTTGTCGCCGGCCGCGATTTTATTGACGCGCATCAGCTGGTGCATGCGATCAACGCCGCGCTGGCGCGCTACTATCCGGGGCCGGAGCGGCTGACGGTGCTCTCGGCGCTGGGGGAAAGGCGCGATTGCTACCGCGATCTGGCGGACAGCCTCGATCGCGCGCGCTTTGCCAGGGAGCATATCTGCAGCTATCTGGCGGCGATCCACCCGGCGGTGTGCGCCGCCTGGGTCAAGATGGATGCCAACAACCGGCAGGTCTTCATGCGCTTTTACAACTCCTCCTGGATGCGCAATCGGCACGCCATGCCGATCAAGAATGCCTACAAGATCGTGGCGGCGCTGGAGAGCCAACGCCTGCGCGCCTGCGGCGGCCTGGTGGATATCAGCAAGGCAACGGACGGGTTTATCCTTCGTTGCCATGAGTCGCGGGTGCGCGCGCAGTATCTGTTCAACTGCACCACGCCTTCCTATCAACTGCCGCCCAACCGCCTGAGCCAGCAGCTGCTGCAAGACGGGCTGGTGCAAGAGAACCTGTTCGGCGGCGTGAAGTGCAACCCGCATACGCTGAAAATCGCCGACCGACGCGGCCGTGAGCAGCATCTCTACTCGCTCGGCGCGCCCGCCAAGGGCGATCTTTTTTATACCTCGGCGATGGAATCCATCACGCGGGATATCAGCAAAATCGTGTTCAACAACCCTATTTTCAACGCAAAGAAGGCTGAAGTATGAAAAACGTAGCGCTCTTTGTCGGCAACGACATTTTCTCCTGGCTGGTGTGTCAGGATCTGATCGCCGCCCTGAAAGGCGAGTGTGCTTTTACGGTGTATTTCCCCCTGGCGAAAAGCGGCGGCCGCACCCAGGAGCCGGCGGTTCGCCGTCTGGGGCTGTACGAGCGCGAGGTGCTGAACGATTTTGTGTTCCCGTTCGTTGGCCGCAACGCCGCCGCCTGTGAGGGGGCCTATCAACCGCCGGCCCTGTTCCTGGCCGCCGCCGGGGTCAAAGCGCATCGCGTTCTCGACATCAATGACACCGCGTTTATCAGCAGCCTGGAGCATATGGACGGGGTGATTTCTTTGCGCTGTTATCAGAAATTTTCCGCCGACTATGTGCGCGCCTTCAGCCGGCGCGGCAAGCTGCTGTGGAATCTGCATCCGGGCGACTTGCCGCGCTATCGCGGGGTGATGACGCTATTCCGCGCAATGATGAACGGTGACAAGAGCTGTGCGGTGACGCTGCATGAAATGGATGAGCACTGGGACGCCGGCCCGGTGCTCGCCCGTCTGCCCGCCGAGTTGCGTCACGATCTGTCGTTCCTGGAAAACATGATGTTGCTGGGCGTGCAAAGCGGCACCTTCCTGGCGCGCCAGCTCATGCGGGCGGAACGGCGCGAAGCGATAGCGGCGGAAAAGCAGGGTGATTCGCGCTATTGGGGCTTCCCGGACGCACAGACGCTGGCGCGGGCGGAACAGGCGGGCATTGAGCTGGTGGATCACGACGCCGTGCGCGAGCAGTATCTGGGGCTGTTCGTCGGCGATCGTTTCCACCCGCTGGCGGGGCAGTTCTGCGCCGGGTTCGACGACTTCGTGCGGGCGCACGGCCATGATTGAAACGTTGATTGTACTGGGTGCCGGTTTTCTGACCGGCATCACCACCATTCTGTTCGGCTTCGGCGGCGGCTTTGTGGTGGTGCCTTTTGTCTATCACCTGATCTCCGCCTCGGGCGAGCAGCCCGGTCAGGCGATGCATATTGCTGTAGCGACCTCGACAGCGGTGATGATCCTCAACGCGAGTTATGCCACCCTGACCAACTGGCGCAGCGGCAACCTGCTGCGAGAAACCATCGTACCGCTGATCTTTTTCATCGGCATCGGCGCGGCGCTGGGCGCGTTCGCCTCCTCGCTGCTGGCGGACGGCGTGATCCGCTGGCTGTTTGTGGTCTATATGGCGGTGACCATCGCCGACTGTCTGTTCCGCCGGGGCTTCCTGATCAAACCGGCGCGCGCCGAACTGTCTCCCGCCACGTTGTGGGGCGGCGGGCCGTTGATCGGCGGCATCGCCACGCTGCTGGGGGTGGGCGGCAGCGTGATGACCGTGCCGCTGCTGCGTCGCCATGGTTACGACATGAAATATTGCGTCAGCGCCGCCAACCCGCTGTCGATCCCGGTGGCGGTGATCGGGGCGCTGATGTATATCGTGTTGGGGTGGCGCGAGATGAGCGGGCCGCAGTATCTGGGTTACGTCAATCTGAACATTCTGGGGCTGCTGGTGGCGGCGGGGATTGCGGGGATCGTGTTTGCCAGGCGCTGTTTGCCGAAGGTGAGCGACGCGCTGCATGCCAAAATCTACGTGCTGCTGCTGATCGCCGTGTTGATCGCCATCTGTATCTGAGACAGAAAGGGCGGCCGGATGCCGCCCTGAAAACCGCTTAACGGTGGTATTCGCCCGCCGCTTCCGGCTGATACAGCAATTCCAGCACTTCAATCCGCGCTTCTTCACCGTTCGGCAATTGCCAGGAGATCTGCTTGCCGACGTGCATGCCGAGCAGCGCTGCGCCCAGCGGCGCCATCACCGACAGCTGATCGTGGCTGTCTTTCAGCGAGGCCGGGTAGACCAGCGTGCGCACATGCTCTTCATCGGTGTGCAGATCGCGAAAACGCACGCGGCTGTTCATGGTCACCACGTTGGCCGGCATTTTCTCCGGCGGCAGGATTTCCGCGCGATCCAACTCGTCGTTCAGCGCGGCGGCGACGTCGGTGTTGGCAAAGGCCGGTTGTTCCAATAGCGCATCCAGGCGTTCCGCATCCAGCTCATTAATAGTAATGATGGGTTTGGTCATTCCACTCTCCAGTCAAATCAAAGGGCGCCAGTCTGTGCGCCCATAAATTCGGAAAAACAACACAAAGCAACACCCCCGCGCCAGAGGAGCGGGGGTGTGGGTAATGTCGATTTGTCCCATTGATAGTAGGCGGTTGGGGCGAGAAAAGAAAGAGATCCCGATCACGAAGGCTTTTATCGTCAATCGAGACAAAAAAAAACCGTTAGCCGGGTTATGTATTTGTTATCTCATTTACTTTTTCGCCGTAGCGCCGTTTTGCGAAATGGATCTCCGCGCGTCATTCGATTTCCACTTCGAACTGGAAAAAACCGGTCTCCACAGAAAATCTTGCCGGGGGTAGGGTAAAGACATCACAGAAAGCGGGTTATTCAGGTGATGCGCTTTACGGCTTACTGATTAATGTGGGATCTAGGGGTACTGAAAAGTGAATGATGGATCTGCTTCATTAAAAGAAATTGAACAATCCGATATCAGCGAAGCCGGTGAGATCACCGCTCGGGTGCTGGCGGATATTACCGCGATGCTGAATGCTGAGAATATTTATACCAATGCGGTGCAGCAACAGATGCTGGAATCGCATATTCGCGCCATGGTGCTGCGCTCAATAACCGGTGAGCCGTTGCCGGAGGTGGATAAATCATTGTTCGACGAAATTTCCGCCGAGTCCATGCAAATGGCGGAGCGCGTGGTGGATCAGTTTGGCACATTGCCTATCGAAGAGGCCTATTTGCTGTCCGTGCACTTCGAAGTGGCGAAAGATAATAACGCATAGCGGTTAACGCATCGATTTCAATCAGGAGAATATACCATGGGTCAAATTACCGTAGTGATCGGCGATCGTTTGGGCAAAGGGCAAAAAGTCGGCCAGGGCGTTGAAAACGCAGGCGGAAAAGCGGTGGTCATCCCCGGCGTGGCGGCGGATATGAAGCTGGGCGACGTCATGAAAGCGGAAAACGCGCAGCTGGGCATCTCTTTTTGCGGCAGCGGCGGCGCCGGTGCGATTACCGCGCAAACCAAATACGGCTACAAAGCCAAATACGGCATGCGTTCGGTGGAAGAGGGCGTGACGGCAATTAACGAAGGCTGCAACGTGCTGGGTTTCGGCTTTATGGATAAAGAAGAGCTGGGCCAGAAACTGGTGGAAGCCTACGTCAAAAAACATGGCAATCCATAATGAAAGAGCAATATACCACATCGGTGAAGGTGGAGGGTAAGGGCGACAGCAAAGCGAAAGCTTTTGCTTCCGCCTTGGCTAATGTGCAGGGCGCGGTATTAAAGTCCACCAACAATATTCTGCTGCGCATCGAGCCGCAGGACGTCAGCGTAGTGAAGGCGGAAGAGAAAATAACTAAAGAGAAATTTCTTTTCTTCTTTTTGCCGCGTGAAAGAAAGAGCTATGCCGTTTCTCTGGAAATAACCGTGAACGTAACCATTATCAATACCGAGAAGGTTGTCTTCGTCACGAAATAAAAACGTTAGCATAAATGAAAGGGTATACTGATGTTTTTAATCATCTTATTTAAATCGATTATTATCGGTGGGCTGGTGGGGGTCGGCGTAGGGGCCGGCGCCGCACGCATGTTCCACGCACCGACAACACAGGGCATGGGAGCGTTTCGCACCCTGGGCGAGCTGAACTCCTGCGAGGGCGATCCGGCTTCCCACTTCTCCTTCGGTCTGGGCTTCTTCTTCAACGCCTGGGCGTCTTCCGTGGCGGCGGGCTCCTTCACGCAGGACGTCGATCACCGCATCATCCCGCACTGGGGCGCGGCGGCTTTGATGGTCAAAAACCGCAATCTGGCGCAAACGCTGCACGATCCGAAAAAAATGGCTATCGCCTGCGGCATCATCGGCATGCTGGTGGTGGCCTTCCTCAATACCACCGCTTCCGCCGTGCCTGCCGCGCTGCAGGTCACCGCGATCAAGGTGCTGGTGCCGGCGGCCAACCTGCTGGTGAACACCGTGATGCCGGTGATCTTCTGGCTGGCGGCGATCGACGCCGGGCGCCGTTCCGGCTTCTGGGGCACCATCTTCGGCGGCCTGGCGCAGCTGATCATGGGCAACGCCGTACCGGGCCTGGTGCTGGGCATTCTGATCGGCAAGGGCGTGGAAGAGAGCGGCTGGAACAAGATCACCAAGATCATGATGGCGGTGATCGTGCTGCTGTTCGTGCTGAGCGGCTTCTTCCGTGGCTTCGACATGAAAGTTCTCGAGTCCTTCAGCCTCGGCGTGCCGGGCTGGCTGGACGCCATTCACAACACCCTGAGCGGTAAATAAGGAGCGGGATGATGGAAGAGCAAACCCAAAAAGGCTTCTGGTACGCCGACTGGTCATTCCCGATTTTTGTTGGCCTGCTGTCCTCCGGCGTGTTCGCCGGGACGCACATGTACTACCTGTACGGCATCGGCGCCTTTAACGAAGTGGCCTTCGTCTCCATGCTGCGGGCGGGGATGGATACCGGCGTGTACGGCGCGGTGGCGGCGTTCGGCGCCAGCTTCCTGTTCGCGCGCATCATCGAAGGCTCGCTGGTGGGCATCCTCGACATCGGCGGCGCGATCCAGACCGGCGTCGGGCTGGGCGTACCGGCGCTGCTGCTGGGGGCCGGCATCGTGTTCCCGGTCGCCAACTTCGCCGCGTCGCTGGCCACCGGTCTGATCATCGGCCTGGCGATCGGTTACGTGATCATCCTGGCGCGCAAATTCACCATCAATCAGAGCAACTCCACCTACGGCGCGGACGTGATGATGGGCGCGGGCAACTCGTCGGGCCGTTTCCTCGGGCCGTTGATCATCCTGTCGGCGATGACCGCTTCGATCCCGATCGGCATCGGTTCGCTGCTCGGCGCGCTGCTGTTCTATATCTGGGGTAAACCGATCACCGGCGGAGCGATCCTCGGCGCGATGATCCTGGGGGCGATCTTCCCGGTAGCCATTTCTTAAGAGGCCTGCGCCAGGCGCCGCCCGAGGCTGAGGCGGCGCCCGGGCTAACAGGAGCAATGCGGTATGTATGACTTAGTAATCAGAGGCGCCAGACTGGCGGACGATACGCTGATCGATCTGGCGGTAAAGGACGGCAAAATAGCCTCGGTGGGGCGGCTGGCGGCGGACGTCAGCGCCGTTCGCCAGCTGGATCTGGCGGGCAACTGCCGCCTGAGCGCCGGTTGGATCGACGCGCACGTGCACTGCTATCCCGAATCGCCGATTTACCATGACGAGCCGGATCGGGTCGGCGTCGCCAGCGGCGTCACCAGCGTGGTCGACGCCGGCAGCACCGGCGCCGACGATATCGACGCCTTTTATCAGCTGACGCGCAGCGCCAAAACAAACGTTTTCGCCTTCCTCAACATCTCGCGCATCGGCCTGCTGCGGCAGAACGAGCTGGCGGAGTTGACGGACATCGACAAGCGCGAGGCCGGCCAGGCCATCGCCAATCACCCCGGTTTCATCATCGGCATCAAGGCGCGCATGAGCAGCAGCGTGGTGGGGAAAAACGGTACCCGGCCGCTGGTGTTGGCCAAAGAGATCCAGCAGGAAAACCGCCAGCTGCCGCTGATGGTGCATATCGGCAACAACCCGCCGGATCTGGACGACATCGCCGATCTGCTGACCCGCGGCGACATCATCACCCACTGCTACAACGGCAAACCGAACCGCATTCTGACGCCGGCGGGCACATTGCGCGAGTCTATCCAGCGCGCGCTGCGGCGCGGCGTGTTGCTCGACGTGGGGCACGGCACCGCCAGCTTCAGCTTCGAGGTGGCGCGCCAGGCGATCAAACTGGGCATTTTGCCGCACACCATCAGCTCCGATATTTACTGCCGCAACCGCATGAACGGGCCGGTGCATAGCCTGGCGACGGTGATGTCCAAATTCTTCAGCGTCGGCCTGACGCTGCCGCAGGTGATCGCCTGCGTGACGGAGAACGCCGCGTCGGCGCTGCAGCTCAGCGGCAAAGGGCGGCTGGAGCCGGGCTATGACGCCGATTTCACGCTGTTTGAACTGCGCCGCGAACCGCAGGTGTTCACCGACGCCGAAGGGCAAACCGCCGAGGGCGAACGGCTGTTGGTGCCGCTGGCCACGGTGGTGGCCGGAGAAATCCTATTAACCGAACAAGGGGAGGCAAGCCATGTCTTCGATTTATGAAAAATACGGTTTGAAGCAGGTGATCAACACCTCCGGCCGCATGACCATTCTCGGCGTTTCCACGCCGCGCCAGGACGTGATCGACGCCGTTGATTACGGCCTGAACCACTATTTCGAAATCAAGGATCTGGTCAACAAGACCGGTGCCTACATCGCCGATCTGCTCAACGTGGAGGACGCGGTGATCGTTTCCTGCGCTTCGGCGGGGATCGCCCAGTCAGTGGCGGCGGTGATCGTTAAAGATAACGCCAATCTGCTGGTGAACCTGCACTCGGCGCCGATCGCCGTGCCGCGCGAGATCGTGCTGCCGCGCGGCCACAACGTCAACTTCGGCGCGCCGGTGGACACCATGGTGGCGCTGGGCGGCGGCAAGGTAGTGGAGGCGGGCTACGCCAACGAATGTTCGCCGGAGCAGATTGAAGCCTGCATCACGCCGCAGACGGCGGCGATCCTGTACGTCAAATCGCACCACTGCGTGCAGAAAAGCATTCTGTCCGTCGAACAGGCGGCGGTGGTGGCGCGCAAACATAACCTGCCGCTGATCGTCGACGCCGCGGCGGAAGAAGATCTGATGTGTTACTACCAGATGGGGGCCGATCTGGTGATCTACAGCGGTGCCAAAGCCATCGAGGGGCCGACCAGCGGCCTGGTTATCGGCAAGAAACAGTACGTCGAGTGGGTGAAGCTGCAATCCGGCGGCATCGGCCGGGCGATGAAGGTCGGCAAAGAGGGCATCCTCGGCCTGACGCAGGCAATTGAAAGCTATCTGACGCTTGAGAAAACCACCGGGCAACAGATGGTGGCGCGGATGACGCCGTTCCTCAACAGCCTCAACACCCTGACCGGCGTCAGCGCCAAAACCGTCTGGGACAGCGCCGGCCGCGATATCGCCCGCGCCGAGATCACCTTTGATGAGGCGGTGCTGGGGCGGTCGACCTATGACATTGTTCAGGCGCTGAAAACCGGCGACATCGCCATCTACTTCCGCGGCTACAAGGCCAACGAGGGCAAGATTGAGGTCGACGTGCGCAGCGTCGACGAGCAACAGCTGATGACCGTCTTTAGCTGTATCAAGAATCTGTTTACGGAGAAACAAGCATGAAGCTGCAGCCTAACTACTATCGCGACCGCGTCTGCCTGAACGTGCTGGCCGGCTCCAAAGCCAACGCGCAGGACATCTACGCCGCGGCGGAAGGCCATGTGCTGGTGGGCGTGCTTTCCAAGAACTACCCGGACGTCGACAGCGCGGTGACCGACATGCTGCGCTATGCGCGCCTGATCGACAACGCGCTGTCGGTCGGCCTGGGTGCCGGCGATCCGAAGCAGTCGGCGATGGTCAGCCTGATCGCTCAGCAGGTGCAGCCGCAGCACGTTAACCAGGTGTTTACCGGCGTCGGCGCCAGCCGCGCGCTGCTGGGCCAGAACGACAGCGTGGTCAACGGCCTGGTGTCGCCGACCGGCCGCGTCGGCTGGGTGAAGATCTCTACCGGCCCATTGAGCGCCGCGGCGCCGGACGGCATCGTGCCGGTGGAAACCGCCATCGCTTTGCTGAAGGACATGGGCGGCAGTTCCATCAAGTATTTCCCGATGGGCGGCCTGAAGTGCAAGGACGAATACCAATACGTCGCCAAGGCCTGCGCCGAGCATGACTTCATGCTGGAGCCGACCGGCGGCATCGATCTGGAAAACTACGAGCCGATCGTTGAGATCGCCCTGGCGGCCGGCGTGAAACGCGTGATCCCGCATATCTACAGCTCGATCATCGACGCCGCCAGCGGCGACACGCGTCCGCAGGACGTGAAAACCCTGCTGGCGATGACCAAAAAGCTGGTGGGCTGAACGCGTAATGGGATGAGGTAAACGCTGGGAGGCGAAGGTTTTCCCGTGGCGCGGCATGCCGCGCCGTTACCTATACTGAGGATTACTATGCGAAACTGGCAGGTTCCAACCCGACGCACCGCGTTGTTCCTGGCGCTGCTGGCCGTGACCGGCCCGGCGCTGCATGCTGAGGATGCAATGAACTCCACGTCATCTCATTTCGCCTATATCGGCACCTACAATCCCAACGGCGAAGGCGTTTACCGGGTGCAGGTCGATCCGGCCAGCGGCGCGCTGAGCCACGCCACGCTGGTCAGCAACGTGCCGAATCCGGCGCAGCTGACGCTGAGCGTTGACGGCAAGACGCTGTATGTCGCCAGTGAAGTGGCCGACTTCAACGGCGGCAAACACGGCGGCATCACCGCTTACCGGGTCAATCCGGCCGATGGCGCACTGACGCAGCTCAACCAGGTAGATTCGCAGGGGGCAGGGCCGGTGTATCTCTCCTCGACGCCGGACGGCCGCCATCTGCTGGTGGCGAACTATGTCAGCGGCAGCGTGGCGGCTTTCCCGATTGAAGCGGACGGCAGCCTGGGCGCCGCCAGCTCGGTGCAGCAACAGCAGGGCCCGGCGGGCGCGGCCAAACCGGCGGCGGCGGTGAACGGCAGCTTCGCCATTAGCGATCACAATGGCCCGCATGCCCATATGATCGCCAGCGATCCGAGCGGCAAGTTCGTGTTCTCCACCGATCTGGGGTTGGATCGCATCTACCAATGGCGCTTTGACACCGCGAACGGCCAGCTGACGCCGAACGATCCGCCGTGGATCGCCGCCTCTTCCGCCGGCGCCGGCCCGCGTCATTTTGTGTTCCACCCGGACGGCGACACCGTGCTGCTGGTGAACGAAGAGGCCTCGACGTTGACCAGCTACCGTTTTGATCGCCAAAAAGGTACTCTGAAACAACTGCATGCGGTTTCCGCGCTGCCCGCCGACTATCAGGGCACCAGCTTCGCTTCCGGGCTGGCACTCAGCAAGAACGGCGACACGCTGTACGTCGCCAACCGGCTGCATAACAGCATTGCCCAGTTCAGCGTGGGCGCCGGCGGCGAGTTGAAACCGGTGGCGGAAACCTGGACCCGCGGCGATTATCCGCGTTCGCTGGCGCTGAGCCCGGATGGCCGCTATCTGTATGCGCTGAACCAGCGCAGCGATAACGTCACCCGCTTCAGCGTCAACCCGACGGACGGCAAACTCAGCTTTGTGGGCGGCTATCTGCCGATCGGCAGCCCCTCGCAAATGGCGTTCCTGCCGCCGGCGAAGTAACCCGTGGCCCGCCCGGTTCCCCGGGTGGGCTACCTGATTGACGGACACAGAATGGTGCGATTTCCTTACCCGCGTTTGGCTTACTTGTTCGATGCTTTGCAAACCGAGACTTTGCCGCAGGATGAGCTGGCGAAGCGTTTCGCCGTGTCCACCCGCACGGTGCGGGCGGATATCACCGCGCTGAACGAGATCCTGGATAAATACGGCGCGCGTTTCGTGCATAACCGCGGAGCCGGCTATCGCCTGCAGGTCGATAACGCCGCGCTGTTCAGCGCCCTGCAGCATCAGGAACGCCGCAAACAGGCCACCCCGCGCAGCGCGCAGGAACGGGTGCATTATCTGCTGGTGCGTTTTTTGACCTCAGCCTTCTCTCTCAAACTGGAAGATCTGGCCGACGAATGGTTCGTCAGCCGCGGCACGCTGCAAAACGACATGGCTGAGGTGAGAGAGCGTCTGGCGCACTATCAATTGACGATCGAAACCAAGCCGCGCTACGGCATGAAGCTGTTCGGCGCGGAGATGGCGATCCGCGCCTGCCTGACCGATCTGCTGTTCCAGCTGCAGCTGGCCGACGCCGAGAACCCGTTGCTCAACAACGAGATCCTGTTGCAGCCGCAGGTGGCGGCGTTCGCCGGATTGCTGCACCCGCTGTTGTCGCAATACGCCATTCGCCTGACCGACGAGGGCGAGCAGTACCTGATCTTCTACTGCGCGGTGGCGCTGCGGCGCATCAACGACGGTTATCCGCTGCCGGACTTCGAGGTGGAGGACGGCGACGAGGCGGTGCGTCAGGTGTCGACCCGTCTGGCGGCGGAGCTGCGCGAGGCCTCCGGCAAAGAGATCTCGATGGCCGAAGAGGCCTATCTGCGGGTCAACATCGCCGCGCGGCGCGTACAGGACGTGCAACCGACCGAGATCAACGCCGACGATGAAGAGGCGCTGGTGGACTACATCCTGTCCTACATCAACGCACACTATAACTACAATCTGCAGGGCGACGAGCAGCTGCGGGCCGATCTGCTCACCCATATCAAGACCATGATTACGCGGGTGAAATACCAGATCAATATCCCCAATCCGCTGCTGGCCAACATCAAGCAGCACTATCCGATGGCTTACGACGTGACGCTGGCGGCGGTCTCCAGCTGGGGCAAGTACACGCCTTATACGCTGAGTGAAAACGAGATCGGCTATCTGGTGTTGCACATTGGCGTGGGGCTGGAGCGGCATTACAACATCGGTTATGAACGCCACCCGCAGGTGATGCTGGTGTGCGACACCGGCAACTCGACGGTGCGCATGATCCAGGCGCAGATTGCGCGCAAGTATCCGCAGCTGGTGATGACGCGCATCGTCTCGCTGCGCGATTACGAGATGCTCGCGCACATCGACGAAGACTTCGTGATTTCCAACGCCCGCATCGGCGAGAAGAACAAGCCGGTGGTGGTGATGTCGCCGTTCCCGACCGATTATCAGCTGGAACAACTGGGCAAATTGGTGCTGGTGGATCGCACCAAACCGTACATGCTGGAGAAGTTCTTCGACGCCGAACATTTTATGGTGCTCAACGAGCCGCTGACGCAGGCGGAGCTGTTCAGCCGGGTGTGCGGCCAGCTGGAGCGAGAAGGGTACGTCGGCGCGGACTTTTATCCGTCGGTGGTCGAACGCGAGGCGATCGTCTCCACGCTGCTGGGCGAGGGCATCGCGCTGCCGCATTCGCTGGGGCTGCTGGCGAAGAAGACCGTGGTGGTGACGCTGCTGGCGCCGCAGGGCGTCGCCTGGGGGGAAGGTGAGGTTGCGCACGTGATTTTCCTGCTGGCGATCAGCAAGAGCGATTATGAAGAGGCGATGGCGATCTACGAGCTGTTCGTCACCTTCGTGCGTGAACGTTCAATGAGCCGCCTGCTGGGCAGCGACAGCTTCGACAGCTTCAAAGCGGTGGCGCTGGACTGCCTGAGCCGGAGTTGAGGGGCATGTGAGTGATTGGGCGCAGAGGCGCGCCCTCAGCGACTAATCTTCATCAAACCCGGAGTTGAACAGCTCGACCACTGCCGCCAGCGCGTTGACTTCGTCGGGGCCGGTCGCTTCGACTTCGATATGCCGGCCCTGGGCGGAGTCCAGCATCAGCAGCGCGATGACGCTGCTGGCTTCGGCCTCGGTGCCGCTTTCGTTGCGCAGCATCACCTCGGCATCGAAGCTTTGCACCAGTTCGAACAGTTTCATCGCCGGGCGCGCGTGCATGCCCAGCTTGTTTTTGATTTCAACCGTCTGTTTGACCGTCATTGTTTGCGCTTTTCCAGCGTGCGGTGGCGCGACTGCACGTTCTTGCCGCGCGAGCGGAAGTAATCGGCCAGCTGTTCCGCCACGTACACCGAACGGTGCTTGCCGCCGGTACAGCCAATGGCGACCGTCAGGTAGCTGCGGTTGTTGGTTTCCAGCATCGGCAGCCACTGTTCCAGATAGCTGCGGGTCTGGTAGATGAAGTTGTGTACTTCGGTATGGCGATCGAGGAACGACGCCACCGGTTTGTCCAGGCCGGTCATCGGCCGCAGCTTCGGATCCCAGTGCGGGTTCGGCAGGAAGCGCACGTCGAACACGTAGTCGGCGTCGATCGGGATGCCGTGTTTGAAGCCGAAGGATTCGAACACCATGGTCAGTTCGCGCTCGCGCTTGCCCAGCAGGCGGGTGCGCAGCATTTCGGCCAGCTCATGCACCGACATTTCTGAGGTGTCGATAATCAGGTCCGCCCGCGAGCGCAGCGGTTCGAGCAGATCGCTCTCTTCGTCGATGGCGCTTTCCAGCGACAGGTTTTTGCTGGAGAGCGGGTGCAGGCGGCGGGTGTCGCTGTAACGGCGGATCAGCGTGTTGCGATCGGCGTCGAGGAACAGCAGCTGCGGCGAGAAGCTGTCCGGCAGCTGAGTCATCGCGTATTCGAACACTTCCGGTGATTCCGGCATGTTGCGCACGTCGATGCTGACCGCTGCGGAGATATTGCGTTCCGCCAGCGTATTGGCGAGCTGCGGCAGCAGCACCACCGGCAGGTTGTCAACGCAGTAAAAACCCATGTCTTCCAGCGCCCGCAAGGCGACGGATTTTCCGGAACCGGAACGGCCGCTGACAATCATCAGCACCATGTGGCAACTCCCCTGGCATCGCGGCGGCGTTCATCGCCACCGTTAAACTTTGTTATTCCGGCCGCAGCCGGATCCATCATCGTAAAACAGTATCGTTATCCGGGCTGGAAGTCACGCCGGCCGGGCATCACTCGGTGATGATTTGGTAAAGTTCTTCGTCGCTCTGCGCGGCGCGCAGGCGGCGGCATACGGTTTTGTCGGCCAGGCGTTTGGCGACCAGCGACAGCGTATGCAAATGGGTTTTGCACTGATCGGCAGGCACCAGCAGCGCGAACAGCAGGTCGACCGGCTGGTTGTCGATAGCGTCGAAAGCGATGGGTTGGTCGAGACGGATAAACACGCCAACGGCCCGCAGTGTGTCCTCTTCCAGTTTGCCGTGGGGAATGGCGATACCGTTGCCGATACCGGTGCTGCCCATGCGCTCCCGGGTGAGAACCGCGTCAAACACCACCTGCGAAGGCAGGTTGAGCTGTTTGGCGGCCAGTTCGCTGATAATTTCCAAAGCCCGCTTCTTGCTGGTGCAGTGTACCGAGCTTTTGGTGCACTCGATGTTTAACACCGAGCTTAATTGCATATATTCGTTGTTCATCTCATCTTCACTTAAAACCGCGCCGCCGGGCGCGCCCGGCAAGGCGGTTTTTCGTCGGTTTTAACCCTGATTACCGTTCGGCGCGTCACCCATGCGGGTCACGCGCCGAAGGGTGAGGCGGCGACGGATGCCGCCTCATGGAATGGGTTAGGGTGTCAGTGTTGCTTCAATTTGTCTTTATGTTTGTTCAATTGACGTGCCAATTTGTCGATCAGCGTATCAATTGCGGCATACATATTCTCGTCTTCCGAGGTGGCGTGCAACTCGCCTCCATTCACGTGCACCGTTGCTTCCGCAATTTGCTGCACTTTTTCCACACTTAATACAACATACACCTGATTGATGCGATCAAAATACTGTTCGAGTTTGGCGAACTTGTTGTTCACGAACTCGCGCAACGGATCGGTGATTTCGATGTGGTGTCCGGTAATGTTGAGCTGCATAGTGTCTTCCTTCTCAATAGAGGTCAAACCAACTGTTTACGCTGGTTCGACGGCGGGATGGACAAAGACTCTCGGTACTTGGCGACGGTGCGCCGCGCCACGATGATCCCCTGATCGGCGAGCAGGGTGGCCAGCTTGCTGTCGCTGAGTGGTTTGGCGGGGTTTTCCGCCGCAATCAATTTCTTCACCAACGCGCGGATCGCCGTCGAGGAGGCTTCGCCGCCGCTGTCGGTATTCACGTGGCTGGAGAAGAAATATTTCAATTCGAAAATGCCGCGCGGGCTGTGCAGAAACTTCTGCGTGGTGACGCGCGAGATCGTCGATTCATGCATCTCCACGGCCTGGGCGATATCCGCCAGCACCATGGGTTTCATAAACTCTTCGCCTTGCTCGAAGAACGCCTGCTGTTGATCGACGATGCAGCGGGTGACTTTCAGCAGCGTCTCATTGCGGCTCTCCAGGCTTTTAATCAGCCACTTGGCTTCCTGCAGATTGCTGCGGATGAACTGGCCGTCGGCTTCGCTGCGGGCGCTGTTGCCCAGCGCGGCGTATTGCTGATTGATCTTCAAACGCGGCACGCTGTCGCCGTTGAGCTCGACCGTCCATTTGTTCTGCGTCTTGCGCACCAGCACGTCCGGAATCACGTATTCCGATTCGCCGGTATTGATCGACTGCCCCGGGCGCGGATCGAGCGACTGAATCAACAGCATCGCTTCTTTCAGTGTATCTTCTTTTAGCCGGGTTGATCGCATCAGGCTGCGAAAGTCGTGGTTGGCCAGCAGATCCAGATGCTCGCTGATGATCAGCCGCGCTTCGGCCAGGTAAGGGGTATCTTTGGCGTATTGGGAGAGCTGCACCAGCAGGCAATCGCGCAGATCGCGCGCGGCGACGCCGATCGGATCGAAACGCTGCACGCGCTTCAGCACCGCCTCGACTTCCTCGAGGGTCACGTTCTCGTCGCCCAGGCTTTCCAGAATGTCTTCCAGCGGCACGGTGAGATAGCCGGTGTCGTCCACCGCGTCGACGATGGAGGTGGCGATGGCGGCGTCGGTATCGGAAAACGGCGTCAGATCCACCTGCCACATCAGGTAATCCTGCAGCGTTTGGGTGGTCTCGCCCTGATAGACCGGCAGCTCGTCGTCGCTGTAGTCGGTGCCGGTGCCGGACGGCGTGCCGGCGGTGTAGATCTCATCCCAGGTGGCGTCCAGCGGCAGCTCTTCCGGCATGTCTTTCTGTTCCAGCGCCTCGCGGGTATCGAGCCCCTCGGTCTCCTGGGTTTCTTTGGCGTCGATTTCGTCGTGCAGATCGGTCTGTTCAAGCAGCGGATTGCTCTCCAGCGCCAGCTGGATCTCTTGCTGAAGCTCAAGCGTGGACAACTGCAGCAGGCGGATCGCCTGCTGGAGCTGAGGAGTCATGGCCAGCTGTTGACTGAGCCTGAGTTGCAAACCTTGCTTCATAGTTTTCTGTCTACTTCCGTTAACGGTGTCGCCCCGCAGGGCGCGCCGGCGCTTAGAGGCGGAACTCTTCGCCCAGATAAACGCGTTTAACCTGCTCGTCGGCCAGAATAGCATCCGGCGTGCCGTGGGCAATCAGTTTGCCCTGGCTGACGATGTAGGCGCGTTCACATACGTCCAGCGTCTCGCGCACGTTGTGGTCGGTGATCAGCACGCCCAGGCCGCTGTCACGCAGGTGCTCGATGATTTTTTTGATGTCGATAACGGAAATCGGATCCACCCCGGCGAAGGGTTCGTCCAGCAGAATGAATTTCGGGTTGGCCGCCAGCGCGCGGGCGATTTCGACGCGGCGGCGTTCACCGCCGGACAGCGCCTGGCCGAGGCTGTCGCGCAGATGGGAGATATGGAACTCTTCCATCAGCTCCTTGGCACGGTCTTCGCGCTGTTCGCTGGTGAGGTCGGGACGGATCTCCAGCACCGCCATCAGGTTGTCGTACACGCTCAGGCGGCGGAAGATCGACGCTTCCTGCGGCAGGTAACCAATACCGCGGCGCGCGCGGGCGTGCAGCGGCAGCAGGCTGATGTCTTCTTCGTCGATCACGATGCGCCCTGCGTCGCGCGGCACGATGCCGACCACCATGTAGAAGGTGGTGGTTTTACCTGCACCGTTCGGGCCGAGCAGGCCGACGATCTCGCCGGATTTCACTTTCAGGCTGACGTCTTCGACAACTTTACGGCCCTTGTAGGCTTTCGCCAGGTTTTCTGCGATGAGTGTTGCCATAAGTGATTAGTTACTCTTTTTTTGCTCGTTTTTGTCTTGCAACTGCGACGGTACCAGAACCGTTGTCACGCGTTTGCCTTTATCGCTAAACGCCTGCATTTGCTGCTGTTGCACCAGATAGGTGATGCGATCGCCTTTCACGTTGCTGTCGAGCTGCTCCAGATAGGCGTTGCCCGTCAGGGTCACCAGCTGGGTCGCCACGTCGTAACGCACTTTCTGCGCGTGGCCTTTGACCGGCTTGCCGCTGTCCTGCATCTGGTAGAAGGTTACCGGGTTGCCGAACGCTTCAATATAGGTCTTATTCTGATCCCCGCCCGGGCGGGTGACCACCACCTTGTCGGCGCGAATATCGATGGTGCCCTGTTTGATCACCACGTTGTCGGTGAAGGTGCTGACGTTGCTTTGCATGTCCAACGACTGCTTGAGCGAGTCGATGCTGACCGGCTGGCTGGAGTCGGATTTCAGCGCCAGAGCGGGGGCGCTGGCGGCCAAAACTAAGCTGCCGAGCAACAGGTTACGGAGTTGGTTTTTGGTTCTGAATTTCATAGTTGGTCTTAACCTTATCAATCAGCTCAGCGGTTTTGGTCCGCAGGTTCCCACGCATTTTCATGCCGTTAGAGGTAAAATTGGTCCCGTAAAGCGTGACTTCGTCATCGGAGGTGACGTCCTGGGTGACCAGGTTTACCTGAGCGTTGTCCGTCTTAATTTTTTCCAGCTGCGAGGTGGTAGTCAGGCTGTTCACCTCGACGTGACCATACAGATACAGCATTCGGTCTTTAGTCAGTTTGGCGCGATCGGCGCGAACTGACCAGGTGGCCACCGCATTCTCATCGAACAGCGTCATCACCGGCTGGGTGAACCAGCTCAGCTCGCCGGCGGTGTAATACTTCGCGTCTTCCGCCACCAGTTTGTAATTCAGCTTGCCGGCCGGGTTGTACACCACGGTGACCGTGTGCTGGCTCTGGTAGGTCGGATCCTGATCGTTGACCGGGCCAGGGGCCGTGTCGTCGCTGAAGTCCGTCATGTTCCAGCCGATCAGCGCCAGAACGATCACCGTCAACAGGATGGTGATCCACAGTTTGGTTTTACTCATATCGACAGCCCTTTGGCGTCCTCCAGCTTATTTTGAGCCAAAAGAATGATGTCGCACAGTTCGCGCACCGCGCCGCGGCCGCCGGCAATGCGGGTGACGTAGTGGGCGCGCGGCGTCAGCAGCGGATGGGCATCCGCCACCGCGACCGCCAGGCCGACCTGCGCCATCACCGGCCAGTCGATCAGGTCATCGCCGATATAGGCGACCTGATCCGCCGTTAACGACAGTTTATCCAACAGTTCGCGGAAGGCCAAAAGCTTATCGGACTGCCCCTGATACAGATGGGTGATGCCGAGCGTCTGCGCGCGGTCCTCCAGCAGCCTGGCGGAGCGCCCGGTGATGATCGCCACCTCGATGTCTGAGGTTTTCAAGCAGCGGATGCCGTAGCCGTCGCGCACGTTGAACGCCTTCAGTTCTTCACCGTTGTTGCCCATGAAGATCAGGCCGTCCGACAGCACTCCGTCAACGTCGCAAATCAACAGGCGGATGTTCCCGGCACGCGCCATAACCTCTTGTTCTACCGGCCCGTAGCAGGTTTCTACCATACCCATTCCGTTCTATTCCTTAATTAAACGACGCCGGCGCGCAGCATGTCATGCATATGTACCACACCCAGCAACTGGTCGCCATCGGCAACCAGCAGCGCGGTGATGTGGCGTTGTTGCATCAGGTTCAATGCATCGACCGCCAGGATGTTGGGGCGCACCCGCACGCCACCCGGCGTCATGACATCGGCAATCTTCGCCTCGTGCAGGTTGATGCCCATGTCGAACACCCGGCGCAGGTCGCCATCGGTAAAGATGCCGGCGATTTTCATCAGATCGTCGCAGATCACCGTCAGGCCCAGATTTTTGCGGGTGATTTCCAGCAGCGCGTCGCGCAACGAGGCGTCGGCGCTGACGTGGGGGATTTCATCGCCGCTGTGCATGATATCGCTAACCCGCAGCAGCAGTTTGCGGCCGAGTGCGCCGCCCGGATGCGACAGCGCGAAATCTTCCGGCGTGAAACCGCGCGCTTTCAGCAGCGCGACGGCCAGCGCATCGCCCATCACCAGCGTGGCGGTGGTGCTGGTGGTCGGCGCCAGCCCCAGCGGGCAGGCTTCCTGCGGCACCTTGATGCACAGGTGGATATCCGCCGCTTTACCCATCGAGCTTTCCGGATTGTTAGTCATACAGATGAGGGTGATCTGTTGGCGTTTCAACACCGGGATCAGCGCCAGGATCTCGCTGGACTCGCCGGAGTTGGAGATGGCGAGCACGATGTCCTGCGGGGTGACCATGCCCAAATCGCCATGGCTGGCCTCCGCCGGATGAACGAAGAATGAGGGCGTGCCGGTGCTGGCGAAGGTGGCGGCGATCTTGCAGCCGATGTGGCCGGATTTGCCCATGCCCATCACCACCACTTTGCCGCCGCAGGCGGCGATGGTTTCGCAGGCGCGGGTGAAGTCTGCGTTGATGTAGCTGTCGAGCTGAGCCAGCCCTTCACGCTCTATCTGAAGCACTTCTTTGCCGGCCTGTTGAAAATCGAAGCCCGGTTGCAACTCAATGTTCGACATACTCATTCCCGTCGGTTTAGCCGAAAGTACTGAAAGGGTTAAAGAACAGCACCGCAAGATACGCAATAAAGCCGCATAATAACAGCGCGCCCGCCAGGTGGCCGATGCGATGTTTGCGGCCGATGCACAGCACGCTCAGCAGCACGCTGGCCGCCAGCATCACCCAGTAATCGCGCTGGAAGGCGGCGGTGTCTACGCTGCCCGGCGACAGCAGGGCGGGTACGCCCAGCACGATCACCGTGTTGAAAATATTGGATCCGATGATATTGCCAATCGCCATATCATCCTCGCCCTTGAGCGCCCCGGCGATGGAGGTGGCCAGTTCGGGCAGGCTGGTACCGATGGCGATAATGGTCAAACCGACCACCAGTTCGCTCAGACCGAAATAGTGCGCGATCACCGTCGCGTTATCGACCACCATTCTGGAAGAGAGCGGCAGAATGATAAACGCCAGCACCAGCCACAGCACCGCCACGGTATTGCTGCTGTCCTGCGGCAGCTCGGCGATCTGCTCCATGGTCAGGCTGTCGCTGCCCTCGCGCTGCGCCAGCCGGGCGATTTTCAGCATCAGCAGGATGAAGCCGGCGGCGGCGGCCAGCAGCAGCACGCCGTCCAGCCTGCTTAGGGTGCCGTCCATCAACACGAAACCGCATAATACTGTGACCGCTAACATCAGCGGCAGTTCGCGCCGCAGTATCTCAGAGCGCGCGGCCAGCGGGTGAATCAGCGCCGCCACGCCCAGAATCAATAAAATGTTGGTGATGTTGGAACCTAATACGTTGCCAACGGCCATATCTATCTGCCCGTTCAGCGCGGCGGTGGTAGACACGATCAGCTCAGGCAGCGAGGTGCCGATGCCGACGATGGTCATGCCGATGATCAGCGGCGGTACGCCGAGCGAGCGGGAAATCACGGCAGCACCATAAACTAAGCGGTCTGCACCGTACACCAGTAGAAATAAACCAACGATTAATAATGCTATCGCGAGAAACATGCAGGGTCCTTTGTCGGGTATTATCCCGGTTCGTTGGTTAAAGCCGTCAATGCGGCGGTATTGCTTGCCCTCCGTTGCGCGCGTTTGAGCCGCAGCAACGGTTTTCCCCGGCTAATAGTTGAACAGTTTCGTTTTTTTTCGTTATGGCGCCAATTTTGACCGGGTGGCGCGGAAAAGTAAAACCAATGGCACCATTGGTTGCGAAATGGCAGTAAGTTTTTGTAAAGATGAGACGGATTGCGCCCATTGCTTTAACATCACGGGTAGATTCAGCAAAAGATGAGTCGTAAAGGGTCCATTAACATGCTCCAAAAGGCAGATAATTTGGTCGAAGTGCGCGACATGAGCTTCTCGCGCGGCGACCGACGGATATTTGAAGACATCAACCTGACGGTGCCCCGCGGTAAGGTCACGGCGATCATGGGGCCATCAGGCATCGGCAAAACCACGCTGCTGCGCCTGATCGGCGGCCAGCTGGCGCCGGACAGCGGGGAGATTTGGTTCGACGGCGACAACATTCCCGCGTTGTCCCGCCGTCAGTTATACGACGCGCGCAAAAAGATGAGCATGCTGTTCCAGTCGGGCGCGCTGTTTACCGATTTGACCGTATTCGAAAACGTGGCCTACCCGCTGCGCGAGCACAGCAACCTGCCGGAGCCTTTGTTGCGCAGCACGGTGCTGATGAAGCTGGAAGCGGTGGGGCTGCGCGGCGCGGCCCAGCTGATGCCCAATGAGCTTTCCGGCGGCATGGCGCGCCGGGCGGCGTTGGCGCGCGCGATCGCGCTGGACCCTGAGATGATCATGTTCGACGAACCCTTCGTTGGCCAGGATCCGATCACCATGGGGGTGCTGGTCAAGCTGATCGACGAGCTGAACCATGCGCTGGGCATTACCTGCATCGTGGTGTCGCACGACGTGCCGGAGGTGCTGAGCATCGCCGACTACGCCTACATCGTGGCCGACAACCGGGTGATCGCCGAAGGCACCACGCAGCAATTGCAGAACAATCCTGATGCGCGCGTGCGCCAGTTCCTAGATGGTATAGCGGATGGGCCGGTGCCGTTCCGCTATCCGGCCGGGGATTATCAGACCGAACTGCTAGGCTTAGGGAGTAAATAAGCTCATGTTATTAAGAGCGTTAGCGTCGTTGGGGCGCAGTGGCATCAACACCAGCGCCAGCTTCGGCCGCGCCGGGTTGATGCTGTTCAACGCGTTGATTGGCCGGCCGGAACCCGGCAAGCAGTGGCCGCTGTTGTTGAAACAGCTCTACAGCGTCGGCGTGCAGTCGCTGCTGATCATCATGGTCTCCGGGCTGTTTATCGGCATGGTGCTGGGCCTGCAGGGCTATATCGTGCTCACCACCTACAGCGCCGAGGCCAGCCTTGGCATGATGGTGGCGCTGTCGCTGCTGCGTGAGCTGGGGCCGGTGGTCACGGCGCTGCTGTTTGCCGGCCGCGCCGGTTCCGCACTCACGGCGGAAATCGGCCTGATGAAGGCGACGGAGCAGATCTCCAGCCTGGAAATGATGGCGGTCGATCCGCTGCGGCGCATCGTGGCGCCGCGCTTCTGGGCCGGGCTTATCAGCATGCCGCTGCTGACCATCATCTTCGTGGCGATCGGCATTTGGGGCGGTTCGGTGGTCGGCGTGGACTGGAAGGGCATCGACAGCGGCTTCTTCTGGTCGGCGATGCAGGGCGCCGTGGAGTGGAAAAAAGATCTGCTCAACTGCCTGATCAAAAGCGTGGTATTCGCCATTACCGTAACCTGGATTGCCATTTTCAATGGGTACGACGCCGTGCCTACCTCTGAAGGGATTAGCCGGGCGACGACGCGTACCGTGGTGCATTCGTCACTGGCGGTGTTGGGATTGGATTTCGTGCTGACCGCACTGATGTTTGGGAATTGATTCGATGCAAACGAAGAAGAGTGAAATCTGGGTTGGGGCATTTATGCTGATCGCGCTGTGCGCCATCGTGTTTATCTGCCTGCAGGTGGCGAACCTTAAATCGATCGGCAGCGAGCCGACCTACCGCATTTACGCGACGTTCGACAACATCGGCGGCCTGAAACCGCGTTCGCCGGTGAAAATTGGCGGCGTGGTGATCGGCCGCGTGGCGGACATCGAACTCGATTCGAAAACCTACACGCCGCGCGTGGCGCTGGATATCCAGAAAAAGTACGACCAAATCCCGGATACCAGTTCGCTGGCGATCCGCACCTCCGGCCTGCTGGGCGAGCAATATCTGGCGCTTAACGTGGGCTTTGAAGATCCTGATATGGGCACCACCATCCTGAAAGATGGCGGCACCATTCAGGACACCAAATCAGCCATGGTTCTGGAAGACCTGATCGGCCAGTTCCTGTATAAAAGCGGCGGTCAGGACAGCGCCAAATCGGGAGACGCGGCCGCTGAGCCGGCTGCCGGCGCCGCACCGCAACCCGCTGTTCCAAATCATTAAGAGAGGATACCTGCATGTTTAAACGTTTACTGATGGTGGCTCTGCTGGTGGTTGCACCGCTGGCGAGCGCAGCCGACCAAACCAATCCCTACAGCATGATGCAAGAAGCGGCGCAGAAGACTTTCAGCCGTTTGAAGAACGAACAGCCGAAGATCAAGCAGGACCCGAACTACCTGCGTGCCATCGTGCATCAGGAACTGATGCCGTTCGTGCAGGTGAAATACGCCGGCGCGCTGGTGCTGGGGCGTTACTACAAAGAGGCAACGCCTGCGCAGCGCGAAGCTTACTTCACCGCCTTCCAGGCTTACCTGGAGCAGGCTTACGGCCAGGCGCTGGCGATGTATCACGGCCAGACTTACCAGATCGCGCCTGAACAGCCGCTGGGCAATGCCGACATCGTGGCTATTCGCGTCACCATCATCGACAACGGCGGCCGCCCGCCGGTGCGTCTGGATTTCCAATGGCGCAAGAACAGCAAAACCGGCTACTGGCAGGCGTATGACATGATCGCCGAAGGCGTCAGCATGATCACCACCAAGCAAAATGAGTGGGCGTCTACGCTGCGTACTCAGGGCATCGACGGCCTGACCAAGCAGCTGCAGGCCGCCGCCGCGCAGCCTATCACGCTGGACAAGAAAAACTGATGTCGGCAGCGCTCAGCTTCGAATCAGAGCGGCAGACGCTGATCCTGCGCGGTGAACTGGATCGGGAAACGCTGCAGCCGCTGTGGCGGCAGCGCGCCGCACTGATGGCGGATAAAACCGCGATCGACGTGGCGCAACTGCAGCGCGTGGACTCCGCCGGGCTGGCGCTGTTGCTGCATCTGCAGGAAGAGCAGCGCCAACGCGGCGTAGCGCTGAAAATTTTCGGCGCTACCGAGCGCCTGAAAACGCTGATCGCGCTCTACAACCTGCAGGCGATAATGCCTGTCGATACCGCCGGTTAGCGGCGTTTTAGGCCGCTCTTGCGTGGTAAAACGATACAAAGCCCCTGTTATGCAGGGGCTTTTTCTTTAGTTTAAGAAAACATCGTATTCCACTAAGATACTAGGCTGTTTATGATCCTTTAGCGGCAGAACTGGATACTATGGAAACCAACGAGATTAAAGACGTGCTGATGCAGGCATTGGCACTGGATGAAGTACATGTGACGGGCGACGGTAGCCATTTTCAGGCGATCGTGGTCGGTGAACTGTTCGCCGGCATGAGCCGCGTCAAAAAACAGCAGACGGTTTACGCACCGCTGATGGAATACATTGCGGACAACCGCATTCATGCCTTGTCTATTAAGGCGTACACCCCTGAAGAGTGGCAGCGAGACCGCAAACTCAACGGATTTTAAGGCTGTTTGCCCTGCCGGGCGGGCAGCTTCAGATTAGATAACAGAGAGTAGTCAGATGGATAAATTTCGTGTGCAGGGTCGGACCCGCCTGAGCGGTGAAGTGTCTATTTCCGGGGCCAAAAACGCCGCCCTGCCGATCCTGTTCGCCGCCCTGTTGGCGGAAGAGCCGGTCGAGCTGCAGAATGTCCCTAAGCTGAAGGACATCGACACCACCATTAAACTACTCAACCAGTTGGGTACCAAGATTGAGCGCAACGGTTCGGTCTTCGTGGACGCCAGCGGCGTGAACGAGTTTTGCGCCCCTTACGATCTGGTGAAAACCATGCGCGCTTCCATTTGGGCGCTGGGGCCGCTGGTGGCGCGTTTCGGCCGCGGTCAGGTTTCCCTGCCGGGCGGCTGCGCGATTGGCGCGCGTCCGGTCGATCTGCACATCACCGGCCTGGAGCAGTTGGGTGCCGAGATCAAGCTGGAAGAAGGCTACGTCAAGGCGTCCGTCGAGGGCCGCCTGAAGGGCGCGCACATCGTCATGGACAAGGTGAGCGTGGGCGCGACCGTGACCATCATGAGCGCCGCGACCCTGGCGACCGGCACCACCGTTATCGAAAACGCCGCGCGTGAGCCGGAAATTGTCGATACCGCCAACTTCCTCAACACGCTGGGCGCGAAGATCAGCGGTGCTGGCAGCGACAAGATCACCATCGAGGGCGTCGAGCGTCTGGGCGGCGGCGTGTACCGCGTGCTGCCCGACCGTATCGAGACCGGCACCTTCCTGATCGCCGCCGCGGTTTCCGGCGGCAAAGTGATGTGCCGCAACACCCGTCCGGACACGCTGGATGCGGTGCTGGCCAAGCTGCGCGAAGCCGGTGCCGATATCGAAGTGGGCGAAGACTGGATCAGCCTGGACATGCACGGCAAGCGCCCGAAAGCGGTCACCGTGCGCACCGCGCCGCACCCGGGCTTCCCGACCGACATGCAGGCCCAGTTCAGCCTGCTGAACCTGGTGGCGGAAGGCACCGGCGTTATCACCGAAACCATCTTCGAAAACCGCTTCATGCACGTGCCGGAATTGATCCGCATGGGCGCGCATGCGGAGATCGAGAGCAACACCGTGATCTGTCATGGCGTTGAACAGCTGTCCGGCGCTCAGGTGATGGCGACCGATCTGCGCGCTTCCGCCAGCCTGGTGATCGCCGGCTGCATCGCCGACGGCGTGACCGTCGTCGATCGCATCTATCACATCGATCGCGGCTATGAGCGTATTGAAGACAAGCTACGTGCGCTGGGTGCGAACATCGAGCGCGTGAAAGGCGAGTAAGTCATTAGCGCCGGCGCGGCTGCGTCGGCAGGATGAATAGCAAAGGGCCGGCTATCAATGCCGGCCCTTTTTTAATTGCTGTCTTCCGGGAATTCACCCACCGTCATTTTCAACGTAATGCGTTTGCCGTCGCGCAGCACGATAACCGGTATCTCGGTGCCCGGTCTGATCTCCGCCACCTGGTCCATGGTTTCCAGCACGGATACCGCCGGTTTGTTATCCACGTTGATGATGATGTCGTTGATCTGGAAACCGGCGTTGCTCGCCGGGCCGTTCGGCGTAATTTCGGTCACGATGATGCCCTGCAGGCGATCGATGCCGGAATTGGACGAGCGCAGCGGAATGATCTCCTTGCCCTGAATGCCGAAATAGCCACGGATCACGCGGCCGTCGCGGATCAGCTTGTCCATGATTTTGGTGGCCAGTTCGATCGGGATCGCAAAGCCCAGTCCTTCCGGCGTTTCGCCGTCGGTGATTTTGTCATAGGTCAGGGTGTTGATACCGATCAGCTCGCCCAGCGAGTTGACCAGCGCGCCGCCGGAGTTGCCGCGGTTGATTGAGGCGTCGGTCTGCAGGAACGTCTGCCGGCCGGTGGTGCTCATACTGATGCGCCCGGTAGCGCTGAGGATGCCCTGAGTCACGGTTTGCCCCAGGTTATAGGGGTTGCCGATCGCCAGCACCACGTCGCCGACGTGGGCAACGCGATTTTTATTGGTCGGGATCACCGGTAAATTGCCGGGATCGATCTTCAGCACCGCCAGGTCGGTCAGGCCGTCGGAGCCGACCAGCAGCGCTTCATAGCGGCGGCCATCCTGCAACACCACGGTGATCTGCTGAGCGTCTTTGATCACGTGGCGGTTGGTGATGATATAGCCGCGTTCGTTCATGATCACGCCGGAACCGAGCGACAGCACGTTGGCGGCGCCGTTCAGGTTGCGGTTGTAGATGTTCACCACGGCAGGGGCGGCGCGGCGCACCGCCTTGTTGTAGCTCACCGGCGTTTCGTCGCTGGTATTCTCGGTTTTCTCTGCAAACAGGCCGTTGGAAGAGCGCAGCATGGGCAGGGCGGCCAACAGCAGGCCGGCAACGATGAGACCGATAACGACAGAACGCAAGAGCTTAGCAAACATGGAGTTTTCGTGGTGTGGTGAACGATGTTCGGAGGATAGCATGAGTTAACCGGGCGCAGTATGTCACCGAGCCCGGTTTTTGCACAAATTAACGCAGCAGCAGATAAATGGTTTCGTTACCGCGCACGATATTGAGCGCCATCACCGGTGGCTTGGCTTCCAGCACCTTGCGCAGCGCGGTGATACTGTCCACGCGCTGGCGGTTGACGCCGATGATCACGTCGCCTTTTTGCAGGCCGATTTGCGCCGCCGTCGAGCCTTTATCCACGTTCTCCACCTTCACGCCCTTGTCGCCGCTCGGCAGCGCGCCGTTGCTGAGGGATACCCCCTGCAGCGCCGGCGACAGCGTTTCGGCGTTGGTCGAGGCGCTCTCGCTGTTGTCCAGCGTGACCGAGACTTCCTGCGGTTTACCGTCGCGCAGCAGGCCTACCTTGAGGGTTTTGCCCGGCGCAGTGGTGCCGACCTTGGCGCGCAGTTCGGCAAAGCTGTTCACCGGTTTGCCGTCGACGGAAACCAGAATATCCCCGGCTTTGATGCCGGCCTTGGCGGCGGCGGATTTCGGCAACACTTCGCTGACGAAGGCGCCGCGCTGCGCGTCGGTGTTGAAGGCTTTGGCCATGTCCGGGGTCATTTCACTGCCCTTGATGCCAAGCAGGCCGCGTTTGACTTCGCCGAATTCGATCAGCTGCTGGCTCAGGTTCTGCGCCATATTGCTCGGAATGGCGAAGCCGATGCCGACGTTGCCGCCGCTCGGCGCCAGAATGGCGGTATTGATGCCGATCAGTTCGCCGTTCAGGTTAACCAGCGCGCCACCGGAGTTGCCGCGGTTGATGGAGGCGTCGGTCTGAATGAAGTTTTCCAGCCCTTCCAGATTCAGGCCGGTACGGCCCAGCGCTGAGATGATGCCGGAGGTGGCGGTTTGGCCCAGGCCGAACGGGTTGCCGACCGCCACGGCGAAGTCGCCGACGCGCAGCTGGTCGGAATCGGCCATCTTGATGGCGGTCAGGTTTTTGGTATCGCTGAGCTGCAGCAGGGCGATGTCGGACTGTTCATCGCGGCCAACCAGCTTGGCGTCCAGCTCACGGCCGTCGTTCAACTGCACGCGGATTTTATCGGCGTTGTTGATGACGTGGTTGTTGGTTAGCACGTAGCCTTTGGCGGCGTCGATGATCACGCCGGAACCCAGCCCTTCAAACGGGCGGGAGCTCTGCTGTTGGCCGGGGAAGTTGGGGCCGAAGAAGCGTCTGAACTCTTCCGGCAACTGTTGACGCTGCACCTGGGTGCCGGCGACATGCACGCTCACGACGGCGGGCAAGACTTTTTCCAGCATCGGCGCCAGGCTCGGCAGCGGCTGCCCCTGCACGGCGACGGGCAGGGCCGCGTTGGCCGCCGGTGCGGCGCTGAGCGCCAGACCGAGGCTCATTGCCAATGCACTAAGAATTAACGACTTTTTCTTCATTGATGATAACTCTCTCAATACCTGCCGATGAAAATTTGATGATAAGGCAATCGCCTTGTCATAGTGAAGGGTAAGACCGTGAATTTGCGTGCAAAGTTCAGTAAAGGTAATGCGAGGGAAGGTCAATATGGCACAAACGGGATTAAACCCGCGGGAGGCCCCGCGGGCGAAGAAGGAATATCAGTCGCGGCGTGCGCTTTGACCGCGCAGCAGGCCGGAGGCCCCTTCCGAATAGTCGCGCGGCATTTCCACCGGCGCCTGATCGTTGTCCGCTTCCGCTTCGGTCAGGCGATAGCGGAACGGGTTCTCCTGCATCGGCAGATCCGGCAGCAGGTTGTTGGAGCTTTTCGCCATGTGCTGATACAGCTGGCGATAATCGCGCGCCATGTTGTCCAGCAGCTCGGCGCTGCGGGCAAAGTGGCCGACCAGCTCCTGACGGTACTCTTCCAGCTCGGTTTTGCTCTTGTCCAGCTCATTCTGCAAGACTTGTTGTTGACGCAATTTACGGTTGCCAAAACGCATCGCCACCGCACCAATCACGATACCGACGACCAAACCAATCAGCGCATACTCCCAGGTCATGATGACTCCTATTTTGACTTCGTTGTTCCGCAGGGATTTTTCACTTAATAATATCCACTATAACCGTTAACCTTGTCCGAGTGGAATCCTGATGCGCTTCCACCTAATTTTTACAGGGTTTTCAGCGGCGCCCGCAGCGGGCATTTGTGGCGATAACGGTGCGAATCGGCATCAACTTGCCGCCAACGTTGGCTAAATAATTTCTAAGCGTTCTTAGGGAACATCGAACAGATGCAGGCACTATCACCGTTATCTCGCTACCAGCAGGCGCTGGAGGCGGGGGAATATCAGGCCGATGAGGTTCAACGCCGGGCCGTCACTCAACTGGATCGCATTTATCAGGCTCTGCGGCAAAAGCCGGCGGCGAACGCGCCGGCCGGCGGGCTGCGCGGCAAGCTCAGCCGCTTGCTGGGCAAGGGCGGCGAGACGGCGCCGCAGCGCCCGGTGCAGGGGCTGTATATGTGGGGCGGCGTCGGGCGCGGCAAAACCTGGTTGATGGATATGTTCTTCCACAGCCTGCCGGGCGATCGCAAAATGCGTCTGCACTTCCACCGCTTCATGCTGCGGGTGCATGAAGAGCTGACCGAGTTGCAGGGGCGGGAAAACCCGCTGGAAATCGTCGCCGATGGCTTCAAGGCCGAGACCGACGTATTGTGCTTCGACGAATTCTTCGTCTCCGACATCACCGACGCCATGCTGCTGGCCACGCTGCTGCAGGCTCTGTTCGCGCGCGGCATCACGCTGGTGGCCACCTCGAACATCCCGCCGGACGATCTGTACCGCAACGGCCTGCAGCGGGCGCGTTTCCTGCCGGCCATCGATCTGATCAACGAGTACTGCGACGTAATGAACGTCGACGCCGGCATCGACTATCGTCTGCGCACCCTGACCCAGGCGCACCTCTACCTGACGCCGCTGAGCGACCAGACGCGCGAGGCGCTGGATCGGATGTTCGTCAAGCTGGCGGGCAAGGCGGGGGAGGACGCGCCGGTGCTGCAGATCAACCATCGGCCGCTGCAGGCGATCCGTTCGGTGGACGGCGTGCTGGCGGTGGATTTCCACACGCTGTGCGAAGAGGCGCGCAGCCAGCTGGACTACATCGCGCTGTCGCGGCTGTATCACAGCGTGATCCTGTATAATGTGCAGGTGATGGGGCCGCTGAAAGAGAATACCGCGCGCCGTTTCCTGGCGTTGGTGGATGAATTCTACGAGCGTCACATCAAGCTGGTGATCGGCGCCGAAGCGTCGATGTTCGAGATCTATCAGGGGGTGCAGCTGAAATTTGAATTCCAGCGCTGCCTGTCGCGCCTGCAGGAAATGCAGAGCGAAGAGTACCTCAAGCTGCCGCATCTGCCCTGAGCCCGCCGGGCCTATCGCCGGTTGTCCGCCGCCGGCGATAAATTTATTTTCCATTCAAAAACCGTTCGATCTTTGTGAGCGACTTCTCTATAATCTTGCGACCCCACGTTACAACAAAGTTTTTTTTCCCAAAAACTTTATAGTGCCGGCAATGGCTATTCGAAGGGGTAGGTTTGCTGGACTTGTATGGTCGTGTGAGCCTCAACTGTTTTCGAGCGTTTGGGTGTTCACCAACGTGTAACTAATTATTGGGTAAGCTTTCTAATGAAAACTTTTACAGCTAAACCAGAAACCGTAAAACGCGACTGGTACGTTGTTGATGCAGATGGTAAAACTTTAGGCCGTCTCGCTACTGAACTGGCTCGTCGCCTGCGCGGCAAGCATAAAGCGGAATACACCCCGCACGTGGATACCGGTGATTACATCATCGTTCTGAACGCTGACAAAGTTGCTGTAACCGGCAACAAGCGTACAGACAAAGTGTACTACCACCACACCGGCCACATCGGTGGTATCAAGCAAGCGACCTTTGAAGAGATGATTGCCCGCCGTCCTGAGCGCGTGATTGAAATCGCGGTTAAAGGCATGCTGCCAAAGGGCCCGCTGGGTCGTGCTATGTTCCGTAAACTGAAAGTTTACGCGGGCACCGAGCACAATCACGCGGCACAGCAACCGCAAGTTCTGGACATTTAATCGGGATTAATGGCAATGGCTGAAAATCAATACTACGGCACTGGTCGCCGCAAAAGCTCCGCCGCTCGCGTCTTCATCAAGCCGGGCAACGGTAACATCGTTATCAACCAGCGCAGCCTGGAACAGTACTTCGGTCGCGAAACTGCCCGCATGGTAGTTCGTCAGCCGCTGGAACTGGTCGACATGGTTGGCAAACTGGACCTGTACATCACCGTTAAAGGTGGTGGTATCTCCGGTCAAGCTGGCGCTATCCGTCACGGTATCACCCGTGCACTGATGGAATACGATGAGACTCTGCGTTCTGAACTGCGTAAAGCTGGCTTCGTCACCCGTGACGCTCGTCAGGTTGAACGTAAGAAAGTCGGTCTGCGTAAAGCACGTCGTCGTCCGCAGTTCTCCAAGCGTTAATTTTCGCTGCTTCGGCAGTGCGATTTACGCAAAAAACCCGGTGCTTCACCGGGTTTTTTTACGCCTGAAATCCGCCGTCCCCGACTAAAATCTGTGGCATATCAGACAATTCAACATGAATTCGCCGCACCGCCCCCACAAAACAAGCAGAATCTGGTAAACTATCATCCACTTTTGCGCCTGTTCGCCGTGCAGTTGACCTCCTGGGCCGGTTTTTTATGGGCTCGGGTCGCGCTGCGTGCTGCCGGCCTGCGGCAAGATTATTCAGGATAGCAGCCTGTCAGTTGGCTATTCGCAGTATTTTCTAGATAACTTGGAGGTTTTCATGGCTGTCGCTGCCAACAAACGTTCGGTAATGACGCTGTTCTCTGGCCCGACCGACATTTTTAGCCATCAAGTACGTATCGTACTGGCGGAGAAAGGTGTCAGCGTCGAGATCGAGCAGGTCGAAATGGATAACCTGCCGCAAGATCTGATTGACCTCAACCCTTACCAGACGGTGCCTACGCTGGTCGATCGCGAACTGACCCTGTATGAATCCCGCATCATCATGGAATATCTGGATGAGCGTTTCCCGCACCCGCCGCTGATGCCGGTTTACCCGGTTGCCCGTGGTGAGAGCCGTCTGATGATGCTGCGCATCGAGAAGAACTGGTACTCGCTGATGGACAAGATCGAGAAGAGCAGCGGCCAGGAAGCGGAATCCGCCCGTCGCCAACTGCGCGAAGAGTTGCTGGCGATCGCGCCTATCTTCGGTCAGGCGCCGTATTTCATGAGCGAAGAGTTCAGCCTGGTGGATTGCTACCTGGCGCCGCTGTTGTGGCGTCTGCCGCAGCTGGGCATCGAATTGAGCGGTGCCGGTTCCAAAGAGCTGAAAGGCTACATGACCCGCGTCTTCGAACGCGACGCCTTCCTGGCTTCCCTGACCGAAGCCGAGCGTGAAATGCGCCTGCAGACCCGGGGCTAAGCGCGATGGACATGTCTCAGATGACGCCGCGTCGCCCGTATCTGCTGCGGGCGTTCTACGACTGGCTGCTGGATAACCAACTGACGCCGCACCTGGTGGTCGACGTGACTCGCCCGGACGTGCAGGTGCCGATGGAGTTCGCGCGTGACGGCCAGATCGTGCTGAATATCGCGCCGCGCGCGGTAGGCAACCTGGCGTTGGGTAACGAAGACGTGCAGTTCAACGCGCGCTTCGGCGGCGTGCCGCGTCAGGTTTCGGTGCCGATGGCCGCCGTGCTGGCGATCTATGCGCGTGAAAACGGCGCCGGCACGATGTTCGAACCGGAAGCCGCCTACGACGAGAGCGAAGGCGTGTTCGAAGGTCTGGACAATGAGACGATCCCTTCGGAAACCCTGATGTCAGTGATCGACGGCGATCGCCCGGATACCGCGGAAGACAACGGCCCGGATGACGAACCGCCGCAGCCGCCGCGCGGTGGCCGCCCGGCGCTGCGCGTGGTGAAATAACCCCGTGAAAACAAACGAAAAAGCACCCCATGGGGGTGCTTTTTTTTTGCCCGGCAGAAGCGGGTCAGCCTTTCAACGCGGCAATGCAGGCGTCGCGCGGCGCGCTGAGATCGCCTACGCGTACGGTAGACAGGGCGTGGGTTGCACGCTCACGGAAACTGGTGATGGCGGTATCGCCTTGCACTTCCGGCGGGGCGGTGCAAATGTCATTGAGCGGCAGATCGTTGCCTTTGTTGAGCGCCTGCAACACCGCCGCCGGATTGTAGATCAGGGCTGCGGAGAGGGCTGATTTGATGCCGGCGGTAAATCCGGCATTGCCGCCGCCGGCCAACTTGGGCGCCAGGGCAATCCAGCTGTCGTCCCCCAGCCGGATGCTGTTTTCCACGGCGCCGAACTGCCCGGCCTTGCCCAACTGCGCCACGACCGGCCGTGCGCCGCGCGCTTCGATATTGTAACCAACCTCCTGCGAATCCAGCGCCATGGCTGAAGCGCTGAAATTGACGGCCAGCAGCGCGCCGGCCAACAGGGAAATGGAGCATTTCATGTTCGCTATCCTTATCTCGGTGTCAGGCGCAGCCGCGCCCCGCAATGGTGCTAACTCAATACTATAGCGCGTTGAGGCGGTGAGGAGCGGGGAGGTTGTTACAAAGCGTGGCAGGCTAAAAACAGAGGCCCGGCAATATGCCGGGCCTCTGATGGTACGGAAGGTTTACACTTCCAGGTAGTTCATGATGCCGTCTGCCGCTTTGCGGCCTTCGGCGATCGCCGTCACTACCAGGTCAGATCCGCGCACTGCGTCACCACCGGCGAAGATTTTCGGGTTGCTGGTCTGGAACGCGTTGTCGCTGCCTTCCGGCGCCAGGATGCGGCCCTGTTTATCCAGCTGCACATCGTGAGCCGCCAGCCAGTCCATGCGGTGTGGGCGGAAGCCGAACGCCATCACCACCGCGTCCGCGTCGATCACGTGTTCGGAACCTGGTACCTGCTCCGCCGTCTGACGGCCGTTGGCATCCGGCGCGCCCAGCTGAGTGCGCACCATTTTCACTCCGGCCACGCGGCCGGCGCTGTTCAGTTCGATGCTCAGCGGCTGCAGGTTGAACTGGAAGTCCACCCCTTCTTCCCGGGCGTTCTTCACTTCGCGCTTGGAGCCCGGCATGTTGGCTTCGTCGCGGCGGTAGGCGCAGATGACCTGAGTTGCGCCCTGACGCACCGAGGTACGCACGCAGTCCATGGCGGTATCGCCGCCGCCCAGCACCACCACCCGTTTGCCTTCCATGCTGACGTAAGGCTCGTGCTGCTCGGTTTCATACCCCATCAGCTGCTTGGTGTTGGCGATCAGGAACGGCAGCGCGTCGTACACGCCCTGCGCCTCCTCATTCTCCAGGCCGCCGCGCATCGACTGATAGGTGCCGACGCCGAGGAACACCGCATCGTACTCGCTCAGCAAGGTCTCCATGCTGACGTCTTTGCCCACTTCGGTGTTCAACTGGAACTCGATGCCCATCTCGCTGAAGATGCCGCGGCGTTTGACCATCACTTCCTTTTCCAGCTTGAAGGCCGGGATGCCGAAGGTCAGCAGGCCGCCGATCTCCGGATGACGATCGTATACGACCGCCTTGACGCCATTGCGGGTCAGCACGTCGGCGCAGGCCAGCCCGGCGGGGCCGGCACCGACGATCGCCACGCGCTTGCCGGTCGGCTGCACATGCGACATGTCCGGCTTCCAGCCCATTTCGATGGCCTTATCGCTGATGTAGCGCTCGATATTGCCGATGGTGACCGCACCGAACTCGTCGTTCAGGGTGCAGGAGCCTTCGCACAGGCGATCCTGCGGGCATACGCGGCCGCACACTTCCGGCAGGCTGTTGGTCTGATGCGCCAGGTCCGCCGCTTCCATGATGCGGCCTTCGTTGGCCAGTTTCAGCCAGTTCGGGATGTAGTTGTGCACCGGGCACTTCCACTCGCAGTACGGGTTGCCGCAGGACAGACAGCGGTCCGCCTGGGCCTTGGCCTGGGTTTCCGAAAACGGTTCGTAGATCTCGACGAACTCGATTTTGCGGATCTTCAGCGGTTTCTTTGGCGGATCAACACGCTGCAGGTCGATAAATTGATAAACGTTCTGGCTCATTAATGACCTACCTCTTACTGCGCCTGCACCCGCAGCTCGGCTGCGGAACGGCTACGGTGACCCAACAGCGCTTTGACATCGCTGGACTTCGGTTTGACCAGGGCGAACTTCGGCGCCCACTCCGGCCAGTTGGCCAGGATCTCTTCCGCGCGGGAAGAGCCGGTCGCCTGCACGTGTTCGGTGATCAGGCCGCGCAGGTGCTCCTCATGGATCGCCAGCTGATCGACATCCAGCACTTCCACCAGCTCCGGGTTCACGCGCTTGCGGAACTCGCCGTCTTCGTCCAGCACGTAGGCGAAGCCGCCGGTCATGCCGGCACCGAAGTTGATGCCGGTTTTACCCAGCACGCAGACGATGCCGCCGGTCATGTATTCGCAGCCGTTGTCGCCGATGCCTTCCACCACGGTGATGGCGCCGGAGTTGCGCACCGCGAAACGTTCGCCCGCGCGGCCGGCGGCGAACAACTTGCCACCGGTGGCACCGTACAGGCAGGTGTTGCCGACGATGCTGGCTTCATGGCTGCGGAAGGCGGAACCGATCGGCGGGCGCACCGCGATGCTGCCGCCGGCCATGCCTTTGCCGACATAGTCGTTGGCGTCGCCGGTCAGGGTCAGCTCGACACCGCCGGCGTTCCAGACGCCGAAGCTCTGCCCGGCGGTGCCGGAGAAGTGCGCCTTGATCGGATCGCCTGCCATCCCCTGATCGCCGTGTACGTTGGCGATCGCGCCGGACAGCATGGCGCCCACGGAGCGGTCGGTGTTGCGAATGTCGAAGTAGAAGGTTTTACCCTGCTTCGCTTCGATGTACGGCTGCGCCTGCGCCAGCAACTCTTTGTTCAGCAGACCCTTGTCGAACGCCGGGTTGCTGCTTTCGGTACAGTACACCGCTTTGCCCGGATGCGGCGTGGCGGTTGTCAGCAACGGCGACAGATCCAGCTTGTTCTGCTTGGCGGAAATGCCGTCCAGCTCGGTCAGGAATTCGGTGCGGCCGATCAGATCCACCAGTTGGCTTACGCCCAGCTGGGCCATGATCTCGCGGGTCTCACGCGCGATAAACTGGAAGTAATTCGTCACGCGTTCCGGCAGGCCGTGGTAGTGATCGCGGCGCAGCTTGTCGTCCTGAGTCGCAACGCCGGTCGCGCAGTTGTTGAGGTGGCAGATGCGCAGGTATTTGCAGCCCAGCGCCACCATCGGCCCGGTGCCGAAGCCGAAGCTTTCCGCGCCCAGGATCGCCGCTTTGACGATGTCCACGCCGGTTTTCAGGCCGCCGTCCACCTGCAGGCGGATCTTGTGGCGCAGGCCGTTGGCCACCAGCGCCTGCTGGGTTTCCACCAGGCCCAGTTCCCATGGGCAGCCGGCATATTTCACCGAGGACAGCGGGCTGGCGCCGGTGCCGCCGTCGTAACCGGCGATGGTGATCAGATCGGCATAGGCTTTCGCCACGCCGGTGGCGATGGTGCCAACGCCCGGCTCGGACACCAGTTTCACCGAGATCACCGCCTTCGGGTTGACCTGCTTCAGATCGAAGATCAGCTGCGCCAGATCTTCGATCGAGTAGATGTCGTGGTGCGGCGGCGGGGAGATCAACGTCACGCCCGGCACCGAGTAACGCAGTCTGGCGATATACGGGGTGACTTTGTCGCCCGGCAGCTGGCCGCCTTCGCCCGGCTTGGCGCCTTGCGCCACCTTAATCTGGATCACGTCGGCGTTCACCAGGTAGGCCGGCGTGACGCCGAAGCGGCCGGAGGCCACCTGTTTGATACGCGACACCTTGTTGGTGCGGTAGCGCGCCGGATCTTCGCCGCCTTCGCCGGAGTTGGAGAAGCCGCCGAGGCCGTTCATGGCGATCGCCAGCGACTCGTGCGCTTCCGGGCTCAGTGCGCCGATCGACATCGCCGCCGTGTCGAAGCGTTTGAACAGCGACTCCGCCGGCTCGACCTGATCGACCGGGATCGGTTCGCCTTTCGGCGTAATGGCCAGCAGATCGCGCAGCATGGCGACCGGCCGCTCGTTCACCAGCTTGGCGTAGGCCTGATAGTCGCTGTACTCGCCGCTGTGCACCGCTTTTTGCAGCGAGTTCACCACGTCCGGGTTGTAAGCGTGGTATTCGCCGCCGTGCACGAACTTCAGCAGGCCGCCTTGCTCCAGCGGTTTGCGTTTCAGCCAGGCGCGCTTGGAGAGGTTCTGCAGATCCTGCTGGAAATCGCTGAAGCTGGCACCGCCGATGCGGCTGACCACGCCCTGGAAGCACAGGTCCGCCAGATCGCGGTGCAGGCCGACCGCTTCGAACAGCTTGGAACAGCGGTAAGAGGCGATGGTCGAGATGCCCATTTTGGACATGATCTTGTACAGGCCTTTGTTGATGCCGTTGCGGTAGTTCAGCATCACGTCGCGGTATTTCTTGTCGATCGCCTGGCTGTCCACCAGCTTGGCCAGGGTTTCATAGGCCAGATACGGGTAGATGGCGGTCGCGCCGAAGCCGAGCAGCACGGCGAAGTGGTGCGGATCGCGGGCGCTGGCGGTTTCAACGATCAGGTTGGCGTCGCAGCGCAGGCTTTTCTCCACCAGCCGGGTTTGCACGGCGCCAACGGCCATCGGGGCCGGTACCGGCAGGCGGCCGGGCGCGATGGCGCGGTCGGACAGCACCAACAGCACTGCGCCTTCGCGCACCTTGCGTTCCGCTTCGTCGCACAGGGCGCGAATGGTCTGCTCCAGATCCTGCTGTTGCGGGTCGAAGGTCAGATCGAGCGTCTCGGCGCGATAGTATTCGCCTTCCAGCGTGGTGAGCTGTTTGAAATCGGAGTACAGCAGGATCGGCGATTTGAAGCTCAGGCGGTGCGCCTGGCCTTCGGCTTCGCAGAACACGTTCATTTCACGGCCGATGCTGGTGGCCAGCGACATGACGTGCGCTTCGCGCAGCGGATCGATCGGCGGGTTGGTGACCTGCGCGAACTGCTGGCGGAAGTAGTCGTAAACGATGCGCGGCCGGCTTGAAAGCACGGCGAACGGGGTATCGTCGCCCATCGAGCCGGTGGCTTCCTGGCCAATTTCGCCCAGCACGCGGATCACCTGATCCAGCTCTTCACTGCTGTAGCCGAACTGTTTCTGGTAGGTTTCGAGCTGCGCGTCGTCGAGCTCGCGGCTGCCGACCTGATCGTCCGGCAGATCTTCGAACGGCACCAGGCGTTTGACGTTTTTCTCCATCCACTCTTTATACGGATGGCGGCTTTTCAGATCGTTGTCGGTTTCCGCCGAGTGCAGGATGCGGCCGCTGCGGGTGTCGATCACCATCAGCTCGCCGGGGCCGACGCGGCCTTTTTCCACCACTTCATCCGGCTGGTAATCCCAGATGCCGACTTCGGAGGCGCAGGTGATCAGCTTGTCTTTGGTGATCACGTAGCGCGCCGGGCGCAGGCCGTTGCGATCGAGGTTACAGGCGGCGTAGCGGCCGTCGGACATCACGATGCCGGCCGGGCCGTCCCACGGCTCCATGTGCATCGAGTTGAAGTCGAAGAAGGCGCGCAGATCGCCGTCCATGTCCGGGTTGTTCTGCCAGGCCGGCGGCACCAGCAAGCGCATGGCGCGGATGAGATCCATCCCGCCCGCCAGCAGCAGCTCCAGCATGTTGTCCAGCGAGCTGGAGTCGGAGCCGGTTTCGTTGACGAACGGCGCGGCGGCCTCCAGATCCGGGATCAGCGGCGTTTGGAATTTATAGGTACGGGCGCGCGCCCACTGGCGGTTGCCGGTGATGGTGTTGATTTCGCCGTTGTGCGCCAGGTAGCGGAACGGCTGAGCCAGCGGCCAGCGCGGCACGGTGTTGGTGGAAAAGCGCTGGTGGAACAGGCAAATGGCCGATTCCAGGCGCAGGTCCGCCAGATCGAGATAGAAGCGCGGCAGATCCGCAGGCATGCACAGGCCTTTATAGATCGTCACCAGATTGGAGAAGCTGCAGACGTAGAAACTGTCATCCTGCACGCGTTTCTCGATGCGGCGGCGCGCCACGAACAGGCGGCGCTCCATATCGCGCGGGCGCCAGCCGGCCGGGGCGTTAACGAAGATTTGCTCGATGCGCGGCAGGGAGGAGAGGGCGATTTCACCCAGCACGTCCGGGTTGGTCGGCACTTCACGCCAGCCGACGATCGACAGCGTTTCGTTTTGCAGCTCTTCTTCCACGATGCGGCGGCTGAGGCGCGCTTCCTCTTCATTCTGGCTGAGGAACATCATGCCGACGGCGTAGTTTTTGGCCAAACGCCAGCCGCGCTCTTCCGCCACCATGCGGAAGAAGCGATCGGGTTTTTGCAGCAACAGGCCGCAGCCGTCGCCGGTCTTGCCGTCGGCGAGGATCGCGCCGCGGTGCTGCATGCGGGCCAGCGCGTGAATGGCGGTGCGCACCACCTTGTGGCTAGGTTCGCCTTCTATGTGGGCGATCAGGCCGAAACCACAGTTGTCCCTCTCTTGGGATTTATCGTACAACATATCGTGAACCTCCCCAGGCTCTGCGTGACTCTCACAACCTACTGCGAGGGGGCTTCCCAATTTCAGGCAGAAGTCCAATCAGCAAGTTAACCCCGCCAATCTGCTTTTCCGCCCTCCATCAATGGCCTCTCGTGACGGTCTCACAAGTGGTATAGGACTTGTTTTAAGAGGGAGTCTTCAATTACTGCATAAATATGACGAGACGTTTGCCCGTCCAGAAAGCTTCCAGCGGACTTCCAACTTAGCGAGAAAGAATTCGCAGGTCAAATGTGGGCTTAAGATAGATTCTTATCGAATTGATGGTATTTATTTATTTGAAAAATAAGCGTTTTAATGCATTTTTGCACTATCATGGGGCAACGCCGATCCACTCAGAAGTGTGAGCTGTCTCACTATAGTGCAACCCCTTAATCTCTGCACCATGCTAGTGCGAGGGGTAATGCCAGAATTTTATTCTATAAGATATTGCTTGGCTGATGTTTATGACTATTTTTCACCGTGTTGTCATATTGCCGTTAACGGTTGCGTGACGATTAGAATAATTCATCAGAATTATAGTGAATTGATTTGCATTTATGATGAATAGTTATGCCTGGTGGCGCCTTGCGGGGAAAGCGTTGATCTCTGTCATCGCGGGAAAAGCCGTTTCTTATTAGCATCGCGGCTTTGAACACAGAGAACCACCAAGATTATGCAGTTGCCGCAATTAGTCAATATGTTTGGCGCGGATCTCCAGCGCCGCTATGGCGAAAAGATCCATAAACTCACGCTGCACGGCGGATTCGGCTGCCCTAACCGCGACGGCACGTTGGGGCGCGGCGGCTGTACGTTCTGCAACGTTGCCTCGTTCGCCGATGAGGCGATGCAGCGGCAGAGCATCGCCGAACAGCTGGCGCAGCAGGCCGCGCGGGTCGATCGGGCGCGGCGCTATCTGGCCTATTTCCAGGCCTATACCAGCACCTATGCGGAGGTTGAACGGCTGGAGGCGATGTATCGGCAGGCGTTGGCGCAGAGTGCCATGGTCGGCCTGTGCGTCGGCACCCGGCCGGACTGCGTGCCGGCCGCCGCGCTGGATCTGCTGACGGGCTACCGCGAGCAAGGCTATGAGGTGTGGCTGGAGCTGGGGTTACAGACGGCGCACGATAAAACACTGAAGCGCATCAACCGCGGCCATGATTTTCGCTGTTATCAGCAGACTGCGCGGCTGGCCCGGCAGCGCGGGCTGAAGGTGTGCTGCCATCTGATCGTCGGGCTGCCGGGAGAAACCCAGCGCGATCATCTGCTCACGCTGCAGCAGGTGACGGAGACCGGCGTCGACGGCATCAAGCTGCACCCGCTGCACGTCGTCACCGGCAGCACCCTGGCGCGGGCGTGGCAGGCCGGGCGGTTGCCCGAACTGGCGCTGGAAGATTATGCCGCCAGCGCCGGGGAGATGATCCGCCATACGCCGGGCGAGGTGGTGTACCACCGCCTTTCCGCCAGCGCCCGCCGGCCGACGCTGCTGGCGCCGCTGTGGTGCGAAAACCGCTGGAGCGGTATGCAGGCGGTCGGCGCTTATCTGCAACGGCACGGCGGGCAGGGCAGCGCGCTGGATGCCGCCCTGCGTTATTTACCGACGTTATAACCGCAGGTTGGCGCGCACCTCCGCGCGTGCGCGTTGCAGGTCGGCCTGCAGCTGCGGGTTCGCCAGCAGCCGTGCGGCGAGCGCCGTCGCTGCCAGCTTGCCGCCTTCCAGATCGCTCGGGTAGTGGACGCCGGCAATGACCCGACTTTGCGCATTGCTTGCCGCTCGTTCAAACAGCGCGCTGCGTTTTTCCGGCACCATCTGCGCCAGCAGGATCGCCGTCAGGTAGCTGTCCATCGCGTGCCCGCTGGGGTAGGAGTCGCCTTCCGGCGGCGGCAGCAGCGGTTTTACGCGGCTGTCGGCCTCATAGGGGCGCGGGCGACTATAGAAGGCTTTGGCGGGCATCAGGCTGTGCTCAAAGTCCTGATAAACCCGGCGGAACAGGGCAGCGGTGAGCGGATGGCGATCGACGGTGAACGTCGGGCCGAAAATATCGCGGGCAAAGGGAAAGGCGGCGTCTTCCAGATGATCATCCCGCTTGGCCTTGGCGATCTGTTCCGCCGTACGGCTAGCCTGTATGGTCAGCACCGCCTGCAGATCCGCCCGATTCTGCGGCGTAGCTGTTGAAGGCGGCGGCGGCAACAGCGTGGCGATTTGCCGTTGTTCCTCATTCAAATAGCCGGCCACGGCGGTAGCGGCCTTCAGGGGAAAGATGACGGTCAGCGACAGGACGAACAGGGTAGTGCGATAGATGGTTAACATGGTTAGTCCTCACATCAAAGAAATGAGGAAGCCTGCCGGGCTGGCCACAACGCTGCTGCCGGTGAAAGTAAACCGCGGGATAAAATCCTTTCCCTTACTTCAAGCCACAGGGCTTCGCTATCCGTGTCTGCTAAAGCAAGCGTCATGCACGGTGCATCATTAATATATTAATAAAATGGCATTCTCAAGCGGCCTGGGTGTGGGGTGAATCACATAAAAAATCTTTTAGTTACAACTGATTAATCCCTAAGTATGAGCGGGATGATCAACGTGTTTGTTCACGGTGCCGGCGGCAATGAGCTGCCCGTCGCATGCCAGACGCCGCTATTTTCCGTTAGCAGGACTTGACTCTCAGACACGACGGAAAAATTTACGGTATGATTCAAAAGATTGTGTCTGATGGGAGCCGCTATGAAGCAAATCCGGGTGTTGGCCCAGTACTACGTTGATTTAATGGTGAAACTGGGGTTGGTGCGCTTCTCGCTGCTGCTGGCCTCGGCGCTGGTGGTGCTGGCGATGGTGGTGCAGATGGCGGTGACCATGCTGCTGCGCGGCGAAGTGGAAAGCATCGACGTGGTGCGTTCGATCTTCTTCGGCCTGTTGATCACCCCGTGGGCGGTCTATTTTCTCTCGGTGGTGGTGGAACAGTTGGAAGAGTCGCGCCAACGGCTGGCGCGGCTGGTGGACAAGCTGGAAGAGATGCGCCACCGCGATCTGGAGCTCAATCAGCAGCTCAAAGACAATATCAGCCAGCTGAATCAGGAGATCGCCGACCGTATCAAGGCGGAAGAAGAGCGCCTGCAGGTGATGGAAAAGCTGACGGAAGAGATGGAACAGCGCGAGCAGGCGCAGATTGAGCTGGGCCAGCAATCGGCGCTGTTGCGTTCCTTCCTCGATGCCTCGCCGGATCTGGTCTACTACCGCAACGAAGACAAAGAGTTTTCCGGCTGCAACCGCGCGATGGAGCTGCTGACCGGCAAGAGCGAGAAGCAATTGATCGGCCTGACGCCGTTCGACGTCTACGGCCAGGAGATCGCTGAAAAGGTGATTGAGACCGACGAGAAAGTTTTCCGCCACAACGTTTCGCTGACCTACGAACAGTGGCTGGTGTATCCCGACGGCCGCAAGGCCTGTTTCGAGCTGCGCAAGGTGCCGTTTTACGACCGGGTGGGCAAACGCCACGGGCTGATGGGCTTCGGCCGCGATATTACCGAGCGTAAGCGCTACCAGGACGCGCTGGAGAACGCCAGCAGGGAGAAGACTACCTTTATCTCCACCATCAGCCACGAGCTGCGTACGCCGCTTAACGGCATCGTCGGCCTGAGCCGCATTCTGCTCGATACCGAGCTGAACGACGAGCAGCTGAAATACCTGAAGACCATCCACGTCAGCGCCATCACCCTCGGCAATATCTTCAACGACATTATCGAAATGGACAAGCTCGAGCGGCGCAAGGTGCAGCTCGACAACCAGCCGGTGGACTTCACCGGTTTCCTGGCGGATTTGGAGAACCTCTCGGGCCTGCTGGCGCAGCCGAAAGGGCTGCAGTTCGTCATGGAGCCGCAGACGCCGCTGCCGCAGCAGATCGTGACCGACGGCACCCGCCTGCGGCAGATCTTGTGGAATCTGATCGGCAACGCGGTGAAATTTACCCAGCAGGGGCAAATTGTGGTGCGCGTACGGCGCGAGGCGCAGGAGAAGCTGGTGTTCGAGGTGGAAGATTCGGGCATGGGCATCCCGCAGGACGAGCAGGACAAAATCTTCGCCATGTATTACCAGGTGAAAGATCAGCGCGGCGGCCGCCCGGCCACCGGCACCGGCATCGGGCTGGCGGTCTCCAAACGGCTGGCGCAGAGCATGGGCGGCGACATCACCGTGCGCAGCGAACAAGGGCACGGTTCTTGCTTTACCTTAACCATCAAGGCGCCGGCGGTGCAGGAAGCCGTCAGCGCGGCGCCGGAGGAAGAGGCGCTGCCGTTGCCGGCGCTGCACATCCTGCTGGTGGAAGATATCGAACTGAACGTGATCGTGGCGCGCTCGGTGCTGGAGAAGCTGGGCAACAGCGTCGACGTGGCGATGAACGGCCACGACGCGCTGGCGATGTTCGAGCCGGACGAGTTCGATCTGGTGCTGCTGGACATCCAACTGCCGGACATGACCGGGCTGGACATCGCCCGGGCGCTGCGCGAGCGCTATGCCGGGCAGGCGCTGCCGCCGTTGGTGGCCCTGACCGCCAACGTGCTGAAAGACAAAAAAGAGTATCTCGAGGCGGGCATGGACGATGTGCTGAGCAAGCCGCTGTCGGTGCCGGCGCTGACCAAGGTCATCAAACACTATTGGGATCATCAACCTTCTCACACTTCAAAGAAAACGGAGCACAAGGCGATGCAGATTAATGAGTCGTTACTCGATACCGCGATGCTGGAACAGTACATGGATCTGGTTGGCCCGCAGCTGATCCACCAAAGTCTGGAGATGTTCGAACAGATGATGCCGGGCTATCTGGCGGTGCTGGACTCCAACATGACGGCGCGCGATCAGAAAGGCATCACTGAGGAAGGGCATAAGATCAAGGGCGCCGCCGGTTCGGTCGGTCTGCGCCATCTGCAGCAGCTGGCGCAGCAGATTCAAACGCCGACGCTGCCGGCCTGGTGGGATAACGTGCAGGATTGGGTGGATGAGCTGAAACAAGAGTGGCGCAACGACGTGCAGGTACTGCGGGCTTGGGTTGAGAACGCTGAAAAAAAATGACCCCGACCTAAGCCGGGGTGCGCGAATATTGCGCCAACACCAGGGAAATTGTGAACCTGCGTATTGGTTTCAGTGTTCTGGTCGAGCAGGTTGTTGCGAATTCCTAAACATCATACAGCCAACAACATAGCAAATGTAAGCGCTCTTGTTAGAAGATTCATTAAAATGTGTGATGTAGATTAGTGTTTGTCAACTCCGAGCACGAACCAGTTGACAGCAGCGACAGGAGTAAGAGTGATGAAAAAGGTGGGTGTAGTCCTCAGCGGCAGCGGCGTTTATGACGGTACGGAGATCCATGAAGCGGTGCTGACGCTGCTGGCGTTGGATCGTTCCGGCGCCCAGGCGGTGTGCTTTGCGCCTGATAAACCACAACGCCATGTTATTAATCACTTATCTGGTGAGGAGATGGCGGAGTCGCGCAATGTTCTGATTGAATCGGCGCGCATTGCCCGCGGTGCGGTGCAGCCGCTGGCGCTGGCGGAGGCCGCGCAGCTGGATGCGCTGATCGTGCCCGGCGGCTTTGGCGCCGCCAAGAACCTCAGCAATTTCGCCGAAGCCGGCGCGGAATGTTGGGTCGATGAAGATTTGGCGCGCCTGACGCGCGAGATGCATAAGGCCAACAAACCAATTGGCCTGATGTGCATCGCGCCGGCGCTGTTGCCGAAACTGCTGGATCAACAAGCGCGGCTGACCATTGGCAACGATCCGGATCTGGGGGAAGTGATTGACGCCATGGGCGGCGAACCGGTGATTTGCCCGGTGGACGACATCGTGGTGGACAGCGAACATAAGATCGTGACCACGCCGGCCTATATGCTGGCGCCGTCTATCGCGCAGGCGGCCCTGGGCATCGATAAACTGGTGGCGCGGGTGCTGGAACTGGCTGAATGAGAAAATCGCTCGTCGGATGGCGGCGGCTGCGCCTGTGGTATTGGCTGAAGCGCGGCGTCATCGCGATTATCGGCCTGTGGGTGTTGGGCATTGTGCTCTTCGCCTTCCTGCCGGTGCCGTTTTCCGCCGTGATGGTGGAACGGCAGGTCAGCGCCTGGCTGAGCGGCGACTTCGGCTATGTCGCCCATTCGGACTGGGTGTCGATGGACGACATCTCGCCGCAAATGGCGCTGGCGGTGATGGCGGCGGAAGATCAGAAGTTTCCAGACCATTGGGGCTTCGACGTGGCGGCCATTGAAAAGGCGCTCAGCCACAACGAGAAGCGCCCGACGCGCATCCGTGGCGCGTCCACGCTGTCGCAGCAAACCGCCAAGAACCTGTTTTTATGGGATGGCCGCAGCTGGCTGCGCAAAGGGTTGGAGGCCGGGCTGACGTCCGGCATCGAATTGGTGTGGACCAAGCGGCGCATTCTGACGGTGTACCTGAACATCGTCGAGTTCGGCGATGGGGTGTTCGGCGTGGAAGAGGCTTCACAGCGCTTTTTCCATAAGCCGGCCAAGCGCCTGAGCGCGGCCGAAGCGGCGCTGCTGGCGGCGGTATTGCCGAATCCGCATCGCTTCAGGGCCGATGCGCCGTCCGGCTATGTGGTGCAGCGTCAACAGTGGATCATGCGGCAGATGCGGCAACTGGGCGGGGAAGCGTTTTTACGCGAGAACAAGCTGGATTAAACGGGCGGGAACGGCACGGTGCCGCTCCCGCCAGGCGGATTATTTTACGTAGGTAAAGGCGGTCGTGACGTGCTTCACGCCGCTGACCTGGCTGGCGATCTGCGCCGCCGACTGCCCTTCCTGCTGCGTGACCAGGCCCAGCAAGAACACTTCGCCGTTTTCGGTGGTGACCTTCACGTTGGACGATTTCACCGTATCGCTGGTGAGCAGCTGCGAACGCACCTTGGTGGTGATCCAGGTGTCGGAGGACGCGGTGCTCAGGCTGACCGGCGTGCCCTGACGAATTTCGTTATACACTTCGGTCGTGCCTTCCACGCCCATGGCGATCTGCTTGGCGCGTGCGGTGAGATCGGCGTTAGGCGACTGGCCGGTCAACAGCACCTTGCCCTGATAGGCGGTGGCGACCACCCGGGCATCTTTCTTCAACTGCTGGTCTTTGCTCAGGGCGCTTTCGACCCTGGCTTCCAGCGTGCCGTCATCCACCTGGGTCCCTACGCTGCGCGGGTCGGTGGCGGTTTTGGTGGCGACGGCCGCACTGCCGACGACGACGCCGGCGATACAGCCTTGCAACAGCAGGGCGCTGGACAGCACTGCAAATGTGGCTTTTAGCTTCATCTCAGTTCCTTAATCGTCCTGGTGGGGGAATAACGTATTGTCTATCAGGTCGCACAGGCAGTTTACGGTCAACATATGCATTTCCTGAATGCGCGAGCTGCGGTGCGACGGGATGCGGATTTCGACATCCTGCTGGCCGAGCAGCCCGGCCAGCTCGCCGCCGTCGTAGCCGGTAAGTGCGACGATGGTCATATCGCGCGTCACGGCCGCCTCGACCGCCTTCACAATATCACGGCTGTTGCCGCGGGTGGAAATCGCCAGCAGCACGTCGCCGGTGTGCCCGAGCGCACGCACCTGCTTGGCGTACACTTCGTCGTGCAGCCGATCGTTGCTGATTGCCGTCAGCACCACGTTGTCGGCGTTGAGAGCGATGGCCGGCAGGCTGGGGCGCTCGGTTTCAAAACGGTTGATCATGCTGGCGGCGAAGTGCTGCGCGTTGGCTGCCGAGGTGCCGTTGCCGCAGCACAGGATTTTGTTGCCGTTGAGTAAGGATTGAACCAGCGTCATCGCAGCGCGGGAAATGGCGTCCGGCAGTGCTTCCGCCGCCGCGATCTGGGTTTGGATGCTTTCGGTGAAACAGACTTTAATTCTATCCAGCACGTTGTATTAATCCACTAAGTCAAAGGGCCGGTCTGCGCCGCAAAACCCCGATTAATCCGTATTGAAGGCGTTGGGTATCCATTCTAACTGGCTACCGGTAATGGCCAAAACATCAAAACGGCAAGATGATGTGTCAAAACTGGCTCCGCGCCCCGCCAGCCAGACGGCGGCGGCGTGCAGCAACCGCTGTTGTTTGCGAAAGGTGACGCTGGCGGCCGCGCCGCCGAAGGCGTCGTTGCGGCGGTAGCGCACTTCGACGAACACCCAGGTGGTGCCGTCGCGCATGATGAGGTCGAGCTCACCGCCGCGCACCGCGACGTTGGCGGCGCAGAAGGTGAGCCCGGCGTGTTCCAGGTGACGGCGGGCCAGTAACTCATAGCCCGCCCCTGAGGCGCGTGGGTTCAAGAGACTGGAACGACCGTGCCCTGACGGTATTGCAGCCAAGGCAGCTTACGGTTGATCACGCAGTTTGGCGACGCGCTCAGCGTACCGGTGGTGCCGGAAACCTGGAAGCCCGGCAGCTGGCGCATTTCAGCAAAGTGGTTGGCCAATGTCCAGGCATCCATCCCCATCGCATACAGGCGCACCAGCGAGTAGTCGTTGCGGAAACGCGCGCTGGCCTGCTGCAGCAGCTGAGGGTTTGAGCCGGCCAGCAGCGGAATATCGCTGAACTGCAGGCCTTCCATTTCCAGACGGAAGTCCGGGCCGGCGCCGGCCTGGTAGCTGCGCGAGCTGGCGTACATCGCCGGCTTGCCGCGCGAGCTGGTGGCCATGTCGATCATCGGTTTGATCAGCGTCAGCTGGGACTGGGTGGCGACGATGTACACCGCGTCGACGCTGCCGCCGGTGGCGGCGGGCTCGTCGCTCGGCGGCGCAGGAATGGTCAGCCCGGCGATGGTGACGCTCTGCGGCGCCGGGGCGCTCGACATCGGCGTACCGGTCATGCGGATGCCGCCGCTGTTCACCATTTGGCGCAGCTCGCCGGCGGAGCCGATGTCCTGGCGCAGCACGGTTTGCCCGCCTTGCTTCTGCCATTCCTGGTTAAAGGCCCTGGCGACGCGATCGCCGAAGGCGCCGCGCGGCACCAGCAGCAGCGGTTGACGCTTCTGCTGTTCCCAGATGTGGCGGGCGGCGTCGCGCGCTTCATCTTCCGGCGACAGGGCGAAGTAACAGATGTTCAGGTTGTCCTTCGGCGTTTCGGGCTGGTTGAGCGCCAGCACGTTCAGCGTGGTGGTGCTGGCGGACAACTGATCGACGTTCTCTTTCAGCAGTGGGCCGACCACCAGGGTGGCGCCATCCTGCTGCGCCTGGCTCAGCAAGGCGGCGAGCGGCTGGCTGGTGGTGTCGTACACTTTGACCTGCGCGTTGGCGGCCTGCAGCGGCGTTATCGGCGCGCTGGACGGCGCAGCGGGTTGCGCGGCGGTGACGGCAGGCTGGCTCTCTTGCGCCGAAGGGCTGACCGCGCCGTTGGCGTTGATGTCACCCGTAGCGGCCTGATCGGCCGGCGCCGTTTGGGCCGGCGTGCTGGCCGGTTGCGCGGCTTGAGGTTGCGGCGCCGGCATGGAACCGCCGTTTTTCGCCGCTTCGAAGCCTTGCTGGATGGCGTCGGCGAACACTTTCGCCTGGCCGTTCAACGGCAGCAGCAGGGCGATTTTCGAGGTGGAGGCCTGGGTGAAGTTCAGCACCTGATTCAGGCGAGCCGGCAGCGTTTTGGCCGCCGGGTTCTTCGGATAACGGTTCTGCCAGTCTTTGATGCCGGCCTTCAGCAGATCGGGATCCTGCTTGTTGTCCTGATAGACGCGCAGCAGGTCCAGCCAGCCTTGCAGCACGTTCTCGTCGGCGTTGATCACCAGGCTGTTCATCTCCTGCGGCGTCAGCTGCAGCAGGGCCTGCCAGGTTTGATCCAGATTGTCCTGGTGCGCCTTGCCGGTCAGCAGCGGCTCCTGGGCGATATAGGCGCGGATCAACGGCAGCGACGCTTTGCCCTGATTGGCGGCGATCTGCGCCTGGTAGTAGCGCACCTTCTGATTCGGCGACAGCGCACCGCTGTCCAGATGGCCCAGCGTGCTGCGGGCGCTGACGTAGCTCTTGTTGGCGATCTGCAGTTCGGCGGTCAGCAACTGGCGTTCAGTCTGCTGCGCACCGCTAAGGTTTTTCGGCAGCTGGTTCAACTGGTCGCCGGCCTGCGGCAGTTTTCCTTCACGCAGCAAGGCGCGAATAGCAAGTAATTGCCAGTCAGCCTTGTTATCATCGCTGCTTTGCTGCAACTGCTGCAGGTAGTAATCGGAGCTGGCGCTCGCTTCGTCCTGTATATTGGCGGGCGGCGTTTGCGGGGCCCGACTTGGACAGCCCGCCAGGAAAAGGGCGGCGGCGATGACTGCGGTCAGTCGGACAGGCTTGGAACGCCCTGCTTTGGTACGAACGAATGTTGAGGAAAGCATACTGTATCCAGTGATGTTTTTTTCAAGATGCTCAATATTAAATCGGCAACCCGGATGAAACAATGAATCAACACCAACAATCAGTCATTTCTGCATCAACGCTGTATGTGGTGCCCACCCCCATCGGCAATCTGGGCGATATCACCCACCGCGCGTTAGAGGTACTGAAAAGCGTTGATCTGATCGCGGCGGAAGACACGCGCCATACCGGATTGCTGCTGCAACACTTCGCGATCAACGCGCGTCTGTTCGCGCTGCACGACCACAACGAACAGCAAAAGGCCGATCAGCTGCTGGCGAAACTGCAGGAAGGCCAGAGCATCGCGCTGGTGTCCGACGCCGGCACGCCGCTGATTAACGATCCCGGTTATCACCTGGTGCGCCGCTGCCGCGAGGCCGGCATTCGCGTGGTGCCGCTGCCGGGCGCCTGCGCCGCCACCACCGCGCTGTGCGCCGCGGGCGTCGCCTCCGACCGTTTCTGCTACGAAGGTTTCCTGCCGGCGAAAACCAAGGGGCGCAAGGATACGCTGATGGCGCTGGCGGAGGAACCGCGCACGCTGATTTTCTACGAATCCACCCACCGCCTGCTGGAAAGCCTGCAGGACATGGTCACCGTCTGGGGCCCGCAGCGCTATGTGGTGCTGGCGCGCGAGCTGACCAAAACTTGGGAATCCATCCACGGCGCGCCGGTGGGCGAGCTGCTGGCGTGGGTGCAGGAAGATGAAGTGCGCCGCCGCGGTGAGATGGTGCTGATCGTCGAAGGCCACAAGGCGCAGGAGGATGCGCTGCCGCTTGAGGCGCTGCGCACGCTGGCGCTGCTGCAAAAAGAGCTGCCGTTGAAAAAGGCGGCGGCGCTGGCGGCGGAAATCCACGGCGTGAAGAAAAATGCGCTGTATAAGCACGCGCTGGAGCAACAACAGCCGTAAAGCGGTTGACCTGCCGCCGCCGCGACGCTACTATCCGCGCCGGAGTTGACCAGACAGTCGCCGCTTCATTGCCGTCCTCTTCGGGGAGACAGATGGAGGGGAGGAAAGTCCGGGCTCCATAGGGCAGGGTGCCAGGTAACGCCTGGGAGGCGCAAGCCTACGACTAGTGCAACAGAGAGCAAACCGCCGATGGCCCGCGCAAGCGGGATCAGGTAAGGGTGAAAGGGTGCGGTAAGAGCGCACCGCGCGGCTGGCAACAGTTCGTGGCACGGTAAACTCCACCCGGAGCAAGGCCAAATAGGGGTTCACATGGTACGGCCCGTACTGAACCCGGGTAGGCTGCTTGAGCCAGTGAGCGATTGCTGGCCTAGAGGAATGACTGTCCACGACAGAACCCGGCTTACCGGTCAACTCCCTCGACAAAAGAAAACCCCGCGCAACGCCTGTTGCGCGGGGTTTTTCGTTTTTCGGCCGGCTTACACCGGCAGGTCAATCAGCAGCGCGCGCAGCGGCGTCTCGGCGCGGATCGTCAGGCGGTTTTCCTCACGCACGAAGGCGCCGTCGCCGCAGGTCAGGCGTTGCGCTTCGTGGCGCTCGCCGGTAGCGGCGATGGTGCCGTGAATCGACTGCAAATAGGCGCGCGGCCCGTTAATCGTCAGCGTTTGTTCTTCGCCCGGCTGCAGATCGAGATGGTGGATCCAAACCTGCTGGCGCAGCTGCAGGCTGCCCTGCGCGCCGTCCGGCGAGGCCAGCAGCAGGTTGCCTGCCGCCGGCAGCGCCAGGCGCTGCACTCGCTCGTTGTTGCGTTCCGGGCAGGCGTCCAGCCACAGCTGCAGGCGGGTCAGCGGCGTATCGCTGCTGACGTTCTGTTCGCTGTAACTCAGGCCCGGTTGGGTGGCCAACAGCAGCGCTTCGCCGGCTTTGGCGCGCGCGGTGTTGCCGTCGCTGTCGCGGTATTCCGCCTCGCCCTGCAGGATCAGGTTCAGGATATCCACGCTGGGATAGGTGCGCGGCTGGAACGACGCGCCCGGTGCCAGCACCTCCTGATTCAGCACCCGCAGCGACGCGTAGCCCATCAGTTTGGGATCGAAGTAGTGACCAAAGGAAAAGGTGTAGCGAGCCTGCAGCCAACCAAAGTCAGCTTGCCCGCATTGTTGTGCTGTTCTGCATGTAATCATGGCAATCGGCTCTCTAAATTCATTATCCAAATGGTAAGCATCTGGACGTCGGATTGTTAGCCAGTTAATCTGGTCGGCATATTCAAATTTCCTGACAGAGGGATGCGATGGCCAGAGATCGGGCGCTCACGCTTGAGGCGCTGAGAGTGATGGACGCGATCGACCGGCGTGGCAGTTTCGCCGCGGCCGCCGACGAATTGGGGCGGGTGCCGTCGGCGCTCAGCTACACCATGCAAAAATTGGAAGAAGAATTGGACGTGGTGCTGTTCGACCGTTCGGGCCACCGCACCAAGTTCACCAACGTCGGGCGCATGTTGCTGGAGCGCGGGCGGGTGCTGCTGGAGGCGGCCGATAAGCTGACCACCGACGCCGAGGCGCTGGCGCGCGGTTGGGAAACCCACCTGACCATCGTCAGCGAAGCGCTGTCGCCGCCGAGCCTGCTGTTCCCGCTGGTGGACAAACTGGCGCTGAAGGCCAACACCCAGGTGTCGATTTTCACCGAAGTGCTGGCGGGCGCCTGGGAGCGGCTGGAACAGGGGCGCGCCGACATTGTGATCGCGCCGGACATGCATTTTCGCGCGTCGTCGGAGATCAACACCCGCAAACTGTACAAGGTCATGAGCGTTTATGTCGCCGCGCCGGATCATCCTATCCACCAGGAGCCGGAGCCGCTGTCCGAGGTGACCCGCGTGAAGTACCGCGGCATTGCGGTGGCGGATACCGCCCGCGAGCGCCCGGTGTTGACCGTACAGCTGCTGGACAAGCAACAGCGCCTGACGGTGAGCACCATTGAAGACAAACGCCTGGCGCTGCTGGCCGGGTTGGGGGTGGCGACCATGCCGTATCCGATGGTGGAGAAAGATATCGAGGCCGGGCGGCTGCGCGTGGTGGGTCCGGAATACAGCCGCGAAGCCGATATCATCATGGCCTGGCGGCGCGACAGCATGGGGGAGGCGAAAGCCTGGTTCCTGCGCGAAATTCCGCGCCTGTTCGCGCAGCGCTAACGTCGGTTGGATGACATCCCCTTGCCGGGCGGCAAGGGGATTTTTTTTGCCTTAGCCGAAGCGCTGGTCGCGGCCGTGCGGCTCATCCAGATCCTGCGCCGGCCCGATGGAAATGATGCCGTGCGGGTTGATGGTGGCGTGGCTGCGGTAGTAGTGGTTGCGAATGTGCGGCAGGCTGACCGTTTCGGCGATGCCCGGCATCTGGTAGATGTCGCGCAGGAAACCGTACAGGTTCAGATAGTCGCTGATGCGGTGTTTGTCGCACTTGAAGTGGGTGACGTACACCGGATCGAAACGCACCAGCGTGGTCCACAGACGCAGGTCGGCTTCGGTCAGCCGATCGCCGGTTAGGTAGCGATGTTGCCCCAGGATCTGCTCAAGGCGCTCCAGCGCGTTGAATACCCCGTTGACCGCTTCGTCATAGGCTTCCTGGCTGGTGGCGAAACCGGCCTTGTACACGCCGTTGTTCACTTGATCGTAAATCCAGCCGTTCAGCTCATCGATCTTACCGCGCAGATCGGTCGGGTAGTAGTCCCCAGCCCGAGCGCCGACGCCGTCAAACGCGCTGTTGAACATGCGGATGATGTCGGCGGATTCGTTGCTGACGATGGTTTGCCGCTGTTTATCCCACAGCACCGGCACGGTCACGCGCCCGCTGTAGTGCGGATCGGCCCGCAGGTAGATCTGGTACAGGAAGTCGGCGTGATACAGCGGATCGCCGGTGGTTTCAGGAAAATCCTGGCCGAAGGTCCAGCCGTTTTCCAGCATCAGCGGGTGCACCACCGAGACCGGAATAATCTGCTCCAGCCCTTTCAATTTACGCATCAGCAGCGTGCGGTGCGCCCAGGGGCAGGCGAGAGAAACATACAGGTGATAACGGCCCGCTTCGGCCTGGAAGCCGCCCGCGCCGTGTTCGCCGGGCTGACCGTCGGCGGTCACCCAATTGCGAAACTGAGCGGTTGAACGTTTGAAACGGCCGCCGGTAGATTTCGTGTCATACCAGATGTCTTGCCAAACGCCATCGACGAGTTGTCCCATGGGAATCTCCTTGGTGTCCGAGTGAAAAACGACAGGGCCCGGCATGCCGGGCCCTGAATGACAGTTTAGATTACCATTTCTTGTTCAGAAGACGGTCGATGCTGAAGCCGCCCGGGCCTGCGACCGCCAACACGATGAAGCCGCCGGCGATGGTCAGGTTTTTCATGAACATCAGCTGGTTTACGCCTTCCGCAAAGTCAGTGTGGAACAGCAGCGCGGTCAGGATGGTGAAACCGGCAGTGAACAGCGCCACGGTGCGGGTCAGGAAGCCGAACAGGATCGCCAGACCGCCGCCAAACTCCAGCAGAATGGTCAGCGGCAGCAAGAAGCCAGGCACGCCCATCGATTGCATGTACTGTTGGGTTCCGGCATAAGCGTCACCCATTTTGCCGTAGCCTGCCACGATAAACAGGATTGGCATCAGGATACGAGCAACCAGCAAACCTGTATCTTCTAATTTTTTCATCATCTACTCCAAAGTGTTTTTGTGTGCCTGTTCGGCGGTAGTCATATCAACGGGCGGTATATCGGGTCTCTCACCCTGTCCGGCCCATATCGTATTGATGGAGTGAATGTTAATCGGGAAGTGCTCAGGTTGTTAGCAAGTAAAACTGTCGTAATTTTTCAAAAAATCTGAATCTTTAGCGTGCTAATAAACTGACGCTTGTCAGCAGGTTGCCCAGCCCTCGGGATAAACAGCGCTGTTTTAAGGGAAAAACGAGGGCAGAGCAACAGGATGTTTGAAGGAAAAACGCGGGGCTTACTTGGCGGAGAAGGTCTTTTTAAACAGTCGGATAGCGCTCCAGGCACCGAAAGCGCGACGCGACCAGCGGATCATCTTGCTGGGGTGGCGGATGCCGTACAGCGCCATGACGCTGGAACCGAGTACCAGATAGCGGCGCAGGCCAAAAACGGTCTGCCAGCCGCGGTCAATGCGTTCGGTTTTTTCCAGCCACAAAGACTTGTGTTCGGCCAGATCCAGACGCTGTTGCTGGATCTGGCGAATCAGCCTCTCTTTCTTCCATTCCAGGTAGCGACGGCGGCTCATGGCTCGCGCTCCAGTTCGGCGCGGTCGAGTTCCAACTGCTTGCGCGTGGCGCCCAGCAGCGTGGTGCGACGGGCCTTGACCAGCGTCCAGATGGTGCCGACCACGGCCAGAAACAGCAGCACGCCAGTGGTGGCACCCAGCGCCATCAGCCGGTAGACCGGATCGATGGCCCAGAAGATCAGGATCAGCAGGCTCATCAAACCGAAGGCGGTGAACAGCAGCGTCATACCGGCCATGATCAGCAGCTGAATGAGGTTGGCTTTCTCCTCTTCCAGCTCGACGACCGCCAGCCGGACACGGGTTTCCACCATGCCGACCAGGATCGTGATGATGCGCTGACCGATATCCAGGACCCCTTTGGCGGGGCCCTGCGCGCGCACTTGCGGTTGTTCAGCCATGATTAACGACGCGCGAGCAGCACGCCCAACACCACGCCGACCGCCGCGCCGATACCGATGCCGGTCCACGGGTTGTCGCGCACATAGTCGTCGGCCTGGCCGGCGATCTGTTTGGTTTGCGAAGCCAGCTTGTCACCGGCGTCGCTCAGGCGAGCGCGAGTCTCTTTCAGCGCGCCTTCCGCCTTCGAGCGCAGCTTCTCCAGCTCGGCTTTCGGCTTGTCGGTGGAGGAGTTCAGCACTTCCTCCAGCGTATCGGCTAAGGACTTCAGTTCAGCGCGTAAGTTTTCTGCATTTGAATCATGTGCCATGTGATTATTCCTTAACGTTTATTTCGACAGACTTTTAACATAGCGGATTTTTTCGCCGGAGCAAAGGGGTGATGACCAGCAGATAACACCAGACATCAATTCCATATGCTTAAGAAATCCCGTGTGATGGGGCTCTCATCGATAAATCCGCTGGTGTAAAAAAATTATTCCGCCTGGGCGTGTTTCAATTCAGCCTGCGCTTCGGCCAGCTTTTGCTGCTTCTTGGCGACCTTGTCCAGCTTGCCGGTTTGCTGCGCTTCTTTCAGCTCCTGCCGGCGTTCTTCGACCTTGCGCTGTTTCTCTGCGATGTTTTTCTGGCGTTCGGCCTGCAGGCCGGCTTCGGTGCAGTGAGTCTGCACTTCGCTCAGCGCTTTTTTCAGCCCTTCCACGCGGTGGGTGTTGCCGTGTTGGGTGGCGTAGTCAATTTGCTGCTGGATGTCTTGCGCTTTGGCGGCGCAGCCGCCCTCAGCGGCCGAAGCGAACGCCGGCAGCGTGCAGAGTGGTAACAGCAGTAACAGTGAGTGGCGTAATTTCATCTTTCAGTTCCTTTTTCATGGGATGCCTGAACAGGCATCCGCTTTCCTGACTGCCGAAGGCGGCAGCGCGAGAGGAGGGCGTTCATCGCCGGCTGAAGTTACCCTTCAGCATAGTCATGAAACCGGCGAGCCCCCAAAGAATCAGCCGTGACCCAGTGCTGACTGATTAATTCTTGAGCTAATCGATGCGAATGAAAATGAAGATTATGGCAATGAAAGGAAACCCCTTCATATTAAGGGGGATTATCCCAGATTGAGCGGGGAGCGCGCAAATTCGCGCACCCAATGCGACGGCACGGGGGACTCGCTCAATGCTATATGGTAACCGGGTGGCAGAATTGTTTGCAGCGCTTCGCGCGCCAGCAACTGCTGCTCCGGCGAATCCAGACGGATGACCAGACCATCGCCTTCCGGCGTGATGCTTTTGATGCGGATACCGCGTTCATCCAGGCGCTGGTAGACATAAAAACCGTCGGGCAGCGACAGCCCTTGCTGGCTGGCGCGAATGCGCAGCTCGCTCTCGGTGCGCACCATGCAGGGCACCAACAGCGTCGCCAGCGCCAGCAGGGCGAGCGCGATCATCAGGACGTATTGCCAGCGCGGGCGCTTTGCTGTCACGCCCCTTTCCCCGGGTTCTGGCTGTTGGCGCGCTTCTTGCGCCACAGCACGATCAGCGAGCCGACCAGACCGACCACCAGCAATACCAGCGGCAACATCATCAGACAGAACATCAGCTGATCTTCATACTTGCGGAACACCGGAGTTTTCCCCAGGGCGAAGCCCAGCGTCGTCAGGATCAAGACCCACAGCAGGCCGCTCATCCAGTTGAAGAACTGGAAGCGTGCGTTGCTCAGGCCGGACAGGCCGGCGATGGTCGGCAGCAGGGTGCGCACGAAGGCCAGGAAGCGGCCGACCAACAGGGCGGAAAGGCCGTGACGGTGGAACAGGTTATGTGCACGCTGATGGTAGTGGGCCGGCAGATGCGAAAGCCAGCCTTGCACCGTTCGCGTATTGCCGAGCCACCGGCCTTGTATATAACTGACCCAGCACCCCAGGCTGGCGGCGACGGTCAGGATAACGATGGTCAATGGGAAGCCCATGGTGCCTTTGGCGATCAGCACGCCGACCAGGATCAGCAGGCTGTCACCCGGCAGGAAAGCGGCCGGCAGCAGGCCGTTCTCCAAAAACAGGATCATGAACAGCAGGATGTAGAGGGTCCACACCAACGAGGGGTTCGCCAGCGTCTCAAAATCCTGCTGCCATAAGGCATGTATCAGTTCTTTAATGATGTCCATCCGGTGTTCCTAAAACGTCATTGTTTATTTTTATCTCAGCGGCGGAGCGGGCGTGAGCTGAAAGCGCGCGGCGATCCTGAGTGCTGATAACGATGAAACGGCGTTGCTTTAAGGTTTCTAAGCGGTGCGACACCGGTCATAGGTGGTAAGTCAGCGTGCCACGGTACTGCATGTTGCTTTCTTTCCAACCGGCCTGGCGACTCTGTTGCCTGGAAGCGTCCAGCATCCAGTCGACCTGGGCAAGCCGGTTGGGAGCCGGGGTGTCCTGGCGGGGGAAGCGAATTCGGTAACCCGGCTCTGCGGCCAGGGTATAGACCGGCGCCGGCAGGGAGGATGCGAGCAGCGAACCGGAGAAAGAGTGCGCTCTGGGCAGCAGCAGCGGCAACTTGCCGGGGGCTTTGCGGCGCGCTTCGGCCGGCGCCCGATACACATGATCATAGGGGGAAAGCGCCGGCTCCGCCAGCAGCGGCAGGCTGCTCAGCGCGCTGGGGGTTGGCTTGGGTGACGCCACGCATAGCTGTTGGCCGGAGACCGAACCGGTCCAGCAGAAAACAGCAATCAGCATGGCAAACAACCAGCGCATTTATTCGCGTCCCGCCCCCGCAGCAATGGGTAAAAAAGTGGGCTAACTCTACCAAAATAGCACGATTGGCAACAGGGAAATCTACGTTGCCGACGGTGAAATAGTACACGGCAAACGGCGGTTCCGGCATCGATTCAGCGGATTTTACATTACCTGACATAAGCCGACGGTTTTTGACCGCCGTGGCTATTTCGGCTCGTGGTTCACGCCATCCAGATGCACCACCGGATTCTCGGCAAACAGGTAGCGATCGGCGTTGTATTCGAAGTCATCGCTGGTGGCGTTGAACAGCATCTGTTTGGTGTTTTCCAGGTGCTGCCACATCGCCAGTTTGGCGGAGTAAGGGTCTTTGCGCATCAGCGCCTTGAGGATCTGATCGTGATCGTCACACCAGCTGGCGATCGAGCGTTCGTCGATATGCTCGTGCAGCTTTTTCCAGTAAGGGTTGTTGACCCGCTGCACCCACATTTTTTCCACGATGGTGGCCATGGCGGTGTTCTGGGTGGCCAGCGCCACCTGCACGTGGAACTTCAGATCCCACTGCGAGTCGCGGAAGCGATCCTCTTTACGGGCGTGCTCCTGGATCTCCATCAACTGCACGATATCTTGTTTAGTCACCTGGGTGGCGGCGAACTCGGCGATGTTGCTTTCAATCAGCTGGCGCGCCTGCAGCAGCTCAAACGGGCCGGCGGTGGCGAACTCGATGCTGTCGCCCGGCACCACCAGGTGCTTTTGCTGGTTGGACACCACGTGGATCCCGGATCCCTTGCGCACGTCCACATAGCCTTCCACTTCCAGCATGATGATCGCTTCGCGCACTACGGTACGGCTGACATTCATCTCTTCGGCGATGTATCGTTCGGCCGGCAGCTTGTCGCCTACCGGGTAGCGGCCGCTTTCGATGCGTTGCTTAAGCTCGGCGGCCAGTTGCTGATACAGGCGTCTGGTTTCGGTGAATTCCATAGTGAATGCTCTATACGGTGCGGTGGGAAGGGGCGCGTGGCCGTCGGATTTGTTATACCACTTATTCGGCACCGCTGCCAGAGGAGCAAGAGGCCCGGCGCGGCGGCCGGGCGGCGGGATCAGCTGCGCGCCGGGGCCGGTTGCAGCGTGGCCGGCTGGGTTTCGGCGGCCGGACGGTTTTGCAACACCGTCCAGATGACGATGGCGCCGAGAATATCGAAGACCGACAGCGCGGCGAACAGCGGGCTGAAGCCGAGGGTGTCCGCCAGGGCGCCGACCACCAGGGCGAACAGCGTGCTGGCGGTCCAGGCCGCCATGCCGGTGAGGCCGTTGGCAGTCGCCACCTCATTGCGGCCGAACACGTCGGAAGATAGGGTGATCAGCGCGCCGGACAGCGCCTGATGGGCGAAGCCGCCGACGCACAGCAGCGCGATAGCCGCGTAAGGGCTGGTGAACAGGCCGATCATGCCGGGGCCGATCATCAACACCGCCCCCATCGTCACCACCAGCTTGCGTGAGACGATCAGGTTGACCTTGAAATACTTCTGGAACAGCGGCGGCAGATAACCGCCGACGATGCAGCCGAGATCGGCGAACAGCATCGGCATCCAGGCGAACATGGCGATCTCTTTCAGGTTAAAACCGTAGGCCTTGAACATGAACAGCGGGATCCAGGCGTTGAAGGTGCCCCACGCCGGCTCCGCCAGAAAGCGCGGCAGCGCGATGCCCCAGAACTGGCGGTTGCGCACGATCTGCCAGGCGGACATCTTTTTGGCGTTAGAGGTCTGGTGCTGGGCTTCCTGGCCTTCGAGGATGTAACGGCGCTCTTCCTGGCTCAGTTTCTTCTGATCTTTCGGGTGTTTGTAGAACAGCAGCCAACAAATGGCCCAGATCAGGCTCAGCACGCCGGTGATGATGAACGCCATTTCCCAGCTGTGCGCCACGATGGCCCATACCACCAACGGTGGGGCGATCATGCCACCGATCGATGAACCCACGTTGAAATAACCGACGGCGATCGAACGCTCTTTGGCCGGAAACCACTCGCTGCTGGCCTTCAGCCCGGCGGGGATCATCGCCGCCTCGGCCATGCCGACCGCGCCGCGCGCCAGCGCCAGGCCGCCCCAGCTGTTGGCCAGCGCGGTGCCCATACAGAACAGCGCCCACAGAATGGCGAACATGGCGTAACCGACCTTGGTGCCCAGCACGTCCAGCACATAGCCCGCCACCGGTTGCATCACGGTGTAGCAGGCGGAATAGGCGGCGACGATATAGGAATACTGTTGGGTGGTGATGTGCAGCGTATCTTCCAGCGTCGGCGCCGCGACGGCGATGGCGTTGCGGGTCAGGTAGCCCAGCACGGTGCCGATGGTCACCAGTCCGATCATGTACCAGCGTAACCCTTTAATTTTACGCATCCGAAATGTCTCCCCGTTTGAAGGTGTGGCCGTCGATGCGGCTGGCGAGACAATAACCTGTCATACAGGTTTAAAAGTTGAGTGATATCACAAAAGGAATTATTCGCCTGAGCGATACTGTCGCCGGTGAAATAGTGCGTTTACACCGCATATTTGCCGTAAAATTGAGCGAAAAAGGGATTGAAGGACCTTAAATCAGCAGCTCATGGGAAAAATTTGCTGGACGCTTGTGAAAATTGGTGTGATAACTTTTGTGATTCGAACCCCGTGCCGCACGGCAAGTAAGGAGCCCGAGATGGCGACGTTTTTGAGCGAAGATTTCCTGCTGGACAACGAATTTGCCCGGCGCTTGTATCACGACTATGCGGCGCCACAGCCGATTTTCGATTATCACTGCCATTTGCCGCCGCAGCAGATCGCGGAGAACACCCGCTTCAGCAACCTGTACGATATCTGGCTGCGGGGCGATCACTATAAATGGCGGGCGATGCGCACCAACGGCGTGGCGGAGCGGCTGTGTACCGGCGATGCGGGCGATCGTGAGAAATTCGACGCCTGGGCCGCCACGGTGCCGCATACCATCGGCAACCCGCTCTATCACTGGACGCATCTGGAGCTGCGTCGGCCGTTCGGCATCACGGATACGCTGCTGTCGCCGGCCACGGCGGATGAGATCTGGCAGCGCGGCAATGCGCTGCTGGCGCAGGATGAGTTTCGCGCGCGCGGCATCATGCGGCAGATGAATGTGAAAATGGTCGGCACCACCGACGATCCGATCGACGATCTGCGCCATCATCGGGCGATCGCCGACGATCGTGGCTTCGATATCAAGGTATTGCCGAGCTGGCGGCCGGACAAGGCTTTCACTGTCGATGCACCGGGCTTCAATGACTATCTGCGGCAGCTGGAGGCGGCGGCGGATACCGCCATCGGCCGCTTCAGCGCGCTGTGCGACGCCCTGTACAAGCGCATGGATCACTTCGCCGCCCACGGCTGCAAGGTGGCCGACCATGCGCTGGACGTGGTGGTGTTCGGCGAGGCCGATGAAGCGGCGCTGGATGCGATCCTGCTGCGCCGTCTGAACGGCGAGCTGCCGACGCCGGAACAGAGCGCCCAGTTCAAAAGCGCGGTGCTGCTTTTCCTGGCCGGCGAATACCGGCGCCGCGGCTGGGTGCAGCAGTATCACATCGGCGCGCTGCGCAATAACAACAGCCGCATGCTGGCCGCCGTCGGGCCGGATATCGGCTTCGACTCGATCAACGATCGGCCGCTGGCGGAGCCGCTGTCGCGGCTGCTGGATGCCCAGGCGCGGCAGGGGGGCCTGCCGAAAACCATTCTCTACTGCCTCAACCCGCGCGATAACGAAGTGATCGGCACCATGATCGGCAATTTCCAGGGGGAAGGCACGCCGGGCAAGATGCAGTTCGGTTCCGGCTGGTGGTTCAACGATCAGAAGGACGGCATGCAGCGCCAAATGACGCAGCTGGCGCAGCTCGGGCTGCTGAGCCGCTTCGTCGGCATGCTGACCGACAGTCGTAGCTTCCTGTCGTATACGCGCCATGAATACTTCCGCCGCATTCTTTGCCAGATGATCGGCCGCTGGGTGGCGGACGGCGAAGCGCCGGCGGATATCGCGCTGCTGGGCGAAATGGTGAAAAACATCTGCTTCGACAACGCCAAGGACTATTTCGCCATTGAACTGGCGTAGCCGTTATCCGGGACCGGTTTATGCAAAGTACGATAAAGATTCACGAGCAGGATAACGTGGCGGTGGCGCTGCGCGATCTGGCTGCCGGAGAGTGCGTTGAGCTGGAAGGCGCGGTCATCCAACTGGCGCAGCCGGTGGCGCGCGGGCACAAATTTGCGCTCGGCCCGATCGCCAAGGACGAGGACATCATCAAATATGGCCAGCCGATCGGCCATGCGCTCGCGGCCATCGGGCCGGGGGAGCATATTCATTCGCAAAACGCCAAAACCAACCTGAGCGATCTGGACAGCTACCGTTACCAGCCGCAATTCCCGACGTTGCCGCCGCAGGCCGCGGATCGCGAGGTGCAGTTGTACCGACGGGCCGGCGGCGAAGTGGGGATCCGCAATGAGCTGTGGATCGTGCCGACCGTCGGCTGCGTCAACGGTATCGCTCGCCAGATCCAGCAACGCTTTTTGCAGCAAACGCAGGCAGAGGGGATCGACGGCGTGCATCTGTTCAGTCACCCGTTCGGCTGCTCGCAGCTGGGGCAGGATCATGCCAACACCCGCATCATGCTGCAGAACCTGGCGCGCCATCCCAACGCCGGCGCGGTGCTGGTGATCGGGCTGGGTTGCGAGAACAATCAGGTGGATGCCTTTCGCGCCACGTTGGGGATAGAGGACGAGCGGCGGCTGCGCTTTATGGTGTGCCAACAACAGGACGATGAAGTGGAAGCCGGGCTGGCGCTGTTGCACGAGCTGTACCGGGAGATGCGCCACGATCGCCGCGAGCCGGGCCGCCTGAGCGAGTTGAAGTTTGGCCTGGAGTGCGGCGGTTCGGACGGATTGTCGGGTATCACCGCCAACCCGCTGCTGGGGCGGTTCTCCGATTATGTGATCGCCAACGGCGGCACCACGGTGCTGACCGAAGTGCCGGAGATGTTCGGCGCCGAGCGCATTCTGATGAGCCGCTGCCGCGATGGGGAGACCTTCGACAAAACCGTCGACATGATCAACGATTTCAAACGCTATTTCATCGCCCATCAGCAGCCGATTTATGAGAACCCGTCGCCGGGCAACAAGGCCGGCGGCATCACCACGCTGGAGGAGAAATCGCTCGGCTGCACCCAAAAGGCGGGGCTAAGCCAGGTGGTGGACGTGCTGAAATACGGCGAGCGGCTGCGTGTGCCGGGGCTGAATCTGCTCAGCGCGCCGGGCAACGACGCCGTGGCGACCAGCGCGCTGGCCGGCGCCGGCTGCCATATGGTGCTGTTCAGCACCGGGCGCGGCACGCCGTACGGCGGCTTTGTGCCGACGGTGAAGCTGGCGACCAACAGCGAGCTGGCGGCGAAGAAACCGCACTGGATCGATTTTGACGCCGGCAGCCTGATCCACGGCGTGGCGATGGAGACGTTGCTCAGCCGCTTCATCGATCTGATTGTCGAGATCGCCAACGGGCGTCCGGCGCGTAATGAAACCAACGACTTCCGCGAGCTGGCGATCTTTAAAAGCGGGGTGACGCTGTAAGGCTGACAAAAAAGGCGCTCGAAGGAGCGCCTTTTTGATGAAGCAACGCGCGATTAACGCACCTTCAGCGGATCTTCGTTCGCCAGCCGCTGGTCTTCCGCCTGGCAGGCCGCGGCGGTGAACAGCACGTCGGTGGAGGAGTTGAGGGCGGTTTCCGCCGAATCCTGCAGGACGCCGATGATAAAGCCGACCGCCACCACCTGCATCGCCACGTCGTTCGGAATGCCGAACATGTTGCACGCCAGCGGGATCAGCAGCAGCGAACCGCCGGCCACGCCGGAGGCGCCGCAGGCGCAGAGGGCCGCCACCACGCTCAACAGCAGGGCGGTCGGGACGTCCACCGCGATGCCCAGCGTGTTTACCGCCGCCAGCGTCAACACGGTGATGGTGATCGCCGCGCCGGCCATGTTGATGGTGGCGCCCAGCGGGATGGAAACCGAGTAGGTGTCCTCATTCAGGTTCAGCTTCTTGCACAGTTCCATGTTCACCGGGATGTTGGCGGCGGAGCTGCGGGTGAAGAAGGCGGTCACGCCGCTCTCGCGCAGGCAGGCGAACACCAGCGGATACGGGTTGCGGCGGATCTTCCAGTAAACGATCAACGGGTTGAGCACCAGCGCCACCAGCAGCATGCAGCCAAGCAGCACCATCAGCAGCTGGGCGTAGCCCCACAGCGCGCCGAAGCCGGTTTCCGCCAGCGTGGAGGCCACCAGGCCGAAGATGCCGAGCGGCGCACAGCGGATCACCGCGCGCACCACCAGCGTGACCGCATGGGACATGTCGTTGATCAGCCCCTTGGTGGTCTCGGAAGCGTGGCGCAGCGCCAGCCCCAGACCGACGGCCCAGGCCAGAATGCCGATGTAGTTGGCGTTAATCAGCGCATGGAACGGGTTGGCCACCACGCTCATCAACAGGCCCTTCATCACCTCCACAATGCCGCCCGGCGGGGTAATGTCCGTCGCGCCGGTGGTCAGCGCCAGCGTGGAAGGGAAGATAAAGCTGACGACCACCGCCACCAGCGCGGCGGCAAAGGTGCCCAGCAGGTAGAGGAACAGGATCGGGCGAATGTTGGTCTTCTGCCCCTGTTTATGGTTGGCGATCGAGGCCATGACCAGAATCAGCACCAGCACCGGCGCCACCGCTTTCAGCGCGCCGACGAACAGGGTGCCGAGCAGGCCAACCGCCGCTGCCGCCGCCGGTGAAACCAGCGCCACCAGAATGCCGGCCACCAGGCCGACCATGATTTGTTTGACCAGGCTGCCCTGCGTGATCTTTTGTAGTAGTTTTTGCATAGTGCTTTCTTCCTGATGTTATCTGGCCGCCGCGGCGGGAACGACGCCGGGCAGCTTTATATGATTCTGTAACTAAGTGTGTTTGCCGAATCAGTATTCAGCAATCGAATGATGTTGGAAAGAGGCGAGGGTGAAATTCTGAGCGCGGATCAACACTTGATAACATACTGGTTACATTTGTGTGATCGCAATAACGTTTGGCGTTTTGGGGGAATTGCCAAACAATCACGGGGCGACTAGCGCCCCGGATAACAGATTATGGTTATTTTTTCGCCAGGCGATCGTTGCGGTGATTGACCCAAGCGTTGATCAGCAAGGTGAACGTCAGGATGCCCGCCACCACGCCGAGCGACACGCCGATCGGGATGTGGAAGAAGTCGATAATCAGCATCTTGATGCCGATAAATACCAGGATCACCGACAGGCCGTATTTCAGCATCGAGAACCGTTCCGCCACGTTGGCCAGCAGGAAGTACATGGCGCGCAGGCCCATGATGGCAAACAGGTTGGAGGTCAGGACGATGAATGGATCGGTGGTCACGGCGAAGATCGCCGGAATGCTGTCCACCGCGAAAATCACGTCGCTCAGTTCCACCAGGATCAGCACCAGCACCAGCGGGGTGGCGAACAGAATGCCGTTGCGGCGCACGAAGAAACGCTCGCCTTCCAGGCTGTCGGTCATGCGCAAGCGGCTGCGCAGCCATTTCACCAGCGGTTTGTCGCCGATCGCCGAGTCATCTTCCTTCGCCAGCGCCATTTTAATACCGGTGAACAGCAGGAAAGCGCCGAACAGGTACAGCAGCCACTGGAACTGGCTGACCAGCCAGCTGCCGGCGAAGATCATGATGGTACGCAGCACGATCGCCCCCAGCACGCCGTAGATCAGCACCCGCCGTTGCAGGTTGGCCGGCACGGCGAAGTAGCTGAACAGCATCAGCCAGACGAACACATTATCCACCGCCAGCGCTTTTTCGATCAGGTAGCCGGTCAGGAAGGCCAGCGCCTGAGTATCGGCGACGGCGCGCCCGGCGGTTTCATTCAGGTAGTACCAGAAACCGAAGTTGAACAGCAGGGAGAGGCTGACCCACACCAGCGACCAGCTGGCGGCCTGCTTCATAGTCATGGTGTGCGCGCCTTTACGGCCCTGCAACAGGAGATCGATTGCGAGCATCACGACTATGACGGCGGCAAAGCTGCCCCATAACCACGGTGTGCCAACGGAATTCATCATCAGAGGTATCCTTCAAAAACAAAAACGGCCAACGTCGGAAGACGCCAGCCGCTCTGTGAACGCTGCAAGCAAACCTCGCCTTCCGGCAAGGTCTCACTTACAACGTTGATGAAGGTGGTTACACCTTTGACATCAGGTTGCCCGGTAACCGGATGCTTGCGCATCGTAATGACGATTGACCGGCAATGAAGTTACTCCCCTTTGCAGAGCAGAAAGTAATGCAAAATGTGTCGGCGGTCAACGTGAATCGCGTTAACCGGCCATCGCTTTTTGCGCGCCGAGGCTGACGACGAATCCCTGCAGCAGCAGGCGGCTGAATGGCGTGTCGCTAACCTGTTGTTGTTGCTGTTGATAGCGGGCCTGCTGCTCAGGATGCAGCTCGCCGAGCCACTGCAGATACTGGCTCATCACCGCGCCGTTGAATTCCGGGTGGAACTGGGTGGTCAGGGCGTGATCGCCATAGCGCAGGATTTGGTGCGCGTCCTGCTGCGAACGCGCCAGCGTCTGCGCGCCGGCGGGCGGCGTCAGCACGCTCTGCGAGTGGATCAGGTTGGCCTTGAAGCGCGGCGGCAGCAGGGTGAGCCGCCGATCGTCGGCCGCGGCGGGCAGCAGTTCGATCTCCAGCGTACCCACCTCCATGCCCTGCGGGTGGTAGCCCACTTCGCCGCCGAGCGCGTAGGCTAACAGCTGATGGCCGTAGCAGACGCCGAACAGCGGCAGTTTGATCGCCATCGCCTGGCGCAGCCATTCGGCGGCTTCCTCGCTCCACGGCAGCCGTTCGGTCACCATCGCCGGCGAGCCGGTGATGACTACGCCACAATAGGCGGCAGGCGGCAACGGCCGTTCGCCGGCGGGCAGGTGCACGATGTGCGCGCGTTCGGCGTCGATATTGCCCTGTTGCAGGAACATGCCTTCAAAGTTGGCCAATTCCTGACGAATGGCCTGCGGCGCGTCACCGGTTTGCATCACGAGCAGCGGTTTCATCTCATTCTCCGTCGGCGGGGAAGACGACGCCGGTCTGGCGGCGGATATCGGTCAGCAGGCGGGCGACGATCAGCGAATTCTCCAGCCCCGGATGTTCAACCTGATGCTGCTCAACCAGCTCGGCGAAGGCCAGCGCCTCATACAGCATGGTGTTGATGTGCTGCGGCTGGCTCAGATCCTGGCGGTTGCCGCCGCGCGGCGTCAGCGCCACGCCCTGGCACTCGGAAATCTTGTCGATAATCAGCGTGCCTTCCTCCCCCTGGATCTCGCTGGGGATCGCCGAGTCGCTGACCTTGGAATGGGAAAGCGTGACGTCGAAATCACCGTAGTTCAGGCAGACGGTACCGTGGGCGTCAACGCCGGTATCGAGCAGTGTGGCGCTGGCGAGCACCGACTGCGGCGCGCCGAACAGCGCTACCGCGCTGGCCAGGCAGTAGTAGCCGATATCCATGATCGAGCCGTTGGAGAACTGCGGGTTAAAGGTGTTGGGGTTCTCGCCTGCCAGGTAGCGCGGATAGCGCGAAGAGTATTGGCAGTAGTTGATAAAGGCTTTGCGCAGCCGGCCGACGTTCGGCAATGCCTGTTGCAGCGCCAGAAAATTCGGCAGATAGGCGCTTTTGAACGCCTCGAACAGCACCACCTGGTTTTCCCGCGCGCAGGCTACCAGCTGTTCCGCTTCGCGCTGGTTGGAGGCCAGCGGTTTTTCGCAGATCACGTGCTTTTTATGACGCAGGAACAGCAGCGATTGCGGGCAGTGCAGGGAATTGGGGCTGGCGATATACACCGCGTCTATGGCATCGGACTGGGCCATTGCCTCGAGCGAGTCGAAAAACTGCGTGACCTGATAGTTGGCGCCAAACGCCTGCGCCTGCTCCAGCGAGCGTGAATACACGGCGCTCAGCTTGAGTTTGCCGCTTTCATGGGCGGCATCGATAAAACGTTCCGTAATCCAGTTGGTGCCGACGACGGCAAAGCGAATCATGGCGAGCTCCGGTCCAGCCTAAAACCGCAGATTATCACGCCCTCACTCGCTATGCATACAGCTCGCCGAACAGCGAAAGGTGCGTCAGATACAGCCGGGTATCGAACTCCAGCTGGTGGTAATCCGGCTCCATGTGGCAGCACAGGCTGTAAAACGCCTTGTTGTGATCTTTCTCTTTCAGGTGCGCCAGCTCATGCACTACGATCATGCGCAGGAACGGCTCAGGCGCGACCTTGAACACCGTCGCCACGCGAATTTCCGCCTTGGCCTTCAGCTTGCCGCCCTGCACGCGCGAGATGGCGGTGTGCAGGCCCAGCGCGTGCTTCATGACGTGGATCTTGCTGTCATAGGCCACCTTGCTCAGCGGCTGGGCGTTGCGCAGATACTGGTTTTTCAGATCGACGGTAAACTGATACAGCGACTTGTCGGTGGTGCAGTCATGCACCTGCGGATAGCGCTGCAGCAGCACGTCTCCCAGCCGGTTTTGATGGATCAGTTGTTGCACCTGGCTTTGCAGATGCGCCGGGTAGCCTTGCAGGTAGGTCAATTCAGACATTCTTGTTCCGTATCAACGGCCATTCAGCCGGTCATTCTATGCTGTTTTTTCGCTCAAATCCTGACATACGCAATTTATCCGAAAAAACATTTTACTGACGGGCGTTTTTAGGGGATAAACAGCCCAAATTTTATCAGTCAGGAGGGGCAATGAGCCAACTCGATCTGGGAACACAGCAACTTGAGCTGGAGCGTTATCCCCAACAGGAAGAATCCACCCAACTGCAGGCGTGGGAAGCGGCGGACGAATATCTGCTGCAACAGCTTGAAAACGTAGATATCGGCGGCCGCCCGGTGCTGATTTTCAACGATAACTTCGGCACCCTGGCCTGTGCGTTGCACGCGCATCGCCCTTACAACGTCAGCGACTCGTACATGAGCCAGCTGGCGACGCGCCACAACCTCAAACTCAACGGTCTGGATCCCGAGCAGGTCACGCTGCTGGACAGCCTGGCCGAGTTGCCGGCGGCGCCGGCGGTGGTGCTGATTCGCGTGCCGAAAGCGCTGGCGCTGCTGGAACAGCAGCTGCGCGCGCTGCGCCACGTCGTGACCGAAGACACGCTGATCGTTGCCGGCGCCAAAGCGCGCGACGTGCACACCTCGACGATGCAGCTGTTTGAAAAAGTGCTGGGCCCAACGCGCACCAGCCTGGCATGGAAGAAGGCGCGCCTGATCTTCTGCCAGGCGGCGGACATCGTCCCGCCGGCGGCGGCGGAAACCACCAACTGGACGCTGGACGGCACCGATTGGCTGATCCACAACCACGCCAACGTCTTCTCGCGTGGCAGCCTGGATATCGGCGCGCGCCTGTTTATGGAGCATCTGCCGCGCGGCCTGAACGGCCATATCGTCGATCTGGGCTGCGGCAACGGCGTGATTGGCCTGACGGCGCTGGCGCAAAACCCGGAAGCGCAGGTGACCTTTGTCGATGAATCCTACATGGCGGTGGCTTCCAGCGAGCTGAACGTGGAGCACAACCTGCCGCAAGAGTTGGATCGCTGTCAGTTTGAGGTGAACAACGCGCTGGCGGGCATCGAGCGCGAAAGCGTGCAGGCGGTGCTGTGCAACCCGCCGTTCCACCAGCAGCACGCCATTACCGATCACACCGCCTGGCAGATGTTCTGTGACGCCAAGCGCTGCCTGCAGGTGGGCGGCGAACTGCGCATCGTCGGCAACCGTCACCTCGATTATCACCAGAAGCTCAAGCGCCTGTTCGGCAACTGTACGCTGGTGGCCTCGAACAAGAAGTTCGTGATCCTTCGAGCGGTGAAATCCGGCGCGCGTCGCTGAGCGTGAATAACAAGGGGCGCCGGGCGCCCCTCAGGCTGTAGACAAAGGGGGAAAAAGCGTGGTTTTTCCCCCTTTGTGGATATCAGCCGAAAATCAATAAATTGATTTTCCTTGTTCTCTATTCGCTGCTCTCTGCCAACCCGGCATGGGGATGAGGTTTGTCATCAATATCAGGGGCGCCGGGCGCCCCTTTTTTACAGCGCCATCGCCAACCGCGTACCCTGATCGATCGCGCGGCGGGCGTCCAGCTCGGCGGCCACGTCGGCGCCACCGATCAGGTGCACGGTTTTGCCCATCGCCAGCAGCGGCTGCTGCAGTTCGCGGCGCGGTTCCTGCCCGGCGCAAATGACCACCGTGTCCACCGGCAGGCAGCTGTCTTGCTCGGCGCGGGTGATGTGCAGCCCTTCGTCGTCGATCAGCCGATAGCTGACGCTGTTGAGCATCTTCACGCCGCGCATCGCCAGGCTGGCGCGGTGGATCCAACCGGTGGTTTTGCCCAGGCCTTCGCCCACTTTGCTGGTTTTGCGTTGCAACAGGTAGATTTGCCGGGCGGCGCGCGGCGCCTGCGGCCCTTGCTCCGCCAGCCCACCGCGCTGCTCAAGGCGGCCGTCGATGCCCCATTCGCGGTTGAATTCCGCCTGATCCAGGCTGCTGGAGACGCCGTGCTGGCTAAGGTACTCGGCGGTGTCGAAGCCGATGCCGCCGGCGCCGATGATCGCCACCCGCTGGCCGACCGGTTTTTTATCGCGCAGCACATCCAGATAGCTCAGCACCTTGGCGTGCCCGATGCCGGGAATATCCGGGGTGCGCGGCACGATGCCACAGGCGAGGATCACCTCATCGAATTCGCTTAAATCCGCCGCCTCGACCTTGACGCCCAGCCTGACCGTCACTTCACGCAGCGCCAGCTGGCGGCGGAAGTAACGCAGGGTTTCATGGAATTCTTCCTTGCCGGGGATCTGCTTGGCGATGTTGAACTGGCCGCCGATCTGCTCGGCGGCGTCGAACAATGTCACCTGATGGCCACGGCTGGCGGCGGTGGTGGCAAACGCCAGACCGGCGGGGCCGGCGCCGACCACCGCCAGTTTTTTCGGCTTTTCCGCCATTGTCAGCGGCATTTCGGTTTCACGGCAGGCGCGCGGGTTGACCAGACAGGAGGTCAGCTTGCCTTCAAAGATCTGGTCGAGACAGGCCTGGTTGCAACCGATGCAGGTATTGATCTCGTCGGCGCGCCCCTCGGCGGCTTTCTGCACAAAGGCGGCGTCGGCGAGGAACGGACGCGCCATCGACACCATGTCGGCGCAGCCGTCCGCCAGCACCTGCTCGGCCACCGCCGGATCGTTGATGCGGTTGGTGGTGATCAGCGGGATGCTGACCTTGCCCATCAGCTTGCGGGTCACCCAGCTGAATCCGGCGCGCGGCACCATGGTGGCGATGGTCGGAATACGCGCTTCGTGCCAGCCGATGCCGGTATTGATGATCGTGGCGCCCGCCTGTTCGATCGCCAGCGCCAGCTGCTCGATCTCCTGCCAGCTGGAGCCGTCTTCCACCAGATCGAGCATCGACAGCCGGTAGATCAGAATGAATTCCGGGCCCACGGCCTGGCGCACCGCCCTGACGGTTTCGACGGCGAAGCGCATGCGATTGGTGAAGCTGCCGCCCCATTGGTCGTCGCGCTGGTTGGTGCGCGTCGTCAAGAATTGGTTGATCAGATAGCCTTCGGAACCCATCACCTCAACGCCGTCGTAGCCGGCCTGCTGCGCCAGCGCCGCACAGCGGGCGAAATCGGCGATGGTTTGCTCAATCTCCGCTTCGCTGAGCGCGCTCGGCGTAAACGGGTTGATCGGCGCCTGCAGCGCGGAAGGGGCCACCAGTTTGGGTTGATAGCTGTAGCGGCCGGTGTGCAGGATCTGCAGCGCAATTTTGCCGCCCGCCTGATGGACGGCCTCGGTCACCGGTCGGTGGTGAGGCAATTGCGCCTCGCTGTTGAGGAGCGAACCGCCGCGAAACACCACGCCCTGTTCGTTCGGGGCAATGCCGCCGGTGACGATCAGCGCCACGCCGGCGGCGGCGCGCTCGGCATAGAACGCGGCCAGGCGCTGCGGGCCGTCGGGCAGCTCTTCCAGGCCGGTATGCATCGATCCCATCAGCACCCGGTTTTTCAGGGTGGTGAAGCCGAGATCCAGCGGCGCCAGCAGGTGAGGGTAATTGCTCATTGCACTCTCCATCGGGTGAAATCGGGGCCCGTTGTTATAATTATGTGAACACAAGTGGTCGGATGAGATAAATCTAGCCGTTGTCGCGCCGCTTGGGAATCTGCGTTGCGCCGAATGTGATAGATGTCATGAATCTCAGACTCTGTTTGCATAACGAACAAAAGATCGGTTAGCCTTTACGCGTTGCAAATTCCTTCTCTCTGCGGAGCCATAACCGAAAATGAACAACCACGCCTGTTGATATCTGGTCCCACGCCGTGCGCTCTCGCGCCCTGTGGGGATGTTTTGATCTCATTCAGGAGTGCTTATGGCTCATTCTGCGCAGTCCCCTTATTTCGTTTTACATCAACTGACCTGCCAATTTGCTGACGGCGAAACGCTGTTCGGCCCGCTGGATCTCGCTTTTGATCGGTCGCGCTGCGGCCTGGTAGGGCGCAACGGCGTCGGCAAAACCCAGCTGCTGCGCCTGATCGCCGGATTGGATCTGCCGGGCAACGGGCACGTTGAATCTCATGCCGCATTGGCTTACGTTGCGCAGCAGCCGGAGATCGCGCCGCACACTACGCTGGCGCAGCTGCTGGGCTACGGTGAGGTGTTCGCCGCGCTGGCGCGTCTCGAGCAGGGGCGGCCGTTGACGGACGATATCGATCGTCTGGAAGGGCGCTGGGATCTTCACGATCGTCTGCAAAACGCCTTTGCCGCCGCCGGGTTGCCGGCTTTCGATCCGTTGCGATCCGCCAGTTCGCTGAGCGGCGGCGAGCGGATGCGCGCGTCGCTGTGCGGCGCCTTGCTCGGCGAGGCGGATTTTCTGCTGCTGGACGAACCGACCAACCACCTCGACAGCGCCGGCCGCGCCTGGCTGTATCAGCAGCTGGATCAGTGGCGGGGCGGGCTGTTGATCGCCAGCCATGACCGGCAGCTGCTGGGGCGCATGGAGCGCATCGTCGAACTGACGCCCGGCGCGCTGCGCAGCTACGGCGGCAACTATGAGGACTACCGGCGCCAGCGCGATACGGAGCAGCAGGCGGCGCGCGCCGATCTGGAGCATGCGCGCGAGGAGCGCCGCCGCACCCGCGCTCGCCAACAGAAAGAGCACGACATGAGCCAGCGGCGCTCGGCGCAAACGCTGCGCGTCGTCGATACGCTGAATATCGCCTCTTTCGAACGGGTGGCCTACAAGTCGGCGGCGAAGGAGAGCCTCGGCACGCTGCGCAAACAGCATCAGGATCGGCGCGACAGCCTCGATGTGGCGGTGCGTGAAGCCTATCAGCGGGTGGAGGAGGAACCGCCGGTGTTGCTGGCGCTGCCGGGCAGTGAAGTGAACGCGAACAAGCAGGTGCTGGTGCTCGAGCGGCTGCAGCTGCCGTTCGTCAGCGCGCCGCCGCTGGATCTGCGTATCGACGGCCCGATGCGCGTGGCGTTGACCGGCCCCAACGGCTGCGGAAAATCCACCTTGCTGAAGACCCTTCTCGGGCTGCTGGCGGCGCTTTCCGGCCATTGTCATTGTCCGCTGTCGACCGCCTACCTCGATCAAACCCTGTCGCAGCTCGACCCGGGCCTGTCGGTGATGGAGCATCTGGGGCTACAGGATTCGCCGTTGGCGGAAGGCGCGTTGCGCACCCGGCTGGCGCAGTTGCAGCTTGGCGCGGATCGCATCGCGTTGCCGCTGGGCTCGCTGAGCGGCGGTGAACGGCTGAAGGCGGCGTTGGCCTGCGCGCTGTGGCGGCGACAACCGGCGCAGCTGCTGTTGCTCGACGAGCCGACCAACCACCTGGATCTGGCGTCGTCGCTGGCGATCGAAACCGCGCTGGCGGATTTCCCTGGCGCGATGATGGTGGTGTCGCATGACGAAGACTTCCTGCAGGCGCTGCGGCCGACGCATCGCCTGAACCGGCAGGCGGATGGCTGGCGGCTTCAGGCCTGGTGAGGCAGGCGGGCGGCGATCTGACCTAGTGCGGGGCGTTGATGCACGCCAGCAGCTGGGTGAAGGCGGCGGCCATTTGCTCTTCCGGCACGCAGGCAAAGCCCATCAGCAGGCCGCGCCGGCGGTTGGGCTGCATATAGTAGCGCGACAGCGGCCGCACCAGCACCCCGCGCGCGCCGGCGGCGGCGGCGATCGCCACGTCGTCGGCCTCGTCCGGCAGGTTGAGGATCAGGTGCAAGCCGGCGTTGCTGTTGAATTCGCTGAGCGCCTGCTTGCCGAGATGTTGTTCGATCAACCCGGTCAGGAAGGCGCGCCGCCGGGCATACAGCAACCGCATGCGGCGGATATGCGCGGTGTAGTGCCCCGCATGAATAAACTCCGCCAGCGCGCTCTGGATCAGCAGGTGCCCGCCGCGATACAGCTCGGCGTGGGCGGTTTTCAGCGCCTGCACCAGCGGCGGCGGCAACACCACATAGCCGAGGCGCAGCGCCGGGTAGAGCGTTTTGCTGAAGGTGCCGATATAGATCACCGGCGCGTCGGCTTCCAGCCCTTGCAACGCCGGGATCGGCTGGCCGGAAAAACGGAATTCGCTGTCGTAGTCGTCCTCGACGATCCAACCGCCGGCGTTGCGCGCCAGCGCCAGCAGCCGTTGGCGGCGCGCCAGGCTCATCACCGAGCCGAGCGGATACTGGTGCGACGGGGTGACGAAGATCAGCCGCGGTGGGTTGACCGGCTGCTCCGGCGGCACCAGCCCGGCTTCGTCCACCGCCAGCGGGCAGATGTTCAGCGCATTGATGCGCAGGATATTGCGGATCCCCCAATAGCCCGGCTCTTCGATCCAGGCGTCATCCCCCGGATTGCACAACATGCGCGTCACCAGATCGATCGCCTGATGGATGCCCTCGGTGATCAGGATCTGTTCCGGCGAGCAGCGTACCGAGCGCGCCACCCGCAAATACTCCACCAACGCATGCTGTAGTTCCGGGCTGCCGCCCTGATTGCTGTAGGTCAGCCGCTGCGGCGCCGGGCGGCGGCTGAGGCGCGCCTGGATCTTGCTGAACAGCTGATGAGGAAAGGCGTTGACGTCGGGCACGCCGGGAATGAATGCCCCCCACTGTTTGGGGCTGGCGCTGGCGTGGTGCAGCAGCGTGGCGCCGCGCTCCGACAGTTCGACGCGCCGCGGTTGCCCGCTGCCGTCCGCCGGGGCGCCGCCGGTGGACAGGCAGCTGTCCGGCACCGTGTCGGCGACGAAGGTGCCGCTGCCGGCGCGCGCCGACACGTAGCCTTCCGCCAACAGTTGTTCATAAACGGTTAACACGGTGTTGCGTGACAGGCTGAGCTCCTGCGCTAGGTCGCGCGAGGCGGGCAGGCGGCTGGAGGGCGGCAGACTGCCGTCGAGAATGCTGGTGCGGATCGCGTTGTAAAGCCGCTTGTGCAGCTTGTCATCAGGCTGTTCGCCGAGGCGTTGCAGCAACAGATCACCACTCAATGAGCGCAATTGGATCCCTCAATTATTCGTAACTGGCACTCGATTATAGGGCCACATCCTGTGTAAATAAACGGCATTGTTTCACGAATGTGAACGAAACGTGTAACTGGCACCGACCGGAGAGAACAGCATGAAAAACGCAGAATTGAACCAACGCCGTCAGGACGCCACCCCGCGCGGAGTGGGCGTGATGTGTGGTTTTTACGCCGAGCGCGCAGAGAACGCCACGCTGTGGGATGTGGAAGGCAAAGAAGTGATCGACTTCGCCTCGGGGATTGCCGTGCTGAACACCGGCCACCGTCACCCGAAGGTGATCGCCGCGATTGAAAAGCAGCTGCAGGCCTTCACCCACACTGCCTATCAGATCGTTCCTTACGAAAGCTATGTCTCGCTGGCGGAGCGCATCAACCAGCGCGCGCCGATCGCCGGTCCGTGTAAAACCGCCTTCTTCACCACCGGCGCGGAAGCGGTGGAAAACGCGGTGAAGATCGCCCGCGCTTACACCGGCCGCCCGGGGTTGATCACCTTCGGCGGCGGTTTCCACGGCCGCACCTATATGACCATGGCGCTAACCGGCAAAGTGGCGCCTTACAAACTGGGCTTTGGCCCATTCCCCGGCTCGGTGTTCCACGGCCAGTACCCGAACGCGCTGTACGGCGTGACCACCGAAGACGCGATGAACAGCCTGGACCGCCTGTTTAAAGCGGATATCGATCCCAAGCAGGTGGCGGCGATCGTGCTGGAGCCGGTGCAGGGCGAGGGCGGCTTCAACGTGGCGCCGGCCGATTTCATGCAGGCGCTGCGCGCGCTGTGCGACCAGCACGGCATTCTGCTGATCGCCGACGAAGTGCAGACCGGCTTCGCCCGCACCGGCAAGCTGTTCGCCATGGAACACTACAGCGTTAAGCCCGATTTGATCACCATGGCGAAAAGCCTGGCGGGCGGCATGCCGCTGTCGGCGGTGGCGGGCCGCGCCGAGGTGATGGACGCGCCGGCGCCGGGCGGGCTGGGCGGCACCTACGCCGGTAATCCGCTGGCGGTGGCCGCCGCGCACGCGGTGCTGGACGTGATTGAAGAGGAGCAACTGTGCCAGCGCGCTCAGCGCTTGGGTCAGCACCTGGTGGAAGTGCTCCAGCAGGCGCGCAAAACCAGCCCGGCGATCGCCGATGTGCGCGCGCAGGGGTCGATGGTGGCGGTGGAGTTCAACGATCCGGCTACCGGCAAGCCTTCGGCGGAGATCACCCGTCAGGTGCAGCAGAAGGCGATGGAGGAAGGGCTGCTGCTGCTGAGCTGCGGCGTGAACGGCAATGTGATCCGCTTCCTGTATCCGCTGACCATCCCGGACGATCAGTTCACCAAGGCGATGGGTATTCTGTCCCGCGCGCTGGCCCACTAAGGAGCGATCGGCATGAAATTGAACAATCCCGAGCTGTTGCGCAGCCAGTGTCTGATCAACGGCGAATGGTGCGACGCCCTGAGCGGCAAGCGCGAAGCGGTGATCAACCCGGCCACCGGCGCCGAACTGGCCAGCATTCCGCTGGTCAGCGAAGAGGAAACCCAACAGGCGATCGCGGCGGCGCAGCGGGCGCAAAACGACTGGAAACAGCTGACCGCCAAGCAGCGTTCCGCGCTGCTGTTGGCCTGGGCTGATAAGGTGCTGGCCGCGCAGGAAGATCTGGCGCAGCTGATGACCGCCGAGCAGGGCAAATCGCTGGCGGAAGCGCGCGGCGAAGTGACCTACGCCGCGTCGTTCATCACCTGGTTCGCCGAAGAGGCTAAGCGGGTGGACGGCGCGGTATTGCAGGCGCCGCAGGCTTCGCAGCGCCTGGTGGTGGTGAAGCAGCCGATCGGCGTGTGCGCGGCCATCACCCCGTGGAACTTCCCGGCGGCGATGATCACCCGCAAGGTGGCGCCGGCGCTGGCGGCGGGCTGCGCCATCATCGTCAAACCGGCCGAGCAAACGCCGTTGACCGCGTTGGCGCTGGCCAAGCTGGCGCAGGACGCCGGCATTCCCGCCGGCGTGTTGCAGGTGGTGACTGGGGAAGCGGCGCAGGTGGGCAAGGTGTTGTGCGACAGCCCGGTGGTGCGCAAGCTGAGCTTTACCGGCTCGACCGAGGTCGGCCGCATCCTGATGGCGCAGTGCGCGCCGAGCATCAAGAAACTGTCGCTGGAGCTGGGCGGCAATGCGCCGGTTATCGTGTTCGACGACGCCAATCTGGACGCGGCGGTGGCGGGCATCATGGCTTCCAAGTTCCGCAACAGCGGCCAGACCTGCGTGTGCGCCAACCGAATCTACGTGCAGGACGGCATCTACGAGCGGCTGGCGGAGAAGCTGGTGGCGGCGGTCGAGCAGTTGAAAGTCGGCGACGGCAGCCAGGAAGGCACCACTCAGGGGCCGCTGATCGACAGCGATGCGGTGGCGAAGGTGCAGAGCCACATCGACGACGCACTGATCAAAGGGGCGCAGATCGCCACCGGCGGCCAGCCGCACGCGCTGGGCGGCACCTTCTTCCAGCCGACGGTGGTAACCGGCGTGACGCAGAAGATGCGCTTCGCCAAAGAAGAGACCTTCGGGCCGGTGGCGCCGCTGTTCCGTTTCCATGACGAGGCGGAAGCCATCGCCATGGCCAACGACACCGAATTCGGTCTGGCCGCCTATCTGTTCACGCAGAACGCTGCGCGCCAGTGGCGAGTGCCGGAAGCGCTGGAGTACGGCATGGTCGGCATCAACACCGGGCTGATTTCCAACGAAGTGGCGCCGTTCGGCGGCGTGAAACAGTCAGGGCTCGGGCGTGAAGGATCGCGCTACGGGATAGAAGAATATCTGGAGCTGAAATACCTGTGTATCGATGTGAGCTGTTGAGCGTCAGGACGTTAACCCATCCCGGCGGCCAGCGTCGCCGGGCGATAAAGGATGATGCATGTCTGATAATATCTCTGTTTCTCCGGCGCTTGCCGCCGGGGTGCGAGCACCTGCACCCGCCAAATCGTTAAGTTTCCTCGAAGGGGTGGCGATGATCGTCGGCACCAACATCGGCGCCGGGGTGCTCTCCATCGCCTATGCCTCCAGCAAGGCCGGTTTTTTGCCGCTGCTGTTCTGGCTGGTGCTGGTGGGGAGCCTGACCACCATCACTATGCTGTACGTCGCCGAATCCACGCTGCGCACCCGCGCGCATCTGCAGCTGAGCGGGCTGGCGAAGCGCTACGTCGGCGGCCTGGGCGCCTGGCTGATGTTCGCTTCGGTATGCGTCAACAGCGTCGGGGCGCTTACCGCCTACATGACCGGCAGCGGCAAGCTGCTGCAATCGCTGTTCGGCATCTCGCCGGCGCTGGGCAGCCTGCTGTTCTTCGTGCCCGCCGCCGGCGTGCTGTATCTCGGTTTGAAAGCGATCGGCCGCGGCGAGAAGTTCATCAGCATCGGCATGGTGGTGATGTTGACCGCGCTGGTGGCGGCGACGCTGCTGAAAGACACCACCCAGATGCGCAACCTGCTGGACGGCGACTGGCGCTATATGGTGCCGGTATTCAACGTGGTGGTGTTCTGCTTCTCGGCGCAGTACATCGTGCCGGAGATGGCGCGCGGCTTTGCCGACAAGCCCGAGCAACTGCCGAAGGCGATCATCGTCGGCATGGTCGTGACCTTCATTTTGCTGGCGGCGGTGCCGATGTCGGTGATCGCGCTCAGCGGGCTGGATGACATCTCCGATGTGGCCACCATTTCCTGGGGCCAGGCGCTGGGGCAGTGGGCGTTCTTCTCCGCCAACATCTTCGCGCTGTGCGCGATGCTGACCTCGTACTGGGGGTTGGGCGGCAGCTTCCTGACCAATATTTTCGACAAGTTCCGGCTGGGCAACGACGAGCTGCCGCTGCGCCGCTTCGGCGTGCTGCTGCTGGTGGTGGTGCCGCCGTTCGCGCTGGCCTACAGCGGGCTGGTGTCGTTCGTCAACGCGCTCTACTTCGCCGGGGTGTTCAGCGGGGTGATCCTGTCGATCATGCCGATGTTGATCCTGCGCGGCGCGCGCAAACACGGCGACCAAACCCCACGCTGGCAGTGCAACTGGATCACGCACCCGCTGCTGCAGATCAGCATTGTGTTGCTGTACCTGGCCAGCGCGGTGTACGCCATCGCTTCATTGTTAGGCTATCTGCCCTCTGGATGGTGATTTGCCTTCCCTCAAGCAGTGATGTTGTTTCTCGGCATTGAGAACGGCGGCGTCGTGGCCGCCGATTTTTTTCCTCAGGCGCGCCGTTTTTCCGACAACGCCAGCCAGGCCTGCACCGACGGGCGCTGCCACTGCTTGTGCGCATAGTGGCGCACGCGCTCCGGCACCGGATCGCCGTGCATTACCAGCCGGTTGAGCATCAGCGCCAGATCGGTGTCGGCGATGCACCACTCCCTGAACAGATTGTCCTGCCCGTGGCTCAACAGCTTTTCCACGGCGGCGATCAGCTTGCGCGCGGCTTCCTGCGCGGCTTCGGACAGCGGCGGGAACTTGCCGTTGTTGAACACCACTTCGGTCGAGCGCTCGGCGCGGATCGGCAGCAGATCGCTGCGCAACCAGGCCTGGATCTCGCGCGCCTTGGCGCGCAGCTTCACGTCGCGCGGGTACACGGCGTGGGCCGGATGGATGTCTTCCAGGTATTCGGCGATCGCCGAAGACTCCGAGAGCTGGAACTCGCCGATCGCCAGCGTCGGCACCCGGCGGGTGAGCGACAGCGCCGCGTAGGCCGCTTCTTTGTTCTCTTCTTTCGCCAGATCCACCGGCTTCACGGTGAACGGAATGCCTTTTTCCGTCAGCACGACAAAGGCGGACATGGCGTACGGGCTGAAAAATTCACTGTCGGTATAAAGCTCGGTGATCGGTTGAGACATCGGCGGTTCCTCGGGGTTAAGGGGGGAACATTCATCATTGTCGAGGGGAGGCTAAAAATCAATCTGTTAGCCTAAAAGTTCTTGGGCGGTGCGGTTTACGGCGCCGTGAGCTCCTTCAGGATGATGTGATATATTTGTTGCCAACACGTGAATTGAGCCGTATTGGGTAACATGAAGACGCAGTGGATAGAACGAGTGAAAGTGGGATGCGCGCGCCTGTGGCCGCACCCGCTGGCGGTGGGCAAACGAGAGATGCTGATTTCCAGCGTTGGCGCCGGTTTGGGGCTGATGCTCGCCGGCTGGATCAGCCACTTTATTTTGGGCGAGGTGAACCTGTGGTTTATCGCGCCGATGGGCGCTTCGGCGGTGCTGCTGTTCGGCGTGCCGAACAGCCCGCTGGCGCAGCCCTGGTCGATCGTCGGCGGCAATGCACTGGCGGCGACGGTGGGCGTCAGCGCCGGTCTGCTGATCCCCGATCCGGGCCTGGCCTGCGGCGCTGCGGCGGCGGTGGCCATCGGCCTGATGTTCAAGCTGCGCTGCCTGCACCCACCCGGCGGCGCGGTGGCGCTGACCGCCATCCTCGGCGGCCCCGGCATTCATCAGATGGGCTACCACTTCGTGTTGTACCCGGTGCTGCTGAACTCGGTGCTGCTGGCGGCGCTGGCCATTTTGTTCAATAACCTGGCCGGACGGCGCTACCCGCACGCGCTGGCGCCGGCGGAGGCCAAGCCGGCCAATCTGCCGATCGATGCCGTTTCCATCACCCGCGCCGATCTGCACGAGGCGCTGATGGAGGGGGATCTGTTCGATATCGATGAGGACGATCTGCAGGAGATCCTGCTGCGCGCCGAGCAGCTGGCGCATCAGCGGCAAAGCAAGACCGCCTGATCAGCCCAGCGTTTTACCGGATGGCGGAAGGCGCGTAACCAAAACGCTTTTGAAAGCGTTCGCTAAAACGCGATCTGGATTTGTAGCCGCAGGCTTCTGCAATGCGAGTCATATCCCATCGGGTGGTTTGCACCAACATCATGGCGTGATGCATACGGACGTCTATCAGCAAATCTTCGAAGCGTGTCTGTTCGGCGGCAAGACGCCGCCGCAACGTTGCCGGGCTCATCGCTAACGTTTTTCCCGCTGTTTCTGCCGTCCAGTTTTGTTCCGGAGCCTCAAAAATCAAAGTGCGCAGGCGCTGTGATGGGCTATCCAATGGCAAATGCGTAAAAACATGCCCCCGTTCGGCCAGCGCGGTCAAAAAGTCCAGAAGGCGATATTGCAGGCGAATATCGCTGATTTCCTGTTTTTCCACGCTTTCAATCACGTGATAAAACGTCGCCGACAAATCTTCGTTCAGAGGCAGCGTGTTACACGCGTAGTCTGTATAGCGAATGGGGGCCGAAGCTTGCCGGTTTCGGTGAAAGGTATCCAGCAATTCTGCCGACAGCGTCAGGAATATCGAGCGAAAAGGCCGAACGATGTCGACCGGTGTTTTGACCAAATCTGCACGGGTATTGGGGGCGATCAAGACCAGTTCGCCGGGGTTCTCCAGAGAGAAGTGGTGTGAGGCCGTTGTAATATCGAGCTGGCCGGCCACGATCAACAAGACCGTCGCTTCATGGAAGACGAATTGCGGCGTATGCAGCTGGCGTTTCAATGTCGGCTGACACACCCCGCATAGCCGGCGCCTTGACACCGGAGCCCCCGAAGGAGAATACCAGGGCAAACGCTTCGCATCTGGCTCGCGTCTGGTTTTCATTGGCCTGGAGGAACTGTTCCGGCTCATATTCGACTCCTTCATGCGGTTATTGCACCCTCGGCGCTACGTTAGGGTTCAGGCTGTAGAGCCCTGTCAGGCTTGTCTGGGCTAACACAGGCGCTTCCGCCAGGGCGGCATTCACATTAGCCCCTGTCAAAGGCCCCTGCACATCCAAACCGGGGGTAGCAAGCGCATAAACCGTGAAAATATAATGATGAACTAACGTATCGTTCCACGGTGGGCATGGGCCATCGTAACCGTAGTATTCCCCCTTCATCTGCTCGTCGGCGGCAAACCAACCGGTATAGTCATTGGTGCCGTGGCGATAGGCCGAAGGGGAGTTTGGCCCGGCTTTGCCACGCGGCGTTACGCCGTCCGATTGAGAGCCCGCCGCAATTTCCACGGTACTGGCCGGAATATCCAGCAGCAGCCAGTGAAAGAAATCAACGCGCGGCAACGACGCGGGCACAACCCGACGCTCTTGATTCACATCATCACCACGGCTTGGCACGTCGGGATCATGGCAGACGATCACGAAAGACTGCGTGCCTGCAGGCACTTCACTCCAGGCCAGATGGGGGTTGCGATTTCCCGATAAAGCGACATGGTTGGCGGCATCGGGGATAGCGAAGGCGAACTCACCGGGAATGAACTCTCCTTCTTTAAAGCTTTGGCTGGTCAGTTTCATAAATGCCAATCTCCTGTTCTATTGAGCGGTATCTGCGGGTATGTGATGTCCCCATTATAAGTTTTTCAAAATAAAGTAAGGCGACAAATCCAATCAAAATAGAACCAATGACGCTCATTGTGATTGTATTTGATAGCCTTATGTTGATGGGCGACCGATTCGGTTGCTGTGCCGGTGAGAGTGCCACGGCAAACGCTGGATGGGGATGGGGATGGGGTTTGGTTAATATTGGTGGGGAAGAGGCTGCTGCGCGCCGAGCAGTTGGTGCATCAGCGGCAACACAAGGTGCCTGATCAACCAAGCGTTTTTCGGTAAAACACCACCCGTTCCGTTTCTGCAAAGCCCAGCGCCGCATGCAGGCGCTGGGAGTCCAGATTGGCGATGTCGGTATCCGACGCCAGCTCGCTGCACCCCTGTTGCTTCGCCCACTCCTGCACCTGCGCGATCAAGCGCGCGGCCCAGCCCTGGCGACGGGCGCGTTCGACGGTATAAATCCCTTCCAGAAACGCCACCGGCGACGATTCGCAGCCGTTGACGTAATCGTGGCGCAGCGCGACCTCGGTAAAGGCGATAAAAACGCCATCCAGCCCCCGCGCCATAAACGCGGTGTGGTGCGGCGAAGCCAATATTTCGCGCATCTCCGCGCGGTGTTCTTCCAGCGGGCAGGTGGGCCACAGCGCCGAGCGCAGCGCCAGCCAGGCGTCGAGGTTGTCGTGGTCGCAGTTGACGATCATGCGGGGTCCTTTTGAGTCGGAATAAATCAGGCATGCCGAAAGAGAAGTGTGGCACGGCGGCGGGAAACAAAAAAGCCACCCCAAACAGGATGGCTTGTAAGGCTGTGAAAACAGCAAAAATTTGGTGGCCCCTGTTGGGTTTGAACCAACGACCAAGCGATTATGAGTCGCCTGCTCTAACCACTGAGCTAAGGGGCCAAGCCGCGAGATTATAGGGAATCCTTAAGCGGCGGTCTACTGTTACCCGCCCGTATGTTGATTTTCTGCGCAGTTCTAGCCTGTTGTAATTGCTGGCGGATTTTGCGATAACCGCAGTAAATCCCTGCAATGGACTCACGATACTCATGGAACTTCTGGCACCCAACCTGCGGGTGGTGTTTTGCGGCATCAACCCCGGCCTTTCTTCCGCCCATCAGGGCTATCCTTTCGCCAACGGCAGCAACCGCTTCTGGAAGGTGATCCATCAGGCCGGCTTTACCGCGAGCCAGCTGGCGCCGGAGCAGTGGCAGCAGCTGAAGGACAACGGCTGCGGCATTACCGCGCTGGTGGCGCGCCCGACGGTGGCGGCCAGCGAGCTGTCGCGCGACGAGTTGCGCAGCGGCGGTGAGGCGCTGCAAGAGAAGATCCTGCGCTATCAGCCGCGTGCGCTGGCGATTCTGGGCAAGCAGGCGTTCACCACCGCCTTTGGGGTGAAAAACGCGCCCTGGGGCAAGCAGACGCTTATGCTGGGGGAAACCGAGGTGTGGGTATTGCCCAACCCCAGCGGATTGAACCGCGCCACGCTGGAGCAACTGACCGCCAGCTATCGCGAGCTGTTCCTGGCGCTGCAATGAGATAAGGGGAGTGTGATGACATCGATGATGAAAGGCTGTTTGATGGCGTTGCTGTTGGTGACCGGCGCCGCACAGGCGGGGCATTCGCCGCAGGAAGCGCGTAACAAGCAGAACGTGCTGGAGTTTTATCGGCAAGGGCTGAACAACAAGGATTTTGCGGCGGCGCGGCCGTTTTTGGGCGAACAGTACAAACAGCATAACCCCAACGCCAAAGACGGCGTGGAGGGATTTCGTCAATTTGTCGAGCTGCTGAAAACGCGTTACCCCAACTCGCACAGCGAGATTAAACAGGCGTTCGTCGACGGCGACTACGTGATCCTGCATGTGGAGGTCAGCGGACGCGAGGCCGGCAAGACGGCGGCGATCGTCGATATCTTCCGTCTCGACAGCGCCGGAAAAATCGTCGAGCACTGGGACGTGACGCAGCCGGTGCCGGAGAAGACCGCCAGCGGCAACGGCATGTTCTGAGGCATAAAAAAACCCCGGCAGGCCGGGGTTTTTGTTTTGAGTGCCACCGCCGGACTTAGTCGTCCAGGAAACTGCGCAGCACTTCGGAGCGGCTTGGGTGACGCAACTTGCGCAGCGCCTTGGCTTCGATCTGACGAATACGCTCACGGGTAACGTCAAACTGCTTGCCAACCTCTTCCAGCGTGTGGTCGGTGTTCATGTCGATGCCGAAACGCATGCGCAGCACTTTCGCTTCGCGCGCGGTCAGGCCGGCCAGCACGTCGTGGGTAGCTGAACGCAGGCTTTCCGAGGTCGCGGAATCCAGCGGCAGCTCGAGGGTGGTATCCTCGATGAAGTCGCCCAGATGCGAATCTTCGTCGTCGCCGATCGGCGTTTCCATCGAGATTGGCTCTTTGGCGATCTTCAGCACCTTGCGGATCTTGTCTTCCGGCATCAGCATGCGCTCGGCCAGCTCTTCCGGCGTCGGCTCGCGGCCCATCTCCTGCAACATCTGGCGCGAAATACGGTTGAGCTTGTTGATGGTCTCAATCATATGCACCGGGATACGGATGGTGCGCGCCTGGTCGGCGATGGAGCGGGTGATAGCCTGACGGATCCACCAGGTGGCGTACGTCGAGAACTTGTAGCCGCGGCGGTATTCGAACTTGTCTACCGCTTTCATCAGGCCGATGTTGCCTTCCTGGATCAGATCCAGGAACTGCAGGCCGCGGTTGGTGTATTTCTTGGCGATGGAAATAACCAGACGCAGGTTGGCCTCAACCATCTCTTTCTTCGCGCGGCGAGCTTTCGCTTCACCGATCGACATGCGACGGTTGATGTCTTTGACCTGCTCGATGGTCAGGCCGGTTTCTTCTTCGATCTGACGCAGTTTCTGCAGGCTGCGCTGCACGTCTTCAGCAACGTCTTTCAGCTTTTCCGACCATGGCTTGGCCATCGCCAGTGCGGCTTCGAACCAGGAATCGCTGGTTTCGTTGCCGGCGAACAGGGTGACGAAGTTTTTCTTCGGCATTTTGCACTGTTCAACGCACAGCTTCATGATGATGCGTTCCTGGGTGCGAACGCGGTCCATCATGGTGCGCATGCTGTTGACCAGGAAGTCGAACTGTTTCGGCACCAGGCGGAACTGCTTGAACACTTCAGACAGCTTCAGGATCTCGTCCGCGGCGCTGGCATGGCTGCGGCCGTTTTTCTTGATCACCAGACGGGTCGCTTCATACTGATCGCGCAGTTCGGCGAACTTCTGACGCGCCAGCTCAGGATCGATGCTGTTATCGTCTTCGGTGTCGTCGTCTTCGTCGTCTTCATCTTCTTCGTCGTCGTCTTGCTCTTCGCTCGACAGTTCAGAACCGATGTGAGTGGCGGTTGGGGCGATGTCCTCTTCCGCGTTAGGATCGACGAAGCCGGTGATCAGATCGGACAGGCGCGCTTCACCCGCTTCGACGCGATCGTACTGCTCAAGCAGGTAGGTGATGGCTTCCGGGTATTCGGCAACCGAGCACTGTACCTGGTTGATGCCGTCTTCGATGCGCTTGGCGATGTCGATTTCGCCTTCGCGCGTCAGCAGTTCGACGGTACCCATTTCGCGCATGTACATGCGCACCGGGTCGGTGGTGCGGCCGATTTCGGATTCCACGCTGGACAGAACCTGTGCGGCGGCTTCTTCCGCATCTTCGTCCGTGCTGTTCGAGTTTTCGGCGAGCAGCAGGTCATCGGCGTCCGGTGCTTCTTCCATCACCTGGATGCCCATGTCGTTAATCATCTGGATGATGTCTTCGATCTGATCGGAGTCGACGATATCTTCCGGCAGATGGTCATTGACCTCAGCATAGGTCAGATAGCCTTGCTCCTTACCACGGGTGACAAGTAGCTTCAGCTGTGACTGCGGGTTTTGCTCCATAAGACGGTATCCACACTTCAGAGTATTTAGGTTGGTGTCGGTCGGCGAAACCGCCAACAATAGCATTTGGGGCGTTTTCGTTATCGCCGCGGCCCACTATGGCGGCACTGTGCAGGGCTCTGCCCTCGCAATTATCGGCACTTAAGCCGTTTGGTATTCAGTTTTTCTTCGCTAAAACCTGGTTGAGAGAACGGACTTCTTCACGTTCCTCCGCGCTCAGACCGCGCGTTCTGGCCTGGGCGATCAGCGTTTCCAGCCGTTGCTCGAGCACCGAGTCGTACAGGCTGGCCAACGTATCCAAAAAGGTCTGCTCGACCATGTCCTCAACGATCATATGGTTCCAGGTCGCCAAGGTTTCAAGCTGCTGGCTGAATTTGTTGTCGCGATACAGCTCCAGCAATTGCCCGGTCGTCAGGCCCGGCTGCGCCAAACAGGTCTGCACCAGTTCGACGAACAGCGGCAATCCCGCCTGTTTGGTCTGCTCCAACCCTTCCAGCGAAGGGATAAGTGTAGCCAACTGCGGATTTTGCACCAGTAACCCTATCAGTATACGCATGGTTGTGCGTTTTAGCTGGGGCGCCTGATAAGGATTCGCATTTTCAGCCTGCTTGGGCATCAGCTTGTCGAGCTGGCTGTCGTCCAGCAGCCCCAGCTTGTTGCCGAGCTCCTGGCGCAGGTACAAACGCAACGTTTCGCCCGGCACCTGAGTAATCAGAGGCAGCGCCAGCGTGCTCAGCTTGGCGCGCCCGTCCGGGCTGCTCAGATCCACCTGCGGCAGCAGGCTTTCGAACAGGAACGTGGACAGCGGCTGCGCCTGATCCATTCGCTGTTCGAAGGCTTCTTTGCCTTCCTTGCGCACCAGCGTGTCCGGATCTTCGCCGTCGGGCAAAAACATGAACCGCAGCTGGCGCCCGTCATTCAGGTACGGCAGCGCGGTTTCCAGCGCCCGCCAGGCCGCTTCGCGGCCGGCGCGGTCGCCGTCGTAACAGCAGACGACGTTGTCGGTGGCGCGGAACAACAGCTGAATGTGTTCCGCCGTCGTCGAGGTGCCGAGCGAGGCGACGGCATAGTCGATGCCGAATTGCGCCAACGCCACCACGTCCATATACCCTTCCACCACCAGCAGCCGCTGCAGGGTAGGGTGGTTCTGCTGTGCTTCATACAGGCCGTACAGCTGACGGCCCTTATGGAAAACTTCGGTTTCCGGCGAGTTCAGGTACTTCGGCATACCGTCGCCCAATACGCGGCCGCCGAAGGCGATCACGCGCCCACGCTTGTCGCGGATGGGGAACATCACCCGTTCGCGGAAACGGTCGTACGAACGCCCCTGATCGTTAGTCACCAGCATGCCGGCATCGTTCAATGCGCGGCGCGAGTCGGCGTCGCGGCCGAAACGCTTCAGGGCGTTGTCCCATCCCGCCGGCGCGAAGCCGATGGCGAAATGGCGAATAACGTCGTCACTTAACCCGCGCTGCTGCAAATAGTTGCGCGCCGGCGCCCCGGAGGACTGCTGCAGTGACTGTTGATAGAACGCGCTGAGCTGTTCCATCAGTTGGTACAGGCTCTGGCGCTGATGGCGTTCGATCTGGGTTGGCCCGGTGCCCGCTTCGTAAGGCACTTCCAGCCCGTGCATGGTCGCCAGTTCTTCGATGGTTTCGACAAACTCGAGTCGGTCGTAATTCATCAAAAAGTCGACGGCGTTGCCGTGCGCACCACACCCAAAACAGTGATAAAACTGCTTTTCGCCATTAACGGTAAAGGAAGGCGTCTTTTCGTGGTGGAACGGACAGCACGCGTGATAGTTCTTGCCTTGCTTCTTGAGCTTCACGCGGGCGTCGATCAAATCGACGATGTCGGTGCGAGCCAGCAAGTCATTGATAAATACGCGCGGAATTCGTCCAGCCATAAGCCCTTACTTCATTAGCCTATAAACGAGAACAAGCCGCGCATTCCTTTCGGAAAGCACGGCCTTCGTATGCAACTACTCGGTCTGCGCGATTTTGAAAATCAGAAATTCACGCGGTGGGGTTGCCCCCGAAGAATTAATACAGACGAGTGCGGCGTGCGTTTTCGCGAGCCAGTTTCTTCGCGTGACGTTTCACAGCAGAAGCTTTAGCGCGTTTACGTTCGGTAGTTGGTTTTTCATAAAACTCACGACGACGAACTTCAGCTAAAACACCTGCTTTTTCGCAAGAGCGTTTGAAACGACGCAGAGCAACGTCAAATGGCTCGTTTTCACGTACTTTAATTACCGGCATGTGCCTCTCACCTCAATAAAATTCGGTTTGTTGCTGGCCAAGCGCCAGCCTTTTCAAAATGGTGCGGAATTTTACTCCAATGGATGCTGCTTTGTAAAGCATCACAGCAAATTGAAACCCGCGTCGCTCTGCCGCAACGTGCGCAATTTTGCACCGGGCGCTGATTATAGACTAATCAGAAAAAAATGCTCGTGTTTAATCGCTCAGGCATTTTCTGGATGAATCATCGACATAGGCGCAAGCCGGTGACAAGATGCGCGGCGCCGGCGGTAAATGCGGCGGAATGTGGTAGACTGGCGGCCGCACGTGAATGATGGGAAATGTAATGCGAGTACTGGGTATAGAAACGTCCTGCGATGAAACCGGAATTGCAGTGTATGACGATCAAACCGGTTTGTTGGCCAACCAATTATACAGCCAGGTGAAGCTGCACGCCGACTACGGCGGCGTGGTGCCGGAACTGGCCTCCCGCGATCACGTGCGCAAAACCGTGCCGCTGATTCAGGCGGCGCTGAAAGAGGCCAACCTGACCCCGGCCGATATCGACGGCGTGGCTTACACCGCCGGGCCGGGCCTGGTGGGGGCGCTGCTGGTCGGCGCAACCGTGGGGCGCGCGCTGGCGTTCGCCTGGAACGTGCCGGCAGTGCCGGTGCACCATATGGAAGGCCACCTGCTGGCGCCGATGCTGGAAGACAACCCGCCGGCGTTTCCGTTCGTCGCGCTGTTGGTCTCCGGCGGCCACACCCAGCTTATCAGCGTCACCGGCATCGGTGAGTATGAGTTGCTGGGCGAGTCGATCGACGACGCGGCCGGTGAAGCGTTCGACAAAACCGCCAAGCTGCTCGGCCTGGATTATCCTGGCGGGCCGATGCTGTCGAAGATGGCGCAGCAGGGCACGGCGGGGCGTTTCACCTTCCCGCGGCCGATGACCGATCGTCCGGGGCTGGACTTCAGTTTCTCCGGGCTGAAAACCTTTGCCGCCAACACCATTCGCTCCAACGGCAACGACGATCAGACGCGTGCCGACATCGCCCGCGCCTTCGAGGATGCGGTGGTGGATACGCTGGCGATAAAATGCAAACGCGCGCTGGAGCAGACCGGCTTCAAACGCCTGGTGATGGCCGGCGGCGTGAGCGCCAACCGCACGCTGCGCGCCAAACTGGCGGAGATGATGCAGAAACGCGGCGGGGAGGTGTTCTATGCCCGCCCGGAATTTTGCACCGACAACGGCGCGATGATCGCCTATGCCGGCATGGTGCGCCTGAAGAGCGGCGCCAACCCGGCGCTGAGCGTTTCCGTGCGGCCGCGCTGGCCGCTGGCGGAACTGCCTGCGGTATAAAGCAAAGGGCCGGATTATCCGGCCCTTCTGTTATTCCTCTCTCGGCTGGTCGCCGTTATCCGCGTCGTTTTTCTTCTTGCGGAACTTGCCCCAGATCTTGCCTTCCTGGCCGCGCCACAGGCGCTGAATATTGTCGTGATGCCGCATCAGGATCAGGCAGGAGAGCATCGCTACCGGGAAGGTGAACTGCGGTTTGAACCACCAGACGTAGAACGGGGCGATCAACGCGCTGACGATGGCGCCGAGCGAAGAGTAGCCGCTGAGCAGCACCGTCAACAGCCAGGTGCCGGTCATCAGGCCGGTCAGATCCCAGCCGATAGGCGCGATGGCGCCAAACGCCGTCGCCACGCCTTTACCGCCGCGGAAGTGGAAGAACACCGGATAGATGTGCCCCAGACAGGCGGCGATCGCCGTCAGGCCCAGATACAGCGGCGGCACATCGAGTTTGTAGGCCAGCCAGACCGGCAGCATCCCTTTCAGAATATCGAACACCAGCACCGCCGCCGCCGCCAGCCGGCCGCCGATGCGCAGGACGTTGGTCGCCCCGGGGTTTCCTGAGCCATGTTCACGCGGATCCGGCAGCCTGGCGATCCGGCAAACCAGGATCGCGCTGGAAATCGAGCCGCACAGATACGCGAAGATAATCATGCCAAGCGCGGTAGCACTCATAACGCGGTTCCGTTTAATAATGGTCGTTTTACTCGCAACATCTATGGATAATACGCACATTCCGCTGGAAGTGGTATCCGGCAAGGCCAAAAACAGAGAATGACGTGATGGATATCGTATTTATTGAAGAGCTTACCGTAATTACCACCATTGGCGTTTATGAGTGGGAACAGGGCATTCGTCAGAAGCTGGTGTTCGATATCGAAATGGGCTGGGATAACCGGCCGGCCGCCGCCAGCGACGATGTAAATGACTGTCTGAGCTATGCCGATGTCAGCGACGCCGTGATCCAGCATGTTGAATCGAACCGGTTCGCGCTGGTGGAGCGCGTGGCGGAGGAAATATCCGAAATTTTGCTTCAGCGCTTCAATTCCCCGTGGGTCCGTATTAAGGTCAGCAAACCGGGCGCTGTAGCACATGCCAATCGGGTCGGCGTGATCATTGAGCGCGGCACTCGTCCCGCATGATTTTATGTCATCTGCTTGCAACGAAAGACCGTTAATCTGGTCTTAATCCTGAGAATTGTTTTAGCGGCATTGTCTTTTAAGCACTGCCGCTTTTTTATGTGATGGCCGTTATTTTATGGGGTGAGCGAAGCACATGGCTGACATGCATTCACTGTTTATTGCGTTTGTTCTTGGGGTTGTCGAAGGGTTAACCGAATTTCTGCCGGTGTCTTCCACCGGGCATATGATTATCGTTGGCGAGTGGCTGGGTTTTACCGGCGACAAAGCCAAAACCTTTGAAGTCATCATCCAACTGGGGTCTATCCTGGCCGTGGTGGTGATGTTCTGGCGCCGGTTGTTCGGCCTGATCGGCATCCATTTCGGCGGCAAGCCAGTGGAGCACGAGGGCAAAACCAGCGGCCAACTGAAGCTGGGGCACATCCTGCTGGCGATGATCCCGGCGGTGGTGCTGGGGCTGGCCTTCCATGATTTCATCAAGTCGCTGTTTGCGCCGAAAAACGTGATGTACGCGTTGGTGGTCGGCGGCCTGCTGCTGCTGGCGGCGGAATGGCTGAAGCCGAAGAAGCCTAGCGCGGAAGGGTTGGATGACATCACTTACCGTCAGGCGTTCATGATCGGCTGCTTCCAGTGTCTGGCGCTGTGGCCGGGCTTCTCCCGTTCGGGTTCCACTATCGCCGGCGGCATGCTGGTGGGCGTGAACCGCTATGCGGCGTCCGAGTTCTCCTTCATCCTGGCGGTGCCGATGATGATTGGCGCCAGCGGTCTGGATCTGTACAAGAGCCTGCACTTCCTGACCTGGGGCGATCTGCCGATGTTCGCCGTCGGTTTCGTTACTGCCTTCGTGGTGGCGCTGATTGCGATCAAGACCTTCCTGTCGCTGATCAAACGCATCTCGTTCGTGCCGTTCGCCATCTACCGCTTTATCGTGGCGGCGGTGGTTTACATGGTATTCCTGTAAGCCCGATGGCAAGAAAAAACCCCGCTCTGCGGGGTTTTTTTATGCCTGATCGTTGAGGATGGTTTGGTTGAGCTTCCAGTCGGCCAGCGCCTGTTGGCGGCGGCGTTTGAGCTCATCGCGGATCGCGGTGCCCTGCAGCCCGCTGGCCACCACCTCTTTAATAGATACCGCGTTCGCCACCTGATACGCCTGGCGCAGATAGTCGCCCTGCGGATAAGGATTCTCCTCAAAGCCGGTGCGGCCGCGCGCGTCCGCTTCGCTGGTCAGGATCATCTGCTCCAGCCTTTGGGGCTTGCGCCAGACGTCGATGGCGTCGAACAGCTTCAGCAGGGTCTCCGGCCGCAGCTTGTTCACGGTGTGGATCAAATCATGGTACTCGGCCACCAGCTTGCTCAGATCGCGCACCGGATTGGGCACCCGCAGCCGCTGGCATAGCGCTTCGACCAGCCGCACGCCCGCCGGGCCGTGGCCGTGGTGATGCGGCCAGAACTCTTTTGGCGTCAATCCTTTGCCGAGGTCATGACACAGGGTGGCGAAGCGTACGTCCACCTCGGGAGTGAGGCGGGCGGCCATCGCCAGCGCCATCAGCGTATGTACGCCGGTGTCGATCTCCGGATGCCATTTGGCGGGGGCCGGCACGCCGAACAGCGCGTCGATTTCCGGGAACAGCACCGCCAGCGCATCGCAGTCGCGCAGCACCTGAAAATAGACCTGCGGGCTCTGGCTTTGCAGCGCCTTTTCGGTTTCCTTCCAGACGCGTTCGGCGGTCAGCGCGGCCAGTTCACCGCTGTGCGCCATCCGGCGCATCAGGGCCAGCGTTTCGTCGGCGATGCGAAAACCCAGATGGGCGAAGCGAGCATTGAATCGCGCCACGCGCAGCACGCGCAGCGGATCTTCGCCGAACGCGTCGGAAACGTGGCGCAGCACGCGCGCCTGCAGATCGGCCACGCCGCCGTAGGGGTCAATCAGTTCCCCTTCGGCGGAACGAGCGATGGCGTTGAGGGTCAGATCGCGCCGCAGCAGATCTTCTTCCAGCGTGACGTCCGGCGCGGCATAGCAGGTAAAACCGGTGTACCCCTGGCCGGATTTGCGCTCGGTGCGCGCCAGCGCGTACTCCTCGTGGGTATCGGGATTGAGGAACACCGGAAAATCTTTGCCGACCTGCTGGTAGCCCAATGCCAGCAGCTCCGCCGGCGTGGCGCCCACCACCACCCAATCATGATCGACCACCGGAATGTTGAGCAGGCTGTCGCGAACGGCGCCGCCGACCAGATAAATCTGCACTGTTGACTCCTGAATATCGTGTAAGGCTCTGTCTATCAGATTACATGAATTAGCCGCGGGATGTCGGTGCCAATGAAAAAGGCGCCCGCAGGCGCCCAAACTCAAACTGAACGATACTGAGATCAGTTCATCCAGCGATTGTTGTTCTTGCGACGCGGGATCAGGTGCGGCAACAGCAGGCCCAGCAGCAAACCGACGCCGGCGACGCCGCCGCCGTACATGAACCACTGCAGGATAATGGTGCGCTGCTTGTCGTCGAGCTGCAGGTTAACGGCGTTGACCTTCTTCTGCGCGACCACCAGCTGGTTTTTCAGATCCTGGTTTTCCTTCTGCAGGCTGCTGATGGTGCTGTCGCTGCCTGCGACTTTTTCCTGCATTTCCGCCGTGCGCTGGTTCCAGGTGTTGTCGATGTTGGCGAGCTTGTCGGTCAGGGTTTTCACCTGCTGTTCCAGCTCCGGCACGCGGGTGCGCAGGCTTGGCGTCTGGCTGAGTTGGTCGAGCGGGATCCAGGTGGTGCGGCCTTTCGGATCGCGGATCTGGCCGTAGTTGGTGCTGTCGTTGACGCTCAGCAGGGTCACTTCTTCACCGGCGTTCAGAGTGCCGACAATACGGTACTGATTACCTGGGCCGCTATGGACGTAAGTGCTTAACTCATCGGAGATATAGCGTTTATCTTCGGCATGTGCGGCCCAAGTGATGCTGAAGCTCAGCGCGGCAAGGAAAATCAGGCGTAATTTCTGCATTAGTTCATCGTTTCTGGGTGAATTTATGGAACGATAGTAGAGGGTTCAGTCTGACGACGCAACGCCAAAACCGGAATGAGAACTATCTTACTGTGGCTGATTCTGTGAGTTGCGCAGCGTTTTATAACGTAACAGGTTTTTTCTACAGTTAGCAGGGTTAAGGCGCCGGGAATCGCGGTAAGATAACGGCAACTGTGCGTCAGTGGGCAGCATACGGCGGGCCGAGCGCGCCGCGCTGAAACCGACGCGAATGCGTAACTTATTGGTGTTAAAGAATTATGACCGTTGAAATTGAACTGAAATTCATCGCCGCGCCGCAAGCGGTGGCCGCTCTGCCACACTGGCTCGCCGCCTGGCCGCATCAGCATTCCGCGCCGCAAAAGCTGACCAACATTTACTTCGAAACGGCCGACAACTTCCTGCGCAGTCACGACATGGGGCTGCGCATTCGCGGTTTCGACGATCGCTATGAGATGACCATTAAAACCGCCGGTAAAGTGGTGGGCGGCCTGCACCAGCGCCCGGAATACAATGTCGCTATCGCCGAGCCGCAGCTGGCGTTGGCGCAGTTTCCTGCCGACATCTGGCCGCAGGATTGCGATATCGCGGCGCTGCAGCAGGCGTTGCAACCGCTGTTCCGTACGGATTTCGTGCGTGAGAAGTGGGTGGTTACTTACGGCCAAAGCGAGATAGAGATTGGCCTGGATCAAGGAGAAGTGCGTGCTGGTGGCCTCAGCGAAGCCTTGAGCGAGATAGAACTGGAACTGCTGAAAGGCAATACCGCTGATCTGCTGGCGTTGGCCGGTGAGCTGGCGGCGCACGACGGGCTGCGTCAGGGCAGCCTGAGCAAGGCGGCGCGCGGTTACCACCTGGCGCAGGGCAATCCGCCGCGTGAGGTGCGCCCGCTGCGGGTGCTGAAGCCGGCGGCGAAGGCGACCGTGGAGCAGGGGATGATCGCCGCCTTCGAGCTGGCGCTCAGCCACTGGCAGTACCATGAAGAGCTGTGGCTGCGCGGCGACGCGCAGGCGCGCGCTTCGGTGATTGAGGCGGTTGGCACGATCCGCCAGGCACTGGTGATCTTCGGCGGCCTGGTGCCGCGCAAGGCCAGTGCCGATCTGCGCGCCCGCCTGACCGAGCTCGAACCGCTGTTGGCGGACAAAAACGCGCAACCGGAGATCCTGTGTTACAGCGCGGTCTACCTGCAATGTAAGTTGGCGCTCACATCATGGCTGGTGAGCGGCGCCTGGCGGCCGTTTATCGACGCCAAAGCGCAGGCCAAGCTGGACGGTTCTTTCAAACGCTTCAGCGACATCATGCTGGGGCGCAGCGGCGCGGAGCTGAAAGAGGCCTTCAGCCGTACGCTGAACGAAGATGAATATCAGGAACAATTGCCGCGCCTGACGCGTCAGATTTCGGCGCTGGTCCTGCTGTCGGGCGCTTACCCCGACGAGCAGACCGGGCCTTATATCGAGGCCTGGCGCGAGCTGCAGGCGGCGCTGAGCGAGCGCCGCCAGGGCTGGTATGAAGCCAGCCGCAAACAGGCCTTATCGCATGCGCCATTCTGGTTAAACGGCGCGCTTCGTTAATCCAGCCGGCCCGCCAGCCGTGGGCCGCAGAACGGGTCAAACACTATGTCGCCACTTTCAGCCGCGTTACAGGCTCAGGCACAGCAGGTTGTGCAGCGTTTTCATGAAGTTCACGGCGCGGACTGCGCCTTTAGCGAGCAGGAGCAGTGGGTGCTGGCGTCGAGCGATTTCGTCAGCGACGCGCTGCTCGCCCAGCCGGCCTGGCTGGCAACGCTGCGCGAACAGCCGCCGGCGCCCGGTGAGTGGCAACACTATGCCGCCTGGTTGCAGGACGAGCTGGAAGAGGTGCGCGACGAAGCGCAACTGATGCGCACGCTGCGTCTGTTTCGCCGCGAAACGCTGGTGCGCATCGCCTGGGCGCAGGCGCAGGGGCTGTGTTCGACCGAAGAAACGTTGCTGCAGCTGAGCGGGCTGGCGGAGACGCTGATCGTCAGCGCGCGCGACTGGCTGTACCAAACCTGCTGCCGCGAATGGGGCACGCCGTGCAACGCCGCCGGCGAGCCGCAGCCGCTGTTGATCCTCGGCATGGGCAAGCTGGGCGGCGGCGAACTGAACTTCTCGTCGGACATCGATCTGATCTTCGCTTACCCGGAAAATGGTCAAACCCAGGGCGGGCGGCGCGAGCTGGACAATGCCCAGTTCTTCACCCGCCTCGGCCAGCGGCTGATCAAGGCGTTGGATCAGCAAACCATCGACGGCTTCGTCTATCGCGTGGACATGCGGCTGCGGCCGTTCGGCGACAGCGGCCCGTTGGTGATGAGCTTTGCGGCGCTGGAGGATTACTACCAGGAACAGGGGCGCGACTGGGAGCGCTATGCGATGGTAAAGGCGCGCCTGATGGGCGGGGCGGAAGACGCCTACAGCCAGGAGTTGCGCAAAACGCTGCGCCCGTTCGTGTTCCGCCGCTACATCGATTTCAGCGTCATCCAATCTTTGCGCAACATGAAGGGCATGATCGCCCGTGAAGTGCGGCGGCGTGGTCTGAAGGACAACATCAAGCTGGGCGCCGGCGGCATTCGCGAAATCGAATTCATCACTCAGGTATTCCAGCTGATCCGCGGCGGCCGTGAACCGGCGTTGCAGGGGCGTTCGCTGCTGCCGACGCTGCAGGCGGTGGGTGAGCTGGGGCTGCTGGAAAGTGAGCAGGTGCGGGCGCTGAGCGCCGCCTACCTGTTCCTGCGGCGGCTGGAGAACCTGCTGCAGGCGATCGGCGATCAGCAAACCCAGACGCTGCCGCAGGAGGCGCTCGATCAGGCGCGCTTGGCCTACGGCATGGGGTTGGCGGATTGGCCGGCGCTGATGGCGGCGCTGGAGGTGCATATGCAGGCGGTGCGCGCGGTGTTCGACGACCTGATCGGCGACGATAGCCCGGATGTCGGGGAAGATCCCGACTACCAGCACTACCACAGCCTGTGGCAGGACGCGCTGGAGGAGAGCGAGCTGGCGCCGCTGACGCCGCACCTCGATGAAGAGGGGCGCCGACAGATGCTGCGCACCATCGCCGATTTCCGCCACGACGTCGACAAACGCACTATCGGCCCGCGCGGCCGCGACGTGCTCGATCAGCTGATGCCGCGCCTGCTGGCGGAGGTATGCCCGCGCCAGGACGCACCGACCGCGCTGGTGCGGCTGGCGCAGCTGCTGCTCAGCATCGTCACCCGCACTACCTACCTCGAGCTGCTGGTGGAGTACCATGCGGCGCTCAGCCATCTGATCCGCCTGTGCGCCGCGTCGCCGATGGTTGCCAACCAGCTGTCGCGTTACCCGCTGCTGCTGGACGAACTGCTGGATCCGGCCACGCTGTATCAGCCGGTGGCGCTGGACGCCTACCGCAGCGAGCTGCGGCAGTATCTGCTGCGGGTGCCGGAAGACGACGAAGAGCAAAAGTTGGAGGCGCTGCGCCAGTTCAAACAGGCGCAGCAGCTGCGCATCGCAGCTGCGGATATCGCCGGCGCGCTGCCGGTGATGAAAGTGAGCGATCACCTGACTTATCTGGCTGAGGCGATCATCGACGCGGTGGTGCAACAGGCCTGGAGCGACATGGTGGCGCGCTACGGCCAACCGACCCATCTGCAGGAGCGCGAAGGGCGCGGCTTTGCGGTGATCGGCTACGGCAAGCTGGGCGGCTGGGAGCTGGGTTACAGTTCCGATCTCGATCTGGTGTTCCTGTTGGATTGTCCGCCGGAGGTGATGACCGACGGCGATCGCTGCATCGACGGCCGCCAGTTCTACCTGCGGCTGGCGCAGCGGGTGATGCATCTGTTCAGCACCCGCACTTCTTCCGGTATTCTGTATGAGGTGGACGCGCGCCTGCGGCCTTCCGGCGCTGCGGGGATGCTGGTCAGCACCGTTGAGGCGTTCGCCGACTACCAGCAAAACGAAGCCTGGACCTGGGAGCATCAGGCCCTGGTGCGTGCGCGCATCGTGCACGGCGACCCGGCGCTGCATCAGCAGTTCGACGCGATTCGGCGCGAGATCCTGTGCAAAACGCGCGATGCGCAGACCCTGAAGCGCGAAGTGCGCGAGATGCGCGAAAAGATGCGCAACCATCTCGGCAACAAGCAGCGCGATCTGTTTGATATCAAGGCCGATGAGGGCGGCATTACCGACATCGAATTTATTGCCCAATATCTGGTCTTACGCTATGCGCCGGGCGAACCGCGCTTGACGCGTTGGTCGGACAACGTGCGCATCTTCGAGCTGATGGCCAATTACGACATCATGCCGGATGAAGAGGCACGCGCGCTGACTCAGGCCTATGTCACCATGCGCGACGAAATCCACCACCTGGCGCTGCAGGAACATTCCGGCAAGGTCGGCAGCGAGCTGTTTGCCGCCGAGCGCGAGCAGGTGCGCGCCAGCTGGGCCAAATGGCTGGATTAATACCTTTTTGCGGGTATTCCGGCGGTCTGTGGTAATATCTGCGCCACTAAAATTTTGTTCTTTTTTGGAGTTATCGGATGAAAGTTACGCTGCCTGATTTTCGCCGCGCCGGTGTGCTGGTGGTCGGTGACGTCATGTTGGATCGCTATTGGTATGGGCCGACCAGCCGCATTTCACCGGAAGCCCCGGTGCCGGTGGTCAAGGTCGATACCATCGAAGAGCGTCCCGGCGGCGCGGCTAACGTGGCGATGAACATCGCTTCGCTGGGCGCCACTTCCCGTCTGGTGGGCCTTACCGGCATCGACGATGCGGCGCGGGCGCTGAGCGCCAAACTGAATGAAGTCAACGTGCGCTGCGACTTCGTCTCGGTGCCGACCCATCCGACCATTACCAAGCTGCGCGTACTGTCGCGCAACCAGCAACTGATCCGTCTCGACTTCGAAGAAGGCTTCTCCAACGTTGATCCGCAGCCGATGCTGGAGCGCATTCAGCAGGCGCTGCCGCAGATCGGCGCGCTGGTGCTGTCCGATTACGCCAAGGGCGCGCTCAGCCAGGTGCAGGGCATGATCCAACTGGCGCGCGCCGCCAAGGTGCCGGTGTTGATCGATCCGAAAGGATCCGATTTCGAGCGCTATCGCGGCGCGACGCTGCTGACGCCGAACCTGTCCGAGTTCGAAGCGGTGGTGGGCCACTGTAAGGATGAAGCGGAACTGGTGGAACGCGGCATGAAGCTGGTAGCGGATTTCGAGCTGTCGGCGCTGCTGGTTACCCGCTCCGAACACGGCATGACGCTGCTGCAGCCTGGCGTTGAGCCGCTGCACTTGCCGACCCAGGCGCAGGAAGTGTTTGATGTGACCGGCGCCGGCGACACCGTGATCGGCGTATTGGCCGCCTCGCTGGCCGCCGGCAATTCGCTGGAAGAGTCCTGCTTCCTGGCTAACGCCGCCGCCGGCGTGGTGGTGGGCAAGCTCGGTACGTCTACCGTGTCGCCGATCGAGCTGGAAAACGCGGTGCGCGGCCGCGCCGAAACCGGCTTTGGCGTGATGACTGAAGCACAGTTGAAAAACGCCGTGGCGCAGGCGCGTCAGCGCGGCGAGAAAGTGGTGATGACCAACGGCATCTTCGACATTCTGCATGCCGGCCACGTCTCCTATCTGGCCAACGCCCGCAAGCTGGGCGATCGCCTGATCGTGGCGGTGAACAGCGACGCCTCGACCAAGCGTCTGAAAGGGGAGAAGCGCCCGGTCAACGCGCTGGAGAACCGCATGATCGTGCTGGGCGCGCTGGAAGCGGTGGATTGGGTGGTGCCGTTCGAGGAGGACACGCCGCAGCGCTTGATCGCCGACATCTTGCCGGATCTGCTGGTGAAAGGCGGCGATTACAAGCCGGAAGAGATTGCCGGCAGTGCGGAAGTGTGGGCCAACGGCGGCGATGTCAAAGTGCTGAACTTTGAAGACGGCCTGTCGACCACCAACATCATCAAAGCGATCAAAGACGGGCGCGGCTAACGCCGGGCGACGTAAAGAACAAGGGCGCGCGGTGCGCGCCCTTGGCGGGAATTATTCGTCATCCTGCTTGGCGGCCGGCGCCGCGCTCAGCTTGCTTTCCAGCTCGGCCATGCGCTGCTCCAACAGCGCCAACTTCTCGCGGGTGCGCAACAGCACCTGAGTCTGCACGTCGAACTCTTCGCGGTTAACCAAATCCAGGCGGGTCAACTGCGACTGCAGCACCTGACGGATTTTTTTCTCAACGTCTTCCCCGAATTCACGAACGCCTTTAGGCATGGACTCATGAACCTGGCGTGCGATTTGTTCGATTTTTTTCGGGTCAATCATGGCGTATCCCTTTCAGAGTTTAATAGCTGCCGCTTAGTGTAATGCGAGTTGCCCGCCGGATAAACACCATTAAGCGCATTCGCCGTACGTGGCCGAATTGTGCTTTTGCCAATTGCCCTGTCTATCCATTAGCGTTATAGTCATCTTGCTTATTCTCAGGGCGGGGTGAAAGTCCCCACCGGCGGTAAATCACCTTCTACGGTGAAAGCCCGCGAGCGCTCAGCCAGCCTGTAAAGGCCGGTTAGAGGTCAGCAGATCCGGTGTAATTCCGGGGCCGACGGTTATAGTCCGGATGGGAGAGAGTAACGGTATCTGCCGGGCATGCGCCCGCTTGCGTTATTTTTTTAGCTATTGCTAGCTACTCCTCAAGATCGCCCTGGTTCTGGTAATCCATAATTTTTAATGAGGTTTTTTACCATGAATCAGACGCTACTTTCAGACTTCGGCACGCCAACAGAACGCGTTGAACGCGCGATCGACGCACTGCGCAACGGGCGCGGCGTAATGGTGCTCGATGATGAAAACCGTGAAAACGAAGGTGACATGATCTTCGCCGCGGAAACCATGACCGTTGAGCAGATGGCGCTGACCATTCGCCACGGCAGCGGTATCGTGTGCCTGTGCATCACCGAAGAACGCCGTCAGCAGCTTGAGCTGCCGATGATGGTGACCAACAACTCCAGCCAGTTCCAGACCGCCTTCACCGTGACCATCGAAGCGGCGCAGGGCGTGACCACCGGGGTTTCCGCTTCCGATCGCCTGACCACCATCCGTGCGGCGGTGGCAGACAGCGCCAAGCCGAGCGACCTGAACCGTCCGGGCCACGTCTTCCCGCTGCGCGCGCAGCCGGGCGGCGTGCTGAGCCGTCGCGGCCACACCGAAGCGACCATCGATCTGGTTTCCATGGCCGGCTTCAAACCAGCCGGCGTGCTGTGTGAACTGACCAACGACGATGGCAGCATGGCGCATGCGCCGGAAGTGATTACCTTCGCCAAACAGCACGACATGGTGGTGCTGACCATCGAAGATCTGGTGGCCTACCGCCAGGCGCACGAGAAAAAGGCCAGCTGATAGCCGGCCGCTTTCAACGATAAAAAAGCCGCGTAAAGCGGCTTTTTTGTATCTACCGTTCTGACAGGCGTTCGCCGATGCGGCTGGCGTAATTCATCACGTGGAAGGTGTAGTTCTCCTCAACCGTACCCTGGAACAGATGCGCCCAGGGGCCGATGGCGTAGATGCCGAGATCTTCCCCGCCGTGCGTCTCGCTGTTCAGCGGCACCAGCGCCGGCTGAATAAAGTCGGGCGCGGTGGCCTGCTCCATGGTTAATGCCGGGCGCTCGGTCAGCGGGATTGTGCCGCCGGGGCCGTTGGCGAAGCCGACGGTGGTGTATGGCTTGCCGTCGCTGCCCAGCCGCGGTTTGCCGTCGACGCCGACGGAAATGCCGAGGATAGGATTGCCGCGCTTGGCATAGCCGGCGATGGTCAGCGTGTGGCTGTGATCGCCGGTCACGATCACCAGCGTGTCGTCCAGATTGACCTTGTCGACGATGGTTTTCACCGCTTCGTTCAGCGCGACCGCGTCGCTCAGCGTGCGGTAGGCATTGCCGTTATGGCTGCCGTGATCGATGCGTCCGCCCTCCACCAACAGCAGGTAGCCTTCGGGATTCCTGGCCAGAATATCGATGGCCTTGCCGGTCATTTCCGCCAGCGAAGGCTCTCCCGCCGCGTCTTGCCGCCGATCGTGCTCGAAGTTCATGTGCGACGGTTCGAACAGGGCCAACAGGTGGTCGACTTTGGTCGGATCGATTTTGTCGAACTGCGCCTGATTCCAGACGTATTGCCCACGCTCGCCGTAGCGTTGCAGCCAGGCCTGCGTCAGGTCGCGGCCGTCCTTTCTGGCGCCTTTCTTGCCGGGATATTCCGGATCGCTCACGCTGTCGGGCAGAAAGTTGGCGCGCCCGCCGCCCATCGCTACGTTCAGGCCGTTGCCGTACTTCATTTCCACCAGCTGGCGCGCGATGTCGCGGCAGCCTGCGGCCAGGGCATCCGCCGGCATTTTGGCGTCAGACTCCCAGTCGCGATTGGCGATATGGGCATAGGTGGCGCCCGGCGTGGCGTGGGTAATGGTGGCGGTCGTCACGGCACCGGTGGACATGCCGAGCGTTGCGGCCATCTCCCACAGCGTGGTGACGGCCTTGGTTTGCTGATCCTCGCAGTTGTTGAGGGTAGCCGTATGGTTGAGGCCCATCAGATCGTTGATGGTTTTGACGCCGGTGGTCATCGCCACCGCGCTGGGCGCAGAGTCGGTGATTTGGGCGTCGGCGGAATAGGTTTTGGCCGCCGCCAGATAGGGGAAGGCCTCCCAGGCCAGCACGTTGGATTCGCCGTCCACGCCGCGCTGTTGCCCTTCAAAAATGCGGGCGGCGGTCACGGTGGAAAACCCCATACCGTCACCGACGACCAGAATGACGTTTTTGGCGCGGTTGGTGTTTGGCGTTTGCTTCAGCCGCTGTTGCAGCTGAGTTTGCGCCTGAATGAAGTAAGGATCTTCGCGCTGCGTCAGCTGCGCGTTGTCCGCCGCGCCGGTGCTTGCCGTCCAGCCGGCGAGTAAGAACATGGAAAGCGCCAGGCGGGTTGCCAGTGTGAGTCTGAACATGAATTCCTCCTTGGTGAGACGTGATTCCCGTAGCGCCGACGGGCTGCCAACACCCTGTCGACTGACAGAGGAGTGTATCGACTGTGTTAACAAAAAATACATAAATTGTTCACAAATTAGATCTGTGTGGCAGTAATGCCATGGTATTCACGAAATTTATTAATTAATTGAAAAATATGTATTTTTTAACTTTCTGTTGGCCGGTGCATTTTTGCGCTTTTTAATTCAAATTTATTGAATATCTTCATCACGGTTATCCGGCTGTGTTGCTGCGGCAAAGCGCGTAATGTAGCGGCATAGCACAATTTGAACTAAGGATCCCTCTATGAACACCTCTCGTATGCCGGCACTGTTTCTTGGCCACGGTAGCCCGATGAACGTGCTGGAAGACAACCGTTACACCCGGGCATGGCGTGCGTTGGGTGAGTCATTGCCGCGCCCGAAGGCGATCGTGGCGGTTTCCGCGCATTGGTATACCCGCGGCACTGCGGTCACCGCGATGGAAAAACCCAAAACCATTCACGACTTTGGCGGGTTCCCGCAGGCGCTGTTTGATACCCGCTATCCGGCGCCGGGCTCTCCCGCGCTGGCCGCGCAGCTGCAGCAAATTCTGGCGCCGGTGCCGGTAACGGCGGATCTCGGCGAGTGGGGATTGGATCACGGCACCTGGGGTGTCCTGATCAAGATGTATCCCGATGCTGACATTCCGGTGGTGCAGCTCAGCGTCGACGGCACGCAGCCGGCGGCCTATCACTATGAGCTGGGCCGCAAACTCGCCGCGCTGCGGGACGAGGGCGTGATGATCGTCGCCAGCGGCAACGTGGTGCACAACCTGCGCATGGTGAAATGGCAGGGCGATACCAGCGCCTACCCGTGGGCGGAATCATTCAATAACTTTGTCCGGGATAACCTGCGTTATCGGGGCGATAACCATCCGCTGGTGGATTTCATGCGCCATGAGGGGGCGGCGCTGTCGAATCCGACGCCGGAACACTATCTGCCGTTGCTGTATGTGCTCGGCGGCTGGGATGGAAAAGAGGCCATCAGCGTGCCGATCGACGGTATCGAAATGGGGGCGCTTAGCATGCTGTCGGTGCAGGTGGGCTAAAGAAAAAACGCCAGTCAGAGACTGGCGTTTTTACCTTCAGTGGAGCGATCAGCCGAGGATGGTGTGCGGATAGAAGCGCGACAGATCCTGCGTGATCAGTTCGCGATCTTCGCGCAGGCCGATGCCGCAAGGTTGATCGTTCACCAGCCAGCTGCCGATCAGCGTGTAGCTGTCTTCGAACTTCGGCAGCGGATGGAACTGCTGCACGATCATGCCTTCTTCGCCGTACGGCCCATCGACGCGCGCCACTTCCTGACCGTTTTCGACGATCTGGATATTGGCGCCTTCGCGCGAGAACAGCGGTTTGGTGACGTAATGATCCATCGACGGATGATCGTCTTGCGCGAAATAAGCCGGCAGCAGGTTAGGGTGGTTCGGGAACATTTCCCACAGCAGCGGCAGCAGCGCCTTGTTGGAGATGATGCTTTTCCAGGCCGGCTCCAGCCAGCGCACGCCGGCGTCTTCCAGCTTGGTGGAGAACATCTCGCGCAGCATGAATTCCCACGGATAGAGCTTGAACAGGTTACCGATCACCTGATCCTGCAGATCGGTGAATTGACCTTTCTCGCCAAGACCAATCTCTTCCATGAACAGGAACTCGGTCGGCAGACCGGCTTCCTGCGCGCAGTCCTGCAGATATTGCACCGTGCCGCGATCTTCTTCGCTGTCCTGGCAGCAGGCCAGATGCAACAGGCCGAAGCCGTGATGCGCTTTCAGCTCGGCGAAACGCTCGATCAGCTTCTCCTGCAGGCTGTTGTACTGATCCGATTGCGGATCCAGCTTGCCGGCATTGATCTGATCTTCCAGCCACAGCCACTGGAAGAAGGCCGCTTCATACAGCGAGGTCGGCGTATCGGCGTTGTTCTCCAGCAGCTTCGGCGGGTTGACGCCGTCGTAGGCCAGATCGAGACGCGAATACAGCGACGGCTGGTTGGTGCGCCAGGAGCTGCGCACGAACTCCCAGGTGTGTTTCGGGATGCAGAACTTGGCCATCAGCTCGTCGCTACCGACCACTTTCTCCACCACCTGCAGGCACATCTGATGCAGCTCGGCGGTGGCGCTTTCGATCTCTTCAATCTGCGCCAGCGTGAACTGGTAATAGGCGTCTTCACACCAGTACGGCTCGCCGTACATGGTGTGGAAACGAAAACCGAACTCGGTCGCTTTTTCACGCCAGTCCGGGCGCTCAGTAATAGCAATACGTTTCATGCATCAACCGCCCATGCTGCGAGAGCCGGAGTTGGAGGTGGCACTGCTGCGCTGCATGCTGGTCTGCTTGGCCACGGTCTCGCCGAAGCCACCGCGGGTAACGGTATTGGTGACCGCAGGCTTCGGCGCCATCGCGGTTTTCGGCACCGTCATGGTGCGGCCGCCGGCGGTGGCCGGGCCGTAGCTCTTGCCGCTGGCGTCGACAAACTTGCCGTTCGCCGGGCTGGCGGCATTCTTGGAGGTGAACAGCGGCTGCTGCGCGAAGCCGGAACCGCCCATCAGGCGGCCCATCATGTAGCCCGCCATCAGCGGCATCCAGAAGCTGCCGCTGCTTTGTGATTCCGCCGCCATGCCGGCCTGTGCCGGAGCCTGGGTACATTGCGCTTCGCCGAACTCGGCGACGCAGTCTTCGCGAGTGGCGTATTTCGGCGCGGTTTTCGCGGCTTCTTTCAGGGCATTGTTGTAGGCGGTGGTGCACTGCTCGCTCATCGAAGGATTGGCGCGCGAACAGTCATCGGCATTCTGATACAGGGAGACCGTTTCATCGCTCTTCTCGCAGCCGGCCAGCATAAAGACGGCGCTGATCGCCAAGGCCACGGGCGCGACACGGTAGCTGCGCCAGGATTTGCGGAACGTCTCTTGGTTGATGTTTTTTGTCCGTTTCATCGTTATCAATCCCATCATGCGGGCTGTTTTCGCCCTTTCCCAGTAGTGGCGCTAAGGATAGGGGAAACATGGTCAAAATTAAAGCTGAAACGCCCGCAGAATCCACTCTTTACGCAGTTATACGTTGGGGTGTGCGCCAGTTCGCTTTCGCGGCGAAAAAACGCGCGTTGGCGTTTCATCATGAAACGTTGTCGCTATGATGATGTTCCATAATGGAACAAAAATCGCGTGGCTCGCCAGGCGGGCGGCAGGCGCTCATAGTCGAAGCACAACAACAAGCCGGCGGCGAAGCCGGCGCGTCATCACCTGATATCTGAACGTTACCATCGCCAACTCCCTACAAGGATCCGGTTATGTTGAGAATCATCCAGTCACCAGGCAAATACATTCAGGGCGCCAATGCGCTGTCCGCCGTCGGCGAATACGCCAAATCCCTCGCCGACCATTATTTCGTGATCGCTGACGACTTTGTGATGCAGCTGGCGGGCGACACCCTGATGGGCAGCCTGCAGCAGCACGGCGTGAAACATCATGCGGCCCGCTTCAACGGCGAGTGCTGCCGTAAAGAGATAGACCGCCTTGGCCGCGAGCTGCAGACCCACGGCTGCCGCGGGGTGATCGGCGTCGGCGGCGGCAAGACGCTCGACACCGCCAAGGCCGTCGCCCACTACCAACGGCTGCCGGTGGTGCTCATTCCCACCATCGCCTCCACCGATGCGCCGACCAGCGCGCTGTCGGTTATCTACACCGAACAGGGCGAATTCGCCGAATACCTGATCTACCCGCGCAACCCGGACATGGTAGTGATGGACAGCGCCATCATCGCCAAAGCGCCGGTGCGCCTGCTGGTAGCCGGCATGGGCGACGCGCTCTCCACCTATTTCGAAGCGCAGGCCTGCTTCGACGCGCAGGCCACCAGCATGGCCGGCGGCAAATCGACGCTGGCGGCGCTCAGTCTGGCGCGGCTGTGCTACGACACGCTGCTGGCCGAAGGGGTAAAAGCCAAACTGGCGGTCGAGGCCGGCGTGGTGACGGAAGCGGTGGAACGCATCATTGAGGCCAATACGTATCTGAGCGGCATCGGCTTCGAGAGCAGCGGGCTGGCGGCGGCGCATGCCATTCACAACGGTTTCACCGTGCTGGAGGAGTGTCACCACCTGTATCACGGCGAGAAAGTGGCGTTCGGCACCCTGGCGCAACTGGTGCTGCAGAACAGCCCGATGGCGCAGATTGAAACCGTGCTGGCGTTTTGTCATGACATCGGCTTGCCGATCACGCTGGCGCAGATGGGCGTCACCGGCGATGCGACGGCGAAGATGATGGCGGTGGCCGAGGCCAGCTGCGCCGTGGGTGAAACCATTCACAACATGCCGTTCAAGGTCACCCCTGCGGGCGTGCAGGCGGCGATCCTGACGGCGGATAGGCTGGGCGCCGCCTGGTTGCAGCGTCATTGATACCGTTGGGGCACGGTGCGCCGCGCCCCTGTTCTTACAGAGGAAACCATCGTGAAAAAACTGATTAATCAGGTCGAGTCGGTGTTGGAAGAGCAGTTGCAGGGGCTGGCGGAGGCTCATCCCGAGCTGCTGGTGCACGCGGATCCGGTGTTCGTGACCCGCGCCGACGCGCCGGTGGCGGGCAAAGTGGCGATCCTGTCCGGCGGTGGCAGCGGCCATGAGCCGATGCACTGCGGCTTCGTCGGTGAAGGGATGCTCGACGGCGCCTGTCCGGGCGAGATTTTCACCTCGCCGACGCCGGATAAAATGTACGAGTGCGGTCAGGCGATCGACGGCGGCGCCGGGGTGCTGCTGCTGATCAAGAACTACACCGGCGACGTGCTCAACTTCGAAACCGCCACCGAGCTGCTGCACGACAGCGGCGTCGCGGTGGCGACGGTGCTGGTGGATGACGACGTGGCGGTCAAAGACAGCCTGTTTACCGCCGGGCGGCGTGGGGTGGCCAACACCGTGCTGATGGAGAAACTGTTGGGCGCCGCCGCGGCGCGCGGCGACGATCTGGACAGCGTGGTGACGCTGGGGCATCGCATCAATAACCACGGGCATTCAATCGGCATTGCGTTGGGCGCCTGTACCGTGCCGGCCGCCGGCAAGCCGTCGTTCACCCTGGCGGAGAACGAAATGGAGTTCGGCGTCGGCATTCACGGCGAGCCAGGCATTGCGCGCCGCCCGTTCACCACGCTCAACGCGGCGGTGGACGACATGTTCCATACGTTGATCGACCACGGCCACTATCAGCGCGCGATCCGCGTCTGGGATCGTCAGCAGGGCGAGTGGCGCGACGAGATGCAGACCAAGCAGCCGCTGACGCGCGGCGATCGGGTGATCGCGCTGGTCAACAATCTGGGCGCCACGCCATTGTCTGAGTTGTATGGCGTGTACCATCGGCTGGCGGAGCGCTGCGCCGAGGCGGGCATCATCATTGAACGCAACCTGGTGGGGTCTTATTGCACCTCGCTGGATATGCAGGGGGTATCCATCACGTTGTTGAACGTGGACGACGAGCTGTTGTCCTTGTGGGATGCGCCGGTGAAAACGCCTGCGCTGCGTTGGGGTTACTGAGGAGGAATCATGGCGTTGACCAAACAACAGGTTGTCGATTGGCTGATGCGTTGCGGCGAGGTGTTCAGCCGGGAGCGCGATTTTCTGACCCAGTTGGACACCGAGATCGGTGATGCCGACCACGGTTTGAACATGAATCGCGGTTTCAACAAGGTGGTGGAAAAGCTGCCGTCGGTGGCGGACAAGGATATCGGCTTTATCCTGAAAAACACCGGCATGACGCTGCTGTCGAGCGTGGGGGGCGCCAGCGGTCCGCTGTTCGGCACCTTCTTCATCCGCGCGGCGCAGGCGGCGAACGCCAAGCAGAGCCTGGATCTGCCAGAGCTGCATCAGATGATGCAAGAGGGGGTGGAAGGCGTGGTGATGCGCGGTAAGGCGGAGCCGGGCGACAAGACCATGTGCGACGTCTGGTGGCCGGTGGTGGAAAGCCTCGGCCAGTCCGCGCAGCAAAACCTGAGCGTGGCGGAGGCGCTGCAGCGCGCCGCCGACAGCGCCGAGCGGGCGGTGGAGAGCACTATTACCATGCAGGCGCGCAAAGGGCGGGCCAGTTACCTGGGCGAGCGCAGCATCGGCCACCAGGATCCCGGCGCCACTTCGGTGATGTTGATGATGAAAACGCTGGCCGAGGTCGCCGGCAGTTAGCAGGAGGCGAGATGATTAATATCGTGGTGGTTTCGCACAGCGCGTTGCTGGCGCGCGGCGTTGAGCAGTTGGCGCGGCAGATGATGCGCGGCGACGGCTGCAAACTGGCGCTGGCGGCGGGCGTGGATGACGAGCAGCACCCGATCGGCACCGACGCGGTCAAAGTGATGGAGGCGATCGAAGCGGTCGCCGACGGCGACGGCGTTCTGGTGCTGATGGATCTGGGCAGCGCGCTGCTCAGTGCCGAAACCGCGCTCGATCTGCTGGATCCGGATCTGGCCGCCAAAGTGCGGCTGTGTGCGGCGCCGCTGGTTGAAGGCACGCTGGCGGCGGTGGTTGCCGCCAACTCCGGCGCCTCACTGGAGCAGGTGGTAGCGGAGGCGCAGGGGGCGCTGCAGGCCAAACAGGCACAGCTGGGCGAGGCTTCACCTACGGCGAAAAGCGTGGCCTTGCCGCTGGCGCAGGGCAAAAGCGCAACTTGGACGGTGCAGAACCCGCACGGGTTGCATGCGCGTCCGGCGGCGCGGCTGGTCGAGACGCTGGCGCCGTTCAAGGCTGAGCTGGTGCTGGAAAAGCAGGGGCAGTGCGTCGATCCGCGCAGCCTCAATCAGCTGGCGCTGCTGCAGGTGCGTCACGGCGACACCATCCGTTTGATCGCCGACGGCGCGCAGGCGGACGAGGCGCTGGCGGCGTTCAAAACGCTGGCGGAGCAGCATTTTGGCGAGACGGTCTCCGAGCGGCAGCAGCCTTCGCTGCACGGTATCCCGGTGGCGGAAAGCGTCACCAGCGGGCCGGTGTTCCAGGCTTACAGCTTCTGGCCACCCACGTCCGATCGGCGGATCGGCGCGGACGAGGTATTGGGTGAACAGCAACGCCTGCGGGAGGCGCTGCAGCACACGCTGAGCGATCTGAACCGGCTGGCGGAACGCACCGGCACGCTGATCGGCAAGCCGCAGGCGGCGATCTTCGGCGCCCACAGCATGCTGCTGGACGATCCGGATCTGCAGCAGGCGGCTTACACCCGCATCGCGCAACAGCTGTGCAGCGCCGAGCAGGCCTGGCGACAGGTGCTGGAGGCGATCGCCGAAGAGTACCGCGAGCTGGATGACGACTACATGCGGGCGCGCGAACTGGACGTGCGCGACATGCTGCGCCGCACGCTGTGCCATCTGCAGGGGCTGCCGCTGCCGGTTATTGCGCTGCCAGAACCGTCAATACTGGTGATGGATGAGCTGATGCCCTCAGAGGTGGTGATGCTCGACAGGCGGCTGGTGCTCGGCATCTGCCTGAGCGGCGGCAATGCCCTGTCGCACAGCGCCATTCTGGCGAAGGCGATGGGCATTCCGATGGTGGTCGGCATGCAGGATTGCCTGAGCAAAACCCGCAGCGGGCAGAAGGCGATGCTGGACGCCGCGCGCGGGGTATTGCAGCTCAGCCACTAAGCGCGCAGTTTGAACTGGCGGATGTCGATCCCGTGCTGTTTGATCTTCCGCCACAGCGTGGTGCGGCCGATGCCCAGCAGCTGCGCCATCTCCGTCAGCTGGCCGCGGCTGACGGTCGCCGCGCGCAGGATCGCCTGGCGTTCCATGTCCGTCAGCGTCAACAGCGGTGCGCCGGGCTGCGGATCGCTTTCCAGCAGCGACGGCTGGCCGAGCAGGTGCGCCGGCAGATCCGCCAACTGGATGTGGTGGCCGTGGCAAATCATTGCCGCGCGCTCCACCACTCCTTTCAGCTCCAAATCGTTGCCCGGCCACAGGTAGAGCGCCAACTGGGCCATCACTTCGTCATCCACCCGAAAGCGGCACTGAAAATGCTGCTCCAGCGTGCGCAGGTGGTGTTTGACCAGCAGCGGAATATCGCTCAGCCGCTGGCGCAGCGGCGGGATCTGGATCTCGAATGCCTGCAGGCTGTAAAACAGCTGGCGGCGGAAGCGGTTTTGCTGCACCAGCAGCGGCAGATCGGCGGCGCTGCCGGCGATCACCCGCACATCGACCGGGATCACCCGGCTGGAATTGAGGCGGATCACTACGCCGGTTTTCAGCACCTGCAGCAACGCCGACTGCATCTCCGCCGGCAGGTATTCGATCTGTTCGAGGTACAGCGTACCGCCGTTGGCCAATTCGAATTTGCTGAGCTGGCCCGCCTCTTCTTCGCTGGCGTCGCTGCCCAGCAGCTCACGCAGTCCCTGCGCCTGCGGCAGCAGTTGACAGTTGAGGGCGATATACGGCCCGGCGGCGCGTTCACCGGCGTTGTGGATGGCCTGGCTGAGCCGTTCTTTGCCGACGCCTTCCTCCCCGCGCAGCAGGATCGGATGCTGGCCTTTGGCCGCCTGCTGGCCATAACGGATCAGCCGCCGCATCTCCAACGAGGCGGAGGGCATTTGCTCGAAGCTGTGGCTGACGCGCCCCAACTGGCTGCTGACATACTGGCGCAGCCGCTCGAGCGGGTGCAGCAGGGCGATGAAACTGCAACGATCGCCGTCGAAAATCGGCTTGAGCGTCAGCAAGGCGGCGATAAATTGCCGCTGGCTTTCGAAGGTGACTTCGACGTGTTGCAGCGGTTGCCGATCGGCGATGGCGCGCTTGAGCAGAGCGGGCAGCGTCAGCAACTGCGCCAGCGGTTTGCCCTGGCTCTGCTGCTCGTCCAGTTTTAGCAGGGCGGCGGCGCGCTGGTTGATGTATTGCAGGTAGCCGCGATGATCCCAGGCCATCACGCCGTCGTCCACGCCGTCCAGCAGGCCGTAAAGCTGGTTCAGATGGCGATTGGATTCCGCCAGCAGGCCGTCGGCGTTCAGCGAATTGCCTATTTCGCGGGCGATGGCCAGCGTCAGCGACAGATCGCCGGCGGCGCAGTCGGCCAGCAGGCAGCCCAGTGCGATCGAGCCGCGCTGGCGGCCGCTGTTGTCGTAGACCGGCGTCGCGCAGAAAGACCAACCGTGCAGCGCCCGGCGCACGTGCTCTTCACCACTCACTCGTACCGGGTGGCCTTCCGCCGCCGCCAGCGCCGGGGCGTTGGTGCCGATCTGCCCCTCGGCCCAGTAGGCGCCGGGGGCGAATCCCAGTTGCTGCAGATGCTCCCAGGTTTGGGCGTCGCCGCAGCGCCACAGCATGCAGCCGCTCTCGTCGAGGATCATCAACAGACAGCGACGCGGCTCCATGTATTCGCAGGCGTCTTCCAGCGCCGCCTGGCCGAGCGTCAGCAGATCGTTCTTGCGGCGGCAAATCGATTCGAAGGTGGCGCCCTGCGCGCGGTGCGGCGCTTGCCAGACATCGGGCTGCATCAGGCTGCGGCAGCGCAGCCAGGAGGCGTAAACCGCCTGTGCCGGGCGCAGCGGCGGCGGCAATTCGCCGTCGTTAATCAGACGCTGCCAGCGTGAATCGTTGTCCATCGAACCTCATCCAGACTGCGAAAACGAGAGTGACGATGATACCACCTGACGCGGCGGCGGCTGTGAGACGGCGGGCAGAAGTGGTGAAATCGAGGCAAAAAAAACGGGGCGCGGCGCAGGCCGAACCCCGTGTTTATCCGCGTGCGCGCATCAGTTGCGGAATGGGTTGCCGCTGTTGCGAGCCGGTTGGCTGGTGGTAACGGCCGGCGCGGATGCGCGAGTGGCCGCCGGTACCGGCGCCGCGGTCTGTTGCATCGGCGCATTGTCCTGATAGCCGTCTGCATAGGCGTCCTGCGCGCGATTCTGCGGCGCGACGGCGTCAGGCGCGGTCGATACCGGTTTGCCCAACGCGCCGTTCAACAGCAGCAGATCGTTCTGGTTCAGCGTGCCGAGCGCCGACTTGATGTTCAGCTGGTTGATCAAATAGGTATAACGCGCGTCGGACAGCTGACGTTTGGCGTTATACAGCGTGGTGGTGGCGTCCAGCACGTCGACGATGGTGCGGGTACCGACCTGATAACCGGCTTCCATCGCGTCCAGGGAGCTTTGCGCGGAGATCACCGCCTGTTTGTAGGCGTTGATGCTGCTGATCGAAGCGTTAACGTTGTTGAACGACGAACGAACGGTCTGCACCACGCTGCGGTGTGAGCTTTCCAACTGTTCGCTGGCGCCGACGAAGCCGTACTGCGCTTGTTTCACCTGCGAATTGGTCGCGCCGCCGCTGTACAGCGGCAGGTTGAAGCTCAGACCCACTTTGTTTTCACCGAGGTCTGCGTCGCGCGTGGTGTTGCGTGAGCCGCCGTAATTATTGTTGGAGATCGCCGTTGAGGCGCTGAAGTCCACTGTCGGCATATAGCCGGTCTGCGCGGCGCGGATCTGTTCGCGCGCCAGATCCTGGCTCAGACGGGCGGACAGCAGGCTCAGGTTGCGCGCTTCCGCTTCTTTCAGCAGGTTGTTCACCGCTTCCGGGCGCTGGGTGCTGAAGCGATCGGTGTTCAGCGAGGCCAGTTCGGGGTAGAAGGTGCCGGTGACCTGACGCAGCGTTTCCAGCGCGTTGTCCAGATCGTTGCGGGCAGAGACTTCCGCCGCCAGCACGGTGTCGTAGTTCGAGCGGGCGTTCTGCACGTCGGTGATCGCCACCAGGCCCACGTTGAAGCGCTGGGTGGTTTGATCCAGCGTGCGATACACCGCGTCTTTCTGCGCCTGGGTATAGGACAGCGTATCGATCGCTTTCAGCACGTTGAAGTAAGCGGTCGCCGTGTTGAGAATAAGCTGTTGCTCAGCGGTCTGGAAGGTGACGTCGGAGATGCCGGCGGTCTTTTCCTGCAGCGTCAGCTGGCGCCATTTCGACATGTCGAAGATGGTTTGCGTCAGCGCCAGCGACCCGCTTGTGCTATCGCTATGGGTGTCGCGGCTGTCTCGATATCCGCTGGTGTAGTTGTAACCGGCGGTCAGGCCGAGCTGCGGCAGCAACGGGCTGCGCGCTTCATTGATCTTTTCGAATGCGGCGTCGCGGTCAGCTGCACTTTTGCGCAGATCCGGGTTACTTTCCCTGGCCTGTTTGTAGACCTGCAGCAGGTTCTCTGCCTGGCTCATTGCACTGAAGCCGCCCAGGCTCAGTCCGATAAGAAGGGGGAGCAGTTTCTTCATTTGCATTCCTTGTTGTGCAGCAATATTGCTATGTTAGCGCTGACGATAGACGAAATAGTTGCCGATTCTAGCAGAGTCTGAGGTACGCATCAGGTGGCTGAATGTGCCATCTCACGTAACTTTTACCTTTCAGACCGCCCATTTACCTTGGCGTACTGCCCGGGTCGACTGCAGCTGATATTATGGCTGACAATCCGGATTGTTTCCCGCTATTACCTGCGAGCGCACAAACGTGCCGCATCCGGCGGCGAAAAACAGCCTAACATAAAGCCGCGGCGGAGAGTCCCGCTGTTTCTGTCATCAAAACCGTTTATTTTATCGGCATACTCAAGCAGGAGAATTCGCGCATGAACCGTTCGCAGCCGTCGCCCGTTACTTTCGATAAAAAAGATGTAGAAATTATTGCACGCGAGACGCTGTACCGTGGTTTTTTTTCACTCAATTTATACCGGTTTCGCCATCGGTTGTTCAATGGCGAAATGAGCCCTGAAATCACGCGTGAAATTTTCGAACGCGGCCATGCGGCGGTGCTGCTGCCCTACGATCCGGTGCGCGACGAGGTTGTGCTGATTGAACAACTGCGCATCGCCGCGGTCGATACCAGTAATTCGCCCTGGCTGCTGGAAATGGTGGCGGGTATGATCGAAACCGGTGAAAGCGTCGAGGACGTGTGCCGCCGCGAAGCGCAGGAAGAGGCCGGCGTGGTGGTCGGGCGCTGCAAACCGGTGCTGAGCTATCTGGCCAGCCCCGGCGGCACCAGCGAACGTTTGTCGATCATGGTCGGCGAAGTGGACGCCGGCACCGCCGAGGGCATCCACGGCCTGGCGGAAGAACATGAAGATATCCGCGTTCATGTGGTCAGCCGCGAACAGGCTTACCGCTGGGTTGAGGAAGGCGCGATCGATAACGCCGCATCAGTGATTGCATTGCAATGGCTGGCGTTGCACCATGAATCGTTGAGAAAAGAGTGGGCCAACTAATGAAACAGCGCTATACCCCTGATTTCCCCGAAATGATGAGATTGTGCGAAACCAACTTCGCGCAATTGCGCCGCTTGCTGCCGCGCAACGACGAAGCGGGCGAAACGGTGACTTATCAGGTGAACGGCGCCGGCTATCGTTTGACCATCGTTGAGTCCACGCGTTACACGTCGCTGGTGGAGATCGAGCAGATCTTTCCGGCGGTCAGCTACTGGAGCCTGCCCGCGATGACGGTGCGGTTGTACCATGACGCCATGGTTGCGGAAGTGTGTTCCAGTCAGCAGATCTACCGCTTTAAAGCGCGTTATGATTATCCTAATAAAAAGTTGCATCAACGCGACGAAAAGCATCAAATTAACCAGTTTCTTGCTGATTGGCTGCGCTACTGTTTGGCGCATGGAGCGATGGCGGTTCCGGTTTGTTAGACAGACTGAAATAACAAAGGACACCATTTGGAAAGCCTGTTTAAACTGCCCGTGGCGAGTGGGGCCGCGGTCAGGATTCTACAAATAACAGATACCCACCTTTTTGCCGGCGAACACGAGACGTTGCTCGGCATCAATACCTATCGCAGCTATCACGCGGTGCTGGACGCCATCCAGGCGCAGCGCCGCGACGTCGATTTGATCGTCGCCACGGGAGATTTGGCGCAGGATCATTCGCAAGAGGCGTACCGCCACTTCGCCGCCGGCATCGCGCAACTGCCGGCCCCCTGCGTGTGGCTGCCGGGCAACCACGATTTTCAACCGGCGATGGTCGACGCATTGGCCGCCGCGGGTATCGCGCCTTCCAAACAGGTGCTACTGGGCGATAACTGGCAAGTGCTGATGCTGGACAGCCAGGTGTTCGGCGTGCCGCACGGCGAATTGAGCGAATACCAGCTGGAGTGGATGGAGCGCTGCCTGCAGGCTCACCCCGAGCGCTATACGCTGTTGCTGCTGCACCATCATCCGCTGCCTTCCGGCTGTACCTGGCTCGATCAGCACAGCCTGCGCAACCCGCATATGCTGGGCGCGATCCTGCTGCGTTATCCGAAAGTGAATACCGTGGTGTGCGGGCACATTCACCAGGATCTGGATCTGGAATGGCAGGGGCGGCGCCTGTTGGCGACGCCGTCTACCTGCGTGCAATTCAAGCCGCACTGCACGAACTTCACCATCGACGACGTCTCCCCCGGCTGGCGCTACCTCGATCTGCTGCCGGATGGTCGCGTCGAGACGCAGGTGTTCCGCCTGGAAAACGACGATTTCCGCCCCGATATGGACTCGGATGGATACTGATGCCTTCGACACTGCTCTACCTGCACGGTTTCAACAGCTCGCCGCAGTCGGCCAAGGCGGTGGCCTTCAAGGCCTGGCTGGCCGAACACCATCCCGCTATCGAGATGTTGGTGCCGCAGCTGCCGGCCTTTCCGGCGGAGGCCGCCGAGATGCTGGAAAATCTGGTGCTGGAACGCGCCGGGCAAACGCTCGGGCTGGTCGGCTCATCGCTGGGCGGCTATTACGCCACCTGGCTGTCGCAGTGTTTTTCCCTGCCGGCGGTGGTGGTCAACCCGGCGGTCAAGCCGTTTGAGCTGCTGGTCGACTATCTCGGCGCCAACGAGAACCCCTACACCGGCCAGCAATATGTGTTAGAGTCTCGGCACGTTTACGATCTGAAAGTGATGCAGATCGATCCTTTGGAGTCGCCGGATTTAATCTGGCTGCTGCAGCAAACGGGCGATGAAATTCTCGATTACGGCCAGGCAGTGGCGTATTACACCGCGTGTCGGCAAACGGTGGAGTCGGGTGGAAACCACGCCTTCGTCGGTTTCGAGCACTACTTCCCCCAGATTGTGGATTTTTTAGGGCTAAACGCGGTCTGACGGGCCGTTCCGGCACCTCCCTTTAACCACGAAAAAATAATCAACGATGACTCAATCCAGCTATAACGCTGATGCCATTGAAGTACTCAGCGGTCTAGAACCAGTGCGCCGTCGTCCCGGCATGTATACCGACACGACGCGCCCAAACCACCTCGGCCAAGAGGTGATCGATAACAGCGTCGACGAAGCTTTGGCCGGCCACGCCAAGCGCATCGACGTGATCCTGCACGCCGATCAGTCGCTGGAAGTGATCGACGACGGCCGCGGCATGCCGGTGGACATCCACCCGGAAGAGGGCGTGCCGGCAGTTGAGTTGATCCTGTGCCGGCTGCACGCCGGCGGTAAATTCTCGAATAAAAACTACCAGTTCTCCGGCGGCCTGCACGGCGTGGGCATCTCGGTGGTCAACGCCCTGTCGAAGCGGGTGGAAGTCAACGTGCGCCGCGACGGCAACGTTTACAGCATCGCCTTCGAAAACGGCGACAAAGTGCAAGATCTGACGGTGACCGGCACCTGCGGCAAACGCAACACCGGCACCAGCGTGCACTTCTGGCCCGACGAACAGTTCTTCGACAGCCCGCGTTTCTCGGTATCGCGCCTGACTCACCTGCTGAAGGCCAAAGCGGTGCTGTGTCCCGGCGTCGAGATCTATTTCATCGATAAGGTGAACAACACCGAGCAGCGCTGGTGCTACCAAGACGGCCTGACCGACTACCTGATGGAAGCGGTTAACGGCCTGATTACCCTGCCGGAAGCGCCGTTCGTCGGCAACTTCGCCGGTGACACCGAAGCGGTGGACTGGGCGCTGCTGTGGCTGCCGGAAGGCGGCGAGCTGCTGACCGAAAGCTACGTCAACCTGATCCCGACCATGCAGGGCGGCACCCACGTCAACGGCCTGCGTCAGGGGCTGCTGGACGCGATGCGCGAGTTCTGCGAATTCCGCAATATTCTGCCGCGTGGCGTGAAGCTGTCGGCGGAGGATATCTGGGATCGCTGCGCCTACGTGCTGTCGGTGAAGATGCAGGATCCGCAGTTCGCCGGGCAGACCAAAGAGCGTCTCTCCTCGCGTCAGTGCGCGGCCTTCGTTTCCGGCGTGGTGAAAGACGCCTTCAGCCTGTGGCTGAACCAGAACGTTCAGGCGGCGGAACAGCTGGCCGAGCTGGCGATCTCCAGCGCCCAGCGCCGCCTGCGCGCCGCCAAGAAAGTGGTGCGCAAGAAGCTGACCAGCGGGCCGGCGCTGCCGGGCAAACTGGCGGACTGCACCTCGCAGGATCTGGCCATGACCGAACTGTTCCTGGTGGAAGGGGATTCGGCGGGCGGATCGGCCAAGCAGGCGCGCGATCGTGAATATCAGGCGATCATGCCGCTGAAGGGCAAGATCCTGAATACCTGGGAAGTGTCCTCGGACGAAGTGCTGGCCTCGCAGGAAGTGCACGACATTTCCGTGGCGATCGGCATCGATCCGGACAGCGAAGATCTCAGCCAATTGCGCTACGGCAAAATCTGCATCCTGGCGGATGCGGACTCTGACGGCCTGCATATCGCCACGCTGCTGTGCGCGCTGTTCGTGCGCCACTTCCGTTCGCTGGTGAAAGGTGGCCACGTCTATGTCGCTATGCCGCCGCTGTATCGCATCGATCTCGGTAAAGAAGTGTTCTACGCGCTGGATGAAGAAGAGAAAGCCGGCGTGCTGGAACAGCTGAAGCGCAAGAAGGGCAAGCCGAATGTGCAGCGCTTTAAAGGGCTGGGCGAGATGAACCCGCTGCAGCTGCGCGAAACCACCCTCGATCCGAACACCCGCCGTCTGGTGCAACTGACGGTGGCGGAAGATGACGTCGATCAGACGCTGGCGGTGATGGACATGCTGTTGGCCAAGAAGCGTTCGGAAGATCGCCGCAACTGGCTGCAAGACAAGGGCGACATGGCCGAATTGGCGGTCTGAGCCTGACCCTGGCCCGGCGAAACGCCGGGCCGGCTTTCCCGCAGGGCGTTCATGCGGCGCCCGATAACCTGGGCCGGAATGCATGAAGATCACGCTCGAAGAATTGCTGGCGTTCACCTCGGTGGTCGACAGCGGTTCTATCACCGCCGCCGCCGATCGGCTCGGCCAGACAACATCCGGCATCAGCCGCGCGCTCAGCCGCCTGGAGAATAAGCTCGATACCACCCTGATGCGCCGCACGACGCGTCGTTTGGAGCTGACCGAAGAGGGGCTGAGCTTCCTGAACCATGCGCGTACGATCATCAGCTCGGTGGAAAATGCCGAAGAGCAAATGGCGGTGCGCCGGCAAATGCCCGCCGGGCGGCTGCGGATCAATGCGGCCGCACCTTTTATGGAGCACGTCATCGTGCCGCTGGTGGCGGGATTCAGAGAACGTTATCCGCAAATTTCGCTCGAGCTGAACACCGACAACCTGATTATCGATCTGCTGGAAAAACGCACGGATATTGCCATTCGCATCGGGGCGTTGCGTGATTCGACCATTCATGCGCGCGCGCTGGGAGCCAGCCGGCTGCGCATCCTCGCCAGCCCGGCTTATCTGCAGCAGCACGGCACGCCACAGAGCGTGGAGGAGTTGCATCGGCATTGTCTGCTCGGTTTTACCCAGCCGGAGTCGCTGAACCAGTGGCCGTTGCGCTATCGCCAGGCGCCGCATTTCGCCATCACGCCGACGATCTCTGCGTCCAGCGGTGAAACGCTGCGGCAATTGGCGCTGCAGGGCGAGGGGATCGTACAGCTGGCGGACTTTATGACCCGTCGCGATCGGGAAGCCGGCAAGTTGGTGACGTTGCTGGAGCAGGAGACGCTGGACGTGCGCCAGCCGATCAACGCGGTGTATTACCGCAATACGCAATTGGCGGCGCGCATCACCTGTTTTCTTGACTACGTCAGCGCGCACATCGACGCGCAGACGTTATAAGGCGGAGCTTACAGGGCGTTTTCCAGGATGTAGATCTCGGTGTCCAGCACGCTGTCCTTGATAGTCTCGCGGTGTTTGAGCATGTGCTCAATGGCCAGGTGTTTTTCCAGATGCGCCATGCTTTCCCATTTCTCCAGCATGAACACTGAATCCGGCGACCGTTTCTGCCAGGGGGCCTGGGTATTGCTGTCGACCATCGGCGTATATTCGCCGCAGCCGTCTTCCGCCAGCACCAGCGGCACCAGTTTTTCAATGGCTTGCAGTACGGTGGCGCGGTGGCCGGGTTTCACTTTGATTTCTGCGATTACGGTGATCATGTCTGCCTCGTTGATGAGAATGTTCTGCGTCAGTTAAGCAAAAATTTTCGTCAAATGCTCGCGATAACGTGCGATGTCCGCTTCGATATCCGGTTGTTTTATCACGTTATTGCAGATAAAGGTCGGCAGCGCTTCCATTCCCAGGAACTGGTTGGCCTTGTGGAAGTGCAGGTAAACGCCGTCGACGCCGACGCCGTGGAAGAACTGATCGGGATCGGTGAAGGCCTCCATCGGGGCGTTCCAGGTCAGGCTCAGCAGGTATTTTTTGCCCTGGATCAGGCCGCCGGAGCCATATTTTTTGCTTTCGTCAGAACGAGAGCGACCGTCGTTGGCATACAGGCTGCCGTGACCGGCGGTGAACACTTCATCGATGTATTTTTTCAGGATCCAAGGTTCGCCCATCCACCAGCCCGGCATCTGATAGATGACCGCGTCGGCCCACAGGTATTTCTGTACTTCGGCTTCGATGTCATAGCCGTCGTCGACCACGGTGACCTGCACATCGTGCTGCAGATCGCGCAGGAAGCTTTCCGCCACGTCGCTCAGGGTTTGGTTGAGTTCGCCGTTGGAATGGCCGAATTGTTTTTTAGCGTTGATAATCAGGATATTGCTCATCTTTCGCGGCTCCCGTCAGTGTTAAGATATGGCATGCTTCCCGCGGAAAAGGCGGAAACCATCTCGCTGGTGACGAGTGTAATCGTGAGTCAGGCAAGTAAAAATGCGATCCAGCGCACAACAGTGTTGACTGCTAGTCAATAAAGAGGCCGCCAGGTAGCTAAATTTTGCATAAACCGCATCGCGCAATCGGCCGTCGCCGGCGATCCTTGCGCCAACTGTGACAGCTACCCCGCAGATGGGTTACTATCGCGGGCAGAATCGACAAGCGATGCCTTTTGTCGTCCAAGGGATTGCCAAGCCACGGTCTGAGGATAATTGAGTAATGAGTGATCTGACTCATGACGGTGTAGAGCGTTTACCGCTGCACACATTCACTGAAAACGCCTATCTGAACTATTCCATGTACGTCATCATGGATCGGGCGTTGCCGTACATTGGCGACGGTTTGAAGCCGGTACAACGCCGCATCATCTACGCCATGTCTGAGCTGGGGCTGACCAACAGCGCCAAATTCAAGAAATCCGCCCGCACCGTGGGCGACGTGCTGGGTAAGTATCACCCGCACGGCGACAGCGCGTGTTATGAAGCCATGGTGCTGATGGCGCAGCCGTTCTCGTATCGCTATCCGCTGGTGGACGGCCAGGGGAACTGGGGTGCGCCGGACGATCCCAAGTCGTTCGCGGCGATGCGTTATACCGAATCGCGCCTGTCCAAATACGCCGAGGTCTTACTGGCTGAACTGGGCCAGGGCACGGTCGACTGGATCCCGAACTTTGACGGCACGCTGCAAGAGCCGAAGATGCTGCCGGCGCGTCTGCCGAACATCCTGCTGAACGGCACCACCGGCATCGCGGTCGGCATGGCGACCGACATTCCGCCGCACAACGTGCGCGAAGTCGCCGCTGCGGCGGTGGCGCTGCTCGACAAGCCGGGCGCCTCGCTCGATGACCTGCTCGAGTTCGTGCAGGGGCCGGACTTCCCGACCGAAGCCGAGATCATTACCCCGCGTGATGAAATTCGCAAAATTTACCAGAGCGGCCGCGGCTCGGTGCGCATGCGCGCCGTGTGGAAGAAAGAGGACGGCAGCGCGGTGATCACCGCCTTGCCGCATCAGGTCTCCGGCGCCAAGGTGCTGGAGCAGATCGCCAGCCAGATGCGCGCCAAGAAGCTGCCGATGGTCGAGGATCTGCGCGATGAATCCGACCACGAAAACCCGACGCGTCTGGTGATCGTGCCACGTTCCAACCGCATCGATCTGGAGCAGGTGATGAATCACCTGTTCGCCACCACCGATCTGGAACGCAGCTACCGCATCAACATGAACATGATCGGTCTGGACAACCGCCCGCAGGTCAAAGGGCTGGTGGAGATCCTCACCGAATGGCTGGCCTATCGTCGCGATACGGTGCGCCGCCGCCTGAACTACCGCCTCGAGAAGGTGCTCAAGCGTTTGCATATCCTCGAAGGTTTGCTGGTGGCGTTCCTCAATATCGACGAGGTGATCCACATCATCCGCAGCGAGGATGAGCCGAAGCCGGTGCTGATGCAGCGTTTCGGCATCTCCGATACCCAGGCGGAAGCGATCCTCGAGCTGAAACTGCGTCACCTGGCCAAGCTGGAAGAGGTCAAGATCCGCGGTGAGCAGGACGAGCTGGCAAAAGAGCGCGATCAACTTCAGGCGCTGCTGGCGTCCGAGCGCAAGCTGAATACGCTGATTAAGAAAGAGATCCAGGCCGACGCGCAAACCTACGGCGACGATCGCCGTTCGCCGCTGACCGAGCGTGCGGAAGCCAAGGCGATGAGCGAGCACGACTTCGTGCCGTCCGAGCCGGTGACCATCGTGCTGTCGGAAATGGGCTGGGTGCGCAGCGCCAAGGGCCACGACATCGATCCGGCAGGGTTGAGCTACAAGGCCGGCGACAGCTTCCGCGGCGCGGCGCGCGGCAAGAGCAACCAGCCGGTGGTGTTTATCGACTCTACCGGGCGCAGCTATGCGCTCGATCCGATGACGCTGCCTTCGGCGCGCGGGCAGGGCGAGCCGCTGACCGGCAAGCTGACGCCGCCGCCGGGCGCCACCATTGAGCAGGTGCTGATGGCGGCCGACGATCAAAAACTGCTGATGGCGTCCGACGCCGGTTACGGTTTCGTTTGTACCTTCAACGATCTGGTGGCGCGCAACCGCGCCGGCAAGGTGATGATCACGCTGCCGGACAACGCCAGAGCGCTGCCGCCGATGGAAATTCACGGCGCAGACGATATGCTGCTGTCGATCACCGCCGCCGGGCGCATGCTGATGTTCCCGGTCGCCGATCTGCCGCAGCTGTCGAAGGGCAAGGGCAACAAGATCGTCTCCATTCCGGCGGCGCAGGCCGCCGCCGGTGAAGACAAGCTGGCCTGGCTGTTCGTGCTGCCGCCGCAGGCCTCCGTCACGCTGCACGTCGGCAAACGCAAGCTGACGCTGCGTCCGGAAGATCTGCAGAAGTTCCGTGCGGAGCGCGGCCGTAAGGGCACCCAGCTGCCGCGCGGCCTGCAGCGCATCGATCGCGTCGAAGTGGATGCGCCGGTGCGGGCGTCGGGTGGCGACAGCGAAGAGTAAGCGTTGGCGCCGGCGTTAACGGGCGGTCGCAGCGAGCTGTGGCCGCCTTATTTATTTTTGCTGGCGTTTATTTTCCAAATAGTTAACATTTCTGCGCATAAAATTATTGTGCGTACTGCCGCCTGGCAGGAAAATAGCGAGAAATGCAGGCGACATCGGCGTGCTTACCGCCTGGCCGGCAAATAATGAGTAAAGGAATCTGCGCAGCGAAGTAAACTGCGTTGGCAGTGTGCTAATGAGGTTGTTATGTTATTGATTTTGCGTGCCGTTCTCGCCACTCTTTTCTGTATTCTGGTGTGTATTTTCGGTTCTGTTTATTGCTTGTTCAGCCCGCGCAACCCTCGCCATGTGGCGACCTTCGGCCATCTTTTCGGCCGCCTGTCGACGCTGTTCGGCATCAAGGTTGAAACCCGCGTGCCGGCCGATGCGGCCAACAATGGCAACTGCATCTATATCGCCAACCACCAAAATAACTACGACATGGTGACGGCCTCCAATATCGTGCAGCCGCGCACCGTGACCGTCGGTAAAAAAAGTCTGGTGTGGATCCCGTTTTTCGGCCCGCTGTATTGGCTGACCGGTAATCTGCTGATAGATCGTGATAATCGCGCCAAGGCGCACGGCACCATCGCCCAGGTGGCGGAGCAGTTCAAAAAGAAAGATATTTCGATCTGGATGTTCCCGGAAGGGACCCGCAGCCGCGGTCGTGGGCTGATGCCGTTTAAAACCGGCGCCTTCCACGCGGCCATTGCCGCCGGCGTGCCGATTGTGCCGATCTGCGTATCGACCACCAGCGGTAATATAAATCTTAATCGCTGGAATAACGGTCATGTGATCGTCGAGATGTTGGCGCCGGTGGATACCAGCAAATACGGCAAAGAAAACGTGCGCGAGCTGGCGGCCCATTGCCGCGAGCTGATGGAGGCGAAAATCGCCGAATTGGACGCCGAAGTCGCCCAGCGCAACGCCGCCAAAAAATAAGAGTCTACCGGCTTCAAAGAATAGGATTTTAATTGGCGTTCAGCGCCGTTAACGCCTGAACGCCTGCTAATCTTGATTGGCGGGCGTTTGGGTTTTGCACACGGTTTAGTTATTGCTTTTCATGGAGAAAATATGTCACTCAGTCGACGTCAGTTTTTACAGGCATCGGGCCTGGCGCTGTGCGCGGGCGCCGTGCCGCTGAGGGCTGAGGCGAGCGGAACGCAGACCCCGTTACCCATTCCCCCGCTGCTGGAGTCTCGCCGCGGTCAGCCGCTGTTCCTGACCTTGCAGCGCGCCCATTGGGCGTTTATGGATAACCGTAAAGCGGCGGTGTGGGGCATCAACGGCATGTACCTGGGGCCGACGGTGCGGGTTTACAGCGGTGACGACGTCAAACTGATCTACAGCAACCGCCTGCAGGAGCCGGTAGCGATGACCGTCAGCGGTCTGCAGGTGCCAGGCACGCTGATGGGCGGCGCGCCACGCATGATGTCGCCTAACGTCGACTGGTCGCCGGTGCTGCCCATTCGTCAGGCGGCGGCCACCTGCTGGTACCACGCCAACACGCCGAACCGTATGGCGCCGCACGTTTACAACGGGCTGGCCGGGCTGTGGCTGGTGGAAGATGCCGTCAGCAAAGCGCTGCCGCTGCCCAACCACTACGGCGTCGACGATTTCCCGCTGATCATTCAGGACAAACGCTTCGATAACTTCGGCACACCGCAATACGATGCACCGTCGCAGGGCGGTTTCGTCGGCGATACGCTGTTGGTCAACGGCGTGCAAAACCCGTATGTCGACGTGTCGCGCGGCTGGGTGCGTCTGCGCCTGCTTAACGCCTCCAACGCGCGCCGCTATACCCTGCAGCTCAGCGACGGGCGGCCGTTCAACGTGATTGCCAGCGATCAGGGCTTCCTGCCTGCGCCGGTCGCGGTGCAGCAGCTGTCGTTGGCGCCTGGCGAACGCCGGGAAGTGCTGATCGACATGTCGAAGGGCGAGGAGGTGACCATCACCGCCGGTGAAGCGGCGGGCATCATGGATCGCCTGCGCGGCCTGTTCGAGCCGTCGAGCATTCTGGTGTCCACCCAGGTGCTGACGCTGCGCCCGACCGGCCTGCTGCCACTGGTGACCGACAACCTGCCGATGCGCCTGCTGGCGGATCAGCTGTTGGACGGCAGCGCCAGCCGCACCCGCGACTTCCGCCTGGGCGACGGCGGCGTCGGCATCAACGGCGCGATTTGGGACATGAACCGCATCGACGTACAGGCGCAGCAAGGCACCTGGGAACGCTGGAACATTCACGCGGATACGCCGCAGGCGTTCCATATTCAGGGCGTGCAGTTCCTGATCAAACGCGTCAACGGCGCGCAGCCGATGGCGGAAGATCGCGGCTGGAAGGACACCGTCTGGGTCGATGGCGACGTCGAGCTGCTGGTGTATTTCAACCAACCTACCTCCGAACACTTCCCGTTCCTGTATTACAGCCAGACGCTGGAGATGGCCGATCGCGGCACCGCCGGCCAGCTGATGGTGCAGCCGACGATGTAATCTGCGCTGTGGGCCGCTTACGGCGCCCGCAGCATTTCCAGGAAGGCCTGCACCACCGGCGTGACGCTGTCGGCGCGATACACCGCGTATAAATCCGCCGGCGGCGCCTGTTGCAGCGAGCAAAAGCGTACGCCGGGCCACGGGATGCGGCCGTAGCTGTCCGGCAGCAGCGTGATGCCGCAGCCTTCCGCCACCAGCGCCAGCAGGGTCTGCGGTTCATTGACCTGATAAGCGACGTCCGGCAGAAATCCCTGCTGCAGACACAGATTGTGCAGATACAGCCCCAGGCTGGCCTCATGCGGCGGCAGCACGATGAAGCTGTCGTTCTGCAGCGCCGCCAGCGGGATATTTTCCTGCTGCGCCAGCGGATGATCGAGCGGCAGCACCACGGCGATGCTTTCGCTTGCCAACCGTTGGCAGGTCAACCCCGGCAGCGTCTGCTGCTGCGCCTCTCGCCAGACCCCGATGTCGATATGCCGCTTTTGCAGCGCGGCGATTTGCTGGCTGGGCGTCAGCTCGTTCAACGACCAGGTGACGCCGGCGCTCAGGTCGCTGAACCGCCGCAGCGCCGCGATCAGGCCGCCCCAGGCCGAAGTGCCGACCATGCCGACCACCATGTGGCCGCCTTCGCCACGCCCCATCTGTTGCACCTGATGCAACGCGCTGTCGGCCTGATCCAGCAGCCGCTCGACGTTGCGCAGCAGCGTGCGCCCGGCCGGCGTCAGCGTCATGGAGCGGGTGGTGCGTTTGAACAGCACGACGCCAAGCTGACTCTCCAGCTCTTTGATGTGTTTGCTGAGCGGCGGCTGTGACATATTCAGCCGCCGCGCCGCCTGGGTGAAGTTCATCTCTTCCGCCACCACGCGGAAATAGTGCAGCAGGCGGAAGTTAATCCGGCCGGGATCGGGCAGGGCTTGGGGCGGGTTCATCCGGGGTATCGCCTCCTTGTGACGCAGCTCAACTTATAGGTAAATGGAATAAATCGGCCGCCAAGAATGTATTGGTCTCGGCCGCGCCTCGCTCTCTACTATGGGGCTTATTATCCCCCGCTGAAAGAGAGAATACGATGTTTAATCAAGAAGATGCTTTTACCTGCGCCGATGTCGTCCGCGCACGCCTGCCGGGTTTCCAGCCGAAAGCGGCCTTGATTCTCGGCTCCGGGCTCGGCGCCCTGGCGGAGGTGATGACCGAAACCGTCACCCTCGATTACGCGGAGCTGCCGGGCTTCCCGGTGAGCGGCGTCGCCGGCCACGCCGGGCAACTGGTCGCCGGCAAGCTGGAGGGCGTGCCGGTATTGTGCATGAAAGGGCGCGGTCATTTCTATGAAGGGCGTGGCATGCAGGTGATGACCACCGCAGTGCGCACCTTCAAACTGCTGGGTTGCGAATTCCTGCTGGCGACCAATGCCGCCGGTTCGCTGCGCCGTTCGGTGGCGCCGGGCAGCCTGGTGGCCATTACCGATCACATCAATTTCATGCCGGAATCACCGCTGGTCGGCGCCAACGACGATCGCTTCGGGCCGCGCTTCTTCAGCCTGGCGAACGCCTACGATCGCGATCTGCGCGCCCGGCTGGCGGCGGTGGCCGAAAGCGCGGGCATCCCGCTGGCGGAAGGGGTATTCGCCGCCTACACCGGGCCGAACTTCGAAACGCCGGCGGAGATCCGCATGATGCAGACCCTGGGCTGCGACGTGGTGGGCATGTCGATCGTGCCGGAAGTCCTGACGGCGCGCCACTGTGGCCTCAAGGTGCTGGTGGTGTCCGCGATGACCAACTACGCCGAAGGGCTGTCGGATACGCCTCTTTCTCACGAACAAACGCTCAGCTGCGCGGCGCTGGCGGCGGACGATTTCATGCGCCTGATCCGCGAGCTGTTCAAAACGCTGTGACACCGTAAGCAAACCGGCGGCGGGCTGCAGGGGCCCGCCGCACCAATCATCGTTGAAAGCATAATAACAAGGTGATGGCGATGGCGATAAAAACACGATTAAAAGTCATGATTTTCCTGCAGTTCTTTATCTGGGGCGCCTGGCTGGTGACGCTGGGCTCCTACATGATCAACACGCTGCATTTCAGCGGCATGCAGGTGGGGATGGTTTACAGCGCCAAAGGCATCGCCGCGCTGATCATGCCGGGCCTGGCGGGCATCATCGCCGACCGGTGGATGAAGGCCAACTATCTGTATGCGCTTTGCCACCTGCTCGGGGCGCTGGCGCTGTACTGCGCAGCGCAGGTCGAGCAACCGATGCTGATGTTCTGGGTGATGCTGTTCAATGCCATGGTCTATATGCCGACCATCGCGCTCTCCAACGCCATTTCCTATTTTTGCCTCGAAAAGCACGGTTTTGACACGGTGAGGGACTTTCCGCCGGTGCGGGTGTACGGCACCGTGGGGTTCATTCTGGCGATGTGGTTGGTCGGTTTCAGCCGCATCGAGCTCAGCAACCTGCAGCTGTATCTGGCTTCTGCAGCGTCGCTGCTGCTGTCCGCCTATTCGCTGACGCTGCCGCGCTGCCCGACCAACCGCGCGGCCGAGTCGAAGAGCTGGGTGAGCGTGTTGGGGCTGGATGCGCTGGTGTTGTTCCGCCAGCGGCGCATGGCGCTGTTTTTCCTGTTCGCCATGTTGCTTGGCGCGGCGCTGCAGATAACCAATACCTTCGGCAACCCGTTCCTGCACGATCTGTCGCTCAATCCGCTGTATCAGGACAGCCTCAGCGTCCGGTATCCGGCGGTGCTGCTGTCGCTCTCGCAGATCTCTGAAGTGTTCTTTATCCTCACCATACCCTTCTTCCTGCGCCGTTACGGCATCAAGCAGGTGATGCTGATCAGCATGGCGGCCTGGACGCTGCGCTTTCTATTCCTGGCGTACGGCACGCCGGTCGGCTTTGGTTTCGTGCTGCTGTTGCTGTCGATGATTGTCTACGGCTGTGCGTTCGACTTCTTTAATATCTCCGGCGCCATCTTCGTCGAGAAGGAGGCCGATCACCGCATCCGCGCCAGCGCGCAGGGGCTGTTCATGACCATGGTGAACGGTTTGGGCGCCTATCTGGGGGCGCTCGTCAGCGGTGAGGTGGTGGACTTCTTCAGCCATGACGGCGTGAAAGACTGGCAGAGCATCTGGCTGGTGTTTGCGCTGTATACGCTGGTGCTGGGGATTGTGTTCGCGTTGAGCTTCAACTATCGCCACCTGCCGCAGGAGAACGCGGCGGCGGCGCAGTGAGGCAGAGGGCGCGGCTTTGCTGCGCCCTGAAACGTCAGGCCTGCGGGAAGCGCTGCTGCAGCTGCTGCTGGTCCGGCGGATTGGCGGCCCCGAGGCTGGCCACCACGCAAGCGGCGACCCGGTTGGCCAGATCGACCGCCTGCGGCAGCGGCCAGCCGGCGGACAGGCCCGCCAGCAAACCGGCGCAGTGGGCATCGCCCGCGCCGATGGTGTCAACGACCTCTACCGGATAGGCCGGAACGTGCAGCGGCGGCGTACGGCCGTCGCAGATCCATGCGCCGTCGCGATCCAGGCGGCAAATCAGCGTCAGATTACGCGCGGCGGCATAGCGCTGTGCGGCCTCCACGGCGTCGCCGGCGCCGCACAGCGTGGCCACTTCGTCGCGGTTAAGCGTCAGCAGGGTGTGGCTGTCGCTGAGCATGGCGAAGAAATCTTCGCTGAGCTGGGCGACGCGCGGGCCGGGATCGATCAGGCGCGGTTGGTCGAACGGCATGCGCGTCAGCCACTCGCGCAGCGCTTCGCCGTTTTCACCGGCCAGCTCGTAGCCGCTGGCGTAGATCAGCGTGTGTTCCGTCAGCGGCAGGGTCGCCAGCTGCGCTTTATTCCATTGGCTTTCGCAACCGGAAACCGTGATAAAGGTGCGTTCGCCGTCCGGTTCCACCAGCGCCAGGCACCAGCCGTTGTCCATCTGGCCGTGGCGCAACAGCACCTCCAGCCCCAGTTCGCCCATGGCGGCTTCGATCGCCGCGCCCCATTCGCCGTTGCCGACCGGCATACCGTTGATCACCGGCACTTCAAGGCGCGTCAGCGCGCGCGCTACGTTGAACGCGCAGCCGCCGATTTGCCGCGCCTGCGGCTGGGCTTCGATATCTTCGCCGCTGGTCGGCAGGCGGGGCAGCGTCATCACCAGATCGCCGACCGCGCCCCCCATCACCAGGACAGGTGTTACAGCTTCCCACTCATTCATTGATGTTCTCTGCGTTGGGCCAGGTACAGACCGTAAGCGATCAGACTAACCGCAAACGACACAAACAGCCCCAGGCTGGAGTCGGCGAACAAGCCTTTGGCCAGCGGGCCGTCGATAAAACCGGTTTTGGTGACCAGCAGGCCGCACAGGGCGCCGAGGAACCAGCAGAACAGCGGGGCTTTGCGCACGCCGCGGTTCTGGCCATGCAGGCCGTACAAAGCGTTGCCATCATACCCGTGGTGGCGGCGCAGGCACAGGTAATCGAGCAGGAAAATCGCCTCCCAGGCCGCCAGGAACACCCCGCAGAACACCAGGAAGGAGATGAACGGCCCCATGAAATCGCCGGAGATGAACAGGACATACAGGGCGATGCCCAGCACCACCACGGCGTCGATCGATACCGCCAGCCACTGTTTGACCTGCACGCCGATGGTCAGCAGGTTAAGGCTGGCGGAATACAGGCTGAGCACCGCGATGGTGACGATGCCGGCGGTGGCGGCCAGCAGATAAGGGATGGCCATCCAGGCGGGCAGCACCGAGCCTATCAGCGCGATGGGGTTGGCGGCGCTGGCCAGATCGGGGAGCTGCACGGAAAGCAGAATACCGGCCAGCATCAGCAGCATTAGCGGCAAACAGGCACCGCCCATCACCGCGGCGAAAATGCCTTTGCTCGACGAGCTCGGGCTTTGATAGCGGCTGTAATCGGCGCCGGCGATTGCCCAGCTGATGCCGGTGCCGGCGGCGATCACCGATACCGCCGGCAGGAAACCGGTCAGCCAGCTGCCGGATGGCAGCGCCAGCACCTGGCTCCACTCGGTATTGAACAGGATATACAGCACCACGATCAGCGTCATGGTGCCAAAGATGCGGCTGAACCAGCTTTGCATCCAGACCACGGTATTTTGCCCCAGCAGGCTGACGACGACAGTGAGCCCGCCGAACAGCAGCAGGCTGAGCGCGGTCAGCAGGTGGCTGGTTCCCAGTCCGAAGGCCTCGAACAGCGCCGCCAGCGTCAGGGTGCCGGTGATCACGTTGACCGCTTCCCAGCCCATCAGGTTGATCCAACTGAACAGGGTGGGCGCCACGTTGCCCTTCAGCCCGAAAATCACCCGCGAGAGCGTCAGCGTAGAGGTGCGCCCACGCTTGCCGGCGAAGCTGGTGAGGCCGACCAGCACGAAGCTGGCGACGCCGACCAGCGCGGCGAGTACCGATTGCAGAAAGGATAAGCCGAAGCCGACGATGATGGCGCCGTACACCACGCCGAGAATACCGATATTGGCCGCCGACCAGATCCAAAACAGCTCGATGGGCTTACCGGTCTGTTCCGCGTCCGGCACCCGGTCGATACCGGTGCTTTCTACCTTCCATGCTTCATTGCGATTGATATCGGTCATAGCAAATGATCCCTGTTGCGCAGGGCCGCGAGGGCCGCCGCAGTTGACTGAAAATCGATTCCGTTGGCGCGGTTGAGGCCGGCTATCCCGTTGTCGGTGAAGACGCCGATTCCGCGCAGTGTGTAGCGGCTGATGCCGCCGGGTCTGTCAAAATGAGGGCGGTATCCGCCTTATCGGGTGAGGCACGTCGGCCGCACGGCGCCAATGAGTGTAGTCAAAGAGTGGGTCTGCAGCGGGGTTTGGCGAAGCGGGAACCTTTCTATTTGCCGACATCGATCCGGTTCGCCCACCGCGAGGGGATCCTGTGATGCGGCGATGAGCAGTGAGCAGGCTATCCATTAGCTACGTTGCTTATTCTCGGCCGTTTGTGCTGACAGTATAGGCCCGCTACCGGCCATCAAGGGTATCCTTTAGGGCTGGCAGCGGGTTTTTTATTGTTTTTAAAGTGGGTCCCTGGTGTTGGTGCGATTGATGTATCAACATCAATAAGCACAGATTACGCGCGATCTAGATCCAATGAAAGTCCATTAGGCAAAAATTGTGATGCCACTCTGAAAACATTAGCGATATTTTAGTTAAGGTGAGGGGCTTATCGCCGGATCGGCGATAGGATAAAAAACGAAATCCAGACAAATGGCATAGGTAAGAGGGCGGGCGAATGACGGATTTTATGGCCTGGCTGCGTGGCCATCTGGCCCAGGGGGCGGTAGCGCCGCGTTATATTCAGCTGGCGACGGCGATAGAAACCGCGATCAGGCAGCAGGTGTTGGCGGCGGAGGCATTTCTGCCGCCGGAACGGCAGATGGCGGAAGGTTTGGCGCTGTCGCGTGTCACCGTCAGCAAGGCGATGAAGCTGCTGGAGGAGAAGGGGCTGATTTCGCGGCAGCAGGGCGTTGGCACCCGCGTGGCGATGCGCATCGGCTATTCCCTCGATAAGGACAGCGGGTTTACCGCTCAGGCGCTGCGTCATGGTAGCCGCGTCAGCAATCGATGGCTGCTGCGCACCCGAGTCGGCGCGCCGGCCAAGGCCGCGGCGGCGTTGGGGCTGGCGGAGGGGGATGAAGTGATCAAACTGCGGCGGTTACGCTTGCTGAACGGCAGCCCGGTCTCGCTGGAAACCACCTATATACCACCGCGCTTCTTGCCCGAACCGGCGCAGCTGGAACACTCGCTGTATGCGTTATGGCAATCGCGCGGCATCGTGCCGGAGGATAAACACTTTCTGTTGAAGGCGGTGTCCTGCAGCGACGAGGTCGCCGAACTGCTCAACGTGCCGTGCGGCGCGCCGTTGTTGCACATCATCCAAACCAGCCGCAACGCTCAGGGTGAGGCGCTGGAGTTCAGCGATATCTTGTGCCGCAGCGACGTTTATGAATTCGAAGTGAACGGTTAGCGAAATAACCATGCTCTTTTTGCCACTAGTGCGTATAATCGCCGCCCGGCGATTAATTAACCTGTAAAAAGAGCAGCAGAATGAGCACCACCAGCCTGATCCAACCCGATCGTGAACTGTTTTCCTATAAGCCTTATTGGGCCGAATGTTTTGGCACCGCGCCGTTTTTACCGATGTCGCGGGCAGAGATGGATCAACTGGGCTGGGACAGCTGCGACGTGATCATCATCAGCGGCGACGCCTACGTCGATCACCCAAGCTTCGGCATGGCGATCATCGGCCGCATGCTGGAAGCGCAGGGCTTTCGCGTCGGCATCATCGCGCAGCCGGACTGGAGCAATAAAGAAGACTTCATGCGGTTGGGGAAACCGAACCTGTTCTTCGGCATCACCGCCGGCAACATGGACTCGATGATCAACCGCTACACCGCCGATCGCAAACTGCGCCACGACGATGCCTATACCGCCGGCAACGTCGGCGGCAAGCGCCCGGATCGCGCTACCCTGGTCTACAGCCAGCGCTGCAAAGAAGCCTATAAAGACGTGCCGATCGTGCTGGGCGGCATTGAAGCCAGTCTGCGTCGCATCGCCCACTACGATTACTGGTCTGATACCGTGCGCCGCTCGGTGCTGGTGGACTCCAAAGCCGACATGCTGATCTACGGCAACGGCGAGCGTCCGCTGGTGGAAGTGGCGCACCGTCTGGCCGCCGGTGAGAAGATCGGCGATATCCACGATATCCGCAATACTGCGGTGATGCGCAAAGAAGCGCTGCCGGGTTGGAGCGGTGTGGATTCCACCCGCCTCGACAAGCCGGGCCGCATCGAACCTATCCCGAACCCGTACGGCGAGGATCTGCCGTGCGCCGACGGCGCCAAGCCGAAAGAGCCGGAAGCCAAGCCTGTCACCGTGCGCGCCGCCAAACCGAAGCCGTGGGAGAAGACCTACGTGCTGCTGCCGTCCTTCGAGAAAGTGAAGGGCGACAAGGTGCTGTATGCGCACACCTCGCGTATTTTGCACCATGAAACCAACCCAGGCTGCGCCCGCGCGCTGATGCAAAAACACGGCGATCGCTACGTGTGGATCAACCCGCCGGCGATCCCGCTGACCACGCCGGAGATGGACAGCGTCTTCGCCCTGCCTTATCAACGCGTACCGCACCCGTCCTACGGCCAGGATCGCATTCCGGCCTATGACATGATCCGTTTCTCGGTGAACATCATGCGCGGCTGCTACGGCGGCTGTTCGTTCTGTTCGATCACCGAGCACGAAGGGCGCATCATCCAGAGCCGTTCGGAAGATTCGATCGTTCGCGAAATCGAAGAGATCCGTGACAAGGTGCCGGGCTTTACCGGTGTGATCTCCGATCTGGGCGGCCCGACCGCCAACATGTACATGCTGCGTTGCACCAACCCGCGCGCTGAGCAGACCTGCCGCCGCGCCTCGTGCGTGTATCCGGAGATCTGCACCTATATGGATACCAACCACGAGCCGACCATCAAGCTTTACCGCCGCGCGCGTTCGCTGGAGGGCATCAAGAAGATCCTGATCGCCTCCGGGGTACGTTACGATCTGGCGGTGGAAGATCCGCGCTATATCAAGGAACTGGCGACCCACCACGTCGGCGGCTACCTGAAGATCGCGCCGGAGCACACCGAAGAAGGCCCGCTGTCGAAGATGATGAAACCGGGCATGGGCAGCTACGATCGCTTCAAGCAGCTGTTTGATCACTATTCGAAGCTGGCGGGCAAAGAGCAGTACCTGATCCCATACTTTATCTCATCGCACCCGGGCACCCGTGATGAAGACATGGTGAACCTGGCGCTGTGGCTGAAGAAGAACCGTTTCCGCCTCGATCAGGTGCAGAACTTCTATCCTTCGCCGATGGCCAACTCCACCACCATGTATTACAGCGGCAAAAACCCGCTGAGCAAGGTGGGGTACAAGAGTGAAGATGTGGTGGTGCCGCGTGGCGATCGCCAGCGCCGCCTGCATAAGGCGCTGCTGCGTTACCACGATCCGGCCAACTGGGCGCTGATCCGCGCCGCGCTGGAAGAGATGGGCCTGAAGCACCTGATCGGCAGCCGCCGCGATTGTCTGGTGCCGGCGCCGAGCATCGACGAGCAGCGCGAAGCGAAACGCCTGCAGCGCCATACCCGGCCGGCGCTGACCAAACATACCGATATCAATCGGCAGCGCACGCCGTCCAACCGGCCGCCGCGCAAACCGATTCGCAAAGCCAAGCCGTAACGGCCGCACCGCGTGCGTAAACAAAAAGGAGAACCCTCGGGTTCTCCTTTTTACTTTTGAGCGTCACAGCTGCTCGTAGGCGGCTTCCACTTTCATCAAATGGCGCGGCGCCTGCGGCGCGGGATGGTATTTGCGCACGTGCCAGTTAAAGGCCTCCGGCGACAGGTTGTTGATCATCGCGATCGCCTGCTGACGGTTGCTGGAGAAGGTGCGCAGCAGCGCGCCGGTGCCGTTGACGTAGGCGATGATGGTGGCGTAGCGCAGCGTGACGGGATTGGCGATCCCTTTAAGCTGTTGTTTTTGCAAGGTGGCCAGATAGGCGGCGCCGAGATCGATATTGGTGTCGGGATCCCGCAGGTCATCGTCGTCCGGGCAGCCGCGTTTGCCTTTGTAGCGATAGGCATCGCAGCCGGCGGTATCGGCTTTCAGCTGCATCAGGCCGATCGCATTGGATCTGCTCACTGCGGAAGGGTTGAAGCCGGACTCCACCTGGATCATGGCGGTGATCAGCTTGGCGTCCACGCCGTATTCGCTGGCGGCGTCTTTAATGGCGCTATCGAAGGCGTGGCGATCGTAGCTGACGCGCTGTTTCTTGCCGGCGCAACCCGCCAGCACCAGCATGATGCAAAGCATGCCCAGCCGTGACCCGTGTGAGAAAGAAAATTTCATGGTGCTCCGTGCTTGTCTGTTTTTTTAACGGCGTGAACCGGCGGCTGGAGCCTCCGGCGTCGTCATCATAACGTCAGGCGGCGCAAGGGAGCAATGTGCGGGAAGGAAAAGCCCCCTCCGGCCGGAGAGGGCTTGAGGGGGTTACAGGGTATCCGGATCAGGCCCCAGGCGGTTGCCGACGTCCAGCTTGGCGATCTCGCCCAGCTCGTCCTTATCGAGTTTGAAATCAAATACCTCGAAGTTTTCGCGGATACGCGACGGCGTGACCGATTTCGGGATGACGATAAGACCGCTGTCCAGGTGCCAGCGCACCACAATCTGCGCCGGGGTTTTCTCGTATTTCTCGGCCAGCGCCTTGATCAGCGGCTGGTCGAACACGCCTTCACCGCCTTGCGCCAGCGGGCTCCAGGATTCGGTGGCGATATGGTGCGTGGCGTTCCAGGCGCGCAGCTGGCGCTGTTGCAGCAGCGGGTGCAGCTCGATCTGGTTGACGACCGGCGCCACGTTGGTTTCATCCAGCAGGCGCTGCAGGTGCGGCGTATGGAAGTTGCATACGCCGATGCTTTTCACCAGGCCTTGCTCGCGCAGTTTGATCAGCTCGCGCCAGGCGGAGACGTATTGATCCTGCTGCGGGCGCGGCCAGTGGATAAGATACAGATCCACATAGTCCAGCTTGAGTTTTTCCAGGCTGGTTTCCAGCGCCGCCAGCGGATCGCCCTGATCGTCGTTCCACAGCTTGGTGGTGATGAACAGGTCGCTGCGCGGCAGCGAGCTGGACTGCAGCGCGGCGCCGACGCCTTCCTCGTTCTTGTAGATCGCGGCGGTGTCGATGGAGCGGTAACCGATCTCCAGCGCTTTGCTCACCGCGCGGGTGGTCTCTTCAATACTCGCCTGCCAAACGCCGAGACCCAACTGCGGCATCAGATTACCATCGTGGAGTTTGATGATGGGTTGTTGCGTTGTCATGCGCATCTCCTTGTGTACGGATTGCGGCGCCTGCGGCGCCGAAACGGCTATAGATAAATTCTAGTTGGCAAAATGGGCGGTTGCCGGGTTTGCCAGCCTAATTTCAGCGGTGGCGGGAGGGCTATTTTCTCCCCGCTCTCCCTGCAAATGAGCGGTAAGACGAGTGGTGCGAAACGATCGGCGGCGCTGAAGCGCCCGACTGCGCCCGGTGATCGGCCGGGCGCAGGATGCGGCGAAAATGGCTGGCGGAGACTAAAGCCTAGCAAAAAATCGCCGTTTTGCGATTAACGCGCCGCTTCATAAATGCGGCGGCTGACGTCCAGGGTGATGTCCTGATGCTCCCCCAGGGCGGTCATGCCGTGCTGATGGAGCTTGTCGAGCAGCGCCGGAATGCTGCTGCCGTCGAGCTGATAATCCGCCATGCGGGTCGGCACGCCCATCTGCTCGAAGAAGGCGCGGGTGGCGGCGATGGCGCCGTCGATGCGGCTGTCTTCGCTGCCTTCGCGCAGGCCCCAGACGCGGTCAGCATACTGCAGCAGTTTTTCGCGCTTCTGCGCTTTCTTCTCGTGCAGCAGCGCCGGCAGCACGATGGCCAGCGTTTGCGCGTGGTCGAGATCGTGCATGGCGGTCAGCTCATGGCCCAGCATGTGGGTCGCCCAGTCCTGCGGCACGCCGGCGCCGATCAGGCCGTTCAGCGCCATGGTGGCGCTCCACATCACGTTGGCGCGCACCGCATAGTTCTCCGGCTCGGCCAGCGCGCGCGGGCCGTCTTCCAGCAGGGTCAACAGCAGGCCTTCGGCGAAGCGATCCTGCACCTTGGCGTCGACCGGATAGGTCAGATACTGCTCCAGGGTGTGCACGAAGGCGTCGACCACGCCGTTGGCGATCTGGCGCGGCGGCAGCGAGTAGGTCACCACCGGATCCAGCACGGCGAAGCGCGGTTGCACCAGCGGTGAGAAGAAGTGCTGCTTGTCGCCGCTGCTTTTGCGGGTGATCACCGCGCCGCTGTTGGACTCGGAGCCGGTGGCCGGCAGCGTCAGCACGCAGCCCATCGGCACCGCGTCGGCGATGTGGCTGCCGACGGTCTGCAGAATGTGCCAGGCGTCGCTGCTGGCGGTATAACGGGCGGCGGCGGCGATGAACTTGGTGCCGTCAACCACCGAACCGCCGCCGACCGCCAGCAGGAAATCGATGTTTTCCGCTTTCACCACCTCGACCGCTTTCATCAGCGTTTCGTAGGTCGGGTTCGGCTCGATGCCGGAGAACTCCCGCACGTCGCGGCCGGCCAGCGCGCTATGCACCTGATCCAGCACGCCGTTTTTCTTCACGCTGCCGCCACCGTAGGTGATCAGGATGCGCGCGTCCGCCGGGATTTGGCTGGCCACTTCGGCAATTTGCTCCTTGCCGAACAGGATTTTGGTTGGGGTATGCAGAATGAAGTTGTGCATGGTTGATTTCTCTCTTTCTGTCAGGCGGGCGCCAAAGCGGCGCAAAGGTGTCTGGTCTGTATTGTCAGGAACCGGGCGGCAACGCACAATGCACATTTCTGTTTGGTTCTTGCCTATTCCTATAAGTCACTGTAGAAATGGCGAGTTTTAAATTATTATTTATGCCGAATCGTTCTGACTGTAAGAGGGTGTTTCCGTGATTGAAATCGATGCGCTGCGCAGCCGCATGGCGCGCCAGGCGATGACTATCGCCAGCGGCAACGGCTACACGCCGTCGCCGGTGCCGCGGGTGAAGATTTTGTATGTCGATCGCCACAGCCCGCGTCAGCCGGTGATGTATGAACCGGGGATCGTCATTGTTTTTCAGGGGCACAAGGTCGGTTATTGCGGCAATAAGAAGTTCCAATACGATCCGCGCAACTACCTGCTGATGACGGTGCCGCTGCCGTTTGAATGCGAAACCTTCGCCAGCCCGGAACTGCCGCTGGTTGGGTTGGCGGTCAATATCGATACCCAAATGCTGCAGGACTTGCTGATCGACATCGGCGATGACGACTATCTGATGCAACCGCGGGCTGAGAGCAACGGGGTGAACCTGGCGGAAATGACGGAAGAGTTGCTGTGCGCCACCGAGCGTCTGCTGGACGTGATGGCCAATCCGCTCGACGCCCGGGTGCTGGGGCCGCAGATCGTACGGGAGATTCTCTATTATGTGCTGCGCGGCGCCTGCGGCGCGTCGCTGCAGGAGTTGGTGAATCGGCATACCCACTTCAGCCAGATCGCCAAGGCACTGCGGCGTATCGAACATCAGTATGCCGACAGCATCAACGTCGAGCAGTTGGCCAGCGAGGTCAACATGAGCGTCTCGGCGTTCCATCACAACTTCAAGGCGGTGACCAACACTTCGCCGCTGCAGTACGTGAAGTCGTACCGGCTGCATAAGGCGCGCCTGTTGATGGTGCATGACGGTCTGAAGGCCAGCACGGCGGCGATCCGCGTCGGCTACGAAAGCGCGTCGCAGTTCAGCCGCGAGTTCAAACGGCTGTTCGGCATGACGCCGAGCGATGAAGTCGCCCGGCTGCGCGAGGCCAACCCGCTGCTGCTGGAGGGCTGAGCCGCGTTTATGGGGTTAAGACGATCTTGCCGAATGGCCCGCGATCGAGGTGATCCAACGCCTGCGACAGCTGATCGAAGCGGTATACCTGGTCGATCACCGGCTGCAGGTTGACGGCGTCCACGGCGCGCACCAGGTCTTCCAGCGCGCGGCGGTGGCCGACGCCGATGCCCTGAATCACTGCGGATTTTAATAGCAGTGGGCCGGCGGGAGCGGAAATCTCGTTGCCTTCCAGGATGCCGATTACCGAGATGCGTCCTCCCACCGCCACGGCGCGCACCGAGTTGCCGAGGTTGGTGCCGCCGACGGTGTCGATCACATGGTTGATGCCGCGATCCTGCGTCAGCGCATAAATCGCCTCCACCCAATCGCCGTCCAGCCGGTTGATGCCATGATTGGCGCCCAATGCCAGGGCTCGCGCCAGCTTTTCATCGCTGCCGGAGGTGACATAGACCTCCGCGCCGTGGGCTTTGGCGATCTGCAGCGCGAACAGCGCCACGCCGCCGGTGCCTTGCACCAGCACCGTATCGCCGGCATGCAGTTTGCCTTGTTCCACCAGCGCGAACCAGGCGGTCAGCCCGGCGCACGGCAGGGTGCTGGCCTGGACGTCGTCCAGCGACGCCGGCGCCGCTACCAGCCAGTCTTCATGCAAAATCACGTATTCCGCCAGCACGCCCTGATAAAAACCGCCGAGGGTGTGGTAAGGCACCCGGCGCGCATCGCCGTAGGGTTTTTGCTCGCCGTCGAGCCAACCGGGGCTGAAGGTGGAAATGACGCGCGCGCCGGGCTGAAAGCGGCTGACGCCGGGGCCGATGGCATCGACCTCGCCGGCCATGTCCGAGGCGGGCGTGAACGGCTGCGGCAGCGTGAGCCCCATGCCGCTTTCTATCATCAGTTTGTCACGGTAATTGAGTGAGATAGCCTTCACTTTCACTCTGATTTCGTGCGGCCCCGGCTGTGGGATGGCGCTTGCGCTCAGCTGCAGGTGCTCACGCCCCAGGGCACTCATCGTCCAGCGTTGCATTGTATTGGTCATGATGTTCTCCAAAGTCAGCGATTAACAGACCTGCCGATAATATCGTTGATGAAGGTTCGCCAGTGGCGATAAGATTTCCGCAGATTGTTTCTTTCAGAGCGACAAATCATGAGCGATCGGTTGAGCGGTATTTCGGTATTCGTTACCGCCGTGGAGGCGGGCAGTTTTGCAGTGGCGGCCAATCGGCTGCATCTTTCGCGTTCGGCGGTCGGCAAAACTATCGCCCGGTTGGAGCAGCGGCTGGGGGTGCGGCTGTTTCATCGCACCACGCGCAGCCAGAGCCTGACCGACGACGGTGCGCTGTTCTACGAGCGCTGCCTGCGGGCGCTGGAGGAGATCCGTGGCGCGGAAACGCTGCTGGAGTCGGGCAAGCGGCAGGTCAGCGGTCGGCTGCGGGTGTCGATGCCGGTGCTGTTTGGCCGCATGTGCATTGCGCCGCTGCTGACCGAACTGACGCGCGAGCATCCTGGGTTGGAGTTGGAGCTGTCGTTCAGCGATCGGGTGGTGGATCTGATTGAGGACGGCTTCGATATGGCGATCCGCAATGGTACGCTGGCCAACAGCAGCGGCTTGGTGGCGCGCCGCATCGGCGATCACCGTATGACGCTGTGCGCCTCGCCGGCCTATCTGCAGCGGTGCGGCGAACCGCACAGCATCGAGCAACTGGCGCAGCATGAGGCGGTGACCTATATGCGCGCCGGCGCACGGCGCAGCTGGCGGGTGCTGGACGAGAACGGCGAGCCGCAGGACGTGATGCCGAATAACCGGCTGCAAATGGACGACCTGCAGGCGATTGCGGATGCGGCGACGGCGGGTTTCGGCATCGCCTGGCTGCCGTGCTGGCTGGTGCGTGAGCAGTTGTTGAGCGGGGCACTGGTGCGCTTGCTGCGCGATCGGCCGGGCGCCGCCTTTGAAGCGCATGCGGTGTGGCCGCACACGCCTCACCTGCCGCTGAAGGTGCGGCTGGCGGTGGATACGCTGGTGAGCAAACTGCCTGCCAGTCTGGCGTTGGTCGAGAAGGCGCTGTAGCGCGCCCGATTCAGGAAGAGGCGGCGCGTTTTTTACGCCAGATCACCAGCATGGCGCCCAGCAGGCCGACAAACAGCAGCAGCAGCGGCAGCAGCATCAGACCGGTCATCACCTGGCTTTCGTAGCGTTTCACCAGCGGGATTTGGCTGAACGCGTAGCCGAGGCCGACCAGCGCGCAGACCCAGATCGCCGCGCTCAGCCAGTTGAACACCTGGAAGCGCGAGCTGTTGAGCCCGGAAATGCCGGCCATGGTCGGCAGCAGGGTGCGCACGAAACCGAGGAAGCGGCCGATCAGCAGCGCCGTCAGCCCGTGGCGGTTGAACAGGTTGTGCGCGCGCTGGTGGTACTGTGCCGGCAGTTGCAGCAGCCAGCTCTTCACCAGGCCGGTGTGGCCCAGCCAGCGGCCCTGGATATAGCTCAGCCAGCAGCCGAGGCCGGCGGCGGCGGTCAGAATCAGCAGAGTGGGGGCAAAGCCCATCACGCCTTTGGCGATCAGCGCGCCCGACAGCAGCAGCAGGCTGTCACCGGGAAGGAAGGAGGCGGGCAGCAGTCCGTTTTCCAAAAACAGAGTGGTGAAAAGTACGGCGTAAACCACCCAAATTACGCTTGGATCGGCGAGGGCGATAAAGTCCTGCTGCCAAAGCGCATGAATAATCTCTCGTAATACATCCATTTTATGTCCTGTTGCATGCCGGTTGCGCCCGGGGTCACGTTCTCCAGGATGCGGCGGGTACCGTATCTGACAGTTACCCGGTTAGTGTACCGCTAATAGCTTAAGCCGACATTAAACGAGACGAAGAAAATTATCGGAATCCGCCTTAGCGCACGCCGTTGAGGCGATCGAAGCCGGCCGCCAGATCGGCGATCAGGTCTTCGACGTTCTCCAGGCCGATATGCAACCGCACCAGCGTGCCGGAAAAATCGACGCCGCCCGCCGGGCGGATCGCTTCCAGTTCTTCCGGCTGGTTGGCCAGGATCAGCGACTCGAAGCCGCCCCAGGAGTAGGCCATGCTGAAGTGGCTGAAGTTATCCAGGTAAGCGGCCAACTGCGTATCGTCCAGCCGTTCCTTCAGCACGAAAGAGAACAGCCCGTTGCAGCCGCTGAAGTCGCGGCGGTAGAACTCGTGGCCCTTGCAGCTCGGCAGGGCCGGATGATTGACCGTCGCCACCTCCGGCCGCCCCGCCAGCCAGTTGGCGACCTCGATGCTGCTGCGTTCGTGCTGCTTCAGCCGCACGCTCAGGGTACGCAGGCCGCGGCTCGCCATGTAGGCGGTGTCGGCATCCACCATCTGCCCCATCAGATAGGAGTACTCGCGCAGTTGATCCCAACAGCGCGCGTTGGCGACGGCGGTGCCAAGCATGTAATCGGAATGGCCGATCAGGTATTTGGTGCCGGCCTGAATAGAAATGTCGATGTCGAAATCCAGCGCCTTGAACAGCACGCCCGCCGCCCAGGTGTTGTCTATCATGATCACCACTTCTGGCGCCACGGCGCGAATGGCCTGCACTATCGCCGGAATGTCCTGCACTTCCAGGGTGATGGAACCGGGGGATTCCAGGAACACCACGCGGGTATTGGGCTGGATCAGTTTGGCGATGTCTGCGCCGATCAGCGGATCGAAATAGGTGGTGCTGACGTTCATGCGGCCGAGGATATGGGTGCAGAAATCCTGGGTCGGTTCGTACGCAGAGCCGGTGACCAGCAGGTGATCGCCGGCGCCGACGAACGACAGGATCGCATTGGCCACCGCCGCCGCGCCGCAGGGGTACAGCACGCAGCCGACGCCGCCCTCCAGCTCCACCATCGCATCCTGCAGGGCGAAGTGGGTCAGGGTGCCGCGTCGGCCGTAAAACAGCTCGCCGTGGGCGCGTTGCGCGGTGGCGTGTTTTTTGGCGGCGACGGAGTCGAAGACCAAAGAAGAGGCGCGTTGCGTGACGGGATTGACAGAGCCCTGGGTGTAGCGTTTGCCGCGGCCGGCGCCGATCAGCGCGGTTTCGATATGTTTTGACGTCATGGTACCTGGCTCACCTCTGGTTGCTCTGCACGTGCCCGTTTACGATAGCCCTTACGTTAACATGAGTTAATATAGCCATCCAGACGTTTTAACTTCCAGATATAGAAACGGCTATAATTGTCTGTCGGGCGTGCATTTCTCGCCTCATCCTTCTGCCGTGGTGCGAGAGAGAAGCCCATTCATCGGTCAAGACGCCGTTCGGCAGCGTGGCGTTGTTGCGTCGTTGTGGAAGAAAAGTAACGAAATCACCCTATAAAAGGGGCATTTGGCGGTGAACGGACACAGATTGGCGCTTTGTAACGGGGCTGGCTAAAATTTTCTCGTTTATTTGGTAAATAATAATGAGAACCACTATCAATCCCCGGTTGGTTTGATATGATCGCACGCTGAATTATTCCTTAATTTTGATCGGTAATGGGTGGAGGCACAGCGTGAAAACGGCTGGCAAGAATTTAAATCAAGGATCGTTCGGCCAGGGCCGGGCGCAGTGGGGCAAGGCCTTCGGCCGCAGCCTGATGGCATCTATGGTGCTGGTCGTAGGGCTGGCCGGCAGCGCGCAGGCCGCGCCGGCGAGCAATCCGGCCGTTGCCGAAAGCGTTGCGCCGACCACCGCGCCTGCACCTGCTGCAGCCGCCGCGCCGGAGAGCATCACGCCGGTGAACCCGGCGCCAACGATCCAGCCACCGGAAACCCGCGGCATGGACCTGTCCGTTTGGGGCATGTACCAGCACGCTGACGCGGTGGTGAAAGCGGTAATGATCGGCCTGGTGCTGGCCTCGATCGTGACCTGGACCATTCTGTTCTCCAAAGGCAGCGAACTGCTGCGCGCCAAGCGCCGTCTGCGCCGCGAACAGCTGGCGCTGGCAGAAGCGCGCTCGCTGGATGAAGCCTCCGAGCTGGCGCAAAACTTCGGTCCGGAGAGCGTCAGCGCGGTATTGCTGAACGACGCGCAAAATGAGCTGGAGTTGTCTGCGGAATCCAACGACAACAACGGCATCAAAGAGCGCACCGGCTTCCGCCTCGAGCGCCGCGTGGCGGCCTACAGCCGCAACATGGGCCGCGGCAACGGTTTCCTGGCCACCATCGGCGCCATCTCGCCGTTCGTCGGCCTGTTCGGCACCGTGTGGGGCATCATGAACAGCTTCATCGGCATCGCCCATTCGCAGACCACCAATCTGGCGGTCGTAGCGCCGGGCATCGCGGAAGCGCTGTTGGCGACCGCACTGGGTCTGGTCGCGGCTATCCCTGCCGTCGTTATCTACAACATCTTCGCTCGCGTCATCAGCGGCCATCGCGCCCAGGTGGGCGACGTGGCGGCGCAGGTCTTGCTGCTGCAGGGCCGTGATTTGGATCTGGCCGCGACGGCGGAAGCCAAGCGCTCACAGCACGCGCACCAACTGCGGGCGGGGTGAGTCATGGCGATGCGCTTAAATGAAGATCTGGACGACAGCGGCGAACTGCATGAAATCAACGTGACGCCGTTTATCGACGTCATGTTGGTGCTGTTGATCATCTTTATGGTGGCCGCGCCGCTGGCAACGGTAGATATCCGCGTCGATCTGCCGGCCTCCTCCGCCAAGCCGCAGCCGCGGCCGGAGAAACCGGTGTTCCTGTCGGTGAAGGCCGACAAGCAGCTCTACGTCGGCGATCAGCCGGTGAATGCCGATCAGCTGACTTCGGTGCTGGATCAACGCACCCAGGCGAACAAAGAAACCACTATCTTCTTCCAGGCGGACAAGAGCGTGGACTATGAAACGCTGATGAGCGTGATGGACACCCTGCGTAAAGCCGGCTACCTGAAAGTGGGGCTGGTGGGCATGGAAGGCGCCGCCAAGTAGCGGGCTGATGAAACAAAAAAGGGCGCTTCGGCGCCCTTTTTTACTGATTCAGAGATATCACTCTTCGGCCAACAAAGCCCGGGAACCGGCATGGCGCCAGCGGATACGGCCCGGCAGATAAAGCGCGTTCTGTTCCAGCGGCCGCTCGTCGATCAGTGCGGTGACTTGGTCGAAGCTATGTTGCGCCAGCGCCCGGCAGTCCTGTGCGACCGTATCGATCTTCAGCGTCATGCAGTCGAACAGGTAGTGATCGTCGAAGCTGCACAGGTGGATGTCGCTCTCCATCAGCTGATGTTGAGTCAGATAACGCAATACCCCTTCCAACAGGCCGCAGGCGGCGGTAAACAGCGCTTTGGGTGGCCGTCCCAGCTGTGCGCACAGCTGAGCGAACATCTCGTAACCTGAGCTGGGGTGATAGTTGCCGTTGATGATCCATTCCGGTTTGCACTCGATGCCGGCGCGCTGCAGGCCAAGCTGGAAACCGGCCAGCCGATCGCGGGTCGGCGAAATGCGCGGCTGCCCGCCGAGAAAATAGATCTCGTCCGGATGTTGGCGCGCGACCTTTTCCACCAGGTCGGCGGTCGAGTTGACCGAATCGGTGATCACCAGCGGCAGTTCGGAACCGGCGATCAGACGGTCCATCTGCACCACCGGCAGTCCGACATTGATCTTCTGGTATTCCGCGTCGTTTAGCTGGCTGGAGGCGACAATCAATCCGTCGACCTGGCGCTGCACCAGACTGTTCACCGCCATCATTTCCTGCGCCGGGTTTTCATCGGTACAGGCGATCAACAGCTGCAGCCCGGCTTCGCGGCACAGCGTTTCCAGCTCGCGCGAAATCACCGCAAAGCCGTAGTTGGTCATCTCCGGCACCACCAACCCCAGCGTGTGGCTGCGGTTGGAGCGCAAAGAGCGGGCGTGGATGCTGGGCTGATAATGGTGTTCGTGCGCCAGCGCCAGAATGCGATCGCGGGTGTCGTCGGACACCCGGTATTCCTTGCTGCGGCCGTTCAGCACCAGGCTGGCGGTCGATTTCGACACCCCGGCCAGCGTGGCGATGTCACTGATGGTAATGCGTTTATTTTTTTTCACTGACGCCATCTGAAGTCATCGGAGGATGCGTCATTCTAGCATGCATGGCGTCAGCGGCCAGTATTCCAACGCCAGCGGCGCGCTCCCGCACAGCCGCAGTTGCGGCTCACCCGCCGGGAAGTAGCGTGCGCTCATCACCGCCTCGCCGTGGTTGATGAAAATCTCCACGCTGGAACGATCGAACAGCAGTTGCAGATGCGTGACCGGGCCGCGCCAGTAACGGTGCTCCGGCCGGCCGTCGGTCAGGGAAGCGCGCGTCAGCTGCAGCCTTTCGCCGTCCCAGTTCAGCGTCATCGCGTCGCCAAAGGTTGCGTTGAACGGGCCCTGCGGCGTCAATTGCAGCTCCGCGGCCCCCAGCGCATAGGCGGGGGCGTTATCGGCGCGGCCTTGCCAGCCTGCTCGCTCACCGCGCAGCTGTTGCAGCTCGCGCGCCGGGCGCTGGTGGAGGCGGCCATGCCGCAGCGACAGTTCGCGCGGGCAGGTCATGGTGTGGATCCAGCCGTAACGGCGCGTCGGATGGGCTTCTTCATCTTGCTCGGGCACGCCCATCCAGCCGAACAGCAGGCGGCGGCCATCTTCCGCCAACGTCGTCTGCGGCGCGTAGAACTCGAAGCCGGCGTCCAGCTCGCGGAATTCGCCGTGGCTGAAGGCCGCCTGCCGGTAATCCAGCTTGCCGAGCAGATAACCGGCCTGATAACGGTTGAGATAGCGTTCCGGCTGCGGCGTCAGCCCCTGCGGACAGCAGATCAACACCTCATCGCCGTCCAACGAGAACAGGTCCGGGCACTCCCACATGTAACCGAATTCCTCTAAGCCGTTCAGTCCGGAACCGGCGATCTCTCCCAGCGCTTGCCAGTCGCGCAGATCGCTGGAACGAAACAGCAGCACCTTGCCGCGATCCTGCAGGTCACGCGCGCCGAGCACCATGTACCAGTCATTTTGATGACGCCACACTTTCGGATCGCGTACGTGACCGCTGTAGCCCTCCGGCAGCGGCAGCACCGGCCCAAGTTTGCGATATTCGCCCCGTTCGCTTTCCTGAGCCAGGCATTGGTAAGCGGTGCGTGAGCCGTCTGGGAATTTCACGTTGCCGGTGTAGATCAGCGTGATTTTGCCTTCCGCCACCACCGCCGAGCCGGAGTAACAGCCGTGGCTGTCGTAACAGGCGCCGGGCGCCAGGGCGATTGGCTGGTGCTCCCAACGCAGCAAATCAGCCGACTGCCAGTGTCCCCAGCATTTGTTGCGATGATCGCAACCCAGCGGATTCCACTGATAAAACAGATGATAAACGCCGTTGTGCTGGATAAAGCCGTTGGGATCGTTCAGCAGGCCAACGCTGGGTGCCAGATGCCAGTCCGGTCGGTGCGGATCGCGCAGCGCGAGCGGCTGGCCGTTCATTACCGCCCGCATTGCCTGTTTGATTAAGCTGAGTTCTTCCATCATTGCGCGTCCGTTTTGTATTTCAGCAGTAGGGAGAGGACAAAGGCGCTGCCAAACGCGATCGCCAGACCGATGATATAGCTGACCAGCGAACTGGCCTGCACGATCGCCATGCCGGGGATCGCCGTCAGCCCGACCGCGTTCATGCCGACATGGTTGGCCACCACCCAGGCGCCGCCGAGCGCGCCGCCCGCCAGCGCCGCCAGAAACGGTTTCACGAAGCGCAGGTTGATGCCAAACAGCGCCGCCTCGGTGATGCCGAGCATGGCGGAAAAGGCCGAAGGCACCGCAATGGCTTTGATTTTGGCGTCGCGGGTTTTGAAATAGACCGCCAGGCAGGCGCCGCCTTGAGCGATGTTGGCCATCGACCAGATCGGCAGTAGGAAGTTGACGCCGATATTGGGGTTGCCGAGCAGCCCGGCTTCTACCGCGTGGAAACTGTGGTGGATGCCAGTGATGACGATAGCGGAATAGAGGCCGCCGAACAGCAGCCCGGCTAACCACCCCGCATGGGCAATCAGCGTGCTGAGCACGAAGGAGATGCCATCGCCCAGCGCGCGGCCGGCGGGGCCGATAAACAGCAGGGCGACAAAGCCTGAGATCACTACCGTCAGGAACGGCGTCAGGATCAGATCGAGCGCGTTGGGGATCACCTTGCGCAGCCGTTTTTCCAACAGGCTCATGAACCACACCGTCAGCAGCACCGGGAATACCGTGCCCTGGTAGCCGATCATGGCGATGTCCAGACCGAAGAAGTTCATGGTGTGGAATCCGCCGGCGACGCCCCAGGCATTGGTCAGCGCCGGATGCGTCAAAATGCCGCCGAGCGTGGCGCCCAGATAGGGATTGCCGCCGAATTCGCGTGCGGCGGTGAAGCCGATCAGAATCGGCAGAATAATGAACGCCGCCGAACTGAACATATCCAACATGATGAACAACGCGCTGTTGGCATCGGCCCAGCCGTAGGTTTTCACCATGCCGAGCAGCCCCATCAACAGGCCGGACGCGACGATCGCCGGGATGATAGGCACGAAGATGTTCGACAGCAGGCGGGCGATGCGCTGCAGCGGGTTGAGCTTTTTCGCCGCGATATCGGCGGCTTCGGCCTTGCTGGATTCGCTGACGCCCGCCGCCTTGATGAATTCCGCATGCACCTTGTTGACCAGCCCGGTGCCGAAGATCACCTGGATCTGGCCGGCGTTGCTGAAGCAGCCTTTAACGCCGTCCAGTTTGCCGATGGCCTCTTTGTCCACCTTGCTGTCGTCCACCAGCACCAGGCGCAGGCGCGTGGCGCAGTGGGCGGCACTGGCGATGTTCTCTTTACCGCCGAGCAGCGGCAACAGCGCGTTGGCGGTTGCGGTAATATTCATGTTGTCCCCTTGCTAAATAAAAATGCCGCTGCGCAGTTTGCGGCGCAGCGACGTGAATCGATGTCAGAAGAAATACTTGAATCTGGCGCGCATGCCGTAACGTTGGTCGTTGTCGCCGTTGGCTATCTTGCTGTCGGCGTTGGCTTCCAGCAGCGAGACATAGGCCCCCAAATACAAATTAAAATTCTTCATATTCATAATGTTAGGTATCTGATACGACGCATGAACGGTGTGGATGTCGTAGTTGCCCGGTTCGCTGAGCGGGTTGTGGATATCGGCGGCGATCCCGGCGGTATTGAACTCTTTGATGTTGTTGTGCGCATAGATATAACCCAGTTCGAAGCGCCGCCACAGCACGTTGACGCCGGCGGTCAAGTCTTGCTCGCCTGACGCATCCAGGTAGGCGGTGCTCAGGTTGGCCACCACGCCGTTATCCGGATCGGCCGCGTTGGTGTTCCAGCTCATGGTCATGCCGTAGCCGTTGCGCTTGGATTGATCGACGAAGCGGCCCTGGCTGTCCTGATAGCCGTAGGCGTTATTCACCACGTTGCTTTCCATCGCCGCCGCGATGCTGAAGGCGTCTTTCTTCCAGGCGATCACCGGGCGCAAATAGGCGACGTTTTTCTTATTTTCCAGCGCATTGCCGTGGTAGCTGTTGTCCTGGAACAGCGAGGTGCCGTCTTCCACCAGCGTGTTCAGTTCGAAATAGACATCCCCGGCGTATTTGCTCAGCATCAGGTTGCCGCCGCTGCTGCTGCGGCCGCGGCCTTCTTTCATCATGTAGATATAGCCGAAGCCGTCGGCGTACAGGTCGTTGGCGGTATTGCCGGAGTATTGAATGAAGGTGTCCTGATTCAGCGGGAACATGTCGTAGGCTTCGAAGCGGCCGATTTTGGTTTGCCAGTTCTTTTCATTGCCGAAGAAGAAAGCGGCGTCGTCCAGGTTCATTTTGCCGCTCATGTCCGCCAGCGGCTGGGCGCTGAAGCCGGAGAAGTTGCCGTCCGGATTGCGGCGGTAGCCGTCCAGCCCGACCAGAATGCGGCCGTTGATGTCCCAGCGCTCTTTGTTGCCGGGTTTCCAGTCCTTGTGGTCGCTGCCTTTCAACGACGTCAGCTGGCCGCTGCGGCTGGCGCCGTCCAGGTTGAACTCCACGTCGCCATACAGCTTCAGCTCATTGAATCCGCTCAATTTCAGCGCGCTGGCCGGGGCAATCGGCGTAGCGGCATGCTGCGCAATCTGCGCAATCTGCGCGGTTTGCCGTTCGGTGTTGGCGGTGCGCTGTTCCAGATGTTGCGCCCGGCGTTCCGCCACCGTGGCGCGGATTTCAGCCTGAGCGGCGCGCCGTTCCGCCTGCGCCAGACGTTGTTCCAGCGCGTTGAGACGCGCCTCGATACTGCCGCCGCCCGAGGCCGCTGCGGCAGACGTGGAGAGGAAAAGCCCTGTTGTTATCGCCAAATAGCTGAGTTTTTTCATCATCGTCTATCATCCGGGAAGGGTTGTTATTATTTTTTGCTAAATTGCTAAACCGGTTTTTCATGGCGAAAGATAGCGATCGAGAAGCGGACTGGCAATCAAGTTTGCTAACCCGATTCAGCTATTGTGATCGAGTACGCAAATCGTGGGTTAAAAGACCACGGCGCTAAGGGGAGCGCCGTGGATGCAGAGAATCAACGCAGGAAAGCAGCCAACTCGTCGGCGCGGGGCAGGGCGGTCATAGCGCCCTTGGCGGTGGTGGCCAGCGCACCGCAGGCCTGAGCCTGAGCGATAACCGCCGGCCATTGCGCTTCCTGCGGCAATGCGTGAAGGCGTGCCAGCGCCGCTAACAGCCCGGCGACGAAGGCGTCGCCGGCGCCGGTGGTATCGACCGGCACGACAGGCGTTGCGCGGAAATGACGCAGACGATGCCCATCGTGTACGCAGACGCCGTCGCCGCCCAGCGTCACCAGCAGCAGGCGCAGCGGATAGGTTTGCATCATCCAGCGCATGGCGTTCTCCAGATCGTCAAGATGGCTGATGAAAGCCAGCTCTTCGCGCGACAGTTTCACCACGTCCGCCAGCAGCAGCGCCTTTTGCAGGCAGGGGCGCAGTGCTTCCGGCTGGCGCCAGACCTCTTCGCGGATGTTGGGATCGAAACTGACCCGGCCGCCGACTGCCCGCATGCGTTCCATCGCCGTAAAGGCCGCGCTGCGGCTGGGCTCCTGCGAGAGCGCGATGGAGCAGAGGTGCAGCCATTCGCCCCGCTGGAAAGCCGGCAGATCGTCGGGCTGCAAAAACAGATCGGCGCTGGGCTGCACCATAAACGTGAATGAGCGCTCACCCTGAAGATCGAGATCCACCACCACCGTGGAAGTGTGGTGTTCGGGGTCTGGCCGCATATGGCCGATATCCACCCCTTCATCGCTCAGCACCTGCTGCAAAAAGGCACCGAAGCCGTCTTGCCCCACCCGGCCGATAAAGGCGCTGTCGCCGCCCAGGCGGGCGATACCCACCGCCACGTTCGCCGGCGCGCCGCCGGGGCATTTGAGATAACCGTTGGCATTTTCCGGCACCAGGTCGATCACGGCGTCGCCCAGTACCCATACGCGATTCATCATGCTTAATCCCTGTTTTTGTCGTTGTCAGATGGTGAGCTAAAATAGAAGAACCGGTTTAGCAAGGCAATGAAATAATCCTCAAAGCCGCTTGGTCAGTGAGGAAGATCAATCTTTCTGCTGGGCTTGGGGAGAAGGGGATCTGCCCCGCGAACCGGCGCGGGGCGAGATAGCGGGGCGTTTAGCCCAGCTTCGGATAGACGCCGGGACCGATTGGCAAGCCTAGCGCATACCAGACCAGCAGCAGCAAAATCCACACGCTGAAGAACACCAAAGGATAGGGCAGGATCAGCACGTAATAGGTGCCGAGCTGCGCGTCTTTGCGGTAGCGCTGCAGGAAGCCGAGGAACAGCGGCAGGAACGGCGACATCGGCGCCAGCGGCAGCACCGCAGAGTCGGCGATGCGGAAGATCATCTGGGCGAACGCCGGGTGGAAACCGAGCAGCATAAACATCGGCACGAAGATCGGCGCCAAAATTGACCAGATCGCCGAGCCGCTGGCGATGAACATGCACAGGAAGGCAGAGAGGAACATCAGGCCGAGAAATGCCGGTGCGCCGCTCATGCCGGCGGCTTCCAGCATATCGGTCAGGCCGACGGCCATAAACTTGCCCATGTTGCTCCAGTTAAAGAACGCCACGAACTGCGACAGCGGAAACACCATCACGATGAAACCCGCCATGCTTTTCATCGGATCGAGCAAGTGGTGGGGAATATCGTCCGGCCGCCGGATCTGTTTGGTGACCACGCCATAGGTAATGGCGACGGTGAAGAAGAACAGGATGATGATCGGCACAATGCCCTTGATGAACGGGGAAGGGATCACCGAACCGGTGTTCGGGTCACGCAGCGGCGCGGCCTCCGGCACCACCAGAGCGGCGATGATGGCGATAAACACCAGCGCGGCGATGCCGCTCATCATCAGCCCCCGGTTCTGCAGCGGGGTCAGCGCTGCGATTTTGTCTTCGGCGCCGCCTTGCCACTTCGGCAGACGGGGCTCGATAAACTTGTCGGTGAGCAGCGCGCCTGCGATGGTCAGCACGATCACGGAGGTGGCCATAAAGTACCAGTTGTCGATCACGCTGACGTGAACCGCGCCGTCCACCGCTTTGGTGGCTTCGGTGCTGATGCCGGAAAGCAATACGTCGGTGGTGACGATCAACAGGTTGGCGGTAAAGCCGGAGGCGACGCCGGCGATCGCCGCCAGCAGCCCGGCTATCGGGTGGCGACCCACCGCGATAAACATCAGCGCGCCGAGCGGCGGCATCACCACCAGCGCAGCGTCCGATGATATATGGCTGAAGAAGGCGATAAACAGCACCATATAGCTGGCGTAGCGGGCGCTGACGCGCGAGGCCATTTTGTACATCAGCGCCTGCAGCAGGCCGACCTTTTCCGCCAGGCCGGCACCTATCACCAGCGCCAAAATAGCCCCCAGCGGCGCAAAGCTGCTGAAATTATGGATGATATTGGGAAATATCCACTGCATGCCCGCCACGCTCATCAGGTTATTCACCTTGATGAGCTCGCCGGTGGCCGGATTTTTCACCGCCACGTCGAGCCAGGAAAACAGCGCGGTGGCCAGCATAAGCACCAGGATCAAATAGACGAACAGTAAAAACGGATTGGGGATCTTATTGCCGATGCGTTCCACCCAGTAAAAAACGCGTCCGGGGCTTTTATTGATTGGCGTTGTGGCCTCACTCATGATTTTACCCTCTGTGTTTGCTCTGTTGTGTGATTGTTATTATTTGATTTATTTATAATTATACTTAGTGGCCCGGTTGTCCGGGCCCTGTCTGTTCATGCTATTTCAATGGCGATGGTTGCACCCCCTGCGGGATTGGGCAGCGGTACGGCTGTTCGGCGCGCTGGCGCTCGAACTCGCTGCGGCAGCGCGCCAGCAGGGCGCTGTCGCTCAGCAGATCGATGGCGGTCGCCGCCATCACCTTGCCGGCCAGGCACATGCCCTTATGGGCGATAGCGGTGCGGCCCTGCGCCACCAGTTGCCAGGTGTGCAGCGGAGTGCCGAGTGCGAAACAAGGACTGAAGCATTGGGCGGTCGGCGCCACCCAGCTCACGTCGCCAACGTCGGTAGAGCCGTACAGCAGATCGTCGGATTCCACATAAGGCGCGACCTCGTCCATCAGCACCTTATCTCCCAACTGCTGCACCCACTCGCGTCCGGCCGCGCCGCCGGTGCGGGCAATATTGAGTTTGGCGTTGCGCAGGTCGTCGCGGCTCAGGGTCTGGCGGATTTCCTCGGCGAAGCGGCGCTCGGCGTCGCTGTACTCGGGCAGACCGAAATCGCACAGGTTTTGATACATCGCGCGTTCCAGGCTGCGGTTCGGCACATAGTTGGAGCAGGCTTTGTCGAAGCGCACCTCCATCTGGGTGTCAGTCATCAGCGCTGCGCCCTTGGCGATGTTGATCACCCGCTGGTAAATGTCCTGCGCCTGATCGAGTTGCGGCGCGCGGATCAGGTACAACACCTCGGCGTCGGCCTGCACCACGTTGGGGGAGCTGCCGCCGGTGTTGGTAACCGCGTAGTGCAGCCGCGCTTCCTGCACGATATGTTCGCGCAGGAAGTTGGCGCCGGTATTCATCAGCGTCACCGCGTCCAGCGCGCTGCGCCCCAGGTGCGGCGAGTTGGCGGCATGGGCGGCGACGCCCTTGAAGTGAAACGCCGCCTGGATGTTGGCCAGCGTGCTGGTATTGAACATGCCGCTGAAGCCTTCCGGGTGCCAGGTGAGTGCGGCGTCGACGTCATCGAACAGGCCTTCGCGCACCATAAAGGTCTTGCCGGAGCCGCCTTCTTCGCCGGGGCAGCCGTAGAAGCGCAGGGTGCCGCTCAGCCGGTTCTGCTGCATCCATGCCTTGGCGGCGAAGGCGCCCGCCAACGCGGCGGTGCCCAGCAGGTTGTGGCCGCAGCCATGGCCGTTGCCGTTTTCCACCAGCGGCTGCGGCGTGGCGCAACCGGACCGCTGGCTCAGCCCGGCCAGCGCGTCGTACTCGCCCAGCAGCGCGATAACCGGGTGGCCGCTGCCGTAGCTGGCGATGAACGCCGTCTCGATGTCGCCCACGCCGCGTTCGACCGAGAAGCCTTCCTGCTCCAGCGCATCGGCCAGCAACGTGGCGGAATAGGTCTCGTTAAAGCGCGTTTCCGGGTGGTCCCAAATCGCGTCGCTCAGCGCGCTGAAGCGGGGCTGGCTTTGGTCAATGTAGTCGTCGATAAAAGCCTGCAGTTCTGAGTTGCTCATGCTCCGCTCCCGAATGTCGGCAGGTTCAGCGCCAGCGACGCCAGCGTTTTCACCGCCACCGCCATCACCTGCTCGTTGAAGTCGAATTTCTCGTTATGGTGCCCGGCGCTCAGCTCGGTGCCGAAAATGACGTATGAGGCCTGGCCGCCGCGGGATTTCACCCGTTCCATCATGTAGGTGGCGTCCTCGGAACCCGCAGCCTGTTCGCGGCGATCGACCACCGAGGTCAGCTCGGTTATCTGCTGCGCCTGGCGGCGGATGTAATCCACCCACGGTTGGGTCGGTTTGCTGCTCTGCGCCGCGCCCATCAGCGCGATATCGCAGGCGACGCCGTGCATTTTGGCGGCGCCTTCGATGGCGTTCAGCGCCTGTTGATAGACAAACGCGTTGATCTCATTGGTGGCGCCGCGCGTCTCCACCTTCATAAACGCCCGATCGGCGATCACGTTGCGGCCGGTGCCGGCCTGCAGCACGCCGACATTGATGCGCGAGCTGCCTTCGCTGTGGCGCGGGATGGCGTAAAGCCCCAGCGCAGCCTGCGCCGCCGCCAGCAGCGCGTTGCGGCCGTCTTCCGGCTTGGCGCCGGCGTGGGAGGCGACGCCGCGGAAAGTAACGTCCAGCTTGCTGGTGGCCATAAAGCTGTCGCTGCCGCACACCAGCTCGCCGGCCGGCACGCCGGTGCCGATATGCACCGCGGTGAAGAAATCGACGTCGTCCACCACGCCGGCCTCCACCATCGATTTTGCACCGCGTGTGCCTTCTTCCGCCGGCTGGAAGATCAGTTTGACGGTGCCGCGAAGCTGGGATTCCAGGCTTTTGAACACGTGCGCCAGCCCTAGGCCGATGGTGGTATGGCCGTCATGACCGCATGCATGCATCATGCCGCTGTTGCAAGAGGCGAACCCTTCACGGAACGGCAGGTGTTCGGGTTCCAGCAATTCGTTGAGATCGAGGGCGTCCATATCCACGCGGTAAGCGATAGTCGGGCCGGGGCGGCCGGTATCGAGCGTTGCAACGATGCCGGCGAAGCCGCCGGAAAAATGCGGCAACCATTTTTCCAACGCCCCCTGATTGCGGGCGCGCTGTTCCTGCGCTTCCAGCTCGGCGGGCGAGGGCAGCCCCATGCGCGCCTCTGCCTTGATGACCTCGCGGCCCAGCTGCAGGCGATAGCCCAGCCGATCGAGTTCTTCCGCCACCAGGGTGGCGGTGCGGAACTCAAACCAGCCGGATTCGGCATAGCGGTGGAAGTCGCGGCGCCAGGCCTGCAATTGCGGGTACAAATCAGCCACCAACATCGAAAGCGAATTAGTCATAGTGATATCTCATAAGTTATCGCGCGCTGGATCGCTCCAGGCAGCAGTTATGCTCTGAACTGAAATCAGACGGTGAAGCTATTGCAAAGAAAAAGGTGCGTTTGGTTACTAACTGCCGTGAATGGCGCTTATTGGCGCAGAAAATGCGCTTAATTAAGCGAAATAAGAATTTGGTTATTTATTATGTTTTTTCCGAATGTACACAATGGAATCTGGCTAAATAAGATGCCAATATCTTGCTATTGATAAACAACGGTTATCGCCTTTCGCCTATGCCAGCCTCGATAAAATTGCACCAATTGCGTGCATTTGTGGACGTTAGCCGCCAGGGCAGCATCCGCGCCGCAAGCCGCACCTCTCGCCTTTCCCAGCCTGCACTGACCAAAGCCATTCAGGAGCTGGAAGAGGTGCTGGGCGCCAAGCTGTTTATTCGCCGCAGTCAGGGGGTGGTATTGACCGACTGCGGCGATAACTTTTTCCAGCATGCCAGCCTGATCCTCGAAGAGCTGCGGGTGGCGCAGGAAGACATTCAGCAACGGCTGGGGTTGGCGGGCGGCACGGTGAATATCGGCGTTGGCGGCAGCATTGCGCGCACCGTGATGCCGCAGGTGGTCACCCAGTTTCACCGTGAGTATCCCAACGTGAAGGTGCGCATCGTCGAGGGGCAACTGGTGTCGATGATCCCAGAACTGCGCCAGGGCGAGCTGGATTTTACCGTCAATACCTACTACCCCAGCAGCCTCGACAACGAGCTGCAGTATGAACGGCTGATGGAAAAAGAGTATCGGGTAGTGGTGCGCAAAGGGCATCCGATGGAGGGGGCGACCTCGCTGAAACAGCTGCAGCACTGCGACTGGACCATGCCGACACCGAAAGGCAGTTACTATCGGCTATTGCACGATCTGTTCGGGGACTTGGGCATGGCGCCGTCGATCAGCGTGACCTGCGAGACCTTTATGGCCTGTACCAGCCTGGTGGCGCAGAGCGATTTTGTCAGCATTCTGTCGGTGGACGTGATTTCGGATCCGATTTTGGGCAAGCATTTGGTGCCGCTCGAGCTGGAAGAGCGTCTGCCGAAAGCGACGTTTTATCTTATCCAACGCAAGGACACCACCCTGACGCCGATGGGCGCGCACCTGGCGCGCCTGTTTCGCCTTTACTGTCGGTGATACCGAGGCCCTGCCGGGCCCCGACATTAGAAGGCGATTGACCCCTGCACGAAGAAGGTGCGCGGTTCGCCGACGTACTTGCCGAAGTTGTTGTCGTTGGAGCGGGTGAAGTAGCGCTGATCGAACAGGTTTTTCACCCCGGCACCCAGCGTCAGGTTCGACAGCTGCGGCCCGAAGTTATATTCCCCGCGCATATTCCACACCATGTAACCGGCGATATTGCCGAACTGGCCATCGGCGCTTTCCTGCGTGATGTACTCCGGCCCGGTGCCCGGCGAATGCTGTTTCGACTGCGCATAACCATCCAGATTCCATACCCAGCTGCCGGTGGCGTAACGCGTACCGACGGTATAGACCTGGCGCGAGTAGAACGGCAGATCTTTACCGGCGAAGTCGCCCTTGTCGGTGCTGGCCTTGGTGTAGGTATAGCTGGTGTAGACGCTGGCGCCGTCGAGCGCGCGATTCAACTCGCTGAGATCGTAGCTGAGTGCCAGCTCGATGCCTTTGTGCTTGGTGGCACCCATGTTTGTCCAGCCCACGTCGTTGCTGATGTACTGCAGCTGGTTATCGAAGTCGATGTAGAACAGCGTGGCCTCGGCCTTGACCACGGTGTCGTCGTAGCGGGTGCCGAACTCATAGGTGCGCGCTTTTTCCGCCGTCAGCCCCGGCGCCGGCTGGTTGCCGTTGCCGCCTTTGGTCAGTTGGAAATACTGCATGCTGCCGAACGAGGTGTTGGCGTTGGCGAACAGTTTCCAGGCGTCGGACAGGTGGTACATCACGTTCAATGATGGCAGCGGCTCGCTGTAGCTTTTCTCGCGGCTGATGTTGTTGAACGAATCGTCCACGTGGGTGCGAATGCTTTCATAACGCAGGCCCGGCGTGACCGTCCAGTTGCCGACGTTAATGGTGTCGTCGATATAGAACGCGTTGGCCGCGGTGCCGCCGGAGGTGTGCTGGTAATAATCCGGGGTCTCCGGCGTCGAGCCGATATTCGCCGGGTTATACCAGGCCGAACGCGACGCCTTTTCATCCATGGTTTCATTCAGGTAGCGGTAACCGAGGGTGATCTCGTGCGCCATATCCCAGAAACGGAAGACCTGCGAGTAACTTGGTTCGATAGCCCAGGTTGAATAGTGGCGCGGATAGGAGACCATGCGCCGCTGGCCCGCGTTTTTGCCGGTGCCTTCCGATTCGATGTTGCTGCCGCGGTAGCTGTCGGTGAAGTAGGTCAACACTTCGAACTGTTTGTCGTCTTCCTGATGTTTGTACTTGAACGACATATCCTTGCGGCGGCCTTCGAACTGGTCCCACGGCCGCGTGGATTGGAATGGGTTTTGCGCGTATTGCGCGGTGCTCAGCCCGCCCGGCATGCCGGCTTTGGCGTCGTAGTAGTGGAAATTGGCCAGCAGCTCGTCACGATCGGTGAACGCATAACGCGTTTTCAGCATGAAATCGTCGATGTCGGTGTTGTCGTTGTTGTCGCGGTAACCCTGGCCGTGCAGCCCGGAGTAGAGCAGTTCGGCGCCGAGGCCGTTGTCTGCGGTGCCGCCCACGGAGGCGCTGGTCAGGGTCTTCAGGCCGCCGTGGCTGGCGCCCTGGGTTTGTACGCTGGCGGTGCCACCAAACGTTTTGGGAATGTCACGGGTAACGAAGTTGATCACGCCGCCGACGTTCTGCGGCCCGTAGCGCACCGCGCCGCCGCCGCGCACCACGTCCACCGATTGCAGATTACCGATAGACAGCGGGGCCATCGACAGCTGCGGCTGGCCGTAAGGCGCGACCGCCAGCGGGACGCCGTCCATCAGAATGGTGGAGCGTGGAGAAAGACGCGAAGTCAGGCCGCGCACGCCGACGTTAAGCGAGATGTCACTGCCGCCGGTGCCGTTGCTGTCGCGCACTTGCACGCCGGGTACGCCGCGCAGGCTATCGGCGATGGTTTGGTCGCCCTGTTCGTGCATTTGCTGCTGGGTGACGATGGAACGCGCGCCCGGATGGTTGAGCAGCACCGAACTGGTATCAGGGTTGTCCAGCCAGTTGCCGACGACGGTCACGGTGTCGGTATCGTTCTGAGATGAGTTATCAGTAGCAAGGACAGGGAATGCGATGGCGATGGAAGCCGTCAGCAGAGAAAGCCGAAAAAGAGGTGACATAATAATGCCTTAAGAGTTTCAGACCCGGATGTGTTTTTTTAGAAAAGACAATCTTAATGATAATTATTGGCAAGTAAATAGAATTGTTACGGGATAGTTAAGCGGGTAACTAAATAATGAATGCGGGAAACAGGGCCCGGCTGGCGGGCCATGGCGGGGGCTATTGCGGCGTAAGCCAGAAGACGCCGCTGTAATCCAGCGCGGTGAATTTCTGGTGCACCATTTCGATATCCGCTTGCGGATCAATATCTTTAAACAGCGCCGGGTGCAGGAACTTGGCGATCGCCTCAACCGCGATAAAGTTGAGCGGCGTGTCGTAAAATTGATGGTAAATCGCCATCACGCGTTTTTCTTTCACCGCTTTCAGCACGTTAATGCCGGTGCGATCCAGCAGGTGCGCCAGTTTCTTTTGGCTGGTGGCCATATCGGTGGCGTAACCCAGCGGCACCGCCAGCGTGCCGCGATGCCCGCGGCTCCAGTCGGCGCCGGTCAGCAGATAGAAATCCGGGTTGCTGCTGATCACCTGTTCGACGTTCACTTCACCGCCCATGTCTGAAAACAGCGTGCTGCCAATATTATTGCCGCCGGCGGTCTCGATGAACTGCCCGAAGCTGCCTTTGCCGAAGGTGTTGCAGCACTGTTCGCCTTTGATGCCGGCGCTGCGCTCGATGAAGACGCTGGGGCGCTGCTCCGGTTTCAGCGTGGCGACCCGCTGCCGCACCAGCTCGAGGCGCTGCTGATAGAGACGGATGAAGGCGTCGGCATTGGGCTGCTCGTCAAATACTTTACCCAACAGCGCCATGCTGGCGACGGTGTTGGTGAGCGGCTGTTGGCGAAAATCGATGATCAGCACCGGGATGCCGACTTTTTCCAGATGGGTCAGCACGCCGCTGTCTTTCAATTTGCTCAGCAGGCCAATGTCGAAAATGATCAGATCCGGTTGACGCACCACCGCGCTTTCCACGCTGAAATCACTGGTGTAGGGGTTGTCGAAGGTGGGGATCTGCATGACCTGTGGGAATTTTTTCGCGTAGGCTTCAACCAGATCCGGTGCTTTGACCTTCAGCGAGTTGTCCCAGGCGATGATGTTTTTCAGCGGCTCCTGCGGATGCAGAATATTCAGCGCCAGCAGCGCGCGGGCATCGGCCAGGATAACGCGTTTGGCCGGTTGCGGCAGGGTGACCTGGCGGCCGGCGACATCGGTGACGACGATCGGCGCGGCTTGAGCGGCGCCGGCCAACAGTAAAACGCAGGCGGCCAACCAGCGGCCGGCTTTGGCGATAAGAACAGCGGGCATGAAGATCCTTGGGTAATCGGCGAAGAACGAGAGCGCAATGATAAGCGATATCCTTTCGATTTTTGAACTCCCTCGATGCCGATAGTTATTCATGGCCCATCAGCGGGTCGCTGACGCTGTGTTCGCCATCTTCCAGCCGCCCCGCCAGGCGACGCAGCCAGCCCCCGGCGCTTTGCAGCGTAATATCGTACCAACCGCCGCTGGCGCGGGCGTCAAACGCTTGCTGATGGCTGCCGCCCGCAGGCAGCGTGATAGGCCACGGGCCTTGCTGCGTGTAAGGGCAGCGTTCAAGGGTGACCGTTATCGCTTCGGGGGCCGGGTTATTCAACTGCAGCAGCAGGTTGCGGCCCGTCGGGCGCAAACGCACCTCCGGCTGCGGCCGGCTCAGGGCGCCGCGCAACTCACGATGAAAGCCGTTGGGGCCAAGCAGCCACAGATGGTACTCATTCTCCGTTTGCCAGTCGTCGCTGACCGCCTTGCCCGCCTCGACGGTAAAACGGCGCGGGATCTGCGCCAGATCGCGCCGGTCGTAGACGTGAAACACCGCTCCCTGCTCGCCGGTATTGAACAGGTTCAGCGTCACGCGGCGTTGCTCGGCCGCGACGCTGGCCTCGACGTGCAGCTGGTAGGGCAACGCGCGGGAAGGGCGCGACAGGCGGCGTTGGTGGGGTAAACGCTGGTGGGCGGGCGATGGCAGCGGCACTTGCGGCAGCTGTTCCTGACGCTGGCGCAGGCCGTCGGCGGCGTGGCGGCTGGTGGCGGGCAGGCTCGGCAGCGCTTCGCCGTTAGGATCGACAAAGTTGAACGCCGAAGTGAGATCGCCGCACACCGCGCGGCGCCAGGCGCTGATGTTGGGCTCATGCACCTGAAAGCGCTTTTCCAAAAATTGCAGCACCGAGGTGTGATCGAAAACCTGCGAATTGACCCAGCCGCCGCGGCTCCAGGGCGACAGCACCAGCATCGGCACCCGCGGGCCGGGGCCGTAGATGCGGCCGTCCGGCGGCGGTTGATCCTGCGAACCGGGAGGCGCCACGTGCTGGAAGATCTCGGTGTCGAACGGCACCGTCGATTTACCGGCGAAGCTGCCGTCTTCGCGCAGCGACGGCGCGGAAGGCGAAGGCATATGGTCAAAAAAGCCGTCGTTTTCGTCGTAGTTGACCAGCAGAACGGTTTTACTCCACACCTCCGGGTTGTCGGTCAGCGCGTTGAGGATCTCTTGGGTGAACCAGCCGCCCTGTACCGGGCTGGAGGGATCGGGGTGTTCCGAATAGGCCGCCGGCGCGATGATCCAACTGACCTGCGGCAGTTTGCCCTGCTGCACGTCGGCGCGGAATCCGGCCAGCATGGCGTCCAGATCGTTGCCGTCGGCGGCCGGCAGGGTGTTGCCGTTGCCTTTGTACAGCGGTGCGGCCTCGTTGAGCGCATCGCTATAAGGCACGAAAGCGTTGAAGTCTTTCGGCGGCCACGCCGGGTTGCCCACCTGAATGCTGGCGGCGCGGTATTGGCGAAAACCCGCCAGCGGGTTGTCGGTAAAGTTGTCCGGCAGGAATTGATATACCTTCCAGCTGACGCCGCTCGCCTCCAGCCGTTCCGGATAGGTTGTCCACTGGTAGCCGCTGTCCGCCGGGCCGGGACTGTCCCATTCGTTGACCACCACCGCCACGTCGGCGGCGGACGGGCCGTTGGTGCCGGTCCAGTGGAACAGCCGGTTGGTGTTGGTGCCGGCGTGGATGGAGCAGTGATAGGCATCGCACAGGGTGAAGGCGTTGGCCAGCGCAAACTGGAACGGCAGCTCCTGCTGGCGGTAGTAGCCCATCGAGGCCGGCGTTTTGTAGGTGGGCCAGGCGCTCATGCGGCCGTGATCCCAGGCGGCTTGCTCATCCACCCACGAGTGCGGCGTGCCGGTGACGCGCTGGGCGTTGCCGTGTTTGCTGTCCAGATGGTAGGGCAGCACCAGCCGTTCGGCGCCCTGTTGCTGCCAGACCAGGCGATCGCCGGGCAGTGGAATGGTAAAGCGATCGCTGAAGCCGCGCACGCCCGGCAAGGTGCCGAAGTAGTGATCGAAAGAGCGGTTCTCCTGCATCAGGATCACCACGTGTTCGACGTCGCGCAGGGTGCCGGTGCGGTTATTGGCGGGAATGGCCAGCGCTTTGCGAATCGAGGCGGGCAACAGCGAGAACGCCGATCCGATGGCGGCAGCCCGCAGGATGTCTCTGCGAGAAAGGTCAGGCATGCGTCGTTAATCTCCGTCAGTGTGCTTTGAAGATAGCCGCTGACGACGATAATGGCGAAAAATAACAGGGAGATGAAAGCGAGAGAAACAATGCTCCCTGGCGGGAGCATTGGGGATGAGGCTTACTGTCTGATCAGGCGGCCGAGCGTCGGCGCTGTTTCGAAATCGCTGCGGAAGGGGTTGATGTCCAGGCCGCCGCGGCGGGTGTAACGCGCGAACACGCTGAGTTTTTCCGGGCGGCAGCTCTGCTTGATGTCGTTGAAAATGCGCTCGACGCACTGCTCGTGGAATTCGTTGTGCTGGCGGAAGGAGATCAGGTAACGCAGCAGGCTTTCACGATCGATTTGGCGGCCTTCATAGCGGATCACCACGCTGCCCCAGTCCGGCTGATTGGTGACCAGGCAGTTGGATTTCAGCAGATTGGAAGACAGCGTCTCCGCTACGTGCTCCCCTCTCTCGGCCGCGCCGCTCAGGTATTCCGGTTTGAAGGCGAAGTCGTCGACCGCGATATCCAGATCGTCGATGTTGATGCCCGGCAGGCGATCGATTTGCGCCGGATAACCTTCCAGACCCGGATAGAGCTTGACGGTGACCTGGCCATTGGCCGCCTGCGACAGATCCTTCTGCATGGCGGCGCTCACCTGTTCCACGCTGTCGAAGCGCGTTTGGTTGAAGCTGTTGAGATACAGCTTGAACGATTTGGATTCGATCAGGTTCGACGAGGAATGCGGGAAGGTAAATTCGCCGATGCCCACCACCGGCTTGCCCTTGGCGTTGAGCCAGGACAGCTCGAAGGCGGTCCAGAGATCAAAGCCGCTGAACGGCAGCTGCCGCTCGTCCACGCCGATCAGATCGCGGCCGCGGGCACGCGGCAAGGCTTCGAGCAATGCGGGAGCATATTGATCCGGATAATCGGAGTTCGCGCCAAGATGGGTGATTTTATCTTGCTTTTGGATATGCATATTCATTGCCCTTTGCTTGTTCGGTATTGATGTAGCGATTAAACAGACTGCGGGTGGCGTAGATCGGCCCGACGCCCAGCAGGGCGTAAACCACCTTGATCAGGAACTGCGACAGGATCATGGTTTTGATGATGTCCCAGCTCAGCACGTTGTAGAACGCCAGCGTACAGAACACCACGCTGTCGATGGCCGAAGCCACTACGGTGCTGGTGATCACGCGCACAAACAGGTAGCGGGAATTGGTCAACTCTTTGATTTTGCAGAGCAGGTAGGAGTTGACGTTTTCGGAGATCAGATAGGCCGCCGACGAGGCCACCAGCACCGCCATGATGCTGTGCACGATGCCGTTGTAGGTCTCGCTGTACTCCCACTGCGGAATGCTCGGCACCAGCGTCGTTACCCAAACGCCCAGGACGAAGGTCAGATTGGCGATAAACGAGATGATGATGGTGCGCCTGGCCAGCCGTAAGCCATAGAATTCGTTGAGGATATCCACCAGAATGAACGTGAGCGGGTAAATGAAGATCGCCGGCGGCGTGATGAGATTCAGCACCGGGATTTGGATTGGCTTGACGCCGCACAGCGTTGAGAAAATATAAATCACGCTGAGTGCCACGGTAATAATCAGGTAGGCGTACCAGGATCGTTCATGGCGATCGCTGAGCTCGTAGGCGGTTTTTTGTTGGTTGTCACCATAGAGTTTACGGTACAGCGCCTGCAGCTCATGCCGGCTTAAATCTTCCGATATTTCGCTGTCGGCCAGCTCATTCAGCCCCATGGTGATGGTTTTGCCGGTGGCCAATACCATGACATTGGCCGCGATGGTGCCATGCCGGGTGAAGCCCAACAGCTTGAACTTCTGATTCGGTTCCATTTATAGCCTTTCTCCAACGATGTAACCCAGGAATTGCACGGTGTCCTGAGGGCGTTTGTCCATGCTTTCGCTGTCTTTGTCGTCAACCACAAAGAAGCCGCTTTTTCCCGAGTGATACAGCAAAGGCGAATCGCAAATCAGTACCGGCGGGCGTTTGATGATGATGACTTCGCCGGGAATAAATGACCCTTTAATTTCGGTCTCTATTTTCATTGCCAACATGTTCGACTCATCGCCGAAGAAATAAGTCAAAGGGAACTCAGTGACCAGTTGCCCGATCTTGCGCTGCGAGACGGCCAGATAGCGCGACTGCGGGATTACCGGAATGGCGGAAGGGTTCTTGTTGCCTTCGGTGGACAGCGTTTCGTTAAGCAGCTCCAGCTTTTCCAGATCGTAATCTTCGATCTCTTCACAGGAGACACCGAAGAAATCGGAGATCCGATTCACGGTGGATTGCTGAACGTTGTTCACTCTTCCGTCAAGAATTTTGTAGAGAGTCGTGCGCGTCAGGCCGCTGCGATTGGAAAAGGAAGCCTTGGTTTCACCGCGGGTACGCATCAGATATTCAATATTTTTAATGATGTTGATTTTGCGCTGTGCGTTGGTGGTTTTCATTGGCTGTCCTTACAAACATTACGCAGGCTTCACTATATCTTACGCAGTGGCGTTGTCCAGATAAAAAGGCGCAGGCGAGCAGGTAACGAACTGATTATTAGCAGTAATTATTGTTTTCCGTCAGCCGTTTAGCGCAATGATATCAGCGGAGGCGGTCTGCTTTCTCTGCGCGAAAGATAAAGCCGTGCAAATCAATTGATTAGGTTTTTCTTATGGAAAAGTGAACACAAAAGCCGGTTTTATGTTTACTTTTATGTTGACCAAAGCCGATTTCATGGGCTACTGTTCATGCAAGCTGAAGTTTCTCTTTACGATCAAAACACGGAAGCCGACAGTTTTTATAATAAAAAGCTCAGAGGGGGCGTTGCCACACTCTGAGCATAATGGATAGCTTGCTACCGACACCAGGGACCCTAACCACCACGGCCGTTTGTCTGCGCGATCGGCTCATTCTTTTGCATTGAATCCCCTTTTCGAGCGTCTAACACTCCCCCGTTACCGGAGGAGTGCATTACCGCGTTCACGAAAATCAGAGCGATTTCTGTGATGCCAGCGGTTTTTGCGCCCGGCTGAAGACCAGTTTAAGCAGCCAATACAGCAGGCTGGCAGCGACCAGGGAATTGATGGTTGGTACGCCCCATTCGGTCGCCAGGCCAACGGCGCCGCCGGCGATGCTGGCGACGATCGCCGCCCAGCCGATAGTTGGCGTTTCGTTCGGCAACTGGCCGGTCCGGCGGCTCTCATCCAGGATCTTGCGATGGCTGCGCAGCAGATAATAGTCCACCAGCATGATGCCGATAATCGGCGGGAAGACCACGCCAAGCACCGTCAGAAAGTCGACAAAGCGGTCAAGAATGCCCAGCACCGACAGGGTGGTGCCCAGAATACCGATCACCAGCGTAGTGTAGGTGTATTTCAGCTTCTTGCCGGTGATGCCTTCCACCGCATTGACGATGCCCAGCGAAGAAGAGTACAGGTTGAGATCGTTGACGCGCAGGGTGGAGAACACCACCACCAGCAAACCGGCGCCGCCGGCCGCTTGCGACATGATGGTGACCACATCCGCGGTGCCCAGGGTTTTGGCGATCAGGATCGCCAGGCCGTTCACCACGAACTCGCCGGCGATAATGGTGAAGAGCGTGACGCCGAGCACGTGTTTGCCGTTTTTGGAGTAACGGGTCAGATCGGGGGTCATCAGGCTGGCCACGATGGCGCCGCCGACGACGATGGTGATGCCGGCGCTGATGGTCAGCGGTTCACCCGGCGGCGCCAGCTGGATGATCTCCTGCAGGTTATGGCCGGAAAGCGCGGTCACCGAAATATAGGCCACCAGCATGATGAACATCGGCACCGCGATACGGGCGGCGATGCGCAGCGCCTTGAAGCCGAATGCCACCAGGATGGTCAATAGCGTGCCCGAGAGCCCGGCGGCCAGGCCGAAGCCCAGCTTATTGCCGAGCGCGAAGTCGAGCGACTTGGCGAAAATGGCGTTCTGAATGCCGAACCAACCCAGCAGGCTGACGGCAACCACCACGCCTATCAGCACCGAGCCCAGACGGCCGAAGCCGCACCAGCGCGCCAGCAGGCTGCCGGAAATGCCTTCGCGCATGCCCGCCAGCCCCAGGCCGTAGGTCACCACGCCGAAGATCAGGCTGCCGACGAAGATGGCGGTGAAGGCGTCAATCAGCGTCATGGAATTGCCGAGTACGGCGCCGAGCATGAACTGGTCCAGTGCGGTCAGCATGCCCATATGCACGATGGCCACGCTTAAAAACGAAACTCGTTTATCCTGCGGCACCCGGGTGAGCGGATAATCTTCGATCTTTATCACGGTGAGATCTTCCTTGCGGTTCAAATAAACTGAATGCCTTTGGTTATCAGGCGATCGGGAATGTAGTTATCCAGATTGGCGTATTTGCAGTACTCCTCAAATTGCTGCTGAGTATGCACGTTGGCCTTCTGGTAAATGTTATAAATGCGGTTTTCGATGGTCTTATTGCTGACATTATAGATTTTGGCGATCTCTTTCACCGTAAATCGTTGCAGCATAAGGAAAATAACATCGAGTTCGGCACGGGTGAACAGCTCGTTATTGACTTCGGTGGTCAACACGCTGGGTTTTTGCTGATTGATGTACTTCAGCGGCGACAGGCTGTTCATCGGCTTGGCGTTCCAGATCACGCCAATCACCTGTTTGTCATCGTTGTACACCGGCAGCTTTTCGCTGATAAACGGCGTCAGGCTGTCTTTGCCGTACCAGTAGTGCGTTTCTATGACCGTGACCCGATCGCGCGCCGCTTCGGTCATCTTGTCATGCTCGATAAAGTCGGCGGCGGAGTCGGCCCAGTCGGCGGGGAACTCGTGGTCATATTTGCCGGCGACGTCGAAATTCAGCGGCGTATTGGTATAGAGATAAGCGGCGCGGTTCATATAGAGGTGGCGGGACAGGTGGTCTTTGATGCCCCAGGGTTCGCTCAGGTGCTCCATCATGGTGATGAGGCCCTTAAAATAAGATTCATTATTTTTATGTGATGAACCCATACCCACCTCTGTGCCGCTCAGGCCGCGTTACAGGCTTTTAGCCAGATAATGGCGGGTGTGGCGATGCGCATAGTCGCCCAGCTCGCCATAGACCCGGTAGCCCAATTTTTCGTAGAAGCCTCTGGCCTGGAAATCGAAGGTATCGACATAGGCCATATGGCAACCGCGCTTGCGGGCTTCTTCTTCGGCCAACTCCATCAATTGGCGGCCATACCCGCTTTTGCGGCATTGATCGCCAACCCACAGATACTGCACTTCCAGGCCGCCCCACCAGGTGCGCGCGACCAGGCCGCCGACGATCTGCTGGTTGTCGTCGGTAACGGTCAGGAACAGCGGGTGAATGTCTACGGGCTGGGTTTTGTGATTGTGCGCCCAAAGGCTGTCGATAACGAACTCTTCATCCTGCGGGTTGGGTTTGTCGGTGATATTAATATTCATTTTTAATATAATTCCCTGATTTAATTATTCAAAACTGAACTAGGCGCTTTCGCCCCAACCGCTTCTAATATCACTTTCGTTAATGTATTTCAAGGGTGGTTTTCACCCTTTTCCGCCTGGTGAACGGGCGCTTATGATAGGCGCCACAGGGAGAAGAAAATAGTGAAACAGGCGGTATTAAAACGCTGAAATGCCCTGCTTACACCATCTTTTCCTACTTGCGCCTCACCAGGGCCCCACCGGGAAAACTGCAGTACTGTATGGCTCCACCGGATAGAGCAAGCTCACTTGCCGACGGGGGAGCCACTTTGTTTTTTGACGCGCCCGCCCGCGGCCACCGTTCTCTGTCTCAGATATTAAACACTCTTCTTATCAGAAGATATGCGCCGCAGATGAAAATGTGGCCGATACCTTCTGAGCCGCGAATTCAGTCTTCTGCGATGACGCTGCCCAGCGCCGGCTCGATGGTCGCGCCCAGCATGGCGCCGTGCCCTAAGGCGGGCCATTCCCGATAGCCGACGGTGAAACCGTCAAGCTGCGCCAGCTGTTCGGCCAGCAAATGCGTTGCGTCCGCCGGCAGAGCGGGGCTCTTTACACCGGGCGGGGCCGCGCGATCGCGTTCCGCCAGGCCAACCCACAGTTGCAGCCTTATCGCCGGCGCCGCGCGCCGTTCCGTCATCTGCTGCGCTTCTTGCAGGATCATGCCGTTGCCCCACCACAGCGAGGGTTCCACGGCGATATAGCACTGAAAGGCGGCAGGATGGGTAAACAACGTGTGCAGAACGAAGAGCCCGCCGTAGGAGTGCCCCCACAGCGTCTGCCGCTGCGGATCGACCGCCAGTCTGGCGGCGATCGCCGGTTTGATCCGAGTTTCAATCAATTGCAGGAACGCATCCGCGCCCCCGCCGGCCCGCGGCGGTGTCTTCATGCCTGCCGGCAGAGGGAGCGTATAGTCGTAGGCGCGGCCGGCGGCATCGATGCGCAGATCGTTGTCATAGCCGATCATGACCAGCACCGGCGGCCGCTTCGCCGCTGCCAATTTGGCCAGTAAGGCGGCGTTTAACTCCATCAGCACCGCGTTGCCGTCGAGGAAATAAACCGTTGGATAGCCGCCCGGCTCAGGCGCCCGATGCGGTTGAGCGATGCGAACGCGGTAATGCCGTCGGCCATCGGCGGAGGTGAAGCGCAGGTCGCTGAAGCGGTAATCGGCAGAATCGCTATCGGCTACGGTAGTGCCGATCTTGCGTTCCAAATCGGGCCTGGCCAGCACGGAACCCGGCAGCCAAAGGCCGATGGCGAGCGCCAGAAGCGCAGAGATAAAATGCCGGTTGGACAAAAACATGCGGGTTAACACCTTCGGAAAAAGGCCGATAGTAGCATCCGTTCGCGCCCGGCAAAAACCTACCTTTAGGGCGGACATTCCGGCCGCGAATGGCGGCCAAAACCCGGAAGAGGGCCGCCAGTTGCTTTGCCGGGTTAATAGCAACTCATTGTTATTATTGGTAAGTCAGGAATAAGAGAGATTGCAATTAATTAGAAATGGTTATGGTTTTTATGGGGAGGGGAATGGCGAATAGCGGGGGAAACACACGGTTATCAACGATTTTTAGCAAAAAAAGCCCTATAAAATAGGGCAAAGACACACAACAACACCAGGGAAACTTTCCGGTATCTTATATTATAGCTTCCTATACATATAGAACATTTTATTATAAATATGTAAGTGATTCTTATTGATCATTTAATGCCATTATTTTTCAAATGGTTATGTGGTCCGGCTAAGGTATTGCGCCTGGGTCGGTTGCGGGCTATCAGGGATAGGTGGCGGGGTTTTTCTGTAACGGCGGTATGAACAAGCGAGATCATGGGCCCGATACCTTCAGGGCAATACCGGCCGGCAGGTTGCGAACATGCCGGCCGGTATTCCTCCTCGCGCTGGGCACTGCGCCGCCCGATCTTCCCTGTGGGCGTCCGGTAAAAATCAGTGCTGCTGCAGCGTCAGCATCTTGCCAAGCAAAATATCGGTCGGCGGCAAAATATCCGTATCCAATCCGGCGGAGGGGGTAAAGGTCAGCTCGCCAAAAATGATGTGGCCTTGCGAGATGTAGAAATCAACGCGAACAAACTCAAAGGGCGCCGACAAGCGAGTGGCGTACTCAAACAGTTCATCATATCCCTCAGGCTTCACGAAAGCGTCTATCTCCTCCTGGCTCAATGCCAGACAGTCTTCGCTATAGCAAAGGAACTTGAACTCTTTGTCGAAGAAGTAATATTTTGGCGTCCCGGTATCCCTGCCGACGCACAGCAAGGTGCAGTAAGGCACACCGCGGAAACAATAGATTTTATAGTCTTCAGGCCCGTGACCATTGGGCGATTCGATATACTTTTCCCCAATGATCTTTTTTTGTATCCCTTTGTAGTTGAGTTCTACATAGGTTTTCCAGTAATCGTCTTTCATCCATCCATCGATCAGATGAGAGGCGCTTTTAATGTTCAACGATTGTTTATTTTGGCAAATTAAATTATACCCTGAACCGTGGTTTCCCTTAATGACAAATTTATCAGGCAGCGTTTCCCACGGTATTTCCTGCACTGAATCACAGGAAAAATACAACTCATTAAGAATCTCTTCGCATCCCTTTTCTTTGATGTACTCTCTCACCGCATATTTATCTGCACATTGAGTCACTAATGCGTTATTACTGTAGTCATTCAACTTAAGATGATTTATTTTTTCATTCCAGGTTGATGGCGACTGTAAATTCAGCGGTTTGCCAAATGCCCTTTTGTATATCAATCTGGCCTTGAACTCGGGGGCTAATACGGCCAGCTGATTCAGAATAAACTTCTTGAATTGTCTCTTCATATACGTAATTCCATCAAAGCATAGTGACAATGATTAAGACGTTCTTGTATTTAAAACGCGGGCGGCACGCTTTCACTGCGCCATTGAATGGCTGTCGGCGTTGTTCCCAGATCAAAAGGCTTGTGGTCTAACGCCCGATTAAGAATGCGGGCCGATCGCCAGGCCATCAGGCTCAGCTGAGGATCGGCAATGCCGTGATTATGCATACTGGCGTTCATCGCAAATAAGCAGTTCTCCGCTGGGCCTTCCCACTCAAAGGTAAAGTCCGGGGCTATGCGGTATTCGCCGTCCGCAGTCTTTAACAACCGGTGGGCCAAAGGCTCAAGGAACTCAGGCGTCGCCGATTGATATCCGGTAGCAAAGATCACCACGTCCGCCTTGAAGGTTTCCTGGCCGTGATCGAGATGATGACGCGTTTCGAGCTGGAAGGCGTTATCCAGCGTGTGTTTCACGGCCGTCAGCGAACGGCTGGGCAGCAGGCGCACCCATAATTTCTCGCGCAGGACGTCGAAGCGGTGGTACATGGCGCGATAAATCGCCAGCAGCGACTCACTGGTGATGCCATCTGAGGTCATCTTCTGTTCGGCCAGCATATGCCGCTTGGCCGCGCTGTCCAGTGAGTAAAAGCTCTCGACGTAATCGGGTGTGAAGTATTCGTTGGCAAAAGCAGCCTCATCGAGCGCATTGTAGTTATTGCGGCGCGATATCCAGTCGAGCTGCGCCGGCTGCCCCCATTCCCCTTTAAAAATATTCAGGAACAGATCTGCGCCGCTCTGGCCGCCGCCGACGATCGCCACGCGTTTGCCGGTCAGATCGGGGTTGCGCAGCATCATTTCGCTGGCATGGAAACAGCGATCGCTTTGCGTCGTCACGCAATCCGGCAACTTTATTTTCTTGCCTATGCCAATGCTGACGTGTTTGGCGTGGAAGACCTTATTCGAGGTGGTCACCACAAACTGGCGCTGCCGATCGTCAAATTCGACCCGCTGAACGTCTTGATTGAATGCCAATGATCCCATCCCGGCGGCGGCCCAGGTGAGGTAATCGGCGAACTCTTCGCGCGATGCGGTGCGCTGCTCCGTCGTCAGGAAACGATAAAATTTTCTGTTTTTTACCAGATAGTTGAGAAAGCTGTAGCGATTGGTTGGGGCAACCGCGCTCACTAAATCTTTTAAAAAGTTGGTCTGCATACTGCAATCCGCCAGGATCATCCCTGGGTGCCAGGAGAAATGAGGTTTGCGCTCAAGGAACTGTCCCGTAAATCCCTCTATTTCACTTCCTAAGGCTGCCAGGCTAAGATTCGACGGGCCAAGGCCAATACCGATGATATCCAAACGCTGATTCATTAATAAGCTCCAGTATAATGAGAATAATACCCAGAAATACGACTGCAGATAGAGGCTGCCTTTTTCTTATAATTAAGCTTCACGAATTAAATGTAATTAAAAGGTGTACGGGCCAAAAATACCGCAATTTTAAATGCCCGTTTAGCATTAGGTAGCGCATCAGGCAAAGGCTACGGGCGTATTTCTTTCCATGAAAATCCCTATGAAGGTTTGCGCGTGTATTTAATGAATATTCCTAAGTAAAATTCCGATGCCCCCCTGATTCATCAAGCCATGAAAACGGCCACCAGGGAGGATGCCCACCGTATGAGTTCTTATCTGCTTTTCTGATGTATATGCCATTGCACTGCCGGGCTCGGTGTATTCGTTGCTTAGAATAGCCTTAAAATAGGCGCGGGGAAGGTGAAATAACGTGATATTAGAGGCAGGATGCTTTTTGCAAAGATGAAATCGGAAGTGAAATTATGAAATCCGTGCGTTGTAAGTTAATTTTTATCATTTAATTCAATGCTTTATTTTGTTTTTTTGCGGCAGGGCATCACACTTTTTCACTAAGGTGATACGCACATTTCTGTACCTTTATCTCCTCTTGTTGCCCCCCGAACGGCAATATTTTACCCCGAGTTGCACCCTATGGACGCGGAGGGTTCGCGTTAACTACCGGGGGCAGGGTTCGTTTAATTAATGCCGGACAAAGACTGCCCGGAGAGGGCGCTTGTTTGAGCCGAGTGTGAAAAAAACTGGCCACGCTGGCGCAACGATCGCGTCCGATCCGGCAGTCTGCCTTGTCATCGTCATTGACCATTCTTACCGACAATAAAAATCTTTCCGTCAGTTCGAGGCATTTTTGCACCCTGGACAGAATGACAACCGTTGCGCCAGAACCGCGAAGACCTGCCAGGTTGATCAATCACGGGAGCTTCAAATTGCTGAGGTAGTCATATTGGGCTTGCGAAATGTCCAGTTCCCCATCGCTGAAAAAGACTTTTATAAACATATCGCCCTGGCCGACGATATCTACACGTTGGTAAGTTCCCGTCACAAAACGGCGCACGATAGCCTGAATGGCATCGGTATGATTAGCAGGAACTGCATTGTTATCCGTGACTTTCTGTTCAAAAGTAATAGGGTGCTCTGCCTGAGGATCGGGACTGTATTGTGCGCGCTTGGCTGCGCTTTCGAACTTGAAATCATTAAAGGCGTTGTGGGTGGAGTTAAACATATCGGCAAGGTTTTTGATATGCGCCGCCATCTGATTCACGACCATGGTTTTATTGGTCACGAAGCGTTTACCCAAATACGTGCCAGTCACTACCGCGAGCTGGGCGGCATTTCTGCCTAAAATGCTGCCAACGCCAGAACCGGCCCCCGTCCATAATCCCGCGATCAAAACCAGACCGGCTCCGCCGACGGTACTCGACGCGATATTCTCAAAATGCTGAACACGCGCCCCCATTTGCCATGAGGTTCCGGGAAAAGAGACATTAATGCGGTTATCCAGATGATTAATTCTTCCGCCTGGTCGTTGTCCTGACTCAATATTATTGGCTGTCAATCGGCGGTTGTTTTCATCTTTGAGTTCACCCAGCGTAAACGCGATCTGGCCGGTCTCCGTTTTTGTTAATCGAAAGACTTCTTCTGGTGACAGAGACCTGACGAGGATCAGCGCCTCATTCAAAATCTCACGGGTCAAAAAGTTGGCTGACACCCGATTATTCGATTCGTGTTGCGATGTCAGAGCTAAAATTTCATGTGACTTAGGAAATGCCATAATCCCCCCGCCATTACGATATGCACCGTAATGTGATTAGCTTTCTTTATTTTGCTTAATGTCCCAGCCCATCTGCACCGAAGCTCCTTTATTGCCTTGCTTCGCTTGCTCCCAGTATTCCATCGATACTTTACCGGCCTGAAAAGAGTATTCAATGCCTAGCGTGGAACCGTGCTCGACACCGATGAAGTCGGTATGAGTCACTAATACATCTTCCAGGGTAATGCGGGTATATTCCACTTCCTGCCCACCGGCTTTGCAAAGCGACAACTGCACCTTGGCGAGGTGTTTACCGGCCGAACAGTATTTCAATAAGGCAGGTGTCGCTTTATCTATCAGAGCCTGTACGGTCAGATCGCGAAAATTCACTTTACCCGTACCGCCGCCGCCGCCAACGGCCATATTGCCAGGCTGCCGCGCGCCCCAGTTAAAGGAGAAGACATCGATCCATTGCTTGTGATTCGCATTTTTCGATTCGCCATTAATGCCTTCAACTTTTAAAAACATATCCATTGCCATGATTTTATCACCCGATCATTAACGTATTGTTAGGTGCCCGAATGCACTTAGCTCTCTTTATTCTGCTTGATATCCCAACCAGATTTGCTTTCCGCGCCTTTAGTGCCGCTGCTGCCTTGTTCCCAGTAACTCATGGTGACTTTTGACGCCTGGAAGGCGTAATCAACCAGGATCGCATCATTTTGACCGACACCATTAAAATCGGTTTGCGTCACCAGCACGTCTTCGAGAACGATTTTGGAATATTCCACCTGGTTGCCGCCCGCTTTGCATACGGAAAGCTCGATTTTCGCGACATGTTTTCCACTGGAACAATATTTAAGAATGGCGGGTGTAGATTTGTCGATAAGCGCTTGAATACGGAGGTCTTGATAATTCACTTTCCCGGAACCGCCCCCACCGCCGACAGCCATATTTCCTGGCTGTGAAGCGCCCCAGTTAAACGAAAGTACGTCGGTCCATCCTTTATGATTGCTGTCTTGGGACTCGCCCGTCATTCCTTCAACTTTCATATACATATCAATTGCCATTGTCGCCGGATCCTCCATTATTTCGCGTTGGCAGCGGAATAGGTTAAAAATGTCTTATCAATGGGTAAAATTCAGCATAGCCTTATATGAATGAATTAACAGCAATGTCGTTTTTATTCGGAATGTTCCTAGTTTTAATCCAATATATTGTGATTTAACAAAGTGATACCGTTAGAGGTTCGTGGCTATATTCCATCACCGAATGACAATAAAAACACTCAATAAACGGAGAATATGAGTGCGCTCGTTTGACGCCTGGAGGATTGGGGACGGGCCTTTTGAGAAAGTGCACCTGTAATGCGAAATTGCACATCCATCGGATGATGCGGTGGCGCTTTAGCGCTGGCCCGCAGGGTGAGGCCCTTGGCCGAATAATCGAACGCAGTTCGATGGAGAGTCCGTACCCCAGAAAGCGAAAAACCCGCCATAGGCGGGTTATTCTGAATAGGGTGCCCGGACTCGGACTCGGACTCGGACTCGGACAACCGGCGCTGGCGCCGCGTTGAACAGCGCTTTAGCGCTGGCCCGCAGGGTGAGGCCCTTGGCCGAATAATCGAACGCAGTTCGATGGAGAGTCCGTATCTCAGAAAGCGAAAAACCCGCCATAAGCGGGTTCTTCTGAATATGGTGCCCGGACTCGGAATCGAACCAAGGACACGGGGATTTTCAATCCCCTGCTCTACCGACTGAGCTATCCGGGCAACGGGGCGCATTAAACCGTATTGGCCGGATGGCGTCAATCGCTTTCTGTCACAAAGCCGATCGGTTGCTCTATTTTCAGGCAGCAAGCCCGGAGGAGCGGGGGACGGGGGGATATCCGCATTCAATAAATATGCATATAAAACGTGTAATTATACCATCTTTAAACGCGCGATTTTTGGCTTTTCAATTAAATAACAATGAATTATGCTTTAATCAATGGACGTTCAATCAAGGCGATTCTCGCTTGAACCCTGCAACGAATCATGCAATCATTGCGCAAATTTTAGCACTCTCCGTTCCCTGACGGTGTTTCCGCTTCTTATAAGCCAGAGGGTTATTGGCATGACTGGTTTTGTTGCTCAAGCGCTGCTGCGCACCAGACATCTGACGCCGCCACCGTTCCGCCGTTGTTTCCTCCGCACGTCATCCGCCCGAATACGCCTGCCGGCCATGCGGTAAGGCCGCCTGACGCTCGCTGTTAGGCATGCGTAAAGCCAGCGCTGCGGCCCTGATTTTACTGATGCCTGTCGGACGCTGCCAAGACCAGTTCCCCCGATAGCCGCCTGATGATCCCCGATCATGAGCCGGTCACGCACGCCGCTTATGCTGCCGTGCCCGGGTATCGCTTTTACCGGGATAACCGCGTTATCTCATTACCGTGCCGGTGGCACACCCTCATCCTTCACCGTTTGAGAGTCAGCATGATGAAAGAATTGAAAATCGCGACCAGCGCCAGCCTGGTCGCCACCATTGAGACGCTGCGCCAGATCGTGCGCGTAGAGCAGACGGACTACACCGACGTGGCGGCGGCGGTGGTGTCGGTCGCCGACGTGAACGCCGGCATTCTGGCGCGCTTGCAGGCGACGGGGTTCGACATTCCGACCTTCGTGGCGGTGGAAGGGGACGAGCATCTCTCGCCGGACTATCTGCCGTTTGTCAGTGGTGTTTTCGCGCTGCTGGCCGGCGCCAGCAAGCCGTTCTACATGGCGCAGCTGGAGGCCGCCGCCGACGCCTACGAGCAGGCGCTGCTGCCGCCGTTCTTCAAAACGCTGAAGACCTACGTCGAGATGGAGAATTCGACCTTTGCGTGCCCAGGCCATCAGGGCGGCGAGTTCTTCCGCAAGCACCCGGCCGGCCGGCAGTTTTTCGATTTCTACGGCGAGACCCTGTTCCGTTCCGATATGTGCAACGCCGACGTCAAGCTGGGTGATTTGCTGATCCACGAAGGCTCGGCCAAGGATGCGCAAAAGCACGCGGCGCGGGTGTTCAACGCCGATAAAACCTACTTCGTGCTCAACGGCACCTCGGCGGCCAACAAGGTGGTGACCAACGCGCTGCTGACCCGCGGCGATCTGGTACTGTTCGATCGCAACAACCACAAATCCAACCACCACGGGGCGCTGATCCAGGCCGGCGCCACGCCGATCTATCTGGAAACCGCCCGCAACCCGTTCGGCTTTATCGGCGGCATCGATGCGCACTGCTTCGACGAACGCTATCTGCGCGAGCAGATCCGCGAGGTGGCGCCGGAGAAAGCCGCGGCGGCGCGGCCGTTCCGGCTGGCGATCATTCAGCTCGGCACTTACGACGGCACGATTTACAACGCTCGCCAGGTGATCGACACCATCGGCCACCTGTGCGATTACATTCTGTTCGACTCCGCCTGGGTGGGTTACGAAGGCTTTATTCCGATGCTGAAAGAGTGCTCGCCGCTGCTGCTGGAGCTGGATGAGCACGATCCGGGCATTTTCGTCACCCAGTCGGTGCATAAACAGCAGGCGGGGTTCTCGCAGACCTCGCAGATCCATAAGAAAGACGACCATATCAAAGGGCAAAAGCGCCACTGCAACCACAAGCACCTGAACAACGCGTTCATGCTGCATGCGTCGACCAGCCCGTTCTATCCGCTGTTCGCCGCGCTGGACGTCAACGCCAAGATGCACGCCGGCCCCGCCGGGCGCCGCATGTGGATGGACTGCGTCAAGCTGGGCATTGAGACGCGCAAACAGCTGCTCACGCGCTGCTCGCAGCTGAAGCCGTTTATTCCGCAGCAGGTGGCGGGCAAAGACTGGCAGGATCACGATACCGATCTGATCGCCAACGACGCGCGCTTCTTCACCTTCGTGCCGGGGGAGACGTGGCACGGCTTCGAAGGCTATGCCCAGGATCAGTATCTGGTGGATCCGTGCAAGCTGCTGCTGACCACGCCGGGGATTGACGCCGCGACCGGCCAATACACCGAGTTCGGCGTGCCGGCCACCATTCTGGCCAACTTCCTGCGCGAGAACGGCATCGTGCCGGAGAAGTGCGATCTCAACTCGATCCTGTTCCTGCTGACCCCGGCGGAGAACCCGGCCAAGATGGAACAGCTGGTGGAGATGCTGGCGCAGTTCGAACGCTATGTCGAAGAGGATGCGCCGCTGAGCGTGGTGCTGCCGACGGTGTACCGCAAGAACGAGCAGCGTTACCGCGGCTACAGCATTCGCCGGCTGTGTCAGGAGATGCACGATCTGTACGTCAGCTTTGACGTTAAGCAGCTGCAAAAGGAGATGTTCCGTCAGGATCATTTCCCGCCGGTGGTGATGAACCCGCAGGACGCCAACGTGGAGTTTATCCGCGACAACGTCGAGCTGGTGCCGATCGGCCAGGCGGAAGGGCGCATCGCGGCGGAAGGGGCCCTGCCGTATCCGCCGGGCGTGCTGTGCGTGGTGCCGGGCGAAGTGTGGGGCGGCGCGGTGCAGCGCTACTTCCTGGCGCTGGAGGAGGGTATCAACCGCCTGCCGGGCTTCTCGCCGGAGCTGCAGGGGGTCTACATCGAGAAAAAAGATCACGGCTGGAAGCGCATCTTTGGCTATATGATCAAGCAGTAAAAAAAGGGCCGGTTCGCACCGGCCCTTCTCATTTCCACGCGGGAAGCGCTACTTTCTGCGGTAGCTCTTCTGCGCGGTATTCACTTTCACCAGATAGCGGCGCGACTCGGCGGCCGGGTGTTTGGTGGTCAGCGTTTGGTACACGTCGCCCGGCTGCATGCCGTTGATGATGCCCACCGCGCGCGTCCTGTCGCTGGAGAACACCCGCAGCACGCTGCCGGCGCCGCCGTTGTAGGCGGTGATCACCGCATAGCGGCGCGAGGTCGGGTTCTGAATGCCGCCCAGGTAGTTGTTCTGCAGGATCGCCAGGTAGGCGGTGCCGGTGTCGATGTTGTTCTCCGGATCGAACAGGTAGCTGCGGCTCGGGGTGCCCCATTTGCCGCGCATCTGGAACACATCCTTACCGGCGGTGTGCTGCACCACCTGCATCAGGCCCAGCGCGTCCGAACCGCTCACCGCATAGGGGTTGAAGCTCGATTCGGTCTGCATGATCGCCAGGATCAGCGACTCGTCTACGCCGTATTTTTCCGACGCCTTGCGCACCATCGGCAGATATTTATGCGCACGTTTGTCCAGGTGGTTTGGCACCAGCTGGATGGTGACCGAGTAGATGACGTGCAGGCCGGAGGTGCGTTTTTGCAGCTTGGTCTGCAGCAGGTAATCGGCAAAGTGCGCCGCGCGCCATTCCCAGCGGATCGGCGCGCCTTTGTTATCCAGCACCTGGCCGTACAGAAACGGCTCTTTGCTGATCTGGATATCGTTGGCGTCGGAATAGAGATCGATGGAACCCGGATCGTCACCCATCAGCAGCGTGCTGATGATCGCCTGGCGCAGGTGCGCGGCCGGATCGGTGGTGGCGATGGTTTCGATGGTGATGGCACCGGTATCGAAGTTGATGTGGCTGCGGGTTTGGTATTGGTCGGTATATTTGACGTAGTCTTTCGGCCCGGCGATCAGAACTTCGTTCAGACCCCAGATGTTCTCGATGTTGTGAGCGAATTGCCCCATCAGAATGTCGAAGCCGTTGGTGTCTTTGATCCAGGCTTCGTTGATTTCTTCACTTTTTTTGCCGGAACAGGAGATCAGCAAAGGCGCTATTACGAGCAAAGCTAAAATTTTCTTCATCTTAAAGCCGTTTGGAAGAAGTATAAGAGGATTGAAGCGGGCCAGCGCCTGGCCCCAACAGCGTTATTCGCTCGGCGGCGTATAGCCTTCGATGTGCACGTCGTGCCCTTCGAACAGGAACTTGATCATTTCCTCTTCCAGCAGTTTGCGATCATCCACGTTCATCATGTTCAGCTTCTTCTCGTTGATCAGCATGGTCTGCTTCTTCATCCACTCGCCCCAGGCTTCCTTGGAGATCTCGTTGTAGATGCGCTTGCCGACGTCGCCGGGATAAAGCTGGAAGTCCTGGCCCTCGGCGTCGCGCTGCAGGAAAGTACAAAAAATGGTGCGGCTCATGCTAATTCCTCGTCGATGGCGCTATCGCCATATAAGTTTTGTTGGATCGGGGGCTGCTTCGCCAGCTGTTGCAACAGGCGATCCACCGGCGCTGCCAGCCCGACCGACGGCGGCTGCGCTAAGTTATACCAGAGACCCGCGCCCTCATCCATGCCGCTGCCCGCCGCGTCGAGCGACAGCCACATCGGCACGATATCGAGATGGAAATGGCTGAACGTGTGGCGAAACGCGGTCAGCTGTTCCAGGCGCTTGCCTTTCAGACCGCGCTGCTGCAGCCAGAGTTCCAAATCCACGCGCGCGCTGAACTGTGGGAAGCAGAACAGGCCGCCCCACAGGCCCACCGCCGGGCGCTGCTCCAGCCACACGCGGTCGCCGTGCTGCAGCAATAAGAAGTAGGCGGTTTTTTCCGGCAGGGTCTGTTTGGGTTTCTTGCCGGGGTAGTTGGCCCAGCTGTGATTGGCATAAGACAGGCAGCCGACGTTGAGCGGGCAGAGTTCACACTTGGGCTTGGAACGAGTGCAGACCATGGCGCCCAGATCCATCATCGCCTGGTTGAACTGGCCGACGCCCTGCGCCGGGGTGACCTCTTCGCTGATTTTCCACAGCCGGTTTTCGACTTCTTTCTTGCCCGGCCAGCCTTCCACCGCGTAGCAGCGAGCCAGCACGCGCTTCACGTTGCCGTCGAGGATCGGATAGTGTTGGCCCAGCGCCAACGACAGCACCGCGCCGGCGGTGGAGCGGCCGACGCCCGGTAAATCGGCGATTTCTGCGAAGGTTGTCGGGAACTCGCCGCCGTGCTGTGCGACAATGGTCTGCGCCGCCTTGTGCAGGTTGCGGGCGCGGGCGTAATAGCCGAGGCCGGTCCACAGATGCAGCACTTCGTCCAGCGGAGCCTCCGCCAGCGCGCGCACGTTGGGAAAACGGGCCATAAAGCGCTGAAAATAAGGAATGACGGTGGCAACCTGAGTCTGTTGCAACATCACCTCGGAGAGCCATACTTGATAGGCGGTTTTCTCCAGCTGCCACGGCAGGGTCTTGCGACCGTAGCGCTGGTACCAGTCAAGCACCACCTGTGCGAATTGTTGTGCTTGCATCATGAGCAGCGTCGTTATCCGGCAGAAAATGAAGCGAGATTGCAGCATAGAGTCATGATGCTGTAAACCGGAACTTTCCGACGCCGCACGGCGGGTACAGAAGATGAACACTTGCTAAACCAATGTATCTTTGCATAATGCGCGTTTCCCTAATTGGCAGCCAAACAGACAGAAAGCACTATGATTAATGACGTCATCTCCCCGGAATTTGATGAGAACGGCCGCGCGATGCGCCGTATCCGCAGTTTTGTCCGCCGCCAGGGGCGGCTGACCAAAGGCCAGCAGCACGCGCTGGAGAACTATTGGCCGGTGATGGGCGTGGAGTATCAGGCTGACGCTGTCGATCTCGCCGCGCTGTTCGGCCGCGAAGCGCCGACGGTGCTGGAGATCGGTTTTGGCATGGGCGCCTCGCTGGTGACCATGGCGGGCAACAATCCGCAGCAGAACTTTTTAGGGATCGAAGTGCACTCGCCGGGCGTGGGCGCCTGCCTGGCCGACGCCCACGAGGCGAAGCTGAGCAACCTGCGTGTGATGTGCCACGATGCGGTTGAAGTGCTGGAAAACATGATCCCGGACGGCTCGCTGGACATGGTGCAGCTGTTCTTCCCCGATCCGTGGCACAAGGCGCGCCACAACAAGCGCCGCATCGTGCAAACGCCGTTTGTCGAACTGGTGCTGCGCAAGCTGAAGACCGGCGGGGTCTTCCACATGGCTACCGATTGGCAACCTTATGCGGAACATATGTTAGAGGTTATGAACGGGGTCGCAGGCTACCGTAATCTTTCCAGCGATAATGATTACGTGCCGCGTCCGGATTCGCGCCCGCTGACGAAATTTGAATTACGCGGCCAGCGCCTGGGACATGGCGTTTGGGACTTGATGTTTGAGAGGAAAGAATAATGGCTAAGAACCGCAGTCGTCGTTTACGTAAAAAGTTGCACATTGAAGAATTTCAGGAGCTGGGTTTCTCCGTAGCCTGGCGTTTTGCCGAAGGCACGTCGGTGGAAGACATCGACAGCACGCTGGATACCTTCATCGATGAAGTGATCGAGCCGAACGGCCTGGCGTTTGACGGCAGCGGCTACCTGCAGTGGGAAGGTCTGATCTGCCTGCAGAAGATCGGCCACTGCACCGACGAGCATCGCGAACTGGTGAAAAACTGGCTGGAAGCGCGCAAACTGACCGACGTTAAGGTCAGCGATCTGTTCGATATCTGGTGGGATTGATCGCGCTTGCCCGATGAGCGCGGCTTCGCGCCGCGCCGTTTTATTGATCTAAGGTGCCTTAACGGCGCCTTTGTTTTGCCCGGAGTGTGACCGAGGTGGTAACAACATTGGATAACGCGTTGCTGGAAGAGATCCTGCAACAGGTGCGCCCGCTGATTGGCCAGGGGAAAGTGGCCGACTACATCCCTGCGTTGGCAGAAGTGCCCGCCGATCGGCTGGCGATCGCCGTGTGTACGGTGGATGGCGAACTGTTCCAGGCCGGCGACGCCGCGGAGCGCTTCTCTATCCAGTCGATCTCCAAAGTGCTGAGCCTGACGCTGGCGCTGACGCGCTATCAGGAGCCTGAGATCTGGCGGCGCGTGGGCAAAGAGCCTTCCGGCCTGCCGTTCAACTCGCTGCTGCAGCTGGAGATGGAGCAGGGCAAACCGCGCAATCCGTTTATCAACCCCGGCGCGCTGGTGGTGTGCGACATGCTGCAAACCCGGCTCAGTGCCCCCAAACAGCGCATGCTGGAGGTGGTGCGTCAGCTGGCCGGCGAAGACGATCTGGCCTATGACCTGCGGGTGGCGCGTTCCGAGTTCGAACACTCCGATCGCAATGCGGCCATCGCCTATCTGATGAAATCGTTCGGCAACTTCGAAAACGACGTCATCACCGTGCTGCAAACCTATTTCCACTACTGCGCGCTGCGCATGAGCTGCGTGGAATTGGCGCGCAGCTTCGTCTATCTGGCCAATCACGGCCGCGATCTCAGCGGCGAGGCGGTGATCAGCCCGCTGCAGGCTCGGCAGATCAACGCCCTGATGATGACCAGCGGCATGTACGACGGCGCCGGCGAATTCGCCTATCGGGTGGGAATGCCGGGCAAGTCCGGCGTGGGCGGCGGCATCGTGGCCATCGTGCCGGACGAGCTGTCGATCGTCGTCTGGTCGCCGGAGCTGGATGCTTCCGGCAACTCGCTGGCGGGAACTGCGGCGCTGGAACTGTTGTCTCAACGTATCGGTCGTTCGATTTTTTAATCCCAGTCTGGATGGGAGTCAGGAGAAGCTATGTTGAAGAAAACCGGGTTAGCCTTACTGCTGCTGGCGGCGACTGCCGCGCAGGCCCACGCCGAGTACCAATGCAGCGTTAAACCCCAGGACGATGTGATCATCAGCCCGCAGAGCGTGCAGGTGAAAGGCGCCAGCGGCGACCTGCAAATCTCGCCGGATGGCGACGTGATCCGCAACGGCCAGGCGCTGAGCCTGAACGACAGCCAGCGGCAGAAAGCCTTCAGTTACCAGAGCGCGCTGCGCAAGCAACTGCCGTGGATCGACGACGGCGCGCAGAAACACCTGGAGAAAGCCCGCGCAGCGCTGGATAAAGTGATCGTCAAAGAGCTGGGCAGCAACAGCAACGTGCGCAACCGGTTGACCACCCTGAATGGCCAGCTGAAACAGCAGATGAACCGCATCATCGAGCACCGCAGCGACGGCCTGACCTTCCACCACAAGGCGATCGACCAGGTGGAACAGGATGGCCGCAACATCGTGCAGCAGAGCATGGGCGGCGTGCTGCAGGACAGCCTGAACGAAATGGGCGTCAAACAGGCCGCCAACAGCGGCGGTAACCCGCTGCAGGCGATCATGGGCAACCTGGGCGGCTTGCAGAAGGCGATCCAGAACGAATGGAACAATCAGGAGCAGGACTTCCAGAACTTCGGCCATGATGTGTGCAACCGCGTCACCGCACTGGAAACCCAGCGCAAGGATCTGCTGAAGGCGTTGAAGTAACGGATAGGCGTAGCCGCCGTGCGTTTTTGACCTCACGACGGCTATCTGACAAACTGGCTAAACTATAATCAATCGGCAAAAGGATTTTGCATTGATGCCAGTGATATTCCGTTATAAAGGCTACAGGTTCTTTTTTTATTCCAACGAGGGTGACCCGCTTGAGCCGCCGCATGTTCATATCAGAGACGCTGAGGCTGAAGCGAAATTCTGGTTGGTTCCTGGCGTGCAGTTGGCGCGTAATGACGGCTTTAACGCCAGAACGCTAAAAGAGCTGGCGGGTCTGGTTGATACCTATCAGGCATTGTTTTTGGAGGCTTGGCATGAGTATTTCGGCTAAACGCGTCAGCTTTGACGATGCGACGATGTGGGTCGAACTGAGCGACGCCCGAATTATTGGCGTGCCACTGGCCTGGTTTCCGCGTTTGTTGAATGCGACGCAAGAACAGCGGGCAGAGTATGAACTCAGCGCTCGCGGCATCCATTGGGATGCGTTGGACGAGGATGTTTCCGTTGAGGGATTGCTGAAGGGGCGTGGCGACGTGACGCATCGCCCTCATAATGCCGCCTGAACATGAAAAAAAGCGCTGATTATTCAGCGCTTTTTTTTACTCGTCGTCCGCCAGGAACAGTTCCAGCAGCGAGTTGAGGAACAGTTTGCCCTTCTCGGTGATCTGCCAGTGCTCTGCGGTTTCTTCCAGATAGCCTTTGGCCAGCGCCTCGTCCAACTGCGGGCGAATGACGCTTTCCGCCAGCCCGGTGTAGTTGACGAAGTCGGCGCGCGGCGCGGCTTCCAGCAAGCGGAAGCGGTTCATGAAGAACTCGAACGGCCGATCCGCCGCCGCCACCTCATGCTGCTTGTCCATGTAGTCGCCGCGCATAAAGCCGCGTGGGTGCTTGGTCTTGGCGGTGCGCAGGATGCGTCCGTCGCTGAAGGTCACCTTGCCGTGCGCGCCGCAGCCGATCCCCAGATAGTCGCCGAAGCGCCAGTAGTTGAGATTGTGCTGGCATTGGTAGCCCGGCTTGGCGTAGGCCGAGGTTTCATACTGCTGATAGCCGGCGGCGCTCAGCAACTGGTGGCCGCGCTCGAAGATGTCCCACAGCGCATCGTCGTCCGGCAAAACCGGCGGGCGCGAACTGAACAGGGTGTTCGGTTCGATGGTCAGCTGATACCACGACAGGTGCGGCGGATTGAGGGCGATCGCCTGGCGCAAATCGTCCAGCGCCTCTTCCAGCGACTGATCCGGCAGGCCGTGCATCAGATCGAGGTTAAAGCTGCGCAGGCCAAGGCCGGTCGCCAGAGTCGCCGCGCGTTTGGCCTCTTCCGGGCCGTGGATGCGCCCCAGACGGTTCAGCTTCTCGGCGCTGAAGCTCTGCACCCCGATGGAGATGCGGTTGACGCCGGCGCGCTGGTAGCCGCTGAAGCGATCGGCCTCCACGGTGCCGGGATTGGCCTCCATGGTGATTTCGGCGTCGTCGGCGACGCGAATGCGCGCCCGCACCCCGTCCAGTAAGGCCTGCATCGCCTCGGCGCTCAGCAGGCTGGGGGTGCCGCCGCCGATAAAGATAGTGCTGATTTCCCTGCCGCCGGCCAGCGGCAGGTCGGCATCCAGATCCGCTAACAGATGATCGACATACTCCTGATGCGGCACGTCACCCTTCAGCGCATGGGAGTTGAAGTCGCAGTACGGGCATTTCTGCACGCACCATGGGATATGGATGTAGAGACTCAGCGGGGGCAGCTTAAGCATTGCGCATGGCTTCCAACATCAGCTTCAGCGCCTTGCCGCGGTGCGAAATCGCCCGCTTCTCGTCGCGGCTCAGCTCGGCGGCGGTGCGGCCCAGCTCCGGCACGTAGAAGACCGGATCGTAACCGAAGCCGCCTGCACCGGCGGCCTGCTCGGTGATTTCGCCGGCCCAACTGCCGTGGAACACCAGCGGCGTCGGGTCTGCCGCATGGCGCAGATAGACCAGCACGCAGTGGAATTGCGCGCCGCGCTGGCCCGGCGCCACGTCTTTCAACGCCGCCAGCAGCTTGTCGAGGTTCTGCCGATCGTCGGCATCTTCACCGGCATAGCGCGCGGAGTAGATGCCCGGCGCGCCGCCCAGCGCGTCGACCGCCAGGCCGGAGTCGTCGGCGATCGCCGGCAGGCCGGTGACCTGTGCCGCATGGCGCGCTTTCAGAATGGCGTTTTCGATAAACGTCAGGCCGGTTTCTTCGGCGGACTCCACGCCCAGATCGGTTTGTGCGACCACGTCCAGGCCGAAATCGGCCAACAGGTCGGCGAGTTCGCGCACTTTGCCCGGGTTACCGGTGGCAAGAACGACTTTTTGCATAATGACTACCTTGAAAATTATTCGATGAGCGCCGCGACCACGGCGGGGATCTGTTGCGGATTCACGATGCGTAACTGTTTATGCCGCCCCAGTTCGCCTTTCTCGATGGTGACGTTGCTTTTCGCCACTTTGAACTGCTTGGCGATAAACTTGATCAAATGGGCGTTGGCTTGGCCGTCGACCGGCGGGGCGGTGATGGCGACTTTCAGTTCGTCGCCATGCAAGCCGATAATTTGGTCGCGGCTGGCTTTCGGCTGAATATATAGCCTGATCGCCAGCCCGTCCAGCACCGGAGTGACTGCACTCACAGCAGGAACCAGATCTCACCGAACAGATCCATGCCCAGGTAGTTGATCAGATAGAGGATCAGGATCACCACCATGGCGGAAAAGTCGATGCCGCCCATCGCCGGGATGATGCGACGGATCGGCGCCATCAAGGGTTCGGTCAGTTGGTACATCACGTAGTCGATCGGGCTGCGGCCCTGGCTTACCCAGCTCATCAGCGCACGAATGATCATCACCCAGAAGATCAGGTAGCCGGCGGACTTCACCAGCGAGATCAGGCCGAACAGCAGGTTATACGGGCTGAGCGACATCGCGCCGCCCTGAATCAGCAGCAGCAGCGGGTACTTGATGGTCATCAGCAGGAACGCCAGCAGCAGCGAAGCGCTGTCGATGGGCCCCAGTGACGGGATGATGCGGCGCAGTGGGCCGACCACCGGCTGGGTGATCTTCACCACAAACTGTGAGAACGGGTTGTAAAAATCGGTGCGCGCCCACTGCATCCAAATGCGCAGCAACAGCACCATCACGTACAGATCAATAACGGTCTTGACCAGGAAAGTCAGCGTTAGCATGAAGTGGTCCTTCTCCTTAACTCGCGGTTATTTAAAATAATTTTTCCATCTCTTGGGCACGGGAAACGGCGGCCTGCATCGCTTGCGCCACGGTTTCCGACAGTTGGCGTTCGTTGAACACCCGCAGCGCTTCGGCAGTGGTGCCACCTTTGGAGGTCACCTGCTCGCGCAGCGTGCCCAGCGGCGTATCCGGGTTGGCTTCCACCAATGCGGCGGCGCCGGAAGCGGCCTGTTGTACCAGATCGCGCGCGGTCTGGCTGTCGAAGCCCATGCGCTCGGCCTCTTTTTGCATCGCTTCCATAAACAGGAAGAAATAGGCCGGGGCGCTACCCGCGGCGGCGATCACGCCGTTGATGCCATTTTCGTCATCGACCCAGCAAACTTTACCGACCGACGCCATTAAATCGCCGGTGTAATCGCGATCCCGCTGGCTGACCTGCGCCGGCGCGTACAGCCCGCTCATGCCTTTGCCGACCAGCGACGGAGTGTTGGGCATGATGCGCACGATGTCCAGCTTGTCGCCGAGCAGCTGATAGAAACGGCTGACCTGAATACCGGCGGCGATCGACAGCACCAGCTTGCCGCTGAAGTCGACCTGTTCGCGCAGCGGCTGACACACGTCGGCCATCATCTGCGGTTTGACCGCCAGCACCACCACCTCGGCTTCACGCGCGCAGGCGACATTGTCGCCGCTGCTGACGATGCCGTAGTCTGCAGCCAGCGCATCACGGTTTTTCGGCGAAGGGGCGCAGACGCTGATGGATTTGGCTGGATAGCCGCCCGCCACCAGGCCGGCGATGATTGCACGCGCCATGTTGCCGGCGCCGATAAAGGTAATCTTGCGATGTTGCATCAAATCCCTCGTCTGTGTGTCAGGCCTGCGAGTAGTCGCGGGCGCCAAAAATTGCGGTGCCGATGCGCACCAGGGTGCTGCCGGCAGCGATCGCCGCCGCCATATCGTCCGTCATGCCCATCGACAGCGTATCGGCTTGCGGATAGCGCTGACGCAGGGCGAGAAATGCGTCGTTCATCCGGCTGAATACCGCCAGCTGCCGCTGATAATCCGCTTCCGGCGCCGGAATAGCCATCAGGCCGCGCAGCGTCAGGTTCGGCAGCGCGGCGATCGCTTCGGCCAACGCCGGCAGCTCGGCCAACGCAATGCCGGATTTGCTTTGCTCGTCGCTGATGTTGATTTGAATCAGCACGTTGAGCGGCGGCATGTCGGCCGGGCGCTGATCGCTCAAGCGCTGGGCGATGCGCAGCCGATCCACGGTATGGCACCAGGCGAAGTGTTCCGCCACCAGCCGACTCTTATTGGATTGCAGCGGGCCGATAAAGTGCCACACCAACTCGCCGCTTTGCGGCGACTCGGCGAAATGCCGGATCTTGTCTACCCCTTCCTGCACGTAGTTCTCGCCGAAGGCGCGCTGGCCGGCGGCGATGGCTTCTTCGATCGCCGCCACAGGTTTGGTTTTGCTGACGGCAAGCAGGGCAACTTCTTCTGGCGCCCGCGCGCAGTTTTGCGCGGCGGCCGCGATGCGGTTTCTGACATCCTGCAGGTTCTGTTGGATAGTGCTCATTATTGACCCGGGAGAGTGATATGGATATCGATGAATTCGTGGCCCTTAGTGTAAAGCATAATGCTTCCGATCTGCACCTTTGTGCCGGTCATCCGCCGATGTTGCGCATCGACGGTGAACTGCAGCCGCTGGCGGCGGCGCCAACGCTGACGGCGCAAGGCGCGCAGGCCCTCTGCGACGGATTGCTGAATGCGCAGCAGCGCGAGAGCCTGCGGCGGCTGGGGCAGGTCGATCTGGCGCTGCACAGGCCGAGCGGGGAGCGGCTGCGGGCCAACGTTTTTCAGCAAAGCGCGGGAATTTCTCTCGCGTTGCGGCGTATCGCCGGGCAGTCGCCTTCGCTTGCCGAGCTGGCGGTGCCGGCCATCGTCCCGGCGCTGCTGCGGCGCGCCGACGGATTGATCCTGGTCACCGGTGCCACCGGCAGCGGCAAGTCCACCACGCTGGCGGCGATGATCGACGAGATCAACCGGCACCAGCCGCGGCACGTTTTGACGCTGGAGGATCCGATCGAATTCCTGCACCGCAGCCGGCGATCGCTGATCCAGCAGCGGGAGATCGGCCGTGACAGCCACAGCTTCGATGCGGCGTTGCGCGCCGCGCTGCGCGAAGATCCGGATGTGATCCTGCTGGGTGAGCTGCGCGATATCGCCACCATCCGGCTGGCGCTCACCGCGGCGGAGACCGGCCACCTGGTGCTGGCGACGCTGCACACCCGCAGCGCGCCGCAGGCGGTGGAGCGGCTGGTGGACGTGTTTCCGGCGGAAGAGAAACCCTATGTGCGCGCCCAGCTGGCCGGCAGCCTGCAAGCGGTGATCGCGCAAAAGCTGATGAGGCGCCCTGGCGGCGGACGCGTGGCGATCTTTGAAGTGCTGACGGCGACGGCGGCGGTCAGCAACCTGATCCGCGAAGGGAAAACCCATCAGTTGGCGAGCGTGTTGCAAACCGGCGCGCAGTCCGGCATGCAAACCTTTGAGCAAGGTTTGCAGCAGCGGATCGACGCCGGCGTGTTGGGGGAGTGCGCGGGGGAGGGAACGAGGGGTTAACCCAGCTGCCGTTCGAACCAGCTTTCGAGGATAACCACCGCGGAGGCGGAGTCCACGCTGCCTTTATCAAGCGCGCGGAAGCCGCCGCGATCGAACAGGTTGGCGCGCGCTTCCACGGTGCTCAGGCGCTCGTCATGCAGCTCGATCTGAATGCCGAAGCGACCGTGCAGGCGGTTGGCGAACTTGCGCGCCTGGGCGGTAACGGGCTGTTCGGTGCCGTCCATGTTCAGCGGCAGGCCGACCACCACCAAATCCGGCTGCCACTCCTTCAGCAGTTTTTCGATTTTCAGCCAGTCCGGCGAACCGTCCTGCGCTTTGAAAGCCGGCAGGGCGCGGGCGCTGCCGGTCAGCTCCTGGCCGACGGCCGCGCCGATGCTTTTGGTGCCGAAGTCGAAGGCGATAATGGTGCGGTTGCTCATCAGGCGTGTCCTGCGTGGTTGGCGATGCTGCGAATGTCGATGCCCAGAAGGTTCCCCGCCTCGCGCCAACGGCTGGCGATCGGCGTGCGGAACAGAATGTCGGTGTTGGCTTCGATGGTCAGCCAGGCGTTTTCCAACACTTCCTGCTCCAACTGGCCCTTTTCCCAACCCGCATAGCCCAGCGCCACCAGCACGTCGTCCGGTTGTTCCGGGGTGCCGAGCGTCTCCAGCACGTCTTTCGAGGTGGTGATCATGGTGTTGGGCGAAATTTGAATGCTGGCGCCGAAGCCGTGGCGCGGCGTATGCAGGATAAACCCGCGATCGTCCGCCAGGGGGCCGCCGGCGAACACCGGTTTGTCCAGGCTGATGGCCGGATCGCGCGCAGGCGGCATGATCTTCAGCTTGCTCAGCACCGTGGCTACCGTGAATTGCTCCACCGGTTTATTGATCACCAAACCCATGGCGCCTTCTTCATTGTGCTCGCAAATGTAAATCACCGAGCGTTTGAAGCGAGGATCCTGCAGCGTTGGCATGGCGATCAGAAAATGGTGCTGTAAATTCATGGCGTTAGTATAAGGTAATCAATGGGTGAGAAAATAAACAGCCGCCAGTATGCGGCTATACCCGCCGCCTTTCAAGGCGCGCTTTGGCGGGCGCGATGCAGAACAGCGGGCGGCATGCCGCCCGCATTGCGCATTACTTCGCCGCCAGGCGCTTTTCAATCGCGTCCATCAGCATGCCGGTAATCGAAATCGGGAATGCCGCCTCGATCTCGCGCGCGCAGGTTGGGCTGGTGACGTTGATCTCGGTCAGGCGATCGCCGATCACGTCCAGGCCGACGAAGATCAGCCCTTTCTCTTTCAGCGTCGGGGCGACGGCGCGGGCGATTTTCCAGTCGCTTTCGCTCAGCGGGCGCGCTTCGCCGCGGCCGCCGGCCGCCAGGTTGCCGCGGGTCTCGCCCTGCGCCGGAATGCGCGCCAGGCAGTAAGGCACCGGCTCGCCGTCCACCACCAGGATGCGCTTGTCGCCGTCCTTGATCGCCGGCAGGAAGTTCTGCGCCATGCAGAAACGGCTGCCGTGTTCGGTCAGGGTTTCGATGATCACCGACAGGTTAGGATCGTCCTGCTTCACGCGGAAGATAGACGCGCCGCCCATGCCGTCCAGCGGCTTCAGGATGATGTCGCCGTGCTGCTGGTGGAATTTGCGGATGTGCGCGGCGCTGCGGCTGACCAGCGTATCCGGCGTCAGTTCCGAGAACCAGGCGGTGAACAGCTTCTCGTTGCAGTCGCGCAGGCTTTGCGGCTTGTTGACCACCAGCGTGCCTTTAACTTCGGCGCGTTCCAGAATGTAGGTCGCGTAGATATATTCGGTATCGAACGGCGGATCCTTGCGCATCAGGATCACGTCCAGCTCGTGCAGCGCCAGATCCTGCTCGGCGCCGAAGCTGAACCAACTCTCCTTGTCTTCCTTCACGCTCAGCAGGCGGGTGCGGGCGCGCCCGTCGCCGGCATGCAGATAGAGATCGTTCATCTCCATGTAGTGCAATTCGTAACCGCGGCGCTGCGCTTCGAGCAGCATGGCGAAGCTGGTGTCTTTCTTGATGTTGATGGAATCGATAGGGTCCATCACGATGCCGAGCTTAATCATCTTTTCTCCTTTAACCCAGGTCGCCGAAGCGGACCTGCAGAGCGGTAATGGCGGTGAGCGCTGTGGTTTCGGTACGCAGAACGCGTGGTCCCAGCAGAATATCAGTAAATCCGTGGTCGGTGGTCATGGCGATTTCGTCGGCGGACAAACCGCCTTCCGGGCCGATCAACAGGCGAACATGATCCACCGGCTGTGGCAGCGTGTTGATGCTGTGGCTGGCGCGCGGGTGCAGGTTGAGTTTCAGGCTGCCGTCCTGCTCGGCGCACCAGGCCTCCAGCGACATCGCCTCGCGGATTTCGGGAATGCGGTTGCGGCCGCACTGTTCGCAGGCGGCGATGGCGATCTTTTGCCATTGCTGGATTTTCTTCGCCAGGCGTTCGCCGTCCAACTTCACGCCGCAGCGCTCGGAAAACAGCGGGGTGATGACGTTGACGCCCAGCTCGATGGATTTCTGGATGGTGAACTCCATCTTCTCGCCGCGCGAGATCACCTGGCCCAGATGCAGGTTGAGCGGCGATTCGATGTCATCCACGCGGCCGTCGCCAAGGCGCACCAGCACGCTCTTTTTGTCCACCCGGATTATTTCGGCGTCGAACACCTGGTTGCTGCCATCGAACAGCTGCAGCGCCTGGCCGGCGCTCATGCGCAGCACGCGCCCGACGTGGTTGGCGGCGTCCTCGCTGAGGGCGATCTCCGCCCGGTCGGTCAACGGTTGCGGATGGTAAATGCGGGGTATGCGCATGGGTAGTCTGATCCTGACGAAACGGCGCCGCAGGTTGGCGGCACCATGAAAGATAAAGGCTATAGTAGGTTAGCTTTTCCGCTGCTGACAAGCCTGTTGAATATAGGGGTTGTGGTTGCCCTGCACCTTGGCGATACGTGCTTCGCGCTGACATTCCCATTGGCTCACCGGATATTGCCGGTTCCACACTTCAAACAGCTGGGTTTGCTGGCGTGACAGCCGCAGCTGGTAGCGATCGCGCATGTAGAAGTAGGTGCGGGCAATGGCGCCGCGGGCGCGGGCGGGCGGCTCCGCCTGTTTATTCTTGAAGTCCACCTTCATTGGGCATTGCCCATACTGGCCCGCGCCGCCGTTCCATTGGCTGTACATGAAATTGTTGCGGTCGCCGTTCACTTCGCCGATCGCCGGCTGCAGGTTGTGCAGATCGGTTTCTATCTGGCGGTAGGTGGCGTCTTTGTTGCAGTTTTTGCGCCCGCCGTCTTGCCAGCACTGCAGCTGGTGGCCGAACTGCCAGGCCGGCACCACGTGTTCCCACTCGATGCGCTGCGCGCGTTGGGCGTTTTTACGCACCTGATAGCCGCAGCCGGCGAGATCGGGAATGCCCTTCTTGCCTTGCCACTCGATGCGGCAGCCGCAGTAAAAACTGCCCGGCGCATCCTGGTTAATCTTGGCCGCCGCCGTCTTGGCCTGAGAGAAGTTATTGATGCCGTGCGCCTGTGCGGCGCCTGCGGCGAAAACCGCCATAAACAAAATTCTGCGAAGCATATTCCAAAACAGCTCAAAATTGGAAAAGCAGGCAGGGTAACGGAACTTGTCGGCAGTGGCAAATGGCGATATTTACTTGTTTTAACGTATAAATCGTTTAACTAAAGGTTCTCGCTAGCGAGAAATTTCAGTTTTTCGCCGCACCGGCGGCAGCGGTATTCGCTTTCACCGCGCAGCACGCGGTTATGGCGGCGAATGGTGAGCTGGTGCTGCCCGCAGCCGCAGCGATAGGGGAAGGTTTTGCTTTGCACCGAGGCGGTTTCGAAACGATGAGTGCGGCTGGCGGGCGTCAGCAGCACGCTTTCCATCATCCAGCGCCATTCGCGGCCGTGCGGCGCTACCCGGCCGAATTGGCGAAACACCAGCAGGTGCGCCAGTTCGTGCGGCACCACTTCATCGATAAACGGCTGTTGGTTTTCCAGCAGTAGCACCGGGTTCAGACGGATTTCCCAGCTTTGCAGCCAGGCGGTGCCCGCGCTGGTGCCGCGTTGCTGATAGACGATGCTGGGTTCGGGGAATTCGACGGCAAAATGCTGGCGGGCCAACTGCAGCTTTTCTCGCAGGCAGCGCATCACCGCTTGTTGCAGCGCGATGGGGATTCTCGGTTTGTTCATTGCGGCTAGCTTAAGCAATGGCGCGGCGGCTGACAATATGTCCCGGCGCAAATCGCATCCGGCGCTTTTTCACCACATTGATAAGACGATCGCCGCCGATGGATTGTAATCAATGTGTTAACTGCGGGATAATAAAGCGTGCATGATGAGCCTGTACCCGCAGTTCTCACCGAGCAAGGTTGAAACGCCGCCTGCGGTAATCCCTTACGCAAATAGCGGTTATTTTGCGATTTGGCGCAATAACTGACTGATTAAAAATACGTAAGGTGGAGGCAGTTTTTTGACAAGGCGCCGCGTCGCGCGCCGCAAGTGTGAATTTAACGCAGCTGATGTTGCAAGTGAGAGATCAATGTCGAATAAACCGTTCCACTATCAAGATCCGTTCCCGCTGAAGAAAGACGATACCGAATATTACCTGCTGAGCCGCGACCATGTTTCCGTGAGCGAATTTGAAGGCCAGGAAATTCTGAAAGTTGCCCCTGAAGCGTTAACCCTGCTTGCCCAGCATGCGTTCCACGACGCCTCGTTCATGCTGCGCCCGGCGCACCAACAGCAGGTGGCTGATATCCTCAAAGATCCGGATGCCAGCGAAAACGACAAGTACGTTGCGCTGCAATTTCTGCGTAACTCAGAAATCGCCGCCAAGGGTATTTTACCGACCTGCCAGGACACCGGCACGGCGATCATCGTCGGCAAAAAGGGCCAGCGCGTCTGGACCGGCGGCGGCGATGAAGAGGCGCTGTCGCGCGGGGTGTATAACACCTACATCGAAGAGAATCTGCGCTATTCGCAGAACGCCGCGCTGGATATGTACAAAGAGGTCAATACCGGCAGCAACCTGCCGGCGCAGATCGATCTCTACAGCGTGGACGGCGAAGAGTACAAGTTCCTGTGCATCGCCAAGGGCGGCGGTTCCGCCAACAAAACCTATCTGTATCAGGAAACCAAGGCGCTGCTGTCGCCGGGCAAACTGAAAAACTACCTGGTCGACAAGATGCGTACGCTGGGCACCGCGGCTTGCCCGCCGTACCACGTGGCGTTCGTCATCGGCGGCACCTCGGCGGAAGCGACGCTGAAAACCGTCAAACTGGCCTCGACCAAGTATTACGATGGCCTGCCGACGGAAGGCAACGAGCATGGCCAGGCGTTCCGCGATCTGGAACTCGAAGCGGAACTGCTGCAAGAAGCGCAAAACCTGGGGCTGGGCGCACAGTTCGGCGGCAAATACTTCGCACATGATATCCGCGTAGTGCGCCTGCCGCGCCACGGCGCCTCCTGCCCGGTCGGCATGGGCGTCTCCTGCTCGGCGGACCGCAACATCAAAGGCAAGATCAACCGCGACGGCATCTGGCTGGAAAAACTGGAGCACAATCCGGGTAAATTCATTCCTCAGGAGCTGCGCCAGGCCGGGGAGGGCGAGGCGATCAAGGTCGATCTCAACCGCCCGATGGCCGAGATCCTCAAACAGCTGTCGCAGTACCCGGTTTCCACCCGCCTGTCGCTGAGCGGCACCATCATCGTCGGCCGCGATATCGCGCACGCCAAGCTGAAAGAGCGCCTGGATCGCGGTGAAGGCTTGCCGCAGTACGTCAAGGACCACCCGATCTACTACGCCGGCCCGGCTAAAACGCCGGAAGGCTATGCATCCGGTTCCTTGGGGCCAACCACCGCCGGGCGTATGGATTCCTACGTCGACCTGCTGCAATCCCACGGCGGCAGCATGATCATGCTGGCGAAAGGCAACCGCAGCCAGCAGGTGACGGATGCCTGCCACAAGCACGGCGGCTTCTACCTCGGCAGCATCGGCGGCCCGGCGGCGGTGCTGGCGCAGCAGAGCATCAAGAGCCTGGAGTGCGTGGAGTACCCTGAGCTGGGCATGGAAGCGATCTGGAAAATCGAAGTGGAAGATTTCCCGGCGTTTATCCTGGTGGATGACAAAGGCAATGACTTCTTCCAGAAGATCCAGGCCGGTCAGTGCTCCAGCTGCCTGAAATAAGCGTTGCCCCCTTCGCCGCCTGCGGGCGGCGAAGGGGGATTGTGTAAAGTCCTGTAGCTTGCTGGACGCCGAGTTTTAACCTGTATACCCTACGCGGATAGCACTAAAATTCGACTAATGGAATATCGGCAACAGAAGGTTTCAGCAAGCACATGGGAACGCAGGAAAATCATATCAGGGAACTGCTGGTCTGGATTGAAGATAACCTGACCAATCCGCTGTCGTTGGATATCGTTTCCGCCAAGTCAGGCTATACGAAATGGTACCTGCAGCGCATGTTCAAGAAGCAGACCGGATTATCGTTAGCTTCCTACATTCGCGCTCGTCGCCTCTACATCGCCGCCTTCGCCTTGCGTTTCACGCAGAAGAGCATCCTCGATATTTCGGTCGAGTATCAATTCGATAACCAGCAGACGTTCTCGCGCTGTTTCAAGAAACATTTCGCCGAATCGCCCAGCGTGTATCGTCATGCCCGCAAACAGGACTTCAGCAATCTGGTGCGTTCGCTGGCGGCCAGCCAGCCCGGCGATATTCAGGTCGAACGCGTCAGCATCGCCAGAGGGCAATACGCCTTTCATGGCAAACAGTACGCTTATCACCTGGATATCGAAAAGTTGGACAAGTCGCATCTGCCGCAGCGCAGCGCGCTGCGGGCGCAGTTCTACACCTTGTTGGGCGAGCGCCCGACGCAAACCTATTCGTTTACCCAACTGGTGCCGGACGGCGAGCGGGTCAGGGTCGACTATACCCTGGGCGTGACGGCGGACTACCCGCTGCGTGAAGGCGTGGCGCTGGAGCCGCTGCCGGAGATCCACGGCGAGTTTTGCCGTTTTCGCTATTCCGGCAAGCCGGTGGCGCTCAATGATCACATCATTCAAATCTACACGCAGGTGCTGCCCGAAATGGGGCTGGCCCGCGGCGACGGGCCGGACATGACGGTGTTCAGCTATTCGCTGAGCGGGAAAGAGGAGCTGCACCTGGAGCTGCAGCATCTGGTGCCGGTGGTGCCGCTGCACTGATCCCGTCGGCGGCCGGCAGCCGGTTTTTTTGCTGCACGATCGCCGCCATCACCGCCAGGGCGATTTCCGCCGGGGTTTTGCTGCCCAACGGCAGGCCGATCGGCGCATGGATGCGTTCCAGCTCCTGCGGCGTGAACTCGGCGATCTGCTGCAACCGCTGGCGCCGGCGTGCGCTGTTTCTGAGCGAGCCCATGGCGCCGATATAAAACGCCGGGGTGTGGATCGCTTCCATCAGCGTCAGATCGTCCATGCGCGGATCGTGGGTCAGCGCCACGACGGCGGTATTGGCGTGGCAGCCCCCCTCTTCGATGAACTTGGCCGGAAACTGGCGCAGCAGCGTCACGCCGGGCTTCAGCTCGGCGGCGAAGTTGTCCAGCGCCTCCGGGCGGTTCTCGCACACCAGCACCTCAAACCCCAGCGCCACGGCGAAATCGGCGCAGTACAGCGCCACGCTGGACAGCCCGGCGATCAGCAGGCGCGGCGCGGCCGCGATGTGCAGGGTAATCTGCTCGAGCCGGCGTTCGACCTGAGTGGCGCTGGTGAAGTGGCTTTGCTCGAGGCTGTGGCAGGCGTGGGGCAGCGTCAGGCGTTTGAGCAACGCGTGATGCCCTTCCAGCGCGCCGGCGATGCGCTGCAGGTAAGCGACGCTGGCTTCTCCCGCCGGCAGATACTCGATCAGCACGTCCAGCACGCCGCCGCACGGCAGCGCCACGTTGGGCGTCATGCCGCCTTCGCCATAACGAATCACCTGGCTGGCCGCCTGATACTCCCCGGCGGCCACGCGCCGCAGAAAGTCCTCCTCCACGCATCCGCCCGACAATGAGCCGCTGTAGCGGCCGTCGCGGGTCGCCGCCATCAACGCGCCCGGCGAGCGCGGCGAAGAGCCATAGGTGCTGAGCACGGTGCATAACCAAACCGGCTGTTGTTGCAGCCAGCTTATCGCCTGGCTGACCACGGTGACATCAAGATGTTGCATAGGTGAATTTACTCGCTGGCCGGGAGTTGCGATGGAAGATCAATATCCCGCACGACGCCGGGGTGCTCAAGCGGCAGCAGGTGGACTGCCGCGCCTTGCAGCAGTTCACGCGCGCCATTATCGCCGCGCAGTTGGCAAAGTGGTTTGCGCAATAGAGCGGAAAAGCCGACCGGGTGACCGGGCTGTTGCGCATAACAGGGGCGCACGATCGGGTGTTGCCGTAAGGCATCCGCCACCTGTCGGAAAACGTCGGCGCCGACGAATGGCATATCGGCCAGGTGGATCAGCCAGCCCTGCCAGTGCGGCGTGGCCGCAACGCCCGCGGCGATCGAGTCTCCGAGGCCCGCGCTGGCGAGCAAGGTGACCGGCACCTGGTTGGCGGCGCAGGCTGCCAGTACCGGCAGATTATCCGGCCGGGTCACCACCTGTACCGGCAGGCCGGAGGCCAGCGCCTGGCATAGGGTGTGCTCGAACAGCGAACGCCGCTCGCCCGCCGCATCGGCAAACCCGGCGTTCAATTTGTTGCCCTGGCCGCCGGCCTGAATAAAGCGCTCTCCGCGTCCGGCGGCGGTAATGACAATGCCCGTGGTCATGGTTGAAGTCCGCGTTTGCGCAAATTATTTATTAGCCTACAAACTACCTGTGTTTTGTAAATGTTTTTTTGTTGAAAACAGCCTGTTAATCATCACATAATTTTAGTTATAAGCATATGCTTATGACGTCTACGGCAAGGTCGTCAGCGTTTGCGCAACAACACCGCGAACAAAAACCAATTACAAGAAAGACGTGAAGGACTTATTTATGAGCAATTTCAACCCGTCGCGGCGCCGCTTTATCAAAAGCGCCGTGATTGCGGGGGTCTCCGTGTACCTCGCCCCCCTGTACAGCCGCGCCTACGCCGCGCTGTTCGAGCAAAAAATCCTCCAGTCACCCAACTGGGATCCGCAGGCCAAGCGCGTGCGTTTCCGTATCGACGGCCGCGCCAAGGTCATGGGGCAGAAGGTGTTCGCACGCGATATCCGCGCGGTGGACATGCCGCACTGGCCGCAGAAACAGGCGCACGCCTTCATTCTGCGCGTGACCAAAGCCGACCGGCTGTTCGAGGGGGTCGATCTGTCGCTGCTGGGGGACGAGCTGCAGCCCGATCGCCTGGTGACGGCGGAAGATCTGGCGCGCGATGGCCTGGCCTTTCCGGCGTTCTACGGTGACGACATGCTGCTGCCGAACGGCAAAACCCCTGCCTATCTCGGCCAGGCGGTGGCGATCCTGATCTATCACGACTTCGCCCGTTTCCGCTTCGCCAAGGACAAGCTGAAATTCCGTGAGGAAACCATCAAATACGGCGCGGTCACCGGCCCGCTGGAGCGCGATCCCTGGGGCAGTTTCCGTTACGTGCGGGTGGGGGGAGAACAGCCGTTCGACGACGATCGCTTCTCCAGCCTGAAGGATACGCCGATCTTCCCGGTATCGATGAAAAAACACCTGCCGGTGTGGCCGGAAGGGCACGAGGGCGGCAAGCTGGATCAGGAAGGCATGCGCTATGCGGGCCTGATCGCCGACGAGTTGGCGAATCCGCCGGCCGACTGGCTGGTGATGTCACGCCGCTACACCACGCAGTCGATCGACACCTCGGCGCTGGAGCCGGACAACGCCAACGGCTGGTTCGACGCGCAGACGCAAACCCTGCATCTGGTGGTGCCGACTCAGTCGCCGCAGGAAGTGGCCGACGAGATGCCGCGCATGCTGGCCAAGCGCAACCCGCCGGTGAAACAGCTGATCCTGCACCCGTGCTACACCGTGGGCTACGGCTCGAAAGATCACTACAACTTCCCGTATTACGGCGCGGTGGCGGCGATGTATGGCGACGGCCACCCGGTGCGCCTGGCCAATGACCGTTTCGAGCAGTTCCAGACGGCGCTGAAGCGCCATGCGTTCGACATGAACTACCGCATCGCGGTGAATAAGCAGACCGGCGTCATGCAGTCGTTCCTCGGTGACATGACCGCGGACGGCGGCGGCCGCAGCAACTTCACCCCTTCGGTGGTGATGGTCGGCGCAACCGCCGCCCAGTCGATTTACTACTTCCCGAAAAGCGATCTGTCGTCGGTCGGGCTGGCCTCACGCGCCATCGATGCCGGCTCGGCGCGCGGTTACGGCACGCTACAGAGCATGGCCGCCACCGAGATGATGGTGGATGAGCTGGCCGCCGAGCTGAAGATCGACCCGATCGAGTTTCGCCTGCGCAACGTGCTGAAATCCGGCATGAAAAACACCCAGGGGGCGATCCCGGCCGGTGCGATCCGCGCTGATGAAGTGCTGGAGAAGGCGGCGAAGCACGAGATGTGGCTCAAGCGCGCCGAACGCAAGGCCGAGTTTGAGAGCCGCCATCCCGGCAAGCGCTATGGCGTCGGCTTCGGCTGCGTGCAGAAAGACTTCGGCACCGGGGCGGAAACCTCGTTCGCCCGGGTGGAGCTGAGCGAAGATGGCCGCATCACGCTGCATCACAGCGGCGCGGAGATGGGCACCGGCATGTCGACCTCGCAGTCGGTATTGTGCGCGCAGTGGCTGGGCAAACCGGCCGACGAAGCCCACTTCTCGGTCACCGACTGGTCGGTATTGCCGATGGTCACCAGCGGCGATCCTTACCTGATGTCGCAGGAAGAGCAGGATAAGCTGCAAACCAACCCCAACTGGACGCCGAGCTACTGTTCGCCGTCGAGCGCCAGCAATTCGGCCTATTACTTCTCGCACAGCACCCGCGAAGCGGCGCGCCTGATCTTCGATCACGGCCTGTGGCCGGCGGCGATGGCGCTGTGGCAGGCCGGTATCGGCGGCGGCCAGGCTGCGCCGCTGGTGGTGCGGCGCGAAGATGCGCGTTGGGTCGAAGGCGGCCTGACGGCGGCGGGCATGTCGGTGCTGAGCCTCGAGTTGCTGGCCAAGACGGCTTATCAGATGGGCGGCGTCACCGGCGCGGCGGTGCACGTCTTCAACCGCTGGCAGTGGGCGGAGGCCGATTTCACGTTGAACGGCAAAAGCGAACGCCTGCCGATCGACGGCATGGCGCTGCGCAACGCCGGCGGCGAATTCAAGCCGCTGGCGCGCGGGCAGGTCTACTACCCGCCGACCCAGCGCAACAATGCGGCGGTGACCTACTACAGCGCCGTCGGCACGCTGGCGGAAGTGGCGGTGGATATCGCCACCGGCCAGGTGGAGTTGCTGAATCACCACTCGATCATGGAGTGCGGCAACCTGATCGTGCCGGAACTGGTTTCCGGCCAGCTGCAGGGCGGGCTGGCGATGGGCATCGGCCATGCGCTGCACGAATATTTACCGCTGTACGAAGACGGCCCGGGCAACGGCACCTGGAACTTCAACCGTTACCACCTGCCGCGCGCCAGTGATGTGGCGGTGTGGAAACAGAGCGGCGACATCCTGCCGGCGCTGTCGGAAACCGATCCGCCGAAAGGCATGGCGGAAGTGGTGATGATCCCGATCGTGGCCGCGCTGGTCAACGCCATTGCCGACGCCACCGGCCACCGTTTCCGTGATTTGCCCGTTCGTGCAGAAAATATTCGTGAGGTATTACAATGAGCATTAAAACCCAGCCGATTTCCCTGACCATCAACGAGAAACAGTACGGCCCGATCGAGGTGCCGGAAGGCTTGATGATGATCGATTTCCTGCACGAGTATCTCGATTTGACCGGTTCGCGCCTCGGTTGCGGGCAGGGCATTTGCCACGCCTGCGTGGCGATTGTCGATCACCCGAGCGGCACCAGCGAAGAGGTGCGCACCTGCATCACCGGCGCGCATTTCTTCAACGGCAAGAAAGTGCGCACCGTCGAAGGCCACGCCAGGGTGGACGAACAGGGGGAGGTGGTTGAGCTGTCGCCGATCCAGCAGGCGTTTCTGGAGCACTACAGCTTCCAGTGCGGCTACTGCACGCCGGGCTTCGTCAACGCCGCCACCATTTTCGTGGAAAAGCTCAAGCGTGAGCCGATCGCCCGCGAGCAGCTGGAGAACGCTATCGAGCAGGCGCTGGACAGCCACATCTGCCGCTGCACCGGCTACGTGCGCTACTACGAAGCGGTGCGCGACGTGGTACTGAAAACGCCGGGCCTGCTGAAGGAGACGGCGCAATGAAAAAACGTCTCGCAGTGTTGATTGTGCTGGTGGCGATCGTGGTGATTGCGCTGCTGTGGTGGCGGGAAAACCGCCGTTACGATGGCCCGGTGCAGCAGGTGACCGCCGGCGCCGAACAGATCGCGCGCGGCCGCTATCTGGCGCAGGCCGCCGACTGCGCCGCCTGCCATACCGCCAGCGGCGGGGCGCCGTTGGCCGGCGGCTATCCGCTGGACACGCCGTTCGGCACGATTTACGGCAGCAACCTGACGCCGTCGGCCGACCACGGCATCGGGCGCTGGAGCAAGGACGACTTCTTCCTGGCGCTGACGCAGGGCGTGGCGCCGGGCGGGCGGCACCTGTACCCGGCGATGCCTTACACCTCGTACAAGGGCATGTCGCGTCAGGACGCCGATGACATCTACGCTTACCTGATGACGCGCCCGGCGGTGGACGTGGCCATTCCGGCCAACGAGATGCCGTTCCCGTTCAACCAGCGCATGGCGCTGATCGGCTGGAACCTGCTGTTCCGCAGCCAGGATCCGCTGCCGGCCAGCTCGCAGGGCAGCTCGCCGCAATGGCTGCGCGGCCGCTATCTGGCCGATGTGCTGGGCCACTGTGGCGAATGCCACACGCCGCGCGGCGCGCTGGGGCAGATGGATCTCGGCAAACCGATGCAGGGCGGCGATCTCGGCCGCTTCATGGCGCCGGACATTACGCCGCACGGTCTGGCGCAGCGCGGCTGGACGCCGCAGGACGTCAGCCGCTTCCTCGGCACCGGCCTCGCGCCGCAGGGTTCGGCCTTCAGTGAGATGCATATGGTGGTGGATCTCAGCACCCGTCATTTGACGCCGGAAGACCATCAGGCGCTGGCGCTGTATCTGATGGGCGAGCAGCCGCCGGCGGCGGTACCGGTGAAAATGGGCCAAGGCAGCGATGCCGGGCGCATGGCCTATCTGGATCAGTGCGCCGGCTGCCATGCACGTGAAGGCGAGGGCAAACCGCATGTCGCGCCGGCGATGCGCGATAACGCCACGCTGCGCCAGGCGGACGGCAAGAACCTGATCGTGTCGGTGCTGGACGGCCTGCCGGCCCAGCAGTTCCCGAACGGTGAAAGCATGCAGAGCATGCCGGGCTTCGGCGAGCGTTTGAGCGATGCCGACGTGGCGGAACTGGTAAATTACCTGCGGGTGACCTGGGGCGATTTGCCGGCGGACATCACCGCCGAGCAGGTGAAAGCGCTGCGCAAGTAAGCGGCGTTCAGGCAAAAAAAAATGGCCCGCATCTGCGGGCCATTTTATTGCGCGGTCGCGGGATTCAACGGCTGGTGACGCCGTCGACGCGCTGGCTGCGCTGTTTGATGGCGTAACCGACGGCCAGGATCGCCACCCATACCGGGATCAGCAGCACCGAGATTTGAATGCCCGGCGTCAGGTACATGATCACCAGGATACCGGCCATGAACAGCAGGCACAGGTAGTTGCTGAACGGGTACCAGAACGCTTTGAACTTCGGCACCACGCCTTCGCGGTTTTTGGCGGCGCGGAATTTCAGGTGCGCCAGGCTGATCATCGCCCAGTTGATCACCAGCGCCGACACCACCAGCGCCATCAGCAGTTCGAAGGCGCGGCCCGGGATCAGGTAGTTAATCAGCACGCACAGCGCGGTGGCGAGGGCAGAAATGCCGATGGCCACCACCGGCACGCCGCGGCCGTCGACCTTCAGCAGGCTTTTCGGACCGTTGCCTTGTTGCGCCAGGCCGTACAGCATGCGGCTGTTGCAGTAGACGCAGCTGTTGTAGACCGACAGCGCGGCGGTGAGCACCACGATGTTCAGCACGGTCGCCACCAGGTTGCTGTTCAGCGCGTGGAAGATCAGCACGAACGGGCTGCCGCCTTCGACCACTTTGCCCCACGGGTACAGCGACAGCAGAATGGCCAGCGAACCGATATAGAAGATCAGGATGCGGTAGATCACCTGATTGGTGGCTTTCGGAATGCTTTTTTGCGGGTTGTCGGCTTCAGCGGCGGTGATGCCGACCAGCTCGAGGCCGCCGAAGGAGAACATGATCACCGCCATCGCCATCACCAGACCCATGACGCCGTTCGGGAAGAACCCGCCCTGCGCCCACAGGTTGGTGACGGTGGCTTCCGGGCCGCCCATGCCGCTGAACAGCAGGTAGGCGCCGAACACGATCATGCCGATAATCGCCACCACTTTGATGATGGCGAACCAGAACTCCATCTCGCCGTAAACTTTGACGTTGGCCAGGTTGATGGCGTTGATCGCCAGGAAGAATACCGCGGCGGAAACCCAGGTGGGGATCTCCGGCCACCAGTACTGCACGTAGATGCCGACCGCCGTCAGCTCCGCCATCGCCACCAGGACATACAGCACCCAGTAGTTCCAGCCGGAGGCGAAGCCGGCGAAGTTGCCCCAGTATTTGTAGGCGAAGTGGCTGAAGGAACCGGCGACCGGCTCTTCTACCACCATTTCTCCCAACTGGCGCATGATCAGAAACGCGATGAAGCCGCCGATGGCGTAGCCGAGGAGCACTGACGGGCCGGCCATTTTTATTGTTTGAGCGATACCGAGAAATAACCCGGTGCCGATTGCGCCACCTAAGGCGATGAGCTGAATATGGCGGTTTTTCAGGCCGCGCTTCAGCTGGTCACCATGCTGTTGACCATCCATCAATCTAACCCTCTGTCGTTGTGAATGCCCACCTGCCTGTAAAGCAGTGGTTACGATGTGTGTTTTGTTTTATTTACGGCGTTATAGCTATTAATTCCACGGCGCCGCTACCGTTTGGCAGAGAATAATGTTATGTGCGTCGGTTTGCACCTGCTTTGTCGTGTGAGTGATTAAGATTGCAGCAGTTTAGGAAACAAAATGCGGGTTGTGTGACGGCAGGGGGGATTCAGTGCATGAAATAAGCAACAAATCACATAATGCGCAAAAATAACGTAGATCTGAACGGTGGGCTGCGTTCAAATAATGAACGAACCGCCGTTGCGCTGCTCGCCAAATAGCCATTCATTAAAGCGTAATAACCATGCAATAAAACTCGGGCAAAAAGTTTGCACTCTGCCTTGCGTAAGGTTTGGTAAAAGTTAAATCCCCAACCCGCCGCGTAAATGGTAATACCATCACGGCGTTACCGGTTTGCAGCGGGGTTTTCAGCGGGGTGTTAAAATGTGCGGGTAACCTGATTTCGATCAAGGCCCGTATGGACAGGAGGTGAATACTTTGTTACTTTACCGTCACGTTTTTGAAATTGGTATTACCAATTGACTCCGCGCCATTCGCAGAGAAGAATTCACTCATGGCCTACAGCAAAATCCGCCAACCCAAGTTGTCAGATGTTATCGAGCAACAGCTCGAATACCTGATCCTCGAGGGGACACTGCGCCCAGGCGAAAAACTGCCTCCGGAGCGCGAGCTGGCGAAACAATTTGATGTCTCCCGTCCTTCTCTGAGAGAGGCCATTCAGCGCCTTGAAGCGAAAGGGCTGCTCCTGCGCCGTCAGGGCGGCGGCACCTTCGTGCAAACTAATCTGTGGCAGAGCTTCAGCGATCCGCTGGCCGAGCTGCTGGCCGACCATCCCGAATCACAGTTCGATCTGCTGGAAACCCGTCACGCGCTGGAAGGCATTGCCGCCTATTACGCGGCGCTGCGCGGCACCGATGAAGATCTGGCGCGCATCCGCGACTGCCACATCGTGATTCAACAGGCTCAAGACAGCGGCGATCTCGACGCCGAAGCCGATGCGGTCATGCAGTATCAAATCGCCGTGACCGAAGCCGCTCACAACGTTGTGTTACTTCACCTGCTACGCTGCATGGGGCCGATGCTGGAACAGAACGTGCGTCAGAACTTTGAATTGCTCTACTCGCGCCGTGAGATGTTGGCAAAAGTGAGCAGCCACCGCGCCGGAATTTTTGAGGCGATTGTGGCACGCGAGCCGGAAAAGGCCCGTGAAGCCTCGCATCGCCACTTGGCGTTTATCGAGGAAATCTTGCTGGATCTCAGCCGGGAGCATACTCGGCGCGAGAGATCGCTGCGGCGTCTCCAGCAACGCAAGGATTAAGAGCTGTCCTCTTCAGGGTACACCAGCCTGCGGGGGTTAAGTTCGAGGTACTTAGTTAAGTACTTAAGCGGCAACTAAACTGATGGGCCTGTCTTCGTGTGTTTTTTCACAGAGCACAGGAAGACAGGCTCCAAACAAACCATTAGACAGATAAGGAATACCACCATGTCAGAACGTTTAAACAATGACGTGGATCCGATCGAAACCCGCGACTGGCTGCAGGCGATCGAATCGGTCATCCGTGAAGAGGGTGTTGAGCGAGCTCAGTTTCTGATTGATCAGGTATTGGGAGAAGCCCGCAAAGGCGGCGTTAACGTTGCGGCCGGTGCTGCAGCGCACAACTACGTCAACACCATCGCGGTAGAAGACGAACCGGCTTACCCAGGCAACCTGGATCTGGAACGCCGCATTCGCTCTGCGATCCGTTGGAATGCGATCATGACCGTTCTGCGCGCATCCAAGAAAGACCTGGAGCTGGGCGGCCACATGGCTTCCTTCCAGTCTTCCGCGACCTTCTATGAAGTCTGCTTTAACCACTTCTTCCGCGCACGCAACGAGAAAGACGGCGGCGACCTGGTCTACTTCCAGGGCCACATCTCTCCGGGCGTTTACGCGCGCGCCTTCCTTGAAGGCCGCCTGACCGAAGAACAGATGAACAACTTCCGTCAGGAAGTGCACGGCAACGGTCTGTCCTCTTACCCGCATCCTAAGCTGATGCCGGAATTCTGGCAGTTCCCGACCGTATCCATGGGCCTGGGCCCAATCAGCGCCATCTATCAGGCGAAGTTCCTGAAATACCTGGAACACCGCGGCCTGAAAGACACCTCTGAGCAGACCGTTTACGCCTTCCTGGGCGACGGCGAGATGGATGAGCCGGAATCCAAAGGCGCCATCACCATCGCCACCCGCGAGAAGCTGGACAACCTGGTGTTCGTCATCAACTGCAACCTGCAGCGCCTGGACGGCCCGGTCACCGGTAACGGCAAGATCATCAACGAACTGGAAGGCATCTTCTCCGGCGCAGGCTGGCAGGTGCTGAAAGTGATCTGGGGCGGCCGTTGGGACGAGCTGCTGCGCAAAGACACCAGCGGTAAACTGGTTCAGCTGATGAACGAGACCCTGGACGGCGACTACCAGACCTTCAAATCCAAAGACGGCGCTTACGTGCGCGAGCACTTCTTCGGCCGTTACCCGGAAACCGCGGCGCTGGTCAAAGACATGACCGACGACGAAATCTGGGCGCTGAACCGTGGTGGTCACGATCCGAAGAAAATCTTCGCTGCACTGAAAAAAGCGCAGGACACCAAAGGCAAACCGACCGTTATCCTGGCCCACACCATCAAAGGTTACGGCATGGGTGAAACCGCGGAAGGTAAAAACATCGCTCACCAGGTGAAGAAAATGAACATGGAAGGGGTTCACCACTTCCGCGATCGTTTCAACGTGCCGGTTGCCGATGCTGACATCGAAAAACTGCCGTACATCACCTTCGAGAAAGATTCCGAAGAGTACAAATACCTGCACGAACGTCGCCAGGCGCTGAAAGGCTACGTGCCTACCCGTCTGCCGGAGTTCACCCAGAAGCTGGAAATGCCGGCGCTGGAAGATTTCAGCTCGCTGCTGGAAGAGCAGAACAAAGAGATCTCCACCACTATCGCCTTCGTGCGTGCCCTGAACGTGATGCTGAAGAACAAGTCGATCAAAGATCGCCTGGTGCCAATCATCGCCGACGAAGCGCGTACCTTCGGTATGGAAGGTCTGTTCCGTCAGATCGGTATCTACAGCCCGAACGGCCAGCAGTACACCCCGCAGGACCGTGAGCAGGTTGCTTACTACAAAGAAGACGAGAAAGGCCAAATCCTGCAGGAAGGCATCAACGAACTGGGCGCAGCCTCTTCCTGGCTGGCCGCAGCGACCTCCTACAGCACCAACGATCTGCCGATGATTCCGTTCTACATCTACTACTCGATGTTCGGTTTCCAACGTATCGGCGACCTGTGCTGGGCAGCGGGCGACCAACAGGCGCGCGGCTTCCTGATCGGCGGGACCTCGGGCCGTACTACCCTGAACGGCGAAGGTCTGCAGCACGAAGATGGCCACAGCCACATTCAGTCTCTGACCATCCCTAACTGCATCTCTTACGATCCGGCTTACGCGTACGAAGTGGCGGTGATCATGCACGACGGTCTGGTGCGCATGTATGGCGACAACCCGGAAAACGTGTACTACTACCTGACCACGCTGAACGAAAACTACCACATGCCTGCGATGCCGCAGGGTGCGGAAGAAGGTATCCGCAAGGGTATCTACAAGCTGGAAACGCTGGAAGGCAGCAAAGGCAAGGTGCAGCTGCTGGGCTCCGGCGCCATCCTGCGCCACGTGCGCGAAGCTGCGCAGATCCTGGCGAAGGACTACGGCGTGGGTTCCGACACCTACAGCGTGACCTCATTCACCGAACTGGCGCGCGACGGCCAGGATTGCGAGCGCTGGAACATGCTGCACCCAACCGAAACGCCACGCGTGCCTTACATCGCTCAGGTGATGAGCGACGCGCCGGCGGTAGCCTCTACCGACTACATGAAACTGTTCGCCGAACAGGTTCGTACTTATGTGCCGGCCAGCGATTATCGCGTACTGGGCACCGACGGCTTCGGTCGTTCGGACAGCCGCGAAAACCTGCGTCACCACTTCGAAGTCGATGCGTCCTACGTGGTGGTTGCTGCTCTGGGTGAACTGGCTAAACGCGGTGAGATCGAAGCTTCTGTGGTTGCTGACGCAATCAAGAAATTCGACATCAACCCGGAAAAAGTTAACCCGCGTCTGGCCTAAGAGGTACTGAATAATGTCTATCGAAATCAACGTACCGGACATCGGTGCAGATGAAGTCGAAATCACCGAGATTCTGGTGAAGGTCGGCGATAAAGTTGAAGCGGAACAATCGCTGATCACCGTGGAAGGCGACAAGGCTTCCATGGAAGTGCCCTCCCCGCAGGCGGGCGTGGTGAAAGAGATCAAAGTGGCGGTCGGCGATAAAACCGAAACCGGCAAACTGATCATGATCTTCGAAGCGGCAGGCGCAGCGGAAGCTGCACCGGCGGCGAAAGCGGAAGAAAAACCGGCAGCAGCAGCTGCTGCCCCGGCTGCCGCTGCGGCCAAAGACGTTGCCGTGCCGGACATCGGCGCCGACGAAGTTGAAGTGACCGAGATCCTGGTGAAAGTGGGCGACAAGGTGGAAGCCGAGCAGTCCCTGATCACTGTGGAAGGCGACAAGGCTTCCATGGAAGTCCCTGCGCCGTTCGCGGGCACCGTGAAAGAGATCAAGATCGCGACCGGCGACAAAGTGAAAACCGGTTCCCTGATCATGGTGTTCGAAGTGGCCGGCGCCGCTTCCGCTGCTGCTCCGGCTGCGGCTGAAGCACCGGCTGCCGCTGCAGCGCCTGCGGCCTCTGCGGCCAAAGACGTCGCCGTGCCGGACATCGGCGGTGACGAAGTCGAAGTGACCGAAGTGATGGTCAAGGTAGGCGACAAGGTTGCCGCCGAGCAGTCTCTGATCACCGTGGAAGGCGACAAGGCCTCCATGGAAGTGCCTGCGCCGTTCGCGGGCACCGTGAAAGAGATCAAGATCGCGACCGGCGATAAAGTGAAAACCGGCTCCCTGATCATGGTGTTCGAAGTGGAAGGCGCTGCGCCTGCCGCTGCCGCCGCGCCAGCCGCTAAAGCGGACGCTGCGCCGGCGCCGGCCGCCGCTAAAGCCGCCGCTCCGGCTGCGAAAGCTGAAGACAAAGGCGAGTTCGCCGAGAACGCGGCCTACGTGCACGCGACTCCGGTCATTCGTCGTCTGGCGCGTGAATTCGGCGTTAACCTGGCGAAAGTGAAAGGCACCGGTCGTAAAGGCCGCATCCTGCGCGAAGACGTTCAGGCTTACGTGAAAGACGCGGTGAAACGCGCTGAAGCGGCTCCGGCTGCTGCCGGCGGCGGTCTGCCGGGCATGCTGCCATGGCCGAAAGTGGACTTCAGCAAGTTCGGCGAGATCGAAGAAGTCGAAATGGGCCGCATCCAGAAGATCTCTGGTGCGAACCTGAGCCGCAACTGGGTGATGATCCCGCACGTGACTCACTTCGACAAAACCGACATCACCGATCTGGAAGCGTTCCGCAAGCAGCAGAACGAAGAAGCGGCCAAGCGCAAGCTGGACGTGAAGTTCACGCCTGTCGTGTTCATCATGAAAGCCGTTGCTGCCGCTCTGGAGCAGATGCCGCGCTTCAACAGCTCGCTGTCCGAAGACGGTCAGAAGCTGACGCTGAAGAAATACATCAACATCGGCGTGGCGGTAGATACCCCGAACGGCCTGGTGGTTCCGGTGTTCAAGGACGTGAACAAGAAGAGCATCACCGAGCTGTCTCGCGAGCTGATGACCATCTCCAAGAAAGCGCGCGACGGCAAGCTGACCGCGGGCGAGATGCAGGGCGGCTGCTTCACCATCTCCAGCCTGGGCGGTATCGGGACGACTCACTTCGCGCCGATCGTCAACGCGCCGGAAGTGGCTATCCTGGGCGTCTCCAAGTCTGCGATGGAGCCGGTCTGGAACGGTAAAGAGTTCATGCCGCGCCTGATGATGCCGATGTCGCTGTCCTTCGACCACCGCGTTATCGACGGTGCCGATGGTGCGCGCTTCATCACCATCATCAACAACATGCTGTCCGACATTCGCCGTCTGGTGATGTAATGCAAAAGGGGCGCAGCATGCTGCGCCCCTGACGATTCTGTAGCAGTTTTGTCGGATTTTGCATAACTCGACAAAATTGTTGAGACACGGGTCACTCGAACACGCTTTGCAGATTATTAACAATTCTGTAAACTGCTCGCGGTGTAAGCGTCCCGGTGGATGAAGGGCGTTATGAGATCGATTAGCAATAAAAATGACGTCTGACCCGCCGGACAATCAATTAAGAGGTCATGATGAGTACTGAAATTAAAACTCAGGTCGTGGTACTTGGGGCGGGCCCGGCAGGTTACTCTGCAGCCTTTCGTTGCGCTGACTTAGGTCTTGAAACCGTTCTGGTTGAACGTTATTCCACTCTGGGCGGGGTTTGCCTGAACGTGGGATGTATCCCTTCCAAAGCACTGCTGCACGTTGCCAAAGTGATCGAAGAAGCCAAAGCGCTGGCCGAACACGGCATCGTTTTCGGCGAGCCGAAAACCGACATCGACAAAGTGCGCGTCTGGAAAGAAAAAGTCATCACTCAGCTGACCGGCGGTCTGGCTGGCATGGCCAAAGGCCGTAAAGTGAAAGTGGTCAACGGCCTGGGCAAGTTCACCGGCGCTAACACCCTGGTTGTGGAAGGCGAAAACGGCCCAACCACCATCAACTTCGACAATGCCATCATCGCCGCAGGTTCTCGTCCGATCCAACTGCCATTCATTCCTCATGAAGATCCACGCGTGTGGGATTCTACCGATGCGCTGGAACTGAAAACCGTCCCAGAGCGTCTGCTGGTTATGGGCGGCGGCATCATCGGCCTGGAAATGGGCACCGTATACCATGCGCTGGGTTCACAGATCGACGTCGTTGAAATGTTCGATCAGGTTATCCCGGCGGCAGATAAAGACGTGGTGAAAGTCTTCACCAAACGTATCAGCAAGCAGTTCAACCTGATGCTGGAAACCAAAGTGACCGCGGTAGAAGCCAAAGAAGACGGCATCTACGTCACGATGGAAGGTAAAAAAGCGCCGGCAGAACCACAGCGTTACGACGCGGTGCTGGTGGCGATCGGCCGCGTGCCGAACGGCAAACTGCTGGATGCTGGCAAAGCCGGTGTGGAAGTTGACGAGCGTGGCTTCATCAACGTCGACAAGCAGCTGCGCACCAACGTGCCGCACATCTTCGCCATCGGCGACATCGTCGGTCAGCCGATGCTGGCGCACAAAGGCGTGCACGAAGGCCACGTCGCCGCAGAAGTTATCGCCGGCATGAAGCACTACTTCGATCCGAAAGTGATCCCATCCATCGCTTACACCGAGCCGGAAGTGGCGTGGGTGGGTCTGACCGAGAAAGAAGCGAAAGAGAAAGGCATCAGCTACGAAACCTCCACCTTCCCGTGGGCGGCTTCCGGCCGTGCGATCGCTTCCGATTGTGCAGACGGCATGACCAAACTGATCTTCGACAAAGAAACTCACCGCATCATCGGTGGCGCGATTGTCGGCACCAACGGCGGCGAGCTGCTGGGTGAAATCGGTCTGGCTATCGAAATGGGCTGCGACGCGGAAGACATCGCGCTGACCATCCACGCTCACCCGACCCTGCACGAATCCGTGGGCCTGGCGGCGGAAATCTACGAAGGCAGCATCACCGATCTGCCTAACCCGAAAGCCAAGAAGAAGTAATTCTGCTGGTTTGACCGGTCATCAAGCGGCTCCTGAAAAGGGGCCGTTTTTTTACTCAGATGCAGAACGCGATTTTTTGTGGCCGCTGCGCCAAATTCCGATCCTCATGCTTATATCCACTCTAATTATATGGATATAATGTCCTGCTAGTCCGGCAGCCGATTACGCTGCGCTCAACGATTCAGCAAAGATTTAATGTTGCTTTTATGTGAACGAATTAACAACCGTTTCAAATCCTGATATGCTGGCTGAGCGGAACCGGGCACTGTACCTTACAGTCCAGGACATCGACAGCAGTGCCCCGTCAGGATAGATGGCATCAATATCGCCGTGCGCTCTACCCATCAGTCTTTCATGCTGTAACGCTGTTTGACCGTGCTTGTTTGCCCCAATCACCGTTTCGGGGCCTTTACGGGCCGATCGCCTAGCCACAGAGTGAAACCCAAAGGGTATAAACCCGGTTTGCATATACGCCAGGCACAATAAATGACAATGAGAGCGAGGAGAACGTCGTGCTAGAAGAATACCGTAAGCACGTAGCCGAGCGTGCTGCTGAGGGCATCGCCCCTAAGCCGCTAGACGCCACCCAAATGGCCGCGCTGGTCGAACTACTGAAGAATCCGCCAAAAGGCGAAGAAGAATTCCTGTTAGACCTGCTGATTAACCGTGTTCCACCGGGCGTCGACGAAGCCGCCTACGTCAAAGCAGGTTTCCTGGCGGCCATCGCCAAAGGTGAAGCGACATCCCCCCTGGTTACCCCCGAGAAAGCCATTGAACTGTTAGGCACCATGCAGGGTGGCTATAACATTCATCCGCTGATCGAAGCGCTGGACAACGAAAAGCTGGCGCCGATCGCCGCCAAAGCGCTGTCCCACACGCTGCTGATGTTCGACAACTTCTACGACGTGGAAGAGAAGGCCAAGGCCGGTAACCCGCACGCCAAACAGATCATGCAGTCCTGGGCCGATGCCGAATGGTACCTGTCGCGCCCGGAACTGGCGGAAAAGATCACCGTCACCGTGTTCAAAGTGACCGGCGAAACCAACACCGACGACCTGTCTCCGGCGCCGGACGCCTGGTCGCGCCCGGACATCCCGCTGCACGCGCTGGCGATGCTGAAAAACGAACGTGAAGGCATCGTGCCGGATCAGCCTGGCAGCGTCGGCCCGATCAAACAGATCGAGCTGCTGAACAAGAAAGGCTTCCCGCTGGCCTACGTCGGCGACGTGGTCGGCACCGGTTCCTCCCGTAAATCCGCCACCAACTCGGTGCTGTGGTTCATGGGCGACGACATCCCGCACGTGCCGAACAAGCGCGGCGGCGGCGTGGTGCTGGGCGGCAAGATTGCGCCTATCTTCTTCAACACCATGGAAGATGCCGGCGCCTTGCCGATCGAAGTGGACGTGTCCGAGCTGAACATGGGCGACGTGATTGACGTTTACCCGTACAAAGGTGAAGTGCGCAACCACGAGACCGGCGCGCTGATCGCCAACTTCGAGCTGAAAACCGACGTGCTGCTGGATGAAGTGCGCGCCGGCGGCCGTATCCCGCTGATCATCGGCCGCGGCCTGACCACCAAGGCGCGCGAAGCGCTGGGTCTGCCGCACAGCGACGTGTTCCGCATCGCCAAACCGGTAGCCGCCAGCAGCAAAGGCTTCTCGCTGGCGCAGAAAATGGTCGGCCGCGCCTGCGGCGTCGCCGGCATTCGCCCTGGCGAATACTGCGAACCGAAGATGACCTCCGTCGGCTCTCAGGACACCACCGGCCCGATGACCCGCGATGAGCTGAAAGACCTGGCCTGCCTCGGCTTCTCCGCCGATCTGGTCATGCAGTCGTTCTGCCACACCGCTGCGTACCCGAAACCGGTCGACGTGACCACGCACCACACGCTGCCTGATTTCATCATGAACCGCGGCGGCGTCTCGCTGCGCCCGGGCGACGGCGTGATCCACTCCTGGCTGAACCGCATGCTGCTGCCTGACACCGTCGGCACCGGCGGCGATTCCCATACCCGCTTCCCGATCGGCATCTCCTTCCCGGCCGGTTCCGGCCTGGTGGCGTTTGCCGCCGCGACCGGCGTCATGCCGCTGGATATGCCTGAGTCGGTGCTGGTGCGCTTCAAAGGCAAAATGCAGCCGGGCATCACCCTGCGCGATCTGGTGCACGCCATCCCTTACTACGCGATCCAGCAAGGTCTGCTGACCGTCGAGAAGAAGGGCAAGAAAAACATCTTCTCCGGCCGCATTCTGGAGATCGAAGGCCTGCCGGATCTGAAGGTCGAGCAGGCGTTTGAGCTGACCGATGCGTCCGCCGAACGTTCCGCCGCCGGTTGTACCATCAAGCTGGACAAGGCGCCGATCGAAGAGTACCTGAACTCCAACATCGTGCTGCTGAAGTGGATGATCTCCGAAGGCTACGGCGATCGCCGTACGCTGGAGCGCCGTATTCAGGGCATGGAAAAATGGCTGGCGGATCCGCAACTGCTGGAAGGCGATGCGGATGCGGAATACGCAGCGGTGATCGACATCGATCTGAACGAGATCAAAGAGCCGATCCTGTGCGCACCGAACGATCCTGACGACGCACGCCTGCTGTCCGACGTGGCCAACAGCAAAATCGATGAAGTGTTCATCGGTTCTTGCATGACCAACATCGGCCACTTCCGTGCGGCCGGCAAGCTGCTGGATCAGCACAAGGGCCAGCTGCCGACCCGTCTGTGGGTGGCGCCGCCAACCAAGATGGATGCGGCTCAGCTGACCGAAGAAGGCTACTACAGCGTCTTCGGCAAGAGCGGCGCGCGTATCGAGATCCCGGGCTGCTCGCTGTGCATGGGTAACCAGGCGCGCGTGGCGGACGGCGCGACGGTGGTCTCCACCTCAACCCGTAACTTCCCGAACCGTCTGGGCACCGGCGCCAACGTCTATCTGGCGTCTGCCGAACTGGCCGCGGTAGCGTCCCTGCTGGGCCGCCTGCCGACGCCGGACGAGTACCAGACCTATATGGCGCAGGTCGACAAGACGGCGGCGGATACCTACCGCTACCTGAACTTTGACCAGCTGGGGCAGTACACCGAAAAAGCCGACGGCGTGATCTTCCAAACCGCCGTGTAAGCCGCTATATTGCGCAGCTGTTTAACGGGAGGCCTTGGCCTCCCGTTTTATTTTGCTCAGTTGCCAACTTTGCGAGCGCTCACTGAGTTAGTCAGCCATTTATGTTTACACTAAGAAAAAGGGCTCAGGAGGGCATGCTATGGATTACGAATTTCTGCGTGACGTCACCGGTCAGGTGATCGTCAGATTTTCGATGGGGCATGAAGCGATTGGCCACTGGATCAACGAAGAAGTCAAAGGCGATTTCAACCTGCTGGACCGCATTGAAGCCGGTGCGGCCGAGGTCAAAGGCAGCGAGCGTCAATGGCAGCTGGAAGGCCATGAATATACGCTGCTGATGGATGGTGAAGAAGTGATGATCCGCGCCAATCAGCTGGAGTTCGAGGGCGATGAAATGGAAGAGGGGATGAACTATTACGACGAAGAAAGCCTCTCATTCTGCGGCGTTGAGGATTTCCTGCGGGTGTTGAAAGCCTATCGTTCTTTCATGCTGAAGTACTAAGCATCAGGGCGCGGCGTGCCGCGCCCTTTCCATCACAGATGCGGAATATTGCGGCCGTAATAGATTTCCTGCATCTCTTTCCATAACAGATCGGTGATCTGCTTGCGCTCGGCGGCGCTCAACGCCTCCGGCTCCGCGTTAAACAGGTAGTGCTTCAGATCGAAATCCTTCAGCAACATCTTGGTATGGAAGATATTTTCCTGGTAAACGTTCACGTCCATCATGTGGTACAGCGCCTTGATGTCTTCCGACATAAAGTTCTGGATCGAATTAATCTCATGATCGATGTAATGTTTCACGCCGTTCACGTCGCGGGTAAAACCACGCACGCGATAGTCCATGGTGACGATGTCGGATTCCAGCTGGTGAATTAAATAGTTCAGCGCCTTGAGGGGCGAAATTACGCCGCAGGTCGAAACCTCGATATCGGCGCGGAAGGTGCACAGCCCGCCTTCCGGATGGCTTTCCGGGTAGGTGTGTACGCAGATATGGCTTTTGTCCAGGTGCGCGACGACCGTATTTGGCAGCGGACCGGGGTGTTCCGACGTATCGACGTCTTTCGGATCGATCGGCTCTTCGCTGACCAGGATGGTGACGCTGGCGCCCTGCGGCTCGTAGTCCTGACGCGCGATGTTCAGAATATTGGCGCCGATGATCGAGCAGGTTTCGCTCAGGATCTCGGTCAGCCGGTTGGCGTTATATTGTTCGTCTATGTAGGCGATATAGCCGTCGCGATCGTCCGCGGTTTTGGCGTAACAAATATCGTAAATACAAAAACTCAGGCTCTTGGTCAGGTTGTTGAAGCCGTGCAGTTTTAGCTTATGCAATTTGGGCCACCTCCTTTATCTTCTCGCTTAACGTGTTACGTTCAGGGCATTGAGCAAATATTGCGGCAGGGCAAAGCTGCCGACGTGAATTGCCGGGTTGTAATAACGGCAGTGTAGGCCGCTTTGGTTAAAGCGCTGTTGCAGGGCAGGCAGATCGCGCTGGCGCAGCGCCGGGTCCTGGCTCGCCCAGGCGAAGGTCATGATGCCGCCGTAATAGGTCGGGATCGCCGCCTGATAGAAGCTGACGTCGCTAAAGTAGCGGCTCAGTTTGGCGTGGCTGTTGACCGCCTCGTCCTGCTGCAGAAAACAGACGCCGTTTTGCGCGACGAAAATGCCGCCCTCATTCAGGCAGCGGGCGCAGCCTTCATAAAACGCCGAGGTGAACAGGCTTTCGCCGGGGCCGATCGGATCGGTGCAGTCGGAGATGATCACATCGAACGTTTCGTCGGTTTGATTCACGAAGTTGACGCCGTCGTCGATCACCAGCTTGAAGCGCGGATCGTCATAGGCGCCGGCGCTGTGGTTGGGCAGGTACTGGCGGCAGAACTCGACGACGCCGGCGTCGATCTCGACCATGGTGATCTGCTCCACGCCAGGGTGCCGGCTGACTTCGCGCAGCATGCCGCCGTCGCCGCCGCCGATGATCAGTACTTTCTTCGCCCGGCCGTGCGCCAGCAGCGGCACGTGGGTCAGCATTTCGTGATAGATGAACTCGTCACGCTCGGTGGTTTGCACCACGCCGTCGAGCGCCATCACGCGCCCCAGCTCCGGGTTCTCGAAGATCACCAGATCCTGATGATCGGTCTTCTCGCGGTACAGCACCTTCTCTACCGAGAAGTACTGGCCGAAGCCCGTATGCAGCGTTTCGTACCAAATTTCTTTCTGGGTCATGTGCGGGAAACTCCGTAATAACAGCCATGAAAAATCGGCGCAACATCATAGCTAACTCTGCCTGGCGATGCACGGTTGAATTTCAGACAGAGAGAGCGTTAAGCGGATGGGAGAAGGGGAAAGAATTAATTGGCGTAGGCCAGCAGGCTCAACGAGTCGCGCGCCAGCGATTTGCACTTCTTGGGCGTTGGAATGGCGATGCCGCTGAGATCGCGATAGCTGTCTTCGCCCAGCGCCTTCATATTGAAACTGTTGTAGTTGCTCAAATCCCAGCGGTTTTGTTGCGCGAAATAGACAATGGCGCGTTTGATTTGCGCGTTTGGCAAATCGTTGTAGCCGCAATCATTTTTCAAATAAATAAATACCGCCGTCAGATCGGCCAGATCTTCCGCCTCGGATTCATTCAGCGCCAGACTGGCGTTGGAGAAGCCCAGCATCGCCAGCAACAGCATCGATAACGTTGTTTTTTTCATCATGAAATAGGCCTGTTTGTCGTCTGCTGACGTTACCACACTTGTCTGTAAAGGCACCAAATTTTATTGCCGGCGGGCCGGCGTCGCGCTTGCCAGTCACACTCTCTTGATTGTGAGGCATAGCTTAAAATACCGCCAGGAAAGGCTTGACCTTCCGCCTGGGGGAAGGTTTAGGCTGGCGGCATTGAGTTATGTCACTGAGAAAAGGGAGTCAGCGATGTTACGCCGTGATTTTATTAAATTAACCGCCGCGCTGGGCGCGGCGAGCGCATTGCCGTTATGGAGCCGAGCCGCCTTAGCGGCCGAGCGGCCGGCCCTGCCGGTACCGCCGCTGTTGACGCCCGACGCGCAGGGAAAGATTGCGCTGGCGCTGCAGGCGGGGGAAACCCGCTGGTTGCCCGGCGCCGCCACCAAAACCTGGGGATTCAACGGCGCGCTGCTTGGGCCGGCGGTGAAGCTGCAGCGTGGCCAGCCGGTGACGGTCGATATCAAAAACCGCCTGGCGGAGGCCAGTACCGTCCACTGGCACGGCCTGGAAATTCCCGGCGACGTCGATGGCGGCCCGCAGGCGCTGATCCATCCCGGCGCGACGCGCACGGTGAATTTCACCGTTGATCAACCGGCGGCCACCTGCTGGTTCCACCCGCATACGCACGGTAAAACCGGCAGCCAGGTGATGATGGGGCTGGCGGGGCTGGTGCTGCTGGAAGATGACGAAAGCGCCAAACTGCCGCTGCCGAAAACCTGGGGGCAGGATGATATTCCGGTGATCCTGCAGGATAAGCGGTTGGGCAAAGACGCGCAGATCGAATACCGCCTGGACGTGATGAGCGCGGCGGTGGGCTGGTTTGGCGATCGCATGTTCACCAACGGCGCGCAGTATCCTCAACATCTGGCGCCGCGCGGCTGGCTGCGTCTACGTTTCCTCAACGGTTGTAACGCCCGCTCGCTGAATCTGGCGGCCAGTGACAATCGTCCGCTGTACGTTATCGCCAGCGACGGCGGTTTCCTGGCGGAGCCGGTGAAGCTGACCGAGCTGCCGATGCTGATGGGCGAACGCTTTGAAGTGCTGGTCGATGCCTCGGATGGGAAAGCATTCGATATCGTGACGTTGCCGGTGAAGCAGATGGGCATGACGTTGGCGCCGTTCGATCAACCGCTGCCGGTGCTGCGCATTCAGCCCTCGCTGGCGCAGGGCATTAAAGCCATGCCGGATAGCCTGGTGAAGCTGCCGACATTGCCTGCCACCGCCGGTATCCAGGAGCGCTGGCTACAGCTGATGATGGATCCGCAGCTGGATATGCTGGGCATGCAGGCGCTGATGGATCGCTATGGCCACCAGGCGATGGCCGGCATGAGCATGAATCATGGCGCGACGGGTGGCGCAGACATGCAAGGCATGGACCACGGTAACATGAAAGGCATGGAGAAGGGCGGCATGCAGGGCATGGATCACGGCAACATGAAAGGCATGGATCATGGCAAGATGGCCGGGATGGATCACGGCGGCGCGCAGGGTAAAGCCAAACCGTTCGACTTCAGCCACGGCAACATGATCAACGGCAAGGCCTTCGACATGACCAAGCCGATGTTCGCCGCCAAACTTGGCCAGTATGAGAAATGGACCATTTCCGGCGAGGGCGACATGATGTTGCACCCGTTCCACATTCACGGCACCCAGTTCCGTATCTTGTCTGAAAACGGCAAACCGCCGGCGGCGCATCGCAGCGGCTGGAAGGACACGGTGCGCGTCGAAGGGTGGCGCAGCGAAGTGCTGGTGCGCTTCGATCATCCGGCAAGCAGCGAACATGCGTATATGGCCCACTGCCACCTGTTGGAACACGAAGATACCGGCATGATGATGGGCTTTACCGTCGACGAATGATCGCGGCCCGGCGCTCATGTGGCGGCGCGCTCGCGTCGCCACCGCTTGGTTCAATGAAAGGAAGTCGTTATACTGATTAAAATATCAGCTGTTGAGGAGTGCGTCATGCCGACAAAATTGGATCCCATCGTTTCTGAGTTTGAGACTCAAGAGCAGGCTGATAGCTATGATCGTTGGTTCAGAAGCACGGTGGAATCTTCCATCAATAGCGACACCCCGCGCGTCCCCCATGACGAGGTCATGGCCGGTGCTCGACACATTATCGAACAGGCAAAAGCCAAAAGAAAATCGGCCTGACCTTCATGTTGATCGTCAAATGGACTGACGAAGCAAAAACGGGTTTATACACGCTGCTTGCCTTTATCGCGGAGCGAAATCCCGTTGCCGCTGAGGCTCTGTTGCAACGCATTGAAGAGTCGGTTATCCCGTTAGCAGAACATCCTTATCTGTTCCGGCCAGGCAGGGTAAACGGGACGCGTGAAATGGTCGTTCATCCTAATTACATTGTGGTTTACCGCGTGCTGGCTGCACATATTGAAATAGTGGGTGTCCTGCATGCTCGTCAGGAATACCCTTAATAAAGAAAACTCCCCTGTCCGGGAGAGAGGCAACTCGTAACGGCCTATGCTAAACTCCGCACCTTTCTTCCGGCAACTGACCTGAATACTATGAAACACACTGTAGACGTAATGATTTCCGAGCAGGAAGTTAAGACCCGTATCGCCGAACTTGGCCGCCAGATCACCGAACATTACCGCGACAGCGGCAGCGACATGGTGCTGGTCGGGCTGCTGCGCGGCTCCTTCATGTTCATGGCCGATCTCTGCCGCGCGATCGACGTGCCGCACGAAGTCGACTTTATGACCGCCTCCAGCTACGGCAGCGGCATGTCCACCACCCGCGACGTGAAGATCCTCAAGGATCTGGACGAAGACATTCGCGGCAAAGACGTGCTGATCGTGGAAGACATCATCGATTCCGGTAACACGCTGAACAAAGTGCGCGAGATTTTGGCGCTGCGCGGGCCGAAGTCGCTGGCGATTTGCACCTTGCTGGACAAACCTGAGCGCCGTGAAGTGCAGGTGCCGGTTGAATATGTCGGCTTCTCGATCCCGGATGAGTTCGTGGTGGGGTATGGCATCGACTACGCTCAGCGTTATCGTCACCTGCCGTACGTCGGCAAAGTGGTGCTGCTGGACGAGTAATTGGATGTGGGGCGCGGCAAGCCGCGCCCGCGGCGGGGTTATACGCCTTTATCCTGCTTCAGTTTGGCTATCGCTTTGCGGTAGCCCATCTCCAGGCTCTCGCGGCTGGTCGCCAGCACTTCCATATCGCGCAGGCGGCCGTCCTGAATGCCGTACACCCAACCGTGGATCATCACCTTCTGGCCGCGCTTCCAGGCCGATTGCATGATGGTGGAGTGGCCCAGGTTGTACACCTGTTCAATGACGTTGATCTCGCACAGCATGTCGAAACGCTGTTCCGGCGGCAGCTCGCCCAGCAGCGAGCTGTGCTTGTACCACAGATCGCGAATGTGCAGCAGCCAGTTGTCGATCAAACCCAGCTCCGGGTTTTCCACCGCCGCCTGCACGCCGCCGCAGCCCAGGTGGCCGCAGATGATGATGTGTTCGACTTCCAGCACATCTACCGCATACTGCACCACCGACAGGCAGTTAAGATCGGTGTGGATTACGAGGTTCGCCACGTTGCGATGGACGAACAGTTCACCCGGCTCGAGGCCGGTCAGGCGTTCTGCGGGAACGCGGCTGTCAGAGCAACCAATCCATAAGAAGCGGGGCTTTTGCGCCTGGGCTAAACGTTCAAAAAAATCCGGGTCTTCCTGACTGATATTGGCCGACCAGGCCTGGTTGTTGGCGATAAGCTCTTCGATTTCTTTCATGGAGGTGATTGACCCGTAACGGACAGATTGCGTTGGGGTAATATAGGGTAAGCGTCACAATTTGGAAATCGGAACAGTGGTGCAGCCTCATTTAGCGCACGGATTCGACGCAGTGAAAATGTCGCCGATGCTAGGATTATCGTTAGTGTTTCAAGCCTCGCAAACAGGGGGGTGGCGGCATACTCATCGTTATAAGGTACTATTTTACATATGAATTATGCACTGGAATTAGCGCAGCTGACCAAGACTTACGCCGGTGGCGTCAAGGCGCTGCGCGGCATTGACCTGAGCGTCGAAGCGGGGGATTTTTATGCCCTGCTGGGGCCAAACGGCGCCGGAAAGTCCACCACCATCGGCATCATCAGCTCGCTGGTGAACAAAACGGCCGGCAGCGTACGGGTATTCGGTTACGACATCGATAAAGACATCGTCAACGCCAAGCGCCAGCTCGGCCTGGTGCCGCAGGAGTTCAACTTCAATCCGTTTGAGACCGTGTTGCAGATCGTGGTGAACCAGGCGGGTTACTACGGCGTCACGCGGCGTGAAGCGATGGCGCGCGCCGAAAAATACCTCAATCAGCTGGATCTGTGGGGCAAGCGCAACGAGCGCGCCCGCATGCTGTCCGGCGGCATGAAGCGCCGCCTGATGATCGCCCGCGCGCTGATGCATCAGCCGAAGCTGCTGATCCTCGATGAGCCGACAGCCGGGGTGGATATTGAGCTGCGTCGCTCGATGTGGGGCTTCCTGAAAGATCTGAACGCCCAGGGCACCACCATTATCCTCACCACCCACTATCTGGAAGAGGCGGAAATGCTGTGCCGCAATATCGGCATCATCCAGAACGGGGAACTGGTGGAAAACACCTCGATGAAGGGGCTGTTGGCCAAGCTGAAGTCGGAAACCTTCATCCTCGATCTGGCGGCGAAGAGCCCGCTGCCGAAGCTGGACGGTTACCGCAGCCGCCTGACGGATACCTCGACGCTGGAAGTGGAGGTGATGCGCGAGCAAGGGCTGAACGGCCTGTTCGCCCAGCTGAGCGCGCAGGGCGTGCAGGTGCTGAGCATGCGCAATAAGGCGAACCGCCTGGAAGAGCTGTTTGTCACCCTGGTTAACGGCAATGGAGAGAAAGCATGACGCGTTTGTATTGGGTGGCCTTACAGAGCATCTGGGCCAAAGAGGTAAACCGGTTCGCGCGCATCTGGATCCAGACCCTGGTGCCGCCGGTGATCACCATGACGCTGTACTTCATCATCTTCGGTAACCTGATCGGCTCGCGCATTGGCGATATGCACGGCTTCAGCTACATGCAGTTCATCGTGCCCGGCCTCATCATGATGGCGGTCATCACCAACTCCTATGCCAACGTCGCCTCGTCGTTCTTCAGCGCCAAGTTTCAGCGCAACATTGAGGAACTGCTGGTGGCGCCGGTGCCGACCCACGTGGTGATCGCCGGCTATGTCGGCGGCGGCGTGGCGCGCGGCATCTGCGTCGGCGTGCTGGTGACCATCATCTCACTGTTCTTCGTGCCGCTGCAGGTGCACGCCTGGTGGGTGATTGCGCTGACGCTGCTGCTGACGGCGATCCTGTTCTCGCTGGCGGGGCTGATCAATGCGGTGTTCGCCACTACTTTCGACGACATCAGCCTGATCCCGACCTTCGTGCTGACGCCGCTGACTTACCTGGGCGGGGTGTTCTACTCGCTGTCGCTGCTGCCGCCATTCTGGCAGGCGGTGTCCAAGCTGAACCCCATCGTTTATATGATCAGCGGCTTCCGCTACGGTTTCCTCGGCATCAACGACGTGCCGCTGGCGTTCACCATGGCGGTGTTGGTGGCGTTTATCGCGGTGTTTTACCTGCTGTCCTGGTACCTGATCGAGCGCGGCCGCGGCCTGCGCAGCTGATCGTATCGCGCCCTCGCTTTCCCGGCGGGGGCGTTTTTCTTGATTTGGCGCAGGCGGCGCGTAAATCAATAGAATTGCTCAAATAACCGCTAGTTCCCCGCTGTTCAAATCGTGCTATGCTGGCGCTCCACATTTCCTCCACTTTTGTCATTACGCACTCGTAAGCAGAACATCATCATGCGGTCTCAATACACGTTAACGGCTGGGTTGCTCGGCATTCTGATGTCGTTGGTTTCCCCTGTGAGCCTGGCTAGTCTGCTGTCGGAAGACAGCGCGGTTAAATCTGAATACATGGAAGCGCAGCGCGATAGCGAAGTCTATGCGTTGGTGGGCGAGCATGTGATCCCGGTAGGGGAAGTGAAGCGCGGGCAACTGCTCCAAGTCTTCCCGGCGGATGCGGAATACTACGAATTCAAATTCGGGCACGGTACCGGCTTTATCGATAAAGACGACGTGCGTGAATTGAAGAAGTCGCGCAAGGTGCAAGACGATCTGGGCGAGCTGAACAAACCGCTGACCAACCAGAATCTGATCACGCAAAAAACGATCGACGTATACACCGCAGCGGACAAGGACAGCGAGGTATTGGGCACGCTGGAAGGCAACCTGCGCTATCCGATCATCGGCAAGCTGAAGGATCGCCTGAACAACACCTGGTACGAAGTCAACATCGGCGAGCGGCTGGGGTTCATTAATGAGTTGGACTGCGAGATCGATAACGGCATACCGGTGCTGACTTACCACCACCTGCTGAAAAACGAAGAGAACAAACGCTTCCGCCACACCTCGACCACCACTTCAGACGTGGCGTTCAGCAACCAGATGACCTACCTGAAGCAGGCGGGCTACGACACCATTTCGCTGTACCAGCTGGAAGCCTACCTGAAAAATCAGATCAACCTGCCGGGCAAGGCGGTCGTGCTGACCTTCGACGACGGGCTGAAATCGGTGTATCGCTACGCTTACCCGGTATTGAAGGATTACGGTTTCCGCGCGACGGCGTTCATCATCTCTTCGCGCATCAAGCGCCATCCGCAGAAATGGAACCCGGACTCGCTGCAGTTTATGAGCGTCTCGGAGCTCAAGCAGATTCAGGACGTGTTCGACGTGCAGTCGCATACCCATTTCCTGCACCGCACCGACGGTAATCGCCAGCCGATTTTGCTGAGCCGTTCGCTGCACAATATCGAGTTTGATTTTGAGCGCTCACGCCGCGCGCTGTCGCAGTTCAATCCGCACGTGCTGTATCTGTCTTACCCGTTCGGCGGCTATAACCAACGGGCGATTCAGGCGGCGCAGGACGCCGGTTTCCATCTGGCGGTGACCACGGTGCAGGGCAAGGTAAAGCCGGGGGATAACCCCTATACGCTAAAGCGGCTGTATATTCTGCGCACCGACTCGATCCAGACCATGGCGGATCGGATAGCCAACAAGCCGGGCACGGTGGTGGTGCAATAAGGAAGAACGGGCGCGCAAGGCGCCCGTTTTATTGTCAGGCGACCTGAACCGGCACGGCTTTCGCCTTGCGCTGCAGGTTGTTGTCACCTTCAAAATAGGCGACTTTCGGGTGGTGTTGGCGGGCGTCGGCGTCGGTCATTTGCACATAGGAGCAGATGATCAGTTTGTCGCCGACGCAGGCGCAGCGCGCGGCGGCGCCGTTGACCGAAATGATGCGCGAACCGCGCTCGGCGGCGATGGCGTAGGTGGAGAAGCGCTGGCCGTTATCCACGTTGTAGATATCGATCGCTTCATATTCCAGAATGCCGGCCGCTTCCAGGAAATCCTGATCGATGGCGCAGGATCCTTCATAGTGCAAGTCAGCCTGAGTGACTTTGACGCGATGCAGCTTGCCTTGCAGCATAGTACGTATCATAGCTTTACCTAACTGAATATCGGCCTTCACAGGCGTTGGGGTTGAACATCTCTCCTGCATCCCTGCAATCTCTATCGTCACCGATTGCCCCGCCATTGTCTACCTATGGTCAGGGCGGTAGGGTGACGACAGTATAAAAAATGACTTACAGCGTCAGGTCAACCTGCTGGTTGTCGATAAGCCGCGCTTTGCCCAGCCAGGCGGCCATCAGCACCACCGCTCGCCGGCTGTCCACCGTCAGCGGCTGCAGGCTGTCGGCGTCGCGAATAAACAGCTCATCCGGCGTAAAGCCGGCGGCGCGCAGCTGCTCGGCGGTCTGCTCCAGCAGCGCTTCGATCTGGCGCTCGCCATTGGCCAGCTGTTGCGCAAGTGCGTTCATGATCTTGCTCAGCTGCGGCGCTACCTTGCGCTCTTCGGCGGTCAGGTAGCCGTTGCGCGAGCTGAGGGCCAGGCCGTCTTTGGCGCGCACGGTCGGCACGCCGACGATATCGATGCCGTAACCCATGTCCGCCACCATTTTGCGGATCAGCGCCAGCTGTTGGTAATCCTTCTCGCCGAAACAGGCCAAATCAGGCTGCACCAGGTTGAACAGCTTGCTGACGATGGTGGAAACGCCGCGGAAGTGGCCCGGCCGGCTGGCGCCTTCCAGGATGGTGGAGATGCCCGGCACGTCGACGTAGGTCTGCTGCTCCAGGCCCTGCGGATAAACCGCGGCCGGGGCCGGCGCGAACACCAGATCGACACCGCGGCGGGTCAGCTTTTCGCTGTCTTCCTGCAGCGTGCGCGGGTAGCGCGCCAGATCGTCCGGGCGATCGAACTGCATCGGGTTAACGAAGATGCTCACCACCACCACGTCGGCGCGGGCGCGCGCTTCATCGACCAGCGTCATGTGGCCGTCGTGCAGGTTGCCCATGGTCGGCACCAGCGCGATGCGTTTGCCTTCCTGGCGCCAGCGGCGGATCTGCTGACGCAGCATCGGCAGGGTTTCGATAATAATCATTGGGTGACTCCTGGAACCATCGCTTAGTTAAAAGAGTGTTCAGCCGCCGGGTAGAGGCCTTGCTCCACTTCCTGAATGTAGTGCTGCACCGCCGTGCGGATATCGCCGCTCTGCGCCAGGAAGTTCTTGGCGAACTTCGGCGTGTGGCCGCCGGTGATGCCGAAGGCGTCGTGCATCACCAGGATCTGGCCGTCGGTGCCGTTGCCGGCGCCGATGCCGATGACCGGAATGGAGAGCGCTTCGGTGATCTGGCGCGCCAGCTCGGTCGGCACGCATTCCAGCACCAGCAGCTGAATGCCGGCCAGTTCCAGATTCTGCGCGTCCTGCAACAGCTGCTTGGCGGCCAGTTCGTCGCGCCCTTGCACCTTATAACCGCCGAACACGTTGACCGACTGCGGCGTCAGGCCCAGGTGGCCGCATACCGGCACCGCGCGCTCGGCGAGCATTTTCACCGTGTCGCACAACCAGCTGCCGCCTTCCAGTTTCACCATGTTGGCGCCGGCGCGCATCAGCTCGGCGGCGTTGGCGAAGGTCTGTTCCGGGGTGGCGTAACTCATGAACGGCAGATCGGCCAGCAGCAGACAGGCCGGCGCGCCGCGGCGCACGGCGCGCGTGTGATAGGCCACGTCGGCGACGGTGACCGGCAGCGTGGAGTCGTGGCCCTGCAGCGTCATGCCCAGCGAATCGCCCACCAACAGGACTTTGATGCCTTGCTCTTCAAACAGTTTGGCAAAGCTGGCATCGTAGGCGGTAAGGGTAGCAAACTTGCGTTGCTCCTGTTTCCACTGGCGCAAGTGGGTCACGGTGGTGGGTTTCATCACAACGTCTCCTGAAACGGGCCGTGCGGCGTACGCAGGCCCAGGCTGCAAAAAAGTGCAGTCATTCTACTGTAACCCGATCGGGGTGGGTAGCGCGGATCGCCATGCTTAAGCGGTTCTTAAGAACCTTGTGGTGCAATGGCGCCAAGACTCAAAAGGGATACTCATGCGAATTCTGTTGATCGAAGATGACAAACTGATCGGGGACGGCATCAAGGCCGGGCTGACCAAACTCGGCTTCAATCTGGACTGGTTCACCGACGGCGCCGTCGGCAAAAATGCGCTGGACAGCGCGCCGTACGACGCGGTGATCCTCGATCTCAGCCTGCCGGGCCTCGACGGCCTGGATCTGCTGCGCCAGTGGCGCCAGGCCGGGCAGGACGTGCCGGTGCTGATCCTCACCGCCCGCGATGCGCTGGAGCAGCGGGTCAGCGGGTTGCAAAGCGGTGCCGACGATTATCTGTGCAAGCCGTTCGCGCTGGCCGAAGTGGCGGCGCGCCTGCAGGCGCTGATCCGCCGTCGCCACGGCCAACTGATGCCGCAGCTGACGCATGGCAACGTGGTGTTCGACAGCGCCACCCGCAGCGTGAGCTGCAACGGCGAGCCGGTGACGCTGACGCCGCGCGAATTGGCGGTACTGGAGCTGTTTCTGCACAACAAAGGGCGCGTGCTGGCGCGGCCGTTGATTCAGGAGAAACTGTACAACTGGGACGACGAAGTGAGCAGTAACGCGGTGGAGGTGCATATTCACCACCTGCGGCGCAAGCTGGGTAACGGCTTCATCCGTACCATCCACGGCGTGGGTTACACGCTGGGGGATGCGCCGTGAAGCGTCTCAGCCTGCGGCTGCGCCTGATCCTGATCTTCAGCCTGCTGGCGCTGCTGACCTGGTGCACCGCCAGCGTGGTGGCCTGGGTGATGTCGCGCAATACCATCAACGAAGTGTTCGACACCCAACAGATGCTGTTCGCCAAACGGCTGGCGACCGCCAACCTCGGCGATCTGTTGGCCGATGAAAGCGCGCGCAGCCTGCCGAAAACCAAGAAGCTGGTGCATCACGGCAAGCGCGGCGAGCAGGACGACGACGCGCTGGCGTTCGCCATCTTCGATCGCCAGGGCAAGATGCTGCTCAACGACGGCGAGAACGGTGCCGACTTCCTGTTTGATGGGGAGCGTGAGGGGTTTACCGACGGCGAGCGCAAAGGCGATGACGACAGCTGGCGCCTGGTGTGGCTGACCAGCCCGGACGGGCGCTACCGCATCGTGGTCGGCCAGGAGTGGGATTACCGGCGCGATATGGCGCTGGGCATGGTGACCGGCCAACTGGTGCCCTGGCTGGTGACGCTGCCGGTGCTGATGCTGCTGATCGCGCTGATGGTCGGGCGCGAGCTGCGGCCATTGCGCACGGTAGCCGCCGGTTTGCGCCGGCGCGCGCCCGATGATGCGACGCCGCTGGACGCGCGCCAGGTGCCGACCGAGGTGCGCCCGCTGGTGGATGCGCTCAATGCGCTGTTCGCCCGCATCAATGCGTTGCTGGTGCGGGAGCGACGTTTCACCTCCGATGCCGCGCACGAGTTGCGCAGCCCGCTGGCGGCGCTGCGGGTGCAGACCGAAGTGGTGCAGCTGGCGGGGGACGATGCGCCGATGCGCGAGCACGCGCTGGACAATCTGACGCTCGGCATCGATCGCGCCACCCGGCTGGTGGATCAACTGCTGACGCTGTCGCGGCTGGATTCGCTGTCGGATCTGGCCGAACTGGCGCCGATCGACTGGAACAATCTGGTGACGATGACCCTGGCGGAACAGGATCGGCAGGCGCATGCGGCGGGCGTGACGCTACGCTATGAACATCGGGGAACGCCGCCGCCGCGTCAGGGAGAAACCTTGCTGCTGTCGCTGCTGTTGCGCAATCTGCTGGACAACGCGGTGCGCTATACCCCGCAGGGCGGCGTCGTCACCGTGACGTTGAGCGAACGTTCGTTGACGGTGGAGGACGACGGTCCGGGTGTCACCACTGAGCATCTGGCGCGGCTCGGAGAGCGCTTCTATCGCCCGCCGGGGCAGGAACAGACCGGCAGCGGGCTGGGGCTCTCGATCGTACAGCGTATTGCCGGCTTGCATGGTTTACAGATCAGTTTTGCCAATCGCCCGGCGGGGGGATTTGTCGCGCGGTTGGCGCTGTAGGCGGGTCAGGATTTCGGTTTTGGCGAGTGCCACAGCGCCATGCCGTTTTCCGGCACGCGCTTGAGGCAGCTGGCGAGCGGTTCGCCATCGGGGAAAATCAGATCGGGGGCGATTTCCGCCAGCGGGTAGAGCATGAATTCGCGCTCTTTCAGGCCGTAATGCGGCACCGTCAGGCGATCGGTATGGATCACCTTGTCGCCGTACAGCATGATGTCCAGATCGAGCGTGCGCGGCCCCCAGCGTTCATCCTTGCGCACGCGCCCCTGATTGCGTTCTATCGCCTGGGTATGGTCGAGCAGCTGTTCGGGCGGCAACAGGGTATCCAGTGCCACCACCGCATTGAGAAAGTCCGGCTGGTTTTGCGGCCCCAGCGGCTTGGTGCGGTAAAACGAAGAACAGGTGACCAGCCGGGTGCGCGGGAGATGCTCCAGCGCCTCCAGCGCGGCGTTAACCTGTTGCAGCGGCTGCGCCAGGTTGCTGCCCAGCGCGATATAAACGCGGATCATTATGCCCCTTCTTTACGCGGTGCCCGGCGGCGAGGGCGGCGTTGGCGCGCGCGGCGCGGCGCCGGATCGTCACCCAGGGTGCTCAGCATGGCTTTCTGCCGCGCCGGCGTGGCGTCCTGGAACTCGCCCCACCACTCGGCCAGACGCAACATTTCCTGATTGTCTTCCACTTCCGCACGCAGTGCCAGCAAATCATAGGCGGCGCGGAATTTCGGATGCTCCATCAGTTTGTGTGCGCGTTTGCCCTGGCGGCGGGACAGGCGCAGCTGCAGCTGCCAGATATCGCGCACCAGCGTGGTGATGCGTTTCGGAATGGCCAGCGAGCGGCACTGCTCGTCGAGCACGTCGTTCATCGCCAGCGCGAAGGCGTCGTAGTAGGCCAGGCCGCTTTCCTGTGCCAGCTTCTGCGCGTGCTCCAGCAGCGGGTACCACAGCATGGCGGCGAACAGGAACGCCGGGTTGACGCGCATGTCGTTCTGCAGACGGTGATCGGTGTTCTTCAGCACCTGCACCAGAATGCGCTCCATCGGCGTATCGTGGTTCGGCGTGAAGTTACGGGCGATCAGCGGGAACAGCGGTTGGAACAGCTGGTATTCGCACAGCTTCAGGTAGGTCTGGAAACCGTAACCCGCCTGCAGCAGCTTGAGGGATTCTTCGAACAGGCGCGCCGGCGGGATCTCATGCAGCAGCGAGGCCAGGCGCGGGATCGGCTCGGCGGTCTCTTCGCTGATGCGCATGTCCAGCTTGGCGGCGAAGCGCACCGCGCGCAGCATGCGCACCGGATCTTCGCGGTAGCGGGTTTCCGGATCGCCGATCAGGCGGATCACGCCTTGCTTCAGATCGTTCAGGCCGCCGACGTAATCGCGCAGGGTGAAATCCGCCACGCCGTAGTACAGGCTGTTGATGGTGAAATCACGGCGCTGGGCGTCTTCCTCGATCGAACCGAAGATATTGTCGCGCAGCAGCATGCCGTTTTGCGCCTGCTGGGAGGAATTCTTGTCGGATTCCTGATTCTGTTCGTGGTGACCGCGGAAGGTGGCCACTTCGATGATCTCCGGCCCGAACATCACGTGCGCCAAGCGGAAACGGCGGCCGACCAGGCGGCAGTTGCGGAACAGCTTGCGCACTTGCTCCGGCGTGGCGTTGGTGGTGATGTCGAAGTCTTTCGGCTTTTTGCCGAGCAACAGATCGCGCACCCCGCCGCCGACCAGATAAGCCTCGTAGCCGGACTTGTTCAGGCGATAAAGCACTTTCAGCGCATTTTCACTGATGTCTTTGCGCGAAATCGAGTGCTGTTCGCGCGGGATCACGGTCATCGAGTCGTTGCTCTCGGCGATAGGAAAAGGCGGACGCTTGCGCGGCGTTGAGCGTCGGGCAGGGGCGTTGCTGCCGTTATCGGCGGCGCGCGGCTGCGGCGCAGGGCGGCTTGGCGCCGCGGCACGCTCTTCGCGGACTACGTTTTTATCGCCGGCCGCCGCGTCGTCGCGGGGCAGCTTGTCATCGCGGGTCAGTACCTTACGACAGAAGTTGGCTACTCGGGTAAAAATGGTACACCTCGATAGTGACTGATAAAAATGGAGCTAACAAAAAATAGCGGCTAATCATAGCTCACCATGGCTCCTTTGAGAATGCCGGCGTGTTTTCATCCAGAGGGATAGCCTCCTGACGCGGCACGTTTTCCAACCGCCAGTGTTCGATCGCCCAGCTCAATAATAATGGCAGGTCAAGATCTTGCCAGCTTTCCGGCAGCGGTTGGCGCAGAAATTTCAGCGCGGCGATCAGCACCGGGCGCGGATCGCCGGCGGGCAACGCCGGCGCATGATTTTGCTTCGACAGCTTGATGCCGTTGGCGCCCAGAGCCAGCGGCAGATGCACATAGGCGGGCACCGGCGCCTGCAGCTGGCGGTAGAGGGCAATTTGGCGCACCGTCGGTTCGATCAGATCGGCGCCGCGGACAATCTCGGTCACGCCCTGAAAATGGTCGTCGATCACCACCGCCAGGTTGTAGGCGAACAGCCCATCGCGGCGGCGAATGATAAAGTCTTCCCCCGCCAGCGCCGGATCGGCGTGCAATTCTCCCTGCAGGCGATCGTGGAACCGGTAAACGGGGGCGGTCTGACGCAAGCGGATAGCGGCACCCTGCGGGCCGAGCTGCAAATCGCGGCAGTGGCCGTCGTACAATCCGCCGATGTGCTGGATGCGGCTGCGGGTGCAGGTGCAGTAATAGCTGAGCCCCTGGCGCTGCAACAGATCCAGCGCGGCGCGATAGGCGTCATGACGTTGGGATTGATAGATGACCTGGCCGTCCCAGTGGAGACCATAATGTTCCAGCGCGGACAGGATGCGAGCGGCGGCGCCGGGGACTTCACGCGGCGGGTCGATATCTTCGATGCGAACCAGCCACTGCCCGCGTTGGGCGCGAGCCTGAAGGTAGCTTCCCAGAGCGGCAATCAGCGAACCGAAATGCAGATCCCCGGAAGGCGATGGGGCAAAGCGCCCCACATAATGACTTTCTTGCATATCAGAGGGGAGAGGTTCCCTTTTCTCTGTGCGGCGCACGTGGATGCGCACGCCGCAGCGGTAACAACGGTATTAGCCGGCCATCTGCTTTTCGCGGATCTCAGCCAGCGTCTTGCAGTCGATGCACAGATCGGCGGTCGGACGCGCTTCGAGGCGACGAATACCGATCTCCACGCCACAAGATTCGCAGTAGCCGAAATCATCGTCTTCCACTTTCTTCAGCGTTTTCTCGATCTTTTTGATCAGTTTGCGTTCACGGTCACGGTTACGCAGTTCAAGGCTGAACTCTTCTTCCTGAGTGGCACGGTCGGCCGGATCAGGGAAGTTGGCTGCCTCTTCTTGCATATGCGATACAGTACGGTCCACTTCGTCCCTGAGCTGGTTGCGCCACGCTTCAAGAATGCGCTTGAAATGCGACAACTGGGCGTCGTTCATGTACTCTTCGCCCGGCTTCTCTTGGTACGGCTCCACCCCAGCGATGGCGAGAATGCTCAAGGACGAGGTTTTACGGTTTTGCCCTTCTTGCATGTTGCTTCTCCTACATACACACGCACTATCGAATCCCCAATGCGGGGGAAAAACAGGCCGCTATAAATAACAGAAGGAAGGTAGGTTGGCAATTATTCCTGTCGCCCGCTTGACAATCGTGTGAAGGAGGGCGTATTTGGCGATCGTGCTGGCCGGTTGTCTATTTATAGGGACCCGACTGCGCTAATCGATAAAAAACGGCAGCTTATCGCAGAGATAAATACCGTCAGGTGATAACTTTGCCCCGTAGCAAACCACTTCCACTCCCAACTGCCGGACCTGTGCCAACAGCGCCGCATAGCGCTCATCTATATGATGTGCCGGTGCGACCTGCTCAATACCGCTGTGTAACACGGCAAAGAACAACACCGCCCGTTGCCCGCTTTCAACCACGCTGAGCAACTCACGCAGGTGCTTTTGCCCTCTGAGCGTTACCGCATCAGGAAAGTAACCACGTTGTTGTTGCAGTAATGTGACTGACTTAACTTCAATATAGCAGTTAACCCGATTTTCTGCCTGTAATAACAAATCGATACGGCTGTTTTCACCGCCGTATTTCACCTCGCCGCTGATTTTACTGTAACCGGATAATTCATTGATTAAATTATGTTCAATCGCCTCGCGCACCAGCGCGTTGGCGCGCAGGGTATTGACGCAGATCCAGTGCCCCTGTTGGGTATGGGTCAACTCCCAACTGTGGGCGTATTTGCGCTTGGGATTGTCCGAGGTGGAGTACCAAACGGTGTCGCCGGGCGTGGCGCAGCCGGTCATTGCGCCGGTATTGGCGCAGTGCAGCGTAAAGGTTTCCCCTTCCGGGGTGATCACGTCCGCCAGAAAGCGTTTGTAACGTTTGATCAGCGTGGCGGAACGCAGCGGTGGAGAGAAAATCATGCGGATGCCTGTTTGGCCAGCGGCCACTGTTCGAGGTGTTGATAGCGGGTGCGGCCGTTTTCGAACACCGACTCATATAAGGAAAAGGCGTCGGCGCTGAACGCCCAGCCCGGCGTCGCCGGCGGGAGCGCCACCGGCTGGGTGGCGGCGCGCAGCAGCGTGATGTGCGGATGGAACGGCAGCGCGCTTTGATGGCAGCCGCTGCGTGCGGCCTGCGAACGCAGCAGCTCGGCCAGCTGCAGCAGCCCGCGCGGCGCGCGGCGGGTGCCGAGCCAGACCACGCCGGGGCGCGGCCAATGGCCGAGATCGTCGAGCCGCATGCTGAACCCGGGTTGTACGATGCGGCCGGCCAGTTTGCGCAGCGCCAGCTCTTTCTGCGCGCTGACCTCGCCGAGAAACGCCAGCGTCAGGTGCAAATTGGCCGCCGCCACCGGCCGGCCAGCCTCCGGCGCAAACGCCTCGGCGCGCCAGCGGACCACCTGCTGTTGCAGGGCGTCAGGCAAGGACAGGGCGAAAAACAGGCGGCGCGAATTGGACATAAGGACTCGGCAAATGCATGACAAAACGGTCGGGAACAGCGGTAAACGTTACTGGCAGCGGCCCCGCGAGCGACGCGGCGCACGAATGAGCTCCGTACTATAGCTAACGACGCCGCAGTTTGAAAGGCTACGGGGACAAAGCTAATGCTACACTGTACGCCGTTTAACGCTAACCACTACGGAGAATTCAGTGTCTTCATTGCCCGTCAGCGCGGTGCTCGATGAGTTGCTGGCTGCGCTGCAGTCTGCCCCGCAGGTGCTGTTGCACGCCCCGACCGGCGCCGGTAAATCCACCTGGTTGCCGCTGCAGATCCTGGCTAAGGCCGGGTTGCCGGGGCGCATTATCATGTTGGAGCCGCGGCGGCTGGCGGCGAAAAACGTCGCCTATCGCCTGGCGCAGCAACTGGGGGAGGAGCCTGGTCAGACCGTGGGCTACCGCATGCGCGCCGAAAGCAAAAGCGGGCCGCAAACCCGACTGGAAGTGGTGACGGAAGGCATTCTCACCCGCATGCTGCAGCAGAATGCCGAGCTGCAGGGCGTGTCGTTGGTGATCCTCGATGAGTTCCATGAACGCAGCCTGCAGGCCGATTTGGCGCTGGCGTTGCTGCTCGACGTGCAGCAAGGGCTGCGCGACGATCTGAAACTGCTGATCATGTCGGCCACTTTGGATAACGCTCGCCTGTCGCAGTTGCTGCCGGAAGCGCCGGTAGTGGTGTCCGAGGGGCGCAGTTTCCCGGTTGAACGCCTGTATCAGCCGTTGGCCAGCCATCAGCGGCTGGAGGACGGCGTAGCGGCGGCGGTGAAGCGGTTGCTGGCCGAACAGCCGGGATCTTTGCTGCTGTTCCTGCCGGGCGTGGCGGAGATCAATCGGGTGCTGGAGCGATTGACCGGCGAGGTGGCGAGCGATATCGATCTTTGCCCGCTGTATGGTGCCTTGCCTCTGGCGCAACAGCAAAAAGCGATTCAACCGGCGCCGCCTGGCCGCCGCAAGGTGGTGCTGGCGACCAACATTGCCGAAACCAGCCTGACGATCGAGGGCATTCGGCTGGTGGTGGACAGCGGCCTGGAGCGCGTGGCGCGTTACGACGTGCGCAACGGTTTGACACGGCTGGCGACGCAGCGCATCAGTCAGGCCTCGATGGTACAGCGTGCCGGGCGCGCCGGGCGCCTGGAGCCGGGCCTTTGCTGGCATCTGTTCGCCAAAGAGCAGGCGGAACGCGCGGTGGAACATGCTGAGCCGGAAATTTTACAGAGCGATCTCACCGGCTTCTGGCTCGAGCTGCTGCAGTGGGGGTGCCATGATCCGGCGCAGCTGACCTGGCTTGACGTGCCTCCGGCGGCGGCATTGGCGGCGGCCAGGGCGTTGCTGCAGCGGCTGGGGGCCACGGATGACGGCGATAAACTCACCGCGCCGGGGCGCCAAATGGCCGCGTTGGGATGCGAGCCGAGGCTGGCGGCGATGCTGGTCGCCGGCGCGGCGCTGAGCGCCGACGGCCTGGCGACGGCGGCGTTGTTGGCGGCGTTGCTGGAAGAACCGCCGCGCGGCGGGCAGATGGATATCGGTTATTGGCTGAGCCGCCCGCAGCCGAACTGGCGGCAGCGCGCCGCGCAGTTGGCCAAACGTCTGCCGCAACGTGCGGGGCAAGTTGACGCCGATTTGGCGCCGCGGCTGTTGGCGCTGGCATTTACCGATCGCATCGCCCAGCGTCGCGGTCAGGACGGCCGCTACTTGCTGGCTAACGGCATGGGGGCGGCGATGAACCAGGATGAGGCGCTGTCGCGCGCGCCCTGGCTGATCGTCCCCAGCCTGTTGCAGGGCCACAACAGCCCCGATGCGCGAATCCTGTTGGCGTTGCCGGTGGACATCGAAGCGCTGGCGGCACAGCTGCCGGCGATGGTCATGCAGCGCACGGCGGTGGAATGGGATGAAGAGAAGGGCACGCTGCGCGCCTGGAAGCGCCAGCAGATCGGCCGTCTGACGCTGCGCGCTCAGCCGCTGGCCAAACCGGCGGACGAAGAGCTGCAGCAGGCGCTGCTCGATTGGGTGCGCGCGCAGGGGCTGGCGGTGCTCAACTGGGAGGGCGCCGCCGAACAATTGCGGGTGCGCCTGCAGTGCGCGCAAGCCTGGCTGCCGGAGGCGGAGTGGCCGGCGATGGACGAAGAACCTCTGCTGGCGGCGCTGGATCAGTGGCTGCTGCCGTCGCTGAACGGCGTGCGCGATCTGCGTGGCTTGAAGCAGGTCAACCTCGCCGAGGCGTTGTCCCGCCTGCTGGACTGGCAGCAAAAGCAGCGGCTGGATAATGCGCTACCCACTCATTACACTGTGCCGACCGGCAGCCGCCTGCCGATCCGTTATGAGGCCGGCAAACCGCCGGCGCTGGCGGTGCGTTTGCAGGAGATGTTCGGCGAGCAGCGCAGCCCGATGTTGGCGGAGGGTCGCATCCCGGTGGTGCTTGAGTTACTCTCACCGGCGCACCGGCCGTTGCAAATCACCGGCGATCTGGCGGCCTTCTGGCAAGGCGCCTACCGCGAGGTGCAAAAAGAGATGAAGGGCCGCTACCCGAAACACGTGTGGCCGGACGATCCGGCCACGGCGGTACCGACGCGCCGAACGAAGAAATATCAGTAGGTCGCGATCATTCAAGGTTTGGAATTCAGATGTTTCTTCTGGTCAGCGCTGCGGCGTCGGCACAGATTAAGCGACTAATCATGGCCGGCAGTGTCGGCAAGCTCGGAGAACAACAGCCATGGCTGGGGATGACCGCGAGCCCATCGGGCGCAAAGGAAAACAACCAAAAAGCACCGCGTCGCGCAAGCCGCCGCGCCGTCGCCGAGACGACGATTATGACGATTACGAAGAAGACGAGTATGACGATGATGAGTATGAAGAGGAGGAGGAACGCATGCCGCGTAAGGTAAAAGCGACTCCGCCGCGTAAAAAACGCCGCTGGCTCGGCCTGTTTATCAAACTGATCCTGGTGCTCGCCGTCCTGTTGGCGATCTACGGCGTCTACCTGGACTCGCAGATCCGCAGCCGCATCGACGGCAAAGTCTGGCAATTGCCGGCGGCGGTGTACGGCCGCATGGTCAACCTGGAACCGGGCATGCCGTACAGCAAGAAGGAGATGGTCAACCTGCTGGAAGGCATGCAGTACCGTCAGGTCAGCCGCATGACGCGTCCGGGCGAGTTTACCGTACAGGCCAACAGCATCGAGATGCTGCGCCGCCCGTTCGACTTCCCGGATGGTAAAGAAGGGCAGATCCGCGCCCGCCTCGATTTCCAGAACAACCGCCTGGCGAAGATCGAAAACCTGGACAGCGGCCGCAGCTTCGGCTTCTTCCGCCTCGATCCGCGTCTTATCACCATGCTGCAGTCGCCGAACGGTGAACAGCGCCTGTTCGTGCCGCGCTCCGGTTTCCCGGATCTGTTGGTGGATACGCTGATCGCCACGGAAGACCGCCACTTCTATGAGCATGACGGCATCAGCCCGTACTCCATCGGCCGCGCGGTGCTGGCCAACCTGACCGCCGGCCGCGCGGTGCAGGGCGGCAGTACCCTGACGCAGCAGCTGGTGAAGAACCTGTTCCTGACCAACGAACGTTCGCTGTGGCGTAAGGCCAACGAAGCCTATATGGCGCTGTTGGTCGATTACCGTTACAGCAAGGATCGCATTCTGGAGCTGTATCTGAACGAGGTGTATCTCGGCCAGAGCGGCAGCGACCAGATCCGCGGCTTCCCGCTGGCCAGCCTGTATTACTTCGGCCGCCCGGTGGACGAGCTGAGCCTCGATCAGCAGGCGCTGCTGGTCGGCATGGTCAAGGGCGCGTCGCTGTACAACCCGTGGCGTAACCCGAAACTGGCGCTGGAACGCCGCAACCTGGTGCTCAAACTGCTGCAGAACCAGGGTGTGATCGACGGCGAGCTGTATGACATGCTGAGCGCGCGTCCGCTGGGCGTGCAGCCGAAAGGCGGCGTCATTACGCCACAGCCGGCGTTTATGCAGATGGTGCGCCAGGAACTGCAGAGCAAGCTGGGCGATAAGGTCAATGACCTGTCCGGCGTGAAGATTTTCACCACGCTGGATCCGGTGTCGCAAGACGCGGCGGAAAAAGCGGTCGAAGACGGCATCCCGGCACTGCGCGCAGCGCGTCACCTGCAGGATCTGGAAGCGGCGATGGTGATCGTCGATCGCTTCAGTGGCGAAGTGCGCGCCATGGTCGGCGGCGCCAACCCGCAGTTCGCCGGTTTCAACCGCGCCATGCAGGCGCGCCGTCTGGTCGGCTCGCTGGCCAAGCCGCCGACGTACCTGACCGCGCTGTCCGAACCGGATAAATACCGCCTCAACACCTGGCTGGCGGATGCGCCGCTGTCGCTGAAACAGCCGAATGGCGCCGTCTGGCAACCGAACAACTATGATCGCAAATTCCGCGGTCAGGTGATGCTGGTGGATGCGTTGGCCAACTCGCTGAACGTGCCGACGGTGAACCTCGGCCTGTCCGTCGGGCTGGATCAGATCAGTGCCACGCTGCAACGCCTCGGGATCCCGAAAGCGGAGATCAACCCGGTGCCTTCGATGCTGCTGGGGGCGATCGGCCTGACGCCGATGGAAGTGGCGCAGGAGTACCAGACCATCGCCAGCGGCGGTAACCGTGCGCCGCTGTCGGCGGTGCGTTCGGTGATCGCCGAAGACGGCACGGTGCTGTACCAGAGCTTCCCGCAGGCGGAACGCATGGTGCCGGCGCAGGCCGCTTACCTGACGCTGTACGCGATGCAGCAGGGCGTGGCGCGCGGGACCTCCCGCTCGCTGTCGGTGAAGTTCCCGAACTACAACCTGGCGGCGAAAACCGGTACCACCAACGATCTGCGCGACAGCTGGTTCGCCGGCATCGACGGCAAGGAAGTGGCGATCGCCTGGGTCGGGCGCGATAACAATGGCCCGGCCAAGCTGACCGGCGCCAACGGCGCGTTGACCCTGTATCGCCGTTATCTGGAAAACCAGACGCCGCTGCCGCTGATGCTGCAGCCGCCGGAGGGCATTAACCAGATGAGCATCGACTCTGCCGGCAACTTTATCTGCGGCGGCGGCAGCTGGCGCACCATCCCGGTCTGGACCGACAATCCGCAGGGACTGTGTCAGGCCAGCCAGGCGGCGGTGCAGCAACAGCAGCAACCGGCGGCGGGGGAGCAAAAAGATGGCGATGGCGTCGCCGGCTGGATCAAGGATATGTTCGGCCAGTAATCGCTACCGGGGCGTCGGCCCCGGTGAAAGTTTTTTCTTTGTTATTAAGCCCGTAACCTTGGTTGCGGGCTTTTTTATTTTTCTGCTTGTTTTATTTCCCTGCTAACCGCAAGGCTAAGCGTCTAATCCTTAACCTATTTGCCCTATGAATTCGGCTTGCAGTTTAATTTGGCTTCTGCATAAAATGCGACGCTTATAATAATTATTATCGTTTACATTCGTCATTTAATTATTCATCAGAGAAATCAACTATGCCGACCAAGCGTCTTCCACCATTCGCGGCCAAGCAGGGCCGCCTCCCCGTCAGCGCGTTAGCGATCACCGTCGCCGCGGCGCTGGGCACGCTGGCGATGCCGGCTTTTTCCGCCGACGCCAAGCCGGCCGCCAAGGAAGACACGATTACCGTTGTGGGCGGTAGCAACACCGCCCAGCAGGAAAGCGCCTGGGGGCCGGTCGGCACCTATGTCGCCAAGCGCAGCGCCACCGGCACCAAAACCGATACGCCGATCGAGAAGAACCCGCAGTCCGTTTCCGTGGTAACGCGTGAAGAGATGGACATGCGCCAACCGGATACGGTGAAGGGCGCACTGGCCTATGCGCCGGGCGTATTCGCCAGCCGTGGCAGCTCCACGACCTATGACGCGGTGGCAATCCGCGGCTTCCCGGCCACCAACACCACCCAGTATCTGGATGGCCTGCGGTTGCTGGGCGACAACTACAGCGAAGCGTCCATCGATCCTTATTTCCTCGAACGCGCCGAACTGCTGCGCGGCCCGGTCTCGGTGCTGTACGGCAAAAGCAACCCGGGCGGTTTGGTCTCGATGGTCAGCAAGCGGCCAACCACCGAGCCGCTGCGCGAAATCCAGTTCAAGATGGGCAGCGACAACCTGTTCCAGACCGGTTTCGATTTCAGCGACGCGCTGGACGATCAGGGCATCTATTCCTATCGCCTGACCGGCCTGGCGAAAGACAGCGATACGCAGCAAAACATGAGCAAAGAGAAGCGCTATGCGATCGCGCCGTCCTTTAGCTGGCGCCCGGATGACAAAACCAACTTCACGCTGCTGGCCAACATTCAAAACGATCCCTATACCGGTTATTACGGCTGGCTGCCGAAGCAGGGCACGCTGATCCCGTTGCCGGACGGCAGCAAACTGCCGACCGATTTCAACGAAGGCGAAGCCAGCAACTATATGGCGCGCAAGCAGCGGATGATTGGGTACAGTTTCGAACACGCCTTCAACGATACCTGGGCGGTGCGCCAGAACCTGCGTTATATGCAGGTGGACACCGATATGAAGAGCATCTACGGATTTGGCTTGTCATCACCGACGACGATCAATCGCGCTTATGTTCAGTCGAAAGAGCACCTGAACAATTTTGCGGTTGATACTCAGGCGCAGGCGAAGGTGAAAACCGGCGATATCGACCATACGCTGTTGTTTGGCGTAGATTATTCGCGTATGCGCAACGATATCAATTCTGACTATGGTTCCGCAGACGGCCTGAGCATGACCCAGCCGCAGTATGGCAATGATGTGGTCAATATCAACTTCCCATACAAGTATTTGAACCGTCAGGAGCAAACCGGCCTGTATGTGCAGGAGCAAGGGGAGTGGAACCAGTGGCTGTTGACGCTGGGCGGGCGCTATGACTGGGCGAAAACGTCGGCCAATAACCGCGTTCTCGGGTACACCAACGAACGCTCCGATGGGCAGTTTACCTGGCGCGGCGGATTGAATTACCTGTTCGACAACGGCGTGACGCCGTATTTCAGCTACAGCGAGTCGTTTGAACCGACCCTCGATACGTCAATCAACGGCCAGACCTTTAAGCCCTCGATCGGCAAGCAGTATGAAGCCGGTGTGAAATACGTGCCGAAGGATCGCCCAATCGTGCTGACCGGCGCGCTGTACCAACTGACCAAGAACAACAACCTGACGCCGGATCCGGATAACGCGCAGTTCAGCGTGCAGAGCGGCGAGATCCGTTCGCGCGGCGTGGAGCTGGAAGCCAAGGCGGCGTTGAATGCCAACGTCAACCTGATCGCCTCCTATACCTACACCGATGCGAAGTACACCAAGGACAATACCTATCAGGGCAAACCGACTGTCGAGGTGCCGAAACACATGGCGTCGCTGTGGGCGGATTATACCTTCCACGAAACGGCGGTGAGCGGCCTGACGCTGGGTTCCGGCGTGCGTTACGTCGGCTCCAGCTCGAGCTTCAACAGCGATAACTCCACCTTCAAGGTGCCGGACTACACGCTGGTGGACGCGACCATTAAATACGATCTGGCGCGCTTTGGCCTGCCGGGTTCGTCCGTGGGCGTCAACATCAACAACCTGTTCGACAAGACCTACGTGTCGAGCTGCTACCGCGACTACGCCTGCTACTGGGGCGCAGAACGCCAGGTGGTCGCCACCGCAACCTTCCGTTTCTAACCGGATAGCCGGGGCGGCGCCGCGTCGCCCTGGACAAAGCAGGATCTATGCAGGACAAACTTCTTAATCCCGGCGCGACCTTCGCGCTGGATAACGCCAGTTTCGCCGTCCCCGGCCGGGTGCTGCTGCAACCGCTGTCGCTCAGTTTTCCCCAGGGAAAAGTCTGCGGCCTGATCGGCCATAACGGTTCCGGTAAATCCACCCTGTTGAAACTGCTCGGGCGGCACCATGCGCCCAGCGGCGGCCTGGTCTTGCTCAATCAGCAGCCGTTGGCGCAGTGGGACAGCAAATCTTTCGCCCGCCAGGTGGCCTACCTGCCGCAGCAATTGCCGGCGGCGGAAGGCATGACGGTGCGCGAGCTGGTGGCCGTCGGCCGTTATCCGTGGCATGGCGCGCTGGGGCGTTTTGGCGCCAACGATCGTCAACAGGTGGAAGAGGCCATCGCGCTGGTGGGCTTGAAGCCGTTCGCCAACCGGCTGGTGGACAGCCTGTCCGGCGGCGAGCGCCAACGCGCCTGGCTGGCGATGATGGTGGCGCAGGACAGCCGCTGCCTGCTGCTCGACGAACCGACCTCGGCGCTGGATATCGCGCACCAGGTCGAGGTGCTGGCGCTGATCCAGCGCTTGAGCCGCGAACGCGATCTCACGGTGATCGCCGTACTGCACGACATCAACATGGCGGCGCGCTACTGTGACCATTTGGTGGCGCTTCGCGGCGGTGAAATGATCGCCCAGGGCGGCCCGCTGGAGCTGATGCAGGGGCCGGTGCTAGAGCAAATTTACGGTATTCCTATGGGCACGTTGCCGCATCCGAGCGGCGGCGCGCCGGTGAGTTTTGTCTACTGATGTCCTCTACATTCACTTCTTCTCACGATCCGCTGCGTCGCCGTTTGTTGATGGCGCTGGCGCTGTCGCCGCTGTTGGGTTCGTTGCCCGGCCGAGCGGCGGATGCGCCGCCGGATATCGCGCGCGTTGCGGCGCTGGAATGGTTGCCGATCGAGCTGCTGTTGGCATTGGGCGTGACGCCGCTGGCGGTGGCCGATGTGCATAACTATAACCTGTGGGTGGCGGAGCCAAAGCTGCCGGCGACGGTGGTCGACGTCGGCCAGCGCACCGAACCGAACCTCGAACTGCTGCAGCAACTGCAGCCTTCGCTGGTGTTGTTGTCGCAAGGCTATGGTCCAACGCCGCGCAAAATCCAACCCATCGCGCCAACCATGAGCTTCGGCTTCAACGACGGCAGCGGCAAACCGCTGACCGTCGCCCGCCAGTCGCTGCTGGCGCTGGGCCAGCGGTTGGGCATAGAAAGCCGGGCGGTAAACCACCTGGCGCAGTTCGACAGCTTTATGCAGGACGCGCGTCAGCGCCTGCAAAGCTACACCCGGCAACCGCTGCTGTTGTTTTCTCTGATCGACACGCGCCATGCGCTGATCATCGGCCAGAAAAGTCTGTTCCAGGAAGCGATGGATCAACTCGGCATTCGCAATGCCTGGCAGGAGCCAACCGACTTTTGGGGCACGGCGGTGGTGGGGATTGAACGATTGGCCACGGTGCGTAACGCCCGGGTCATTTATCTCGATCACGGCAATCAGGCGATGATGGACAAGGTCAGCGCGACGCCGCTGTGGCAGTCGTTGCCCTTCGTGCGGCAAAACCAGCTGCGGCAGGTGCCGGCGGTGTGGTTCTATGGCGCTACGCTGTCGACGATGCGGTTTTGCCGCCTGTTGGCGCAGGCTCAGGAGAGTGCGTCATGAATGCGGGCATCCGGAAATTGCCGCTGACGCTGATCCTGCTGTTGCTGGCGGCGGCAGGCGGTTTGACGATATATAACCTGGTGCAGCAGCTGCCGCCGGCGCAATGGGCGCGGGCGCTCAGCGCGCCGGACATCGACGACGTGCGGCAAATGCTGTTCCATTACAGCCTGCTGCCGCGGTTGACGGTGTCACTGTTGGCCGGCGCCGGTCTGGGGTTGGTTGGCGTGCTGTTCCAGCAGGTGTTGCGCAATCCGTTGGCGGAACCGTCGACGCTCGGCGTGGCCGCCGGCGCGCAGCTCGGCCTGACCATCGCCACGTTGTGGGTGCTGCCGGGAGGCGAGTTCACCCGCCAGTTGGCCGCTATGGTGGGGGCGATTGTGGTGGGCGGGCTGGTGTTCGGCGTCGCCTGGGGCAAGCGGATGTCGCCGGTGACGCTGATTCTGGCCGGGCTGGTGCTGGGGTTGTATTGCGGCGCGGTCAACAGCCTGCTGGCGCTGTTTCATTACGATCAACTGCAGGGCATGTTCCTGTGGGGCACCGGCGCGCTGAACCAACAGGATTGGAGCGCGGTGCAGTTTATCCTGCCGCGTTTGCTGGTGGCCAGTGCGCTGGCGGCGCTATTGCTGCGCCCGCTGACGCTGCTGGGGCTGGACGACGGCGTGGCGCGCAACCTGGGGTTGGGGCTGTCGATGGCGCGCTTCTGCGCCCTGGGGTTGGCCATTATCTTCAGCGCCATGCTGGTGAGCGCGGTGGGCGTTATCGGCTTTATCGGCCTGTTTGCGCCGCTGATGGCGAAGATGCTGGGCGCGCGCCGTCTGGCGCACCGCATGATGCTGGCGCCGTTGCTGGGGGCGCTGTTGCTGTGGTTGACCGATCAGGTGATGCTCGGGGTGACGCAGGTGTGGCGTGAAATCCCGACCGGTGCGGCCACCGCGCTGTTCGGCGCGCCGCTGCTGCTGTGGCTGCTGCCGCGTTTGCGCAGCGCCGCCACGCCGCCGCCGATGAACCTGGGCGACAAGGTGCCTGCCGAGCGCGGGAATCTGCCCGGCTGGATCCTGCTGGGTGGCCTCGTATTGCTGATCGGCCTGACGCTGGCGCTGATGCTGGGCAAAAACGCCGGCGGCTGGCACTGGAGCCTGGGGGCAGAACTGGACGCCTTGCTGCCGTGGCGCTGGCCGCGGGTGCTGTCGGCGTTGGCCGCGGGCATGATGCTGGCGGTCGCCGGCACGCTGATTCAGAAACTGACCGGCAACCCGATGGCCAGCCCGGAAGTGTTGGGCATCAGTTCCGGCGCCGCTTTTGGCGTCGTGATGATGTTGTTTATGGTGCCGGGCGACGCCTTCGTTTGGCTGCTGCCCGCCGGCAGTCTGGGGGCGGCTGTTACGCTGCTGATCATCATGATCGCCGCCGGCCGCGGCGGTTTCTCGACGGAACGCATGTTGCTCGCCGGTATCGCGCTCAGCACCGCCTTTACCACCGTCATCTTCCTGCTGTTGGCCAGCGGCGATCCGCGTATGGGGGGCTTGCTGACCTGGCTCTCCGGCTCGACCTATTCGGTGGAGCCGGCGCAGGCGCTGCGCACCGCGCTGGTGGCCGCCGGCCTGATGGTATTGGCGCCGCTGTGCCGCCGTTGGCTGACCATCCTGCCGCTTGGCGGCGCTACCGCTCGTTCGGTGGGGATCGCCTTGACACCTGCGCGATTGACCATCCTGTTGCTGGCCGCCACGCTGACCGCCATGGCGACCCTGACCGTGGGGCCGCTGAGCTTTGTCGGGCTGATGGCGCCGCATATGGCGCGCATGCTGGGCTTCCGCCGCGCGCTGCCGCAGATGGTGATCGCCGCGCTGCTGGGCGGCTTGCTGATGGTGTTTGCCGACTGGTGCGGGCGGATGCTGCTGTTCCCGTATCAGATCCCCGCCGGGTTACTGGCGACCTTTATCGGCGCGCCGTACTTCGTTTATCTGTTGCGTAAGCAGACGTCGTAATCGGCATCTCGGCCGTGCTTTTTCTGCCATCAAAGGCTCAGCGTCGCTGAGCCTTTTTTTATTTTTCATGGTGTTGTAAGGCGCTGCGAGCGGTCGCGCAAAAATGATATTGCGTGCGAAAAGGAACACGAGGCGTGGTGGTGAGATGAATATACTGCGGGCGGGTGCTCTGGATCTTTGTATCTAGAGCCTGCGTGAAAGATACAAAGAGAAAAGCCCCGAGTCGATATTCATCAACCCGAGGCCTACTCTAACGCATCACAACGTTAAGTTAGCCTCTTACCCGCCGCGAGGCAAGGAGAAGAAGGCATGATGCCGAACAAACGGAGCCTGTTAAAATTGGTGGTTATTTGTGCCACAGTAATATCACTGGCATGGATAACCCGCAGCACGCTGTGTGAGCTGCGTATCCGATCGGGCACTACGGAGGTTGCGGCCATTTTGGCTTACGAATCCGAACGGTAAGGCAACCCGGCGGCGGGGGCAGTGCCTCCGCTTGCTGGCAGTCGATGCGTTGATCCGGGAGCACCCATCCGCTCAAAAAAAACGGCGAGCCTTGGCTCGCCGTTTTTCATGTTGATGTCGGGGCTTATTTCAGGCCGGCGGCATCGCGCAGCAGCTCAGCTTTGTCGGTCGCTTCCCATGGGAAGTGCTCGCGGCCGAAGTGGCCGTAGGCGGCGGTTTCGCGGTAGATCGGCTGCAGCAGATCCATCATCTGGATCAGGCCGTATGGGCGCAGATCGAAGAATTCGCGCACCAGCAGCGTCAGCTGTTCGGTTGGCACTTTCTCGGTACCGAAGGTTTCCACCATGATGGAAGTCGGTTCCGCTACGCCGATAGCGTAAGAAACCTGGATCTCGCAGCGATCGGCCAGGCCGGCGGCGACGATGTTTTTCGCCACGTAGCGCGCCGCGTAAGCCGCGGAACGGTCAACCTTGGACGGATCCTTACCGGAGAAGGCGCCGCCGCCGTGGCGAGCCATGCCGCCGTAGGTGTCGACGATGATCTTACGGCCGGTCAGGCCGCAGTCGCCCATCGGGCCGCCGATAACGAAACGGCCGGTCGGGTTGATGTGGTATTTGGTGCCCGCCGTCAGCCATTCCGCCGGCAGTACCGGCTTGATGATCTCTTCCATCACCGCTTCTTGCAGATCTTTCAGCGCGATGTCTTCGGAATGCTGGGTGGACAGAACGACGGCGTCGATGCCGACGATTTTGCCGTCGTCGTATTGGAAGGTCACCTGGCTCTTCGCGTCCGGGCGCAGCCACGGCAGGGTGCCGTTTTTACGCACTTCGGACTGGCGCTGCACCAGACGGTGTGCGTAGGTCACCGGAGCCGGCATCAGCACGTCGGTTTCGTTGGTGGCGTAGCCAAACATCAAGCCCTGATCGCCGGCGCCCTGTTCGAGAGGATCGGTACGGTCAACGCCCTGATTGATATCCGGGGATTGCTTGCCGATAGCGCTCAATACTGCGCAGGAGTTGGCGTCAAAGCCCATGTCCGAATGAACGTAGCCGATCTCGCGCACGGTCTTGCGGGTGATCTCTTCGATATCGACCCAGGCGCTGGTGGTGATTTCACCGCCGACCAGGACCATGCCGGTTTTCACGTAGGTTTCGCAGGCGACGCGCGCCTTCGGATCTTGTTCCAGGATGGCGTCGAGGACGGCATCGGAGATCTGGTCGGCGATTTTATCGGGATGTCCTTCGGAGACGGATTCGGACGTGAAGAGGTGTTTAGCCATTGTGTTCTTTACCTTGCATAAGACGGGTTAGAAATTACTGCACAGCGCTGGAGATCCGGCATCGAAGCGAAGGGTCTTCCGCTGATGGCGCGAGATGCATCCTGCAACGCCCCTCAGGCAAAGCCGTTAAGCAGTTTATCAGTTAACCAGTATAGATGGATTAACATCTGGACGTCTATTTTAGGTCAGGGTTTAGCCAGATTGCCAGTAATTTTTTGCGCTTTCGCTCTTTTGCGCAAACGGGTTGGCGCCATTTTCATCGCTTGAAACAGTTTTCGGCGAATTTTCATTTTGCTTTTTCACCTGCTTACCGGTATAAACTGCGCGCGCGGTTCATTTGCTGCACAGTACGGCGGTCTGGCGTGGGGGAAGGTACGATAAACTTCCGCTTTGCATTCGCCGGCATTGCGCTATTATCCGTCGCGGGCGTTCGCCGTGGCGCCGCCGCTTCATCGAACGGTCACGTTCTTACACTATTTTAGAGGCTGGGTCGTTCACTCCGAACGGCGCGCGTGGAGGTGGTTGGATTAATGATCCGTTGTCTACCGGTTGTTGGTTCCCAACAGCAGTGCCGTTCTGGCGCACATTCTTCTGCTATTTCCCGTCTTGTCTCTCTGTCACTTACCAGGTGCGATAAACACTTGGCCGCTACTCAGGATTCTCGGGCCGGCTAACGGTCGTCTGAAGAACTGAACAAGGGTAGCCTGCAGCCTTCCTGTGGGATGTTTCTTGGCCCGATTCACGAGGTTTGAACAGGGTGTCTTACAATTATATGAGTGATAAACCGATCGCTGACTGCGAACGGCAGTTCTCTTCGCTGCCGCCGGCGCGGCTTGTTGGGTTGTTCTCGCGGGTTGTAGCTGCGATAGTGGCTGGCGGTTTCGTCAGTACGGAATGTGAGGCGAACCATGTCTGATGATCTGTTGATTCACCGTCCGCCGGTTGCGGGCGAGTCTTTATCTTTGCGCTCCATGCAGGAGGTTGCCATGAATGATCGTAATGCCAGCAAGATGCTGCGTACTTATAACGTCGCCTACTGGGGCAACAATTACTATGACGTCAACGAGCTGGGCCATATCAGCGTGTGCCCGGATCCGGATGTCCCGCAGGCGCGCGTCGATCTGGCAGAACTGGTGAAAACGCGCCAGCAAGACGGCCAACGTCTGCCGGCGCTGTTCTGCTTCCCGCAGATCCTTCAGCATCGCCTGCGTTCGATCAACGCCGCGTTCAAACGCGCGCGCGAGTCCTTCGGTTACCAGGGCGGCTATTTCCTGGTGTATCCGATCAAGGTGAACCAACATCGCCGCGTGATTGAATCGCTGGTGAATTCCGGCGAACCGCTGGGGCTGGAAGCCGGCTCCAAGGCCGAGCTGATGGCGGTGCTGGCGCATGCCGGCATGACCCGCTCGGTGATCGTCTGTAACGGTTATAAAGATCGTGAATACATTCGCCTGGCGCTGATCGGGGAAAAGCTGGGGCACAAGGTGTATCTGGTGATCGAAAAGATGTCCGAGATCAACCTGGTGCTGGAAGAAGCCGAACGCTTGAACGTCATACCGCGCCTGGGCGTGCGTGCGCGTCTGGCGTCGCAAGGCTCCGGCAAATGGCAGTCGAGCGGCGGCGAAAAATCCAAATTCGGTCTGGCGGCGGTGCAGGTGCTGAAGCTGGTGGAGACCCTGCGCGAAGCGGGCCGTCTCGACAGCCTGCAGTTGCTGCACTTCCACCTGGGCTCGCAGCTGGCCAACATTCGCGATATCGCCACCGGCGTGCGCGAATCGGCGCGCTTCTACGTTGAGCTGCACAAGCTGGGCGTCAACATTCAGTGCTTCGACGTGGGCGGCGGTTTGGGCGTCGACTACGAAGGCACCCGCTCGCAGTCCGATTGCTCGGTCAACTACGGCCTGAACGAATACGCCAACAACGTGATTTGGGGCATCGGCGACGCCTGTAACGAACACGGCCTGCCGCACCCGACGGTGATCACCGAGTCCGGCCGCGCCGTGACCGCGCACCACACGGTGCTGGTCTCCAACGTGATCGGCGTAGAGCGCAACGAATTCAGCGAACCGCAGCCGCCGGAAGCCGACGCGCCGCGCGCGCTGGAAAGCATGTGGGAAACCTGGCTGGAAATGAACGAGCCGGAGAACCGCCGCTCGCTGCGCGAATGGCTGCACGACAGCCAGATGGATCTGCACGACGTGCATACCCAATACGCGCACGGCATGCTGGACCTGACCAAACGCGCCTGGGCCGAGCAGCTGTATCTGAACATCTGCAACAAGATCCAGCAGCAGCTCGATCCGAGCAACCGCGCGCACCGCCCGATCATCGATGAGCTGCAAGAGCGCATGGCGGACAAGTTCTACGTCAACTTCTCGCTGTTCCAGTCGATGCCGGATGCCTGGGGCATCGACCAGCTGTTCCCGGTGCTGCCGCTGGAAGGGCTGGATAAGCCGCCGGAAGGCCGTGCGGTGCTGCTCGACATCACCTGCGACTCCGACGGCACCATCGACCATTACGTCGACGGCGACGGCGTGGCGACCACCATGCCGATGCCGCCGTACGATCCGGAGAACCCGCCGGCGCTGGGCTTCTTCATGGTCGGTGCGTATCAGGAGATCCTCGGCAACATGCACAACCTGTTCGGCGACACCGCCTCGGTTGACGTGTACGTGTTCCCGGACGGCAGCGTCGAGACCGAATTGTCCGACGAGGGCGACACCGTGGCGGACATGCTGGAGTACGTGCAGCTCGATCCGAGCGCGCTGCTGTCCAAATTCCGCGATCAGGTCAAAGAAACCGATCTGGACAGCGAGCTGCAGGCGCAGTTCCTGGAAGAGTTTGAAGCCGGCCTGTACGGTTACACGTATCTGGAAGACGAGTAACCGCCCTCTTCAGGGGGGCGATGTCGGCCCCCTTGAAGCATGAGCAAAATGCGGCCATAATCTGCCGTATCGGTAGCACCGAAACACACATCGAATAAATCCCTTTCTCGTCGGGCTAACGACGCGGGAGGGATTTTTTTTTGTCACGGCCCGGCGTCTGCGCCCGGCAACTTGTTGAACTACGAGGGTTTACTATGAGCACCTTAGGCCATCAGTCCGATAATTCATTAGTGTCCAACGCCTTTGGTTTCCTGCGCTTTCCGCTGAACTTCATGCCTTACGACAGCGATGCAGAGTGGGTCATCACCGGCATTCCGTTTGACATGGCGACCTCCGGCCGCGCCGGCGGCCGTCATGGCCCGGCGGCCATCCGTCAGGTGTCCACCAACCTGGCCTGGGAAGGCAATCGTTGGCCGTGGAGCTTCGATCTGCGCGATCGCCTGAATGTGGTTGACTGCGGCGACATCGTGTTCAACTTCGGCGATGCGCAGGACATGAGCGACAAGCTGCAGGCGCACGCGGAGAAACTGCTGAAGGCAGGTAAGCGCATGCTCTCGTTCGGCGGCGACCATTTCGTCACCCTGCCGCTGCTGCGCGCGCACGCCAAGCATTTCGGCAAGCTGGCGCTGGTGCACTTCGATGCCCATACCGATACCTACGCCAACGGCAGCAAGTTCGACCACGGCACCATGTTCTATCATGCGCCGAACGAAGGCCTGATCGATCCACATCACTCGGTGCAGATCGGCATTCGCACCGAGTTCGATCATGACAACGGCTTTACCGTACTGGACGCCGCGCAGGTGAACGATCGCAGCGTGGACGACCTGCTGACGCAGATCAAAGGCATCGTCGGCGATATGCCGGTGTACCTGACCTTCGACATCGACTGTCTGGATCCGGCGTTCGCACCGGGCACCGGCACGCCGGTGATCGGCGGCCTGACCTCCGATCGCGCGCTGAAACTGGTGCGCGGCATGCAGTCGCTGAACATCGTCGGCATGGACGTAGTGGAAGTGGCGCCGGCTTATGACCAGTCCGAGATCACCGCGCTGGCCGCGGCGACCCTGGGCCTGGAGATGCTGTACCTGCAGGCGGCCAAGAAACACGCCTGACGACAGGCCACGCCTCGCTGAAAAAGCGGCTCCCATCGAATTGGGGCCGCTTTTTTTATTTCGTTTGTCGCCATCCGCGCGGCGATTTTCAGTCTGTTGCAACGCCTTTGCGCAATTTTGCGCAGAAATGAAACGGAGTCAGTAAAAAGGAACCGGGATAACGGGGAGGATGAATATACTGCGCGCGGGTGCTCTGGATCTTTGTATCTGGAGCCTGCGTGAAAGGTACAAAGAGAAAAGCCCCGAGTCGATATTCATCAACCCGAGGCCTACTCTAACGCCAGCAACGTTAAGTTAGCCTCTTACCCGCCGCGAGGCAAGGAGAAGAAGGCATGATGCCGAACAAACGGAGCCTGTTAAAACTGGTGGTTATTTGTGCCACGGTAATATCACTGGCATGGATAACCCGCAGCACGCTGTGCGAGCTGCGTATCCGATCGGGCACTACGGAGGTTGCGGCCATTTTGGCTTACGAATCCGAACGGTAAGGCAACCCGGCGACGGGGGATGTCCCCCGTCTGCTGGTTGGTGGCGTCCAGATCCCTGAGCACCCACTCACAGCACTCGGTTTCTCGCCACAGAGGAGAGAGAAACGGGTTTATGCCCGTTTAACCTGTCGCGCCAGCAACATACGGCTAAACAGCGCGCCGCCCGCCAGCAGCGTCAGCAGCTGTGAGGCAATCAGCACCGCAAAGCCTGAAGACACCTTGCCCTGGCTGGCCATCACCATGCCCATCGCCATCGGCACGAACGCCGAGAATAGATTGCCGATGCCGTTAATCAGCCCATAGGCGCTGCCGACCGCCTCCGGCCGCGCATAATGCTGCAGCAGCGTGGGGATCGCCGCGCCCTGCGCGCCCCAACAGGCGTTGGCCGCCAGCAGGAAGAAGGCGATCCAGCCAAGCTGATGGCTGTTCATTACGCCATAGATGCACAGTGCGGTCGCCGCGCCGCCAAAGACGAAGATCAGCGGCGCCTGATAAGGACGGATGCGATCGAGCAACGCGCCGCCGAGGTATTTGGAGGCGATGCTGACGATGAAAGGCAGCGCGGCCATCCAGCCCATTTGCTTGATGGAGAACCCCTTTTCATCGGTCAGGTAAGCCGGCAGCCAGGCGCTGGAGCCCCACAGGTAACTGAGCGTGGCGATCTCGATCAGCAGGATCCAGCCGAGCATCGGCGTGCGCCAGGCCAGCGCAAAGGTGTGCCAGACGCGGCTTAGCACCGGTTGCGGATCGGCAGGACGTGAAGATGAAGATAAGGCGAGCGGATGGACGAACAACCGCACCAGCGCCAGGCCCAGCAGCAGGTTGAGCAGCGCCAGCAGGTGAAACGACATCGCCCAGCCGAAGTGCGCCATCAGAAAACTCACCAGCGGAAAGCCGATCACCAGCCCCAACGAGACGCCCAGCGCGCTGACCGCGTTGGGCTTGCCGCGCTCGTCGGCGGCGAAATGATCGCTGATGTACATGGTTTTCAGCGAGAACAGCGGCCCTTCGCTGACGCCAAGCAGCGCGCGCACCACGCACAGCAACAGCAGCGATCCCGCCAGCGGCGAGGCGGCGGTGAGCAGCGCCCACAGCACCACGCTCAGCGTCAGCGCGCGGCGGTAACCCATCAGCGTTTCCAGAAACGGCGTGAGCAACATGGCGGAGAGGCCGTAACCGAGTAAAAACACCGTCATCAGCGTGCCCTGGTGAGCGCGGTCACCGCCGAGTTGAAAGTGTTGCAGGAAGTCGGGATTGACCAACATCACGGCGATATTAACTCGATCCGCATAGGCGATAACGATCAGAAACAGCAGGGCGATCACCCCAAACCAGCGTTGACGTTGTTGCACGGCGCGTTCCTCAGTGCGAGCGGTTGACGAATTCAGGCAGCAGTAAACTCACCCGGGGATGCCATTTGGCGCAAACGCGGGGATGGGGCTGATTGATGTAAATTTATTGTTATCAAATAGGGTGTAAAAGACAGCGAGAAAACACTTTTACGCGCAATGCGCCGCCGGGATCAACGCATTTTTTGCCATAAATTAGCGAGGGAGCGCACAACTGACATAGGTTTTTCATATCGGTGCATGATTTCGTGATCTTTCCCGCATTTGTCATTTTTAAACAACCTTTCATTAACATTTGCCGTTCCGCTCGCTTGACGAAAGTTTCGCCAGACTTATAGTGGCTGTATTAAATAAGAAACTGAGTTTCATATATGAAACAATCAGATAGAGGATAAAAGCAATGAGCTGGAAGAATGTGTGCGAAGTGTCTCAGGTGAAAGAAGATTTTCCTTTCTCCGGCAAAGTGGAAGGAAAGGAGATCGGGGTGTACCTGCTCGACGGTAACTACTACGCGCTGGAAGACGTCTGCCCGCATGCTTATGCCTTGCTCAGCCAGGGGTTTGTAGACGACGGCAAGGTTGAGTGCCCGCTGCACGAAGCGCTGTTTGACGTGCGTACCGGCCAGTGCCTGCGCGAGCCGGGCGGCCGCGATCTGCAAACCTATCCCACCCGGGTGGTCGACAACCAAATCCAGATCACCTTTATCGCGGAGGAGTAATCATGCAGCACATCACCGATTTCAATCCCTGGCTGCCGGACACCCAACAGGTGACGCCGGCCCGCGAAGGCGGCAACGGTCAAATCCATCAGCCGGGCCAGTTCCGCAATGTCATCTGGCAAAACCGCGCCCGGGTGCCGGACGGCTTCGAAACTGCCCTGGTGGCGGCGCTGGAAACGATCTTCGATCAGGGGGCGGAAGAGCTGGAGCAGATCGTCAGCGCGTTGAATCAGCGTCGTCTGTTCGATCGCAGCGGCCAGCCGTGGAATGAGGCGACGTTCCGCGAATTCCTTCACGTTAACGGTTTCTGAGCGACACCCGGGAGAAGACAATGACAGCAAACACAACATCCTCCGAACAGAGCTTGCAGGACTATCTTGACCAGGGGCTGCGCGGCATGTGGTATCCGGTGCTGGCCAGCTGGGAAGTGGGCAACAACCCGGTCGGTATCACCCGCCTGGAGCAGCAAATCGTGGTGTGGCGCGACGCTGAAGGCCAGATCCACGCGCTGGAAGACCGCTGCCCGCACCGTGGCGCGCGGCTTTCCATGGGGTGGAACCTCGGCGATCGCATCGCCTGTTGGTATCACGGGGTGGAAGTCGGCGGCGACGGGACGGTGAAAGACGTGCCGGCGGTGGATCGCTGCCCGCTGGTGGGGCAAAAATGCCTGCGATCTTACCCGGCCAAAGAAGCCTATGGCGCGGTGTTCCTCTATTTCGGCGTGACGGCGGATGAAGCGCCGGCGAAGCTGACTTTCCCGCAAGAGCTGGCGGACGAAGCGTCGTACAGTCATTTTCTGTGCACCGCCAGCTGGAACTGCAACTACCAGTACGCCCTGGAAAACGTGATGGATCCGATGCACGGCACCTACCTGCACTCCTCTTCACACTCGATGGCGGAAGGTGATCGCAAGGCGGACATGGCGCTGGAGCCGACCGACAGCGGCTTCATCTTCAAGAAAAACGGCCAGATCGGCGTCAACTTCGACTGGGTGGAATTCGGCAACAGCGGCGCGTATTGGATGCGCCTGTCGATCCCGTACAAGAAGCGCTTTGGGCCGGGCGGTCACTTCTGGATCATCGGCATGGTGGTGCCGGAGGACAAGGATCACTGCCGGGTATTCTTCTGGCGCATTCGTAAGGTCAAAGACTGGCAGCGCGACATGTGGCGCTTCATGTACCGCAATCGTCTGGAATCGTTGCATTGGGACGTGCTCGAGCAGGATCGCATCGTGCTTGAGAACATGGCGCCTAACGCCCGCGGCCGCGAATATCTGTACCAGCACGACGTCGGTCTTTCTCGTCTGCGCCGCCTGATGCAGAAAGAGGCGCAAAAACAGCTGGCGACGCTGCGCGAGCGGGAGGCGGCGCAGTGAACGGCCTGCTGAACGGTAAACGCATCGTGGTCACCGGCGCGGCGCGCGGCCTGGGCTACAGCTTCGCCGCCGCCATCGCCGCTGCCGGCGCGCAGGTGGTGATGTGCGACATTTTGGCGGATGAGCTGGCGGCGAGCGGCGCCGCGCTGCGCGAGCAGGGCGCTCAGGTGGAAACGCAGACGATCGATCTGGCGTCACCGGATTCGATCCGTTCGGCGTTCGAGAAGATCGCCGGCGGCGGCGGGATCGACGGCCTGGTGAACAACGCGGCGCTGGCGACCGGCGTCGGCGGCAAAACCATGATGGAATACGATATCGAACTGTGGGATCGGGTGATGCAGGTCAACGTGCGCGGCACCTGGCTGGTGAGCCAGGCGGCGGTGCCGCTGCTGGCGCGCAACCCGCACGCCAAGATCGTCAACGTGGCGTCGGACACCGCGCTGTGGGGCGCGCCGCGCCTGATGGCCTATGTTGCCAGTAAAGGCGCGCTGATCGCGATGACCCGATCGATGGCGCGTGAGCTGGGTCCGCAGGGGATCTGCGTCAACGCCATCGCGCCGGGCCTGACGCGGGTGGAAGCTACCGAGTATGTCCCCGCCGAGCGCCACCAGCTGTACGAGCAGGGGCGCGCGTTGGTCGGGGCGCAGCACCCGGACGATGTGAACGGTACGGTGCTTTATCTGCTGTCGCCGCTGGCGGATTTCGTCACCGGTCAACTGCTGCCGGTCAACGGCGGCTTCGTATTCAACTGACGGCCCGCAGGGCAGGCGCACAGCGCAGGAGCGAGAGATGGCGGACGAGCAAGCATGTAAATATCTGATCCCGGGGCTGGATCGCGGGTTGCAGTTGCTGCTGGCGTTTGGCGAGCAGCATAAAGAGATGACCTTCGCCGAGTTGCATCGCCTGGTCGATATGCCGAAGGCCACCGCTTATCGCGTGGTGCAGACGCTCGAACACCTGGGCTTTCTGGAGCGCAATCCGCGCACCAACACCTTTGCGCTCGGCATCAAGGTGCTGCGCCTCGGCTTCGAATATATCGCGTCGCTGGACGTGGCGCAGGCCGGCCAGCCGGTGATCGAGCAGCTGCGCGATCGCAGCCAGTGCAGCAGCCATCTGGCGATCCGCGACGGGCGTGACGTGATCTATATCGCTCGCGTCAGCGCCGCCGGTTCGCAGATCAATCAGGTCAGCGTCGGCACCCGCTTGCCGGTGCACCAAACCTCGCTCGGCCGCATGTTGTTGACCAGCGCGACTCGCAGCGAGTTCGAACAACTGTATCCAGACGCGCAGCTGCCGGGCAATGCGCCGGGCACCCCGGCGGATCGCGAAACGCTGTGGCAGATGGTGCAGCAAGACAAGGCGCGCGGCTATGTGATCGGCGAATCGTTCTTCCGCCACGGCATCTCCTCGATCGTCTACCCGATCTTCAACCGCGAGCAGCGGGTCGAGGCGGTGGTCAGCATCATGGTGCCGTCCGATGAGATCCCGAAAGCGGATCGCGAGCGGCTGCGCATGGAAGTGCGCGACGCGGCGGAGAAAATTTCCGGCTTCCTCGGCGCACCGCCGCAGGCCAACGTCGGCTAACCGACAGGACCGACTCTTTTACTCAGGCAGGGACAAGGCCCGTAGCAAACAGGGGCCGGGGTTCACTCATGCCTGAAAACCGTATGCAGCGAGAACGTGAGGCTGAACAATGAGCGTAATCGGAATCGAAAAACTGGAATTTGGCGTCGAAGATCTGCCAACCTGCGAAAAATTCATGCAAGACTTCGGCCTGCAGCCCGCCACGCAACATTGGGGCGAAGCGCTGCGCGAATTCACTACCCTGAGCGGGGCGCGGGTTGTCCTGCATCCGCTGCAAAGCGCGGCGCTGCCTGCGGCGTTTGAAGGCGGTTCCACCCTGCGCCGCATGACCTGGGGCGTGGCCTCGCCCGCCGATCTGGCGCGCCTGCAGCCGCGTTTGGCGCTGATGCCCGGCTTCCGCCAGGTGGGAGAAGAGCTGGAATGCCTCGATCCCAACGGTATGACGCTGCGCTTCATCGTCAGCCGCCAGCAGGCGGTCGAGGTGCCGGTCACGCCGATCAACCAATGGGGCGACGTGCGCCGCATCGATCAACCCAGCCCGGTCTATTCGCAGGCGCAGCCGATCAACATTGGCCATGTGGTGTTCTTCGTTGAAGATCTGGCGGCGACCGAGCGTTTCTACCGCGAGCTGTTGGATTTCCAGGTTTCCGATCGCTATATCGATCGCGCCGTCTTCCTGCGCACCCAGGCGCGCGGCGGCCACCATAACCTGTTCCTGCTGAAGCTGCCGAACCGCCCACGCGGCCTGAACCACGTGGCGTTCACCGTGCGCGATATCCACGAAGTGATCGGCGGCGGCATTGCCATGAACAAAGAGCAGTGGAGCACCTTTATCGGCCCCGGCCGTCACCCGATCTCCTCGGCCTATTTCTGGTACGTCAACAGCCCGACCGGCGGCGCGTTCGAGTACTACACCAACGACGATTATCTGACGGAAAACTGGCAGCCGCGCGAGCTGGAACATTCGCTGGTCTCCTTCACCGAATGGGCGGTAGAGGGCGGCATCGATCACGACACGCGCCGCCAGCATAAAAAGGCGGAGGCGTTATGAACCGGCCGGAGCAGGCGGGCATCGTCATCGTCGGCGGCGGCCAGGCCGGCGGTTGGGCGGCCAAGACGCTGCGCGACCGGGGTTACAGCGGCCGGCTGACGGTTGTCAGCGACGAACCCTACGATTTTTACGAGCGGCCGCCGCTGTCGAAAGCGGCGCTGCTGGATGCCGCGGCGCCCCTCAGCCGGCTGTTCAGCGAACAGACGGTGGCGGAGCTGAATATCGACTGGCGCCGCCCGCTGCGCGCCGAGTCCATCGACGCTGAACAGCAAATCATTACGCTCAGCGACGGGCAGCGGCTGCAGTTCGAGCAGTTGCTGATCGCCACCGGCGGGCGGCCGCGTTTGCCGAGCGCCGCCTGGGCGCAGCACCCGCGCGTGATGACGCTGCGTTCCTGGGACGATGCGGCCCGGTTGCGGCAGGGGCTGCAGGGCTGCCGTCGCCTGGCGATCGTCGGCGGCGGTTGGATCGGGCTGGAGATCGCCGCTTCCGCGCGGCGTCTCGGCGCCGAGGTGACGGTGTTTGAACGCCAGCCTGCGCTGTGCATGCGCAGCGTCGGCGCCGATGTCTCACAGGCGTTGCTCGAACTGCATCGCCGGCAGGGCGTCACGGTGCTGTGCGGCTGCGGTGAGATCTCGCTGGAAGATCGCGACGGCGCCGCCTGGATCGGCAGCGAAGTCAGCGATCCGCAAGCCTTCGATCTGGTAGTGGTGGGGATCGGCGTCGAGCTGAATCTCGAACTGGCGCGCAGCGCCGGGCTGGCGATCGAGTCCGGCATTGTGGTCGACGGCCAGGGGCGCACCAGCCATCCGGCGATCTTCGCCGCGGGCGATGTGGCGCGTCACCCGACGCTTGGCCTGTGCCTGCAGTCCTGGGCCTACGCGCAAAATCAGGCCATCAGCACCGCCTGCGCGATGCTCGACGCCTTCGCCGCCCCGTATGACGACGTGGCCTGGCTGTGGTCGGATCAATATGACGTCAATATCCAGATCCTCGGCGTGCCGAGCGGCGGTGTGCACCATGTGGTGCGCCGCACGCCGCAGTCGCAGGTGTTCTTCACGCTGAACGCCGATCGGCAGCTGGTGCAGATGGTGGCGTTCAACGACGCGCGCACCATCAAGCTCGGCAAGCGTTGGTTGGCGAGTGGCCGGGTGCTGGATCCGCAGCAACTGGCGGATGCGGAGTTTTCTTTGATGGCGTTGAAATAACGCCCGAACCTCGGGAGCGTTTTATGACTACGCAAGACATTGACGCCCGCGCTGGACGGGCGGGGGAAACCGTTGCCGAAAATCCGCAGCAGCGGGTGCGCTGGTCGGTGCCGATCGCGCTGTTTGCCTGCGTGCTGCTGGCGTTTTTCGACAAGATCAGCATCGCGGCGCTGTTTTCCGACGCCGAGTTTCAGCAGGCGTTGGGCATCGGTTTTGACCCGGCGCGGCTGGGCTTGCTGATGAGCGCGTTTCTGTTCTCCTACGGCATTTCCTCCATGCTGCTCAGCGGCATCGGCGATCGGCTTAATCCGGTTAAGGTATTGATTGGCATGATGGTGGTGTGGGGCGTGCTGATGGTGTTGATGGGGCTGGTGCGTTCCTATCACGCCATGATGACGCTGCGCATTCTGCTCGGCATCGCCGAAGGGCCGCTGTTGCCGATGGCCTACGCCATTATTCGTCAGGCCTTCCCGCCGCAGCTGCAGGCGCGCGCCACCATGCTGTGGTTGCTCGGCACGCCGCTGGGGGCCGCGCTCGGCTTCCCGGTCACCCTGTACATCCTCAATACCTTCGACTGGCAGGCCACCTTCTTCTTTATGGCGTTTCTGACGCTGCCGGTGATGTTGCTGGTGCTGTTCGGCATGCGTCATCTGAACGTCGCGCGTCCGGCGGCGGCGGCCAAGCCGGCGGTGTCCGAACGCAAACAGCATCGCCGCGAGCTGCTGCGCAGCCCGCATTTCTGGATGATTTGCCTGTTCAACATCGCCTTCCTGACCTACCTGTGGGGCATGAACGGCTGGCTGCCGAGCTATCTGATCAAGGGCAAAGGCATTCATCTGGAACATGCCGGTTACCTCTCTTCGCTGCCGTTCATCGCCATGCTGCTCGGCGAAGTGCTGGGCGCCTGGCTGTCGGACAAGCTGGATCGCCGCGCGCTGGCCTGCTTCCTGTCGCTGTGCGGCGCCGGCCTCGGTCTGGCGGTGGTGTTGCACCTGCAGGGTACCTACAGCGTGATCGCCGCCATGGCCTTCAGCACCTTTATGTGGGGCGCCGGCGCGCCGAATATTTTCGCGCTGTTGGCGAAGGCCACCAGCAGCAAGGTGAGCGCCACCGCCGGCGGCATCTTCAACGGGTTGGGCAATTTTGCCGGTGCGCTGGCGCCGGTGCTGATGGGGGCGTTGATCGCCGCCACCGGCAATATGGATAACGGCCTGCTGTTCCTGGTGGTGATGGCTTTCGTCGGCTGCCTCGTTCTGCTGCCGTTGCTGAGAAAGTACTGATTAATCAATCGATTCAACAGAGGAGTGACAACATGTCTCAGGTTGAGAACAAAGCCGGCGTCAAGCCGCAGGATCTGTCGATGGAAAACTGGGTGGAGTCGCGCATCGCCCGTTTCGAGGGCCGCAAATATGACTGGAACGCGCTGAAATTCCAGGCCGACTTCGACCCGAAATACCGCCGCGCGCAGATGCGCTACATCGGCACCGGCGCCACCGGCGTGGCCAGCGATGCCAACACCATTCCGGCAGGCAACTTCACCTTCTCCACCATGGTGCTGCCTTCGAAGTGCGAGGGCCCGCTGCACCTGCATGATGACGTGGAAGAAGTGTTCTTCATGCTGAAAGGCAGCATCACGCTGATGATTCAGGATGGCGAAGAGTATTACGAAACCAGGCTGAAAGAGCGCGATCTGATCTCGGTGCCGGCGGGGGTGTATCGCGGCCTGTTCAACCACGGCGAGGAAGAGGCGCTGATGTGTGTGATGCTCGGCACCGCCAAGCCGGAGATCCCGACCTATCCGGCGGATCACCCGCTGTCCAAAGTGAAGCGCAACTGATGAACGGCCTGGCGCAACGCCAACGGGCGCGCTGCGGGGCGTACACCCTGAGCTGGCGCGAGGCCGGGCAGGGGCGGCCGGTGGTGTTGCTGCATGGCATCAGCTCCGGATCCGCCTCGTGGATCAAGCAGTTCAACGATAACGGCCTGACGGACGGCCACCGTCTGTTGGCATGGGACGCGCCGGGCTACGGCGGCAGCCTGCCGTTGGCGGATCCGCAGGCCGATGCCGCCGGTTATGCGGCGGCGTTGGCGGCGCTGATTGATGAGCTGCAGCTGGTGCAGCCGCTGATCGTCGGCCATTCGCTGGGGGCGCTGATCGGCAGCGCCTATGCCGCCGGCTATCCGGATGGGCTGTGCGGGCTGGTGTTGGCGGATCCGGCGCAGGGCTATGCCACGGCGCCGGAGGAAAAGCGTCGGCAGGTGTACGGCCAGCGCCAGCAGATGATAGAGACGCTGGGGCCGGTGGGCTACGGCGAGCAGCGGGCGGCGGCCTTGCTGCGTGAAGGGGCGAATCCGCAGGATATCGCCTGGGTGCGCAACGGCATGCAGCAGCTCGATCCCGACGGTTTTCTGAGTGCCGCCTGGATGCTGGCCAACGATGATATCGGTCGCTATCTGGCGCGCTATCGCGGCCCGCTGGAGGTGTGGTGCGGCGAACAGGATCGCATTACGCCACCGGAGAAGGCGGCCGAGCTGGCGGGTGAACAGGACGCGGCGCTGCGTCTGATCGCCGCCGCGGGTCATGCCAGCTACCTCGATGCGCCGGCGTGTTTCAACCGCTATCTGCGGGACTTTACGGGAGCAATCCAACGATGAATTTTCAGCTTGAGGATCGGGTGGCGGTGGTGACCGGCGGCTCGTCGGGCATCGGTTTCGAAACCCTGAAGCTGCTGCTGGCCGAAGGGGCGAAAGTGGCGTTCTGTGGCCGCGATCCGGACAAACTGGCCGGCGCAGCAGCCAGCCTGCGCGCGGACTTCCCGCAGGCGGATATCCTGGCGCTGCGCTGTGACGTACTGGACGCGCAGCAGGTGGCGCAGTTCGCCGCTCAGGTGACGGCGCATTTCGGCGGCGTGGATCTGCTGATCAACAACGCCGGTCAGGGCTTCGTCGCCCATTTTGACCAGACGCCGCGCGAGGCCTGGCTGCATGAGGCCGAGCTGAAGCTGTTCGGCGTGATCAACCCGGTGCAGGCGTTCTTACCGGCGCTGGAACGATCGGCGATCGCGTCTATCACCTGCGTGAACTCGCTGCTGGCGCTGCAGCCGGAAGAGCACATGATCGCCACCTCGGCGGCGCGTGCCGCGCTGCTCAACATGACGCTGACGCTGTCGAAAGAGCTGGTGGGCAAAGGCATTCGCGTTAACTCGATCTTGCTGGGGATGGTGGAGTCGGGCCAGTGGCGCCGCCGTTTCGACGATCGCAGCGATAAAGATCAAAGCTGGGAGCAGTGGACGGCGGCGATCGCCGAACGCCGCGGCATCCCGATGAAACGCCTCGGCAAGCCGCAGGAGCCGGCGCAGGCGCTGCTGTTCCTCGCTTCGCCGCTGGCTTCCTTTACCACCGGCGCGGCGCTGGACGTTTCCGGCGGCTTTAACCGCCATGTGTAGCAGGGGCCGAGAAAGATGAAGAAGATCATGATGATTGGTTACGGCGCAATGGCGAAGGAAGTGATCGCCCGTTTGCCTGAAGGCGTGGAGGTCGGCTGGATCCTGGCGCGCGCAGCTCATCATGCGGCGATCGCCGAGGCCTTCGGCGGGCGGGTGCAGGCGCTGACCCATCCGGAGCAGTGTTCGCAGCGGCCGGATTTGGTGCTGGAGTGCGCCAGCCAGCAGGCGGTGGCGGAGTTTGGCGAGGCGGTGCTGCAGCGCGGTTGGCCGCTGGCGGTGATCTCGACCGGCGCGCTGGCGGACGCCGCATTGCAACAGCGGCTGCAGCAGGTTTGCCGCAGCCATCACGGGCAACTGATCGTGCTGTCCGGCGCGGTGGCGGGGATGGACGGGCTGGCGTCGGCGCGTGAAGGCGGGTTGGAGAGCGTGACCTATCAGGCCAGCAAGAGCCCGGCCAGCTGGCGCGGCAGCCCGGCGGAGCAACTGATCGACCTCGATGCGGTGCGCGAGGCGCAGGTATTTTTTGAAGGCTCGGCGCGCGAAGCGGCGCGTTTGTTCCCGGCCAATGCCAACGTGGCGGCCACTATTGCGCTCAACGGTCTGGGGATGGATGCCACCCGGGTGCGTCTGCAGGTCGATCCCGCCACCCGGCGCAATACCCATCGCCTGCAGGTGTGCGGCGACTTTGGCGAGTTTCACATCGAGCTGAGCGGTAACCCGCTGGCGAGCAATCCCAAAACATCAACCCTGGCGGCGCTGAGCGCGGTACAAGCCTGCCGCCGTCTGGTGGACGGCGGTTTTATTGCCTGAACGGCAGGAGCGGAGCATGGAACGATTGAATATTTTTGTCGCCGGGCGCTGGCGTGAAGGGCGTGGCGAAGAGATGGCTTCGGTATTTCCGGCCGACGGCAGCGTCAACGCGCGGCTGCGCGCCGCTAACGTCGAGGACGTGAACGAGGCGGTGGAAGCGGCGGAACGCGCCTGGCGCGCGCCGGAGTGGCGCGGGCTGGTGCCGCATCAGCGTGCTTCAATTCTCTACCGCGTGAGCAACCTGATCCTGGCGCAGCAGGAACAGCTGGCCGAGCTACAGACTCGCGACAACGGCAAACCGCTGGCGGAAACCCGCGGCCTGGTGGCCAGCGCGGCGGCGACCGCGCGCTATTTCGCCGCCGCCTGCGAGGTGTTGGAAGGCGAGCTGCCGACCCCACGCAGCGCCGAGGTGATGACCCTCAGCCAGTATCAACCGATGGGAGTGATCGCCGCCATTACGCCGTGGAACTCACCGATCGCCAGCGAAATGCAGAAGGTGGCGCCGGCGCTGGCGGCGGGCAACGCGGTGGTGCTCAAACCGGCCGAAGCCACGCCGCTGATGGCGCTGAAGCTGGCCGAGTTGTTCGAACAGGCGGGGCTGCCGGCCGGGCTGCTCAGCGTGTTGCCGGGCAAAGGTTCGGTGATCGGCGAGGCGTTGGCGCGCCATCCGCTGGTGAAGAAGATTTCCTTTACCGGCGGGACCAGCACCGGGCGCCATTTGGCGCACATCGCCGCCGATAAGCTGATCCCCACCTCGCTGGAGCTGGGGGGCAAATCGCCGACCATCGTGCTGGAGGACGCCGATCTGGAACAGGCGGCGCGCGGCATCTGCTACGGCATTTTCAGCTCCGCCGGCCAGGCGTGCATCGCCGGTTCGCGGCTGTTCGTACACCGTTCGCTGTATCAGCCGCTGCTGGCGCGCTTGACCGAACTGAGCGCGGGACTGCGCATCGGCAACCCGCTGGTGCCGGGCGTGCATCTTGGCCCGCTGATCAGCGCCAAACATCGGCAAAGCGTGGCGGACTACGTGGCGCTGGCGCGGCAGGAGGGCGGCCGGGTGGTCATCGGCGGCGAAGCGCCGGCCGATCCGCAACTGGCGAGCGGCAGCTATTACCTGCCGACCATTATTGAAGGCTTGAACAACGACGCCCGCGTGTGCCAGGAAGAGATCTTCGGCCCGGTGCTGGTGGCGCTGCCGTTCGATGACGAGCAACAGCTGATCGAACAGGCCAACGACTCGGTGTATGGCCTGGCGGCCGGCATCTGGAGCCGCGACTTCCCTCGAGCGATGGCGCTGGCGGAGCGGCTGGAAACCGGCACCGTCTGGGTCAATACCTACAAAACGTTCTCGATTTCCACGCCATTCGGCGGTTTCAAGGAGAGCGGGTTGGGCCGCGAAAAGGGCCTGAACGGCATCAAGGCCTACATGCAGCAGAAAAGCGTGTATCTGGCGCTGAGCCATCAGGTGAACCGCTGGAGCGACTAGGCCGACACCTCTACGCATAACCCTAATAACGATTACCCTAAGAAGGCAGATGATGAGCGATAAAATCACGGTTGGCGAGGCGATAGCCCGGACTCTGGAACAGTACGCGGTGTCGGCGATGTACGGCATCATTTCGATTCATAATCTGCCGATCGCCGATGCGGTGGGGCAGCGCGATAAAATTCGCTTCGTGCCGGCGCGCGGCGAAGCGGGCGTGGTCACCATGGCCGACGCGCACGGGCGCTTCTCCGGCCTGGGCGTAGCGTTGACCAGCACCGGCGCCGGCGCCGGCAACGCGGTGGGGGCGATGATTGAGGCGCTCAACGCCAACACGCCGCTGTTGCATATCACCGGCCAGGTGGAAAAAGCCTATCTGGACGCCGACGCCGGTTTTATTCATGAAACCCGCGATCAGCTCGGCTTCCTGCGCGCCTGCTCCAAGCGCGCTTACCGTGTCAATTCGCCGGAGCAGGCGGTGGCGGTGATCCAGCGAGCGATCCTGGATGCGCAAACCGTGCCCTGCGGCCCGGTGGCGGTCGAGATCCCGATCGATATTCAAAGCAGCCTGGTGTCCCGCTCGGTGCTGGCCGAACCGTTGGCGCCGGCGCCGCTGCCGAAGGCGGACGATGCGGCGGTGGAACGGCTGCATCAGCGGCTGAAACAGGCCAAGCGTCCGCTGCTGTGGTTGGGCGGCGGCGCCTTGGCCTGCGGCGACGCGGTGCGCAAGCTGGCGGACGCCGGCGTGGCGGTGATCTCCAGCACCCACGGGCGCGGCATTCTGCCGGACAGCCATCCGCGCAGCCTGCGGGCGTTCCACAACTCGCCGAGCATCGAAGCGATCCTGACGCAGTGCGATCTGACGCTGGTGGCCGGTTCGCGTCTGCGCAGTAATGAAACCCGTACCTGGACGCTACCGCTACCGCGCCCGCTGGTGCAGATTGACATCGATCCGGCGGCGGCCAACCGCAACTACCTGGCCGATGAGCAGATCAACGGCGACTGCGCGGCGCTGCTGGCGGCGCTGGCGGCGCGGTTGGCCCCCGGCGAAAAGGTCAACGCCGAGTGGGATGCCGAAATTGCGGGGGCGGTGCAGCAGGCGGAGAGCGCGCTGCGCCAGCAGTCCGGTGAATATGCCAAACTCAATGACGCCATCGACGCCGCACTGCCCCAGGACGGGCTGTTGGTGCGCGATATCACCGTTTCCGGCAGTGTCTGGGGCAGCCGTCTGTTCCGTGCGATCTCGCCGCTGTGCAACATTCACTCGCTGGCCGGCGCTATCGGCATGGGGCTGCCGATGGCGATCGGCACCGCGATTGCCAACCCGCAGCGCAAGGTGGTGGGGCTGGTGGGCGATGGCGGTTTGGCGCTGGGCCTGGGGGAGCTGGCGACCATGGCGCAGGAACAGGTGAACATCACTCTGCTGATCATGAACGATGGCGGTTATGGCGTAATGCGTGGCATTCAGGACAAGTATTTCGCCGGGCGCCAGTATTACAACGAGCTGCATACGCCGGCCTTTACCCAGATCGCCGAAGCGATGGGGTTGAAAGCCTGGAAGGTAGACGCGGCGCCGCAGTTCAACGGCGTGCTGGCCGAGGCGATCAATTACCCGGGGCCGTCGGTGGTCGAGGTGGACATGAAGCAGGTCGGGCCGCTGACCTTCGCCGGGCCGCCGCAGAAAACGCTGTATTGAGACGATAAAAAAACGCCCGGCGGTTGCCGGGCGTTCTCGTGGTTATTTCTCTGCCGCGATGCGATCGCGAATGTGCTGTGCGCGCGCTTGGGAAGACGGGTGATCGTCGAACATGCTGCTCTGACGACCGGCTTCCATTTGGGCCAGTTTTTCGAAGCTGGTGGCCAGGCCGTTCGGATCGATGCCGCGTTTTTTCAGCAGATCGAACGAGTAATCATCCGCTTCGCTTTCCTGCTTCTGCGAGAACTGGGCGCTGACCAGCTTCTCTCCGATGTCCGCCAGCTGCGACTGCGACAGCGAGCCGATGACGCCGCCGGCGGAGGACGCCGCGGTGCGCAGCGCCACGGTGCCGTAAGCCACCTGCATCGCTTTACGGGTGTGGCCCAGCGCCACGTGGCCCATTTCGTGGCCCAGCACGCCTTCCACTTCGTTGTCGTTCATGATGTCCATCAGGCCGCTGTAGACGCGAATGCAGCCGTTGGCCATCGCCCAGGCGTTGACGTCTTTGGTCACGTAGACCTTGTAGTTGGCCGGGGTGCCGTTGATGTTGTCGCCCAGCGCCGCAGCGATTTTGTTGAGACGCTTGGCATAGGTGCTGTCGGCCGGCGCGATTTGTGCCTTGCTGTCCATCTCGGCGCAGGATTTATCACTCAGGGCCTTAACGTCGTTGTTGCTCAGGGTCGCCGCCTGGAACGCCTGCGCGCCGGACTGCATCAGGGTTTCGGTATTCAGGTTTTGACAGCCAGTTGCCAGGGTGGCAATGCCCAACGCAATCAAAGAGGTACGGATCTTCATAACGCCATCTTCCTGTGAAGGTAACAAGGTAAAAGAGTCATTTTGCTTTGAGGCTATCTTGCCGCAAGAGCCTAGTGTACGCCAGACGGGGCGAGAATAGTGTTATTCCGAAAAAGCGTCCAATCGTGCTAATAAGTGGTGAACTCGCTCTCATTTGGCATTAGGGATTGCCGTTGTGATGTGGAGTCTGAGAAAATAGGGAACTTGACTGCTTTTTTTATCCGACCTGGAGTAAAACATGTCCTCTCGTAAAGAGCTTGCCAACGCCATCCGCGCACTCAGCATGGACGCCGTACAAAAAGCAAATTCCGGCCACCCGGGGGCCCCTATGGGCATGGCGGACATCGCCGAAGTCCTGTGGCGCGACTACCTCAACCACAACCCGACTAACCCGCACTGGGCTGACCGCGACCGTTTCGTGCTCTCCAACGGCCACGGCTCCATGTTGATTTACAGCCTCCTGCACCTCACCGGCTACGACCTGCCGATGCGCGAGCTGGAAAACTTCCGTCAGCTGCATTCCAAAACCCCGGGCCACCCGGAGTACGGCTACACCCCGGGCGTTGAGACCACCACCGGCCCGCTGGGCCAGGGCATCGCCAACGCCGTCGGCTTCGCCATCGCCGAACGCACCCTGGCGGCGCAGTTCAACCGCCCCGGCCATGACATCGTCGACCACCACACCTACGCCTTCATGGGCGACGGCTGCATGATGGAAGGCATCTCGCACGAAGTCTGCTCCCTGGCCGGCACCCTCAAGCTCGGCAAGCTGACCGCCTTCTACGATGACAACGGCATCTCCATCGACGGCCACGTCGACGGCTGGTTCACCGACGACACCGCCCTGCGTTTCGAAGCCTACGGCTGGCACGTGGTGCGCAACGTCGACGGCCACAACCCGGACGCCATCAAGGCGGCGATTGAAGAAGCCCGCCAGGTGACCGACAAGCCGTCGCTGCTGATGTGCAAGACCGTTATCGGCTTCGGTTCGCCGAACAAGGCCGGCACCCATGACGTGCACGGCGCCGCGCTGGGCGCCGCCGAAGTGGCCGCCACCCGCGAAGCGCTGGGCTGGAAATACGCCGCCTTTGAAATCCCGCAGGACATCTACGCCCAGTGGGACGCCAAGGAAGCCGGTCAGGCCAAGGAAGCGGCCTGGAACGACAAGTTCGCCGCCTACGCCAGGGCCTTCCCGGAACTGGCCGCCGAGTTCAAGCGCCGCATGAACGGCGAGCTGCCGGCGGACTGGAAAGCCGACGCCAAAGCGTTCGTGGAAAAACTGCAGGCCAACCCGGCCAACATCGCCAGCCGCAAGGCGTCGCAGAACGCGCTGGAAGCGTTCGGCAAGGTGCTGCCGGAGTTCCTGGGCGGCTCCGCCGACCTGGCGCCGAGCAACCTGACCATGTGGTCCGGCTCGAAAGCGCTGAACGTTGACCCGGCGGGCAACTACATTCATTACGGCGTGCGCGAGTTCGGCATGACCGCCATCACCAACGGCATCGCGCTGCACGGCGGCTTCCTGCCGTACTCGGCGACCTTCCTGATGTTCGTGGAATACGCCCGCAACGCGGTGCGCATGGCGGCGCTGATGAAGCTGCGCAACGTGTTCGTCTACACCCACGACTCCATCGGTCTGGGCGAAGACGGCCCGACCCACCAGCCGGTGGAGCAGCTGGCGAGCCTGCGCGTGACCCCGAACATGAGCACCTGGCGTCCGTGTGACCAGGTGGAATCGGCGGTAGCGTGGCAGTACGGCATCGAGCGCAACGACGGCCCGACCACGCTGGTGTTCTCGCGCCAGAACCTGACCCAGCAGCCGCGCACCGCAGAGCAGCTGGCGAACGTGTACCGCGGCGGCTACGTGCTGAAAGACTGCGCGGGCACGCCGGACGTTATCCTGATTGCCACCGGCTCCGAAGTGGGCATCACGGTGGAGGCGGCGGACAAACTGACCGCGGCGGGCCGCAAGGTGCGCGTGGTGTCGATGCCGTCGACCGATGCGTTCGACAAGCAGGATGCGGCGTATCGCGAGTCGGTGCTGCCGGCGACGGTGACGGCGCGGGTGGCGGTGGAAGCGGGTATCGCGGACTACTGGTACAAGTACGTGGGCCTGAACGGGGCCATCGTGGGCATGACCACCTTCGGTGAGTCGGCGCCGGCGGAGCAGCTGTTCGCCGAGTTCGGCTTCACCGTGGACAACGTGGTGGCCAAGGCGCAGGCGCTGCTGAAGTAAGCCGCCGGGCGCAAGCCGATAAAAAAGCCGGTCATCATGACCGGCTTTTTTTATGGGCGGAAATCGCGCTTACGACGCGGCCTTGACGCTTTCGGCGCTGCGCAACCGGTCGTAAGCCGCCGCCAGCAACAGCACCAACAGCGTAGGCTGCAGCCAGACCAGACCCTGCTCGGCCAGCGGCAGCTTATCGAACCAGGCGGGTAGCAGGCCGCTGAAGCTGGAAGCCTTCAGGCCGTCGGCGAGGCCAAACACCAGGCTGGTGGCGATCACTGGCGCGAAGACGCGCCTGGCGCTGCGCCAGCGGTTCTGGCTGAAGCTGAGCAACACCAGCGCGATGCAGGGCGGGTAGATCGCCGTCAGCACCGGCAGCGAGACGCGGATCAGATTGGCCAGCCCCATGTTGGAAACCAGCATGGCGAAGAGAGCGAGGATGACCACCAGCGTGCGATAAGAGAGCGGCAGGTAGCGTGAGAAGAAGTCTGCGCAGGCGCAGGTCATGCCAACCGCCGTTACCAGGCAGGCGATGAACATCAGCACCGCCATAAAGACGCTGCCCAGATCGCCGAAGGTGTGCTGTACATAGGCGTGCAGGATTGCCGCGCCATCCTGAGCGCCATTCTCGAGCAGGCTGCCGCTGCCGGCGCCGAGCTTGAACATGCAGATATAGACCAGCGTCAGGCCGACGCCGGCGATCAGGCTGGCCCACAGGGTGTAGCGCAGCAGCAACCCGCTGTCGCTGACGCCGCGCGAGCGGGCGGCGGTAACGATAATCGAACCGAACATCAGCGCCGACAGCGTGTCCATGGTTTGATAACCCTGTACGAAGCCGGTGGAAAACGCCGCGGCCTGATAGCTGCCGACGGCGGAGAGCGGCGCGCCTGCGGGCCAGATCAGGGCGGCGATGCCGAGCGCGGCCAGCGCCAGAATTTTCAGCGGCGCCAGAATATGGCCGACGTTATCGAGCAACCGTCCGGGATATAGCGACACAATCATCGCCAGGGTAAAGAACAGCAGGCTGTAGATGAACTGCGGCAGGGCGCCGTCGCCGGTGAAAGGCGCAATGCCGAGGGCGAAAGAGACATTGGCGGTTCGCGGCGTGGCGAACAGCGGGCCGAGCGCCAGATAGCAGACGGTCGCCAGCAGCAGGCCGGCGGTGCGGCCGATAGGGCCGGTAAGCAGGCTGATGCTGCCGCCGACGCGCGCCAACGCGATCACGGCGATCACCGGCAGGGCGACGGCGGTCACCATAAACCCGAGGGCGGCCGGCCACAGATGTTCGCCGGACTGCAGCCCCACCAGCGGCGGGAAAATGATGTTGCCGGCGCCGACAAACAGGGCAAAGGTCATAAAGCCCAGGGCGATAATGTCTTTCGGGGATAAACTCTTGGTCATAACGGTATGGCACTGCCTGTATTCATGAAATAAACGGCCCGCCTGCAGAGGGCTGGCGCGTGGGGCAGCGAGCGCCCGCAAAAATTTTCGTCCGGCAGGATATAATAATTCGGCGACAAAAACCTGATTAATCCAGCGCTGTTTATCCTGGCGTGAACCGGCCGCACAGAGGGATCCTGGCGGCCGGCCCGGCAGCGCGTTAGCTCGCACGCGCCACCATGTCTATCGACAGCGGGATTTCGATATGCGGTTTAAAAGAGTCGTACGCGAAAGAGACGTGGCCGTCTTCGACCGGTTTGCGGGTGAAAAAGATCAGCATATCGCGGGTTGAATCCTTACGTTTGTCCTGCGCTTTCACCGGAGAGAGGCTGTGTTTGCGCTCGTGGTCGACAATCAGCAGGGTGTCGAGGAAATGCCGATGCTGTATTTCGCCCAAAATCCATTCCGGCCGGGCCCGATCGAATTTGATCCCGCTGGTTTCGCGCATATCGTGAATAAAGGTCTTGGCGCTGTCGTCGGTCATGTTGTCGCAGCCGAGGAAGGTTGTCATGGTGTGGTCGACGCCGTCGCTGTGCACACCTTCCAGCGCCGGTTCGCCCAGCATCTGCGGCGTGGTGACGGTGCGCAGGTTGAATACGGTGCAGACGAACTTGTTGATCTTCTGATTAAGCCGGGGGCGCGGCGTCACGCCCACGCCATCGATCACGTAGGCTTTGAATTTCATCAGCGCCTGAAAGGCCGTATTCAACTGCAGATCGTCGTTGATGCCGCGGAAATGGCGCACCTTTCCAGAATCGTAGCGGATGAAGTCTTCCTCGACCGAGAGCACGAAAGGCTGGAACTCCAGCCGCTCAATCCGGGCGCGATCGAAGTCGAAACAGAAACGGCCGTTTCTGGACTTGCGGAAAGGCAGCGTGGGATCGTCCGCCAGATTGCCGCTGACCTGCTGCAGCCTGGCGAAATCTTCCGGCCGCGCGCCCAGCGCCAGCAGGATTGCCTGCATGGTAGCGCCGGGGATAAAGGCTGAACGGTGTTCCTGGTATGCCTTCTTAACTTCATCAAGCAGAGATAACTGTCGCATTTCTCGGTGGCCTCACGAATGATGGGGCGGTTATAAAATCTTGCTGCCGATCTCCACGTCGAAATCGGGTTTCAGCAAGACGGTGCCTTGATCCCTGGTGACCGCGGCAAGAACCAGCACTTCGGATTTAAATCCGGCAACCCGCCTGGCGGGGAAATTAACGACGGAGATGACTTTTCTGCCAAGCAGGTCATCTTCCTGATAGTTTTCGCATAATTGTGCCGAGCTGTTTTTAATGCCAATTTCCTCGCCGAAATCAATGCGCAGCTTATAGGCGGGTTTTAACGCCTTGTCGTTATATTCCACGGAAATAATTTCGCCAATACGCATATCCAGTTTCATAAAATCAGTGATTTCGGCCATGAGTCAGTCCCGTTAATTAAATGGCTTCAGAAAGGCTAGCAAAGGGGAATTATCCCGACAATGTCGCCAAGAGGGGAATATTTATACCCGATGTAGCAATTAATTTACATTGTCGTAACGTAGCGTAATTAATTATAAGCTTGATGAATTATATGAAATTGAAACTTCATTATTCACCGGTAATTATGTGCACCATCTGAACTTGGGTGTCCGCTCTGCACTGTTAAGCTCGTGTTAAATTGGTTAGTATGCCTTCATTCATCAACCGCATTCTTTCAGGTAGTGATATGGAAATAACCCCGCGTGAAAAACGCGATCGGCGAAAGGCATTTATCGCGCCGTTTTTCCTGATATTAATTTGGTCGACGGGTTTTATTGCCGCGCGGGCGGTGGCGGATCATGCCGATCCCAACCTTTTCCTGACCTTTCGCTTTTTGATCGCCGCCGCGGTATTCGCTTTGCTGGCATTGCACTGCGCCTGGCCCAAGGGGCGGCAGTTCGTGATGCACCTGCTGACCGGCATGTTGATGAATGGCGTTTATCTCGCTGCAAGCTGGTGGGCGGTAGCGAACGGCCTGGCGGCCGGGGTGATGTCGCTGATCGGCGGCTTGCAGCCGCTGTTCACCGCGCTGATTTTCGCGTTGGTGCTGCGCAAATCGATAGGGTTACGCTCCTGGGCCGGGCTGGCGATCGGCTTTATCGGCGTTGCGCTGGTGCTTTCTCCCCGGCTGACCGGCATTGATGTCGGCAATATGGCGCTGTTGCCGATCCTGATGGGGTTTGGCAGCATCGTCGCACTGACGATCGGCATCATGGTGCAGAAGTCTTCGCTGGCGGCGGCCGATCTGCGGGCGGCGGGCGCCATTCAGCACCTCGGCGCGGCGATCGTGACCGGCGCGTTGGCGGCCGTTATGGGCTCCGGCGCCTGGGACAATTCGCCGACGCTGTGGTTCTCGCTGCTGTGGTCGGCCGGCGTGTTGTCGCTGGGCGGCACCGCGCTGTTCATCTGGATGGTGCGCCACGGCGATTTGACTCGCATTACCGCGCTGATGCTGCTGGTGCCGCCGGCGGCAGCGCTGCAGGCTTATGTGCTGTTTGGCGAGGCGCTGTCGCTGGTGCAGTTGGCGGGGTTTGCCCTGACCCTGCTGGGGGTCGCCATCGTACAGCGAATTCGCCTGCTGCGGCGTTCTCGCCTGGCCGAATAGTTTGCGACTGGAAGTGCCGTAAAGCCCGCGCTGCCGGGCTTTTTTATTGGCTGAAAAACGTCCAACCTCACAAAACCGAAAGATAACAAAGCAACGCCGTTGCCTCGTCACAGTTATTAACTATATGTTAATTTTTGGTTTATTAAATGTGATCAGGGGATGGATGATGATGATGAAAAAAATCAGCGCGACCGTAGCGGCAATCACCTTGCTGGGCTCCGTTTCCGCCTATGCGGCCTTCCCGGCGGGCTACCCCGCCGACTATCAGAAACTGGTCGACGGCGCGAAGAAAGAAGGCAAGGTGGTGATTTACTCGACCACCGACACCAAGGCGGCGGCGCCGTTGATCCAGGGGTTTGAGGCGTTGTATCCGGGCATCAAGGTCGAATACAACGACATGAACAGCACCGAACTGTATAACCGCTTTATCAGCGAGCAGGCGGCCGGCGGCACCAGCGGCGACGTGGTGTGGAGCTCGTCGATGGACACCATTTTGAAACTGGCGGGCGATTACGCGCAGGAATATGCCTCCCCCGAGCAGGCTCAGCTGCCGAAATGGGCGGTATGGCAAGAGAAGGTGTATGGCACCACCTACGAGCCGGTGGTGTTTATCTATAACAAACGCCTGATCCCGCAAGGCGATGTGCCGGATTCGCATGCGACGCTGGCCAAGCTGATCGCCGGCCAGACGGACAAATTCAAGAAGAAAGTCACCACCTACGACATCGAAAAATCCGGCGTCGGCTTCATGCTGTCGGTGCAGGACTTCAAGGCCGATCCTAACTACTTCAAAACGCTGGCCGATGTGGCCAAGGGCGGGTTGGCGGTGCAATCCTCCACCGGCACCATGATGGAACGCGTTTCCTCCGGTGAAAACCTGATCGGCTTCAATATCCTCGGTTCATACGCCGAGGCTCGCGCCAAGAGCGACCCGTCGCTCGGCATTGTCTATCCGAAAGACTATACCCTGGTGCTGTCACGCGTGAGCTTCATCAGCAAAGAGGCCGGCAACCCTAACGCCGCCAAGCTGTGGTTCGACTACGTGCTGTCGGAGAAAGGGCAAAATATTCTCGCCAATCAGGCGGATATCCCCTCGATCCGCAACGACATCGAAGGCAAGAACGACATCGATGGCATGACCAAGCTGTTGGGTAACGCGCTCAAGCCGATCCCGGTCGATGACAGCCTGCTGGAATATCTGCAGCCGGCCAAGCGTCTCGACTACATCAAACAATGGCGCGCCGCCGCGGCGAAATAACAGGGACTGCATTCGGACGCGCGCCTGTCGCACGGGCGCGCGCCCTTTGGTCGTCGTTTACAACCATAGGGAGCATTTATGCAAGCATGGCGCAGAAAGTGGCAGAGCCTGCCGCGCGGCCTGGTGGTGTTGATAACCGCGCTGGTTATCTATGTCCCCCTGTCGTTTATCATCATTCAAAGCTTCCTCTCGGCACCGTTTTTCTCTCCTTCCAAGGTCTTCAGCCTTGAGGCCTTCGAGTTCATCTTTACCGACCCGGATTTCTACAAAGCGCTGAAAAGCGGATTTATTCTGGCATTCGGCCTGGTGATTATCGCCATCCCGCTCGGCGGTATTTTGGCCTTCCTGATGGTGCGCACCGATCTGCCGGGGCGGCGAATCATCGAACCGCTGATTCTGGTGCCGATCTTCGTGTCGCCGATGGTGCTGGGTTTCGGTTACGTGGTGGCGGCGGGGCCGGTAGGCTTCTTCTCGCTGTGGGCGGAGGCGCTGCTGGGCTTCGTGCCGTGGAACATCTACTCAATGGCCAGCATCGTGGTGATAGCCGGATTGACGCACGTGCCCCACGCGTATCTGTACATCTCCTCGGCGCTGCGCAGCGTGGGCTCCGACGTTGAAGAAGCGGCGCGCACCGCCGGCGCCACGCCGCTGCAGGTGATGACCGCCGTCAGTCTGCCGATGGTGCGGCCGTCTATCTTGTACGCCGGGGTGCTGCTGTTCTTCCTCGGGCTGGAAGTGTTCGGCCTGATGCTGGTGCTGGGCGATCCGGAAGGCAACCTGGTGCTGGCGACCTACCTGTACCAGTTGACCAACAAGCTGGGCACGCCGTCTTACCATCTGATGGCGGCGGTGGCGGTGGTGCTGATTTGCATCACTATTCCGTTGGTGATGCTGCAGCGCCGGCTGATGCGCACCGCCAACCGCTTTGTCACCGTCAAGGGCAAAGCCTCGCAGGCCCGCGCGCTGCCGCTGGGTAAATGGCGCTGGGTGGCCGGCGCGGTGGTGGTGTTCTGGCTGACCGTGACCATCGGCGTGCCGCTGATCGGCGTGGTGCTGCGCGCCTTTATCTCCAACTGGGGCGTGGGCGTGTCTGTCTGGGACGAACTGTCGATCAACACCTTTCGCACCATCTGGGCGCAGCCCAACCTGCTGCGCGCCATCGTCAACTCGATGGCGATCGGGGTGATCGGCGGAGCGCTGGCGGTGGCGTGCTACCTGTTTATCGGCATCGCGATGCACCGCAAGCCGGATGGCGCCACGCGCTTCCTCGACTACAGCGTGCTGGTGCCGCGCGCGGTGCCGGGGCTGCTGGCCGGTCTGGCATTCCTGTGGGTGTTCCTGTTCCTGCCGATGTGGCTGGACAAATCGCTCAAGGAAGGCTGGCTGTCGGCGTTGCCGATGGCCGAGTGGCTGCGTGCTAACTGGATTGTCTGGCTGCGTTCGCTGCGCAGCACCATCTTCAGCGTCTGGCTGGCCTACACCGTGGTGTGGATGGCCTACGGCCTGCGGCTGATCTCTTCCACGTTGCTGCAGGTGGGGCCGGAGCTGGAAGAGGCGGCGCGTAGCGCCGGCGCCAGCCGCGGCCAGATCACCCGCCACGTCACCATTCCGCTGTCGCGCTATGGCCTGATCGGCTCCTGGCTGCTGATGTTCCTGATTTTTGAACGCGAATATTCCACCGGGGTGTATCTGCTGTCTCCGGGCACGGAAACCATCGGCTCGATGCTGGTTTCTCTGTGGGCCGCGGGCGCTATCGATATCGTCGCCGCGCTGTCGTTCATCAATATTCTGCTGGTGGTGCTGGGGCTGGGGATCGCCTTGCGCTTTGGAGTGAAATTACATGATTGAACTTTCGGTAGAGAATCTGCATTTGACCTATGGCGACAACCCGGTGCTGAAAGGGGTGTCGATGGATCTCAAACGGGGCGAAGTGGTCTCGCTGCTGGGCCCGTCGGGCAGTGGCAAAACCACGCTGCTGCGGGCGGTGGCCGGGCTGGAGAAACCGAGCCAGGGGCGGATCGTCATCGGCAACAGCGCGGTGTACAACGGCAGCGCGCGCAGCGAAATTCCCGCCGAAGAGCGCAATCTGGGGCTGGTGTTTCAGTCCTACGCCCTGTGGCCGCATAAAACGGTGTTTGAAAACGTCGCTTACCCGCTGAAGCTGCGTAAGACCGGCTCGGCGGAAATCGCCCAGCGGGTACAGGCGGTGCTGGATCAGCTCGGGCTGGGGCATTTAGCCAAGCGCCACCCGCACCAGCTTTCCGGCGGCCAGCAGCAGCGCGTGGCGATCGGGCGTGCGCTGGTCTACAACCCGCCGGTGATCCTGCTGGATGAGCCGCTGTCCAATCTCGACGCCAAGCTGCGCGAAGAGGCACGGGTATTCCTGCGAGAGCTGATCATCAAGCTCGGTCTGTCGGCGCTGATGGTGACCCACGATCAGAACGAGGCGATGGCCATTTCCGATCGCATCCTGCTGCTCAATAACGGCAAAATCGAACAGCAGGGCACGCCGCAGGAGATGTACGGCTCGCCCACCACGCTGTTCACCGCCGAGTTCATGGGCAGCAACAACCGCTTGCCGGGCAAGGTTGTCGCGCTGGAAGGCGACCGGGCGCGCATCGAAGGTAAGGATTGGGCGCTGTGGGGCAAAGCGGGCGCAGGCGTGCAGGTCGGGCAGGAGGGCACGGCGGTGATCCGTGTGGAGCGCGTGCAGTTGGGCGAAGATCCGCAGGGCAACCAGCTTGAGCTGCCGTTGTTGACCAGCATGTATCTTGGCGATCGCTGGGAATACCTGTTCCGCACCGTGGCCGAAGACTTCGTGGTGCGCGCCTATGGCCACGAGGCGCGCGATCGGGCGCTGTGCCGGCTCTCCCTGCCGGCCGAGCATCTGTGGATATTCCCGAAAGCCTAACCAGGACGCCCGTCGATGCGGGCGCTCCTTTTACAAATCCAGCACCAGCCGGCTGCCTTTGGCGCGCGAGCAGCAGATCAACAGGGTCTGCTGCGCCGCGCGTTCTTCCTCGCTGAGATACTGATCGCGGTGATCGGCTTCCCCTTCGACGATGCGGGTTTCGCAGGTGCCGCAAATGCCTTCGCGGCACAGGCACTCGACCTTGGCCGCCTTGCTGTTTTCCAGCGCCTGCAGGATGGTCATGTCTTGCGCCACTTCAAGCTCAATACCCGATCGAGCCAGCACCAGCGTAAAGGCGCCGCCCGCCGTGTCTTCGGCGGCAAAGGCTTCGCTGTGCAAGCGACCGGCATCGATACCCCGTTCGGCGGCGATCCGGTAGACCGCTTCGTTCAGCGCCGCCGGGCCGCAGACGTAGATATGGGCGCCGGGTTCCACATCGGCCAGCGTGCGCGCCAGATCCAACCGGCCGCCAAGGCTGGAGACATGGCAACTGACGTTGTCTGCGAACGGCGCTTGCATCAGCTGCTGCTGGAAGGCGTTGTGCTCTTCACTGTGGAAGCAGTAGTGCAGATGGTAGCGTTGCCCGCTGCGTTGCAGCTCATGCAGATGGGCCATAAACGGCGTGATGCCGATGCCGCCGGCGATCAGCACGTGATGTTGCGCTTCCGGCGCCAGCGCGAACAGGTTATTCGGGGTGCTGATGGTCAGCGTATCGCCGACCGCCAGCCGGTCATGCATGAAGTCGGAACCGCCTTTGGAAGGAGACTCGCGCCGAACGGCGATCTGGTAATGCTCGAGTTCGAACGGTGAGCTGAGCAGCGAATAGGCGTTGCTGTAGCGCTGCTCGCCGTCCTGCATTTGCACGATAATGTGGCTGCCGCCGCTGAAGGCGGGCAGCGGCCGGCCTTGCGGATCCGCCAGGGTAAAGCGCTTGACCTGTGCGGTGATGGTTTCGATGTCGACGACGCGGACATCAAGCATCTGATAGCTGGTCATTCATTGGCTCCAAAGCGCGGGCGTCCCCGCGCATGAAAAAGTTATACCGCCTGGCACAGGTATTTGAGCTCCAGATAGTCTTCGATGCCGTATTCGGAGCCTTCACGCCCCAGCCCCGACTGTTTCACCCCGCCGAACGGCGCCACCTCGTTGGAGATAAGCCCGGTATTGATGCCGACCATGCCGTACTCCAGCCGTTCCGAAACGCGCCAGATGCGCGCCGCATCGCGGGTGTAGAAGTAGGCGGCCAATCCGTAGATGGTGTCGTTGGCCTGGCGGATCGCCTCGGCTTCGTCATCGAATATCACCAGAGGTGCGACCGGGCCGAAGATCTCTTCTTCCAGCAGTAGCGAGCCGGGCTGCACGTTGCCCAGCACCGTCGGGGTGAAGAAATTGCCGCCCAGCGCGTGCGGCGTGGCGCCGGTCAGCACCTGAGCGCCTTTGCTCAGCGCGTCATCGAGCAGCTCCAGCACCTTGTCGCGCGCCTTGCGGTTGATCAGCGGGCCTATTTGCACGCCCGGTTCGAAGCCGTTGCCGACCTGCAGCGCCGCCACGCGGGCGACAAACTTCTCGGCGAACTGCGGGTAAACGCCGCGCTGCACGTAGAAACGGTTGACGCAGACGCAGGTCTGCCCGGCGTTGCGGTATTTGGCGATCAGCGCGCCTTCCACTGCGGCATCGATGTCCGCATCGTCAAACACGATGAACGGCGCGTTGCCGCCCAGCTCCAGCGACACTTTCTTGATGGTGTCCGAACTTTGGCGCATCAGCAGCCTGCCCACCGGCGTGGAGCCGGTAAAGCTGAGTTTGCGCACCTGCGGGTGGCGGGTCAGCTCGGCGCCGATCGCCTGCGAGTTGCCGGTCACTACGTTGAACACCCCGGCGGGAATGCCGGCGCGCTCGGCCAGTTCGGCCATCGCCAGCGCCGAATAAGGGGTTTCGTTGGCGGGTTTGACCACCAGTGTACAGCCGGCCGCCAGCGCCGGCGCGGCCTTGCGGGTGATCATCGCCGCCGGGAAGTTCCAGGGCGTGATCGCCGCGCACACGCCGATGCCCTGCTTCAGCACCATCAGGCGTTTATCGCTGCTCGGCGAGGGGATGATGTCGCCATTGGTGCGCTTGGCCTGTTCGGCGAACCATTCGATAAAGGAGGCGGCGTAGCGGATTTCGCCCAGCGATTCCGCCAGCGGTTTGCCTTGCTCCAGCGTCATCAGGCTGGCCAGATCCTGCTGGTGTTCCAGCATCAGTTCGAACCAGCGGCGCAGCAGCTGCGCGCGCTGTTGCGCCGGCAGCGCGCGCCAGCCTTCCAGCGCCTGCTGGGCGGCGTCGATCGCCGATTGGGTTTCGGCCGTCGCCATGTTGGGCACGTTGCCGATGAGTTGGCCGGTGGCGGGATCGCTCACCGGCAGGGTTTCCTGGTTGTCGGCGTCGCGCCATTGGCCGTTGATGTAGGCCTGTTGGCGGAATAGCGCCCGATCGGAAATATTCACGAGAACCTCACAAGTCAGGGGAAGGGACCCTTGGGCCCCGTCGCATCAGGGTTGATAAACCTGCGCCAGCAGGTTGTGGAAGTGGGCGATGCCGTGCTCGCTGACGCCGCTGCCGGCGCCGTCGGCCATGATGCGCCCCTGGCCGCGATAGCCGCGCGATTTGAGGCCTTTTTGCACGCTCTCCACCAGCCGCAAATCTTCCGGGCGGAACACGTCGCGGTACCAGTCGATCAGTTTGAGCTGTTCGTCGCTCAAATCGGCGTTGGTGAAGTAGATGTCGTAGTGCTGCAGGGTGGTTTCCGCATCGACCGGGAACTCATAGATCACCGTCATCATGCCTTCCAGCGGCGGCATGTTGAACATGGTGCACGGCCACAGCCAGATGCCGTGGAAGCTGGCTTCTTTACCCTCTTCAAACTTGAACGACTGCTCGGAAGGGCGGGCGTAGCCGAACTGCAGCGTCCAGTTGCCGTGCAGGGTGTGCCAGTAGCGGTCGACCTGCACCGAGTCGGCGAAGCCGGGGTGCGCCGGGCCGCAGTGGTAGCACTCGAGGTAGTTGTCGACGATGTTCTTCCAGTTGGCCGGAGTGCGGGTGACGAAGCGCGCCGCCAGCTTGAGATCGTCGACCTGCGGGCAGGCCTCGCGCACTTTGGCACCGAGGCCCGGCAGCTGGTCTTCCACCGTGCCGGCCTGCGGGTCCAGATTGACGTAAATAAACCCGGCGTACTCTTCGACCCGCACCGGCATCAGGTGCGAGTTTTCCTTATCGAAGTTCTGCACGTTTTCGCAGTTGCGCGCGTGCGCCAGTTCGCCGTCCAGCTTGAACGCCCAGGCATGATAAGGGCAGGTGATGACGTTTTTCGCCCGGCCGTCGCCCGCCAGCAGCTGGTGGCCGCGGTGCGGGCAGACGTTGTAAAAGGCGCGCAGTACTTTGTCGCGGCCGCGTACCACCAGAATGTTTTCACCGATGATCTCGCGGGTGATGTAGTCGTTCGGTTGGGCGAGCTCGCTGCGGTGCGCCACGCAGATCCAACTGGTGGCGAACACCTGCTCTTTCTCGTGTTCGAACGCCGCCTGGTGGGTATAGAACCGGGCCGGAATGGTGTAAGCCTCGCGGGCGTCGGCGCAGAAATCTTTCGGTAAGGTAAATTCAGGGATCAGAGTGCTCATAAGTTAACCTTCCTCTTTTCTTATTGTCATTTCGCCATAGGGCGCGGTTGATACGACGATGGAGCGGAGAGTTCGGCGGCCGGCGGCGCGTCTGGCAGCGCCGGCGGGCTGCTTTCGATCAGGTGCGCCGGGATGGCCGCGTAGTCCTGTTTCAGCCAGCGGGCAAAGCCGTAGGTTTTCACCAGCAGCACCAGCAGGAACGGCAGCGCGGTCAGGATCACCGTGGTTTTCATGGTGTCCAGCGAGGCGCCGGTAAACAGGATCGACAGCGGGATCAAGGTGATCACCACGCACCAGAACAGGCGCAGCATCGGGCTGGGATCTTGCCCCTCCTGCAGGTTGCGGGTGCTGGTGGCGGCCATGGTGTAGGCCACGGCGTCCATGTGCGAGGCCAGGAAAATGATCATGATGAACAGATAGGCGGCCAGGAACAGCTTGCCAAGCGGCAGCGCCGTCAGCAGCATCTGCACGGCGGTTTCGCCGCCCTGAGTGCTGAGGATCTCCGGCACGTTGAGCTGCCCGCTGATGAACTGGTGCATGGCGTAACTTTCCAGCGAGCCGAAGAAGAACCAGCAGCCGAGGGTGCTGCCGAGCAGCAGCGCCCAGATCACCTCTTTAATCTTGCGGCCGCGCGAGACGCGGGTGACGAACATCGCCACGCCCGGGGTATAGGAGATCCACCACAGCCAGTAGAACACCGTCCAGCTGCGGCTGAAGCTGCCGTCGCCCATCGGGTCGGTGAACAGGCTCATCTGCAGGAAGTTTTGCGCCGTCAGGCCGATGGCGTTGATGGTGTTGTTGATGGTGAACTCGGTGGGGCCGACCAGCAGCACCAGCCCGGCGAAGGCGAAGGCGCCCCAGCCGACCATTTTGCTCAGGCGCTGCATGCCGCCGTCGATGCCGATGTAAGAGCTGAGACAGAAGATCACTGCCGCCAGCAGGATCACCGTCGCCTGTACCGTGAAGTTATCCGGGATGCCGGTCAACGCCGTCAGCCCGCGGGTAAAGGTGGAGGCGGTCAGCACCAGCGAAATGGTGAGGGCGCCGACGGTGGCGACCAGGAAAATCAGATCCACCATCCGCCCGATCGGGCCGTTGGCACGCACGCCGGTGATGGCGGCAATGATCCCCGACAGGCTGAGCCCTTTGTTCTTACGCACGTGGAAGTGGTAGGCCATGATCAGCGAGGCGAGGGCGTAGGTCGCCCAGGCGCTCAGGCCCCAGTGGAAGAAGGAGTAGCTGATGCTGTATTCCAGCGCCTTTGGGGTGCGCGGCGCGATGTTCAGCCCCGGCGTCTGGTAATAATACGCCCATTCCATCACCCCCCAGTACAGGGTGGACGAGCCCAGGCCGGCGCAGATGAACATGAACAGCCAGGCCAGCGTGGAGTATTGCGGTTTGCCTTCGCCGAGGCGGATGTTGCCGTATTTGCTCAACGCCAGATACAGCACCACCAGCAGGGCGATCAGCACCAGGATTTGAATGGTTGAACCGAACAGCCGGGTGACGCCGTTGAAAATGGTGTTGGCGATAAGCGCGGATTGAGCCGGAAAGAGCATCAGGCAAAGGGCGATCAGCGCAATACTGCACAGGCTGATGGCGATGAGCGTGACATCCTTTTTAGGGGTGCTCTGCATGGGAGTGAACTCCTGTTATCGGTGGTGGGCCGGTGCGCGAAGCGTAGGGTGCGCCCGGGCCTTGTTGGTTTGAACCCTTTGTTTTGTTACACCGCGAGGAGCAAACGCCCCGACAGAACGCCACCGGAAATGTTTACTCTTCATTAACATTTTTGAGTGTGCACAAATTACAGGAGGGCCACAATTGGGGCATCTGTAAAAGGATAAAACACAGTATGTAAACAATTTGTTGTGATCTTGACCGGGGTATTGGCGTGCTTTCTGCGGTGATTTTCAGCGGATTTGCGGCGGCGATCGAAGCGGAAAAACGGACGTGGCAGAGCAGGGCGCGAAAGGGCGCCCTGCGCAGTAAAATCAACGGCGTTTAGCGTTGCAGCAGGGCGGCGATCGCCTGGCCGACTTGCTGGGTGGAGGCGTCGCCGCGCATATCCGGCGTGCGCGGCCCGTCGGCGATAATGCGCTCAATCGCCTGCAGGATGCCGTCGTGCGCCTGGCGGTAGCGGGCATCGCCGTCGCCGAGGAAATCCAGCATCATCGCGCCGCTCCAGATCATGGCGATCGGGTTGGCGATGTTCTTGCCGAAAATGTCCGGCGCCGAGCCGTGTACCGGCTCGAACAGCGACGGGAAGTTGCGTTCCGGGTTCAGGTTGGCCGACGGCGCGATGCCGATGGTGCCGGTACAGGCCGGGCCGAGATCCGACAAAATATCGCCGAACAGGTTGGAAGCCACCACCACGTCGAAGCGTTCGGGGTTCAGCACGAAGCGCGCGCACAGAATATCGATGTGCTGTTTATCCCAGGCGATATCAGGGTATTGGCGCGCCATCTCCGCCACGCGCTCATCCCAGTACGGCATGCTGATGGCCATGCCGTTGGACTTGGTGGCGGCGGTCAGACGCTTGCGCGGGCGCTGCTGCGCCAGCTCAAAGGCGTATTTGAGGATGCGGTCCACGCCCTGACGGGTGAACACCGACTCCTGGATCACCATCTCGCGTTCGGTGCCTTCGAACATCCGCCCGCCGAGCGAGGAGTATTCTCCTTCGGTATTTTCGCGCACCACGTAGAAATCGATGTCGCCCGGCTGCTTGTTCGCCAGCGGGCAGGGCACGCCGGGAAACAGCCGCACCGGGCGCAGGTTGACGTATTGCTCGAAGTCGCGGCGAAATTTCAGCAGTGAACCCCACAGCGAAATGTGGTCGGGCACCGTATCCGGCCAGCCGACGGCGCCGAAATAGATGGCGTCAAAGCCCTTGAGCTGTTCAAACCAATCGTCCGGCATCATCTGGCCGTGGTGCTGGTAGTAGTCGCAGCTGGCCCACTCGAAGGTGTCGAATTCCAACGACAGATCCCAGCGCGCCGCCGCCGCCTGCAATACCCGTATGCCTTCCGGCAACACTTCCCGTCCGATACCGTCCCCGGGGATAGCGGCAATCTTGTAAGTTTTGCTCATACAGAGGTCTCATTTGTAGGTAGGGGAGATTGACAACACTCTTATCCTATAATTGACTAACTGTTAATCAATCGCGAAAACGGTGAAACATAAAACACGAATCATGAACAATATGCCGATCCTGAGTGACCTGCGGGTGTTCGTGCTGGTGGCGCGTCGCGCCGGGTTCGCCGCCGCCGCCGAAGAGCTGGGCGTTTCGCCTGCCTTTATCAGCAAGCGCATCGCGCTGTTGGAGAAGGCGCTGGACGTGTCGTTGCTGCACCGCACCACGCGGCGGGTGGCGATCACCGAAGACGGCGAACGCATCTACGAATGGGCGCAGCGCATTCTCAACGATGTCGATCAGATGATGGACGAACTGTCCGAGGTGCGCCAGGCGCCGCAAGGCATGCTGCGCGTGGTCAGCAGCTTCGGCTTCGGCCGGCGTTTCGTGGCACCGGCGCTGTCGGCGCTGGCGCGGCAGTACCCGCAGCTGGAGCTGCGGCTCGACGTGTCCGATCGGCTGGTGGATCTGGTCAGCGAAGGATTCGATCTGGATATCCGCATCGGCGACGATATCGCCCCCAATTTGATTGCGCGCAAGCTGGCGGACAATCAGCGCATCCTGTGCGCTTCGCCGGCGTACCTGCAGCGCCACGGCGTGCCGAAAAATCCGGCGGAGCTGGCGGGCCGCACTTGTTTGGTGATCAAGGAACGCGATCATCCGTTCGGGCTGTGGCGGCTGCAGGGGCCGGGCGGCGAAGAGACGGTGAAGGTGACGGGGGCGCTGGCGTCGAACCACGGCGAAATCGTGCACCAGTGGTGCCTGGACGGGCAGGGCGTCGCGCTGCGTTCCGCCTGGGACGTGAAAGAGAACATCGACAGCGGCCGGCTGGTGCACATCCTGCCGGAGTATTATCAGCCGGCCAATATCTGGGCGGTATACGTTTCCCGGCTGGCAACGTCGGCGAAAGTGCGGGTGACGGTTGAATTTTTGCGCGACTATTTCCGCGAGCACTACGGCGAAACGGGGGCGGCAAGCGAAAATCCACCGCGATCTTAAGGCCAAAAATGTGCGCCAGATCATCTTATGCTCGTAAAACTCCCCTCCGTTACTTGTGGGACTGTTGCACCTGTTCCTTTTGCCAAAACTTTGGTTTATGCTCAGCTGAAGCGTTTCAGTTGAGACACTCTTCGACAGAAACGCCGATGTGACGGCGGCGAAAAGCCGCTGAAGCGCGGGAATAATGCAAACGCGGCGATTCACAGCGGGCGGTGCGATCCACTACTCTATGCGGGTTAGTGAGACAACCAGTCAGCGCCGACCGGTGCCGGTGAGCCAACCCGGCGTGGACGGCCCTTTTTCAGGAGCAGCATGACCATCCGCATAGCGATAAACGGCTTTGGCCGCATCGGCCGCAGCGTATTGCGCGCACTGTACGAATCGGGACGACGGGCGGAAATCTCCGTGGTGGCGATCAACGAGCTGGCGAACGCCGAGGGCATGGCCCATCTGCTGAAGTACGACTCCAGCCACGGCCGCTTCGCCTGGGATGTGCGGCAGGAGTGTGACACGCTGAGCGTCGGGGACGACGCGATTCGCCTGTTGCATCAGCCGGCGGTGGAGCAGTTGCCCTGGGGCGAATTGGGCGTCGACGTGGTGCTGGACTGCAGCGGCGTGTACGGCAGCCGGGCGGATGGCGAAGCCCATCTGGCGGCGGGGGCGAAGAAAGTGCTGTTCGCCCACCCGGGCGGCAACGATCTGGACGCCACCATCGTGTTCGGCGTCAACCATCAGACGCTGCTGGCGGAACATCGCATCGTGTCCAACGCCTCGTGCACCACCAACTGCATTATTCCGGTGATCAAGCTGCTGGACGACGCCTACAGCATCGAGTCCGGCACCGTGACCACCATTCACTCGGCGATGAACGATCAGCCGGTGATCGACGCGTATCACGCGGATTTGCGGCGCACCCGCGCGGCGAGCCAGTCGATCATTCCGGTCGATACCAAGCTGGCCGCGGGCATCACCCGCATCTTCCCGCAGTTTTGCGACCGCTTCGAGGCGATCTCGGTGCGCGTGCCGACCATTAACGTGACGGCTATCGATCTGAGCGTCAGCGTGAGCGCCGCGGTGAAGGTGGCGGAGGTCAACCAGCTGTTGCAAAAGGCCGCACGGGAATCATTTCGTGGTATAGTTGACTACACGGAATTACCATTGGTCTCGATCGATTTTAACCATGACCCGCACAGCGCTATCGTCGACGGTACGCAGACCCGGGTCAGCGGGCAGCACCTGATAAAGACCTTGGTCTGGTGCGACAATGAATGGGGCTTTGCCAATCGGATGTTGGATACAACACGGGCAATGGCCGCCAGCGGTTTCTAGTACGGCGGCGCCGGCGTGATTGGCGCGCTGCTCAGGCAATTTTATAGAGATTCAATAAAGAGGGTTCACCATGTCTGTAATTAAGATGACCGATCTGGATCTGGCGGGTAAACGCGTACTGATCCGCTCCGATCTGAACGTGCCGGTAAAAGACGGTAAAGTGACTTCCGACGCGCGTATCCGCGCTTCCCTGCCGACTATCGAAGCTGCGCTGAAGCAAGGCGCCCGCGTGATGGTAACCTCCCACCTGGGTCGTCCTACCGAAGGCGAATACAACGAAGAATTCTCCCTGCTGCCTGTGGTCAACTACCTGAAAGACCACCTGAAATCCCCAGTGCGTCTGGCGAAGGATTATCTGGATGGCGTCGACGTCGCCGAAGGCGAACTGGTGGTGCTGGAAAACGTCCGCTTCAACAAGGGCGAGAAGAAAGACGACGAAACCCTGTCCAAGAAATACGCGGCGCTGTGCGACGTGTACGTGATGGATGCATTCGGCACCGCGCACCGCGCGCAGGCTTCCACCCACGGCGTGGGCAAGTTCGCGCCTGTCGCCTGTGCCGGCCCGCTGCTGTCCGCCGAGCTGGAAGCGCTGGGCAAAGCCCTGGGCAACCCGGCCCGTCCGATGGTCGCCATCGTGGGCGGTTCTAAAGTGTCCACCAAACTGACCGTGCTGGATTCTCTGTCCAAAATCGCCGATCAGCTGATCGTCGGCGGCGGCATCGCCAACACCTTCGTGGCGGCGCAGGGCAACAACGTGGGCCAGTCCCTGTACGAACCTGACCTGATCCCGAACGCGCAGAAACTGCTGGAAACCTGCGACATTCCGGTGCCGACCGATGTGCGCGTAGCGACCGAGTTCTCCGAAACCGCGACCGCGACCGTGAAGCAGGCCAACGAGATCCAGGACAACGAGCAAATTCTGGATATGGGCGACGTCTCTGCCGAGCGTCTGGCCGTTATCCTGAAGAACGCCAAGACCATTCTGTGGAATGGCCCGGTTGGCGTATTCGAGTTCCCTAACTTCCGTAAGGGCACCGAAATTGTCGCCCGCGCGATCGCCGATAGCGACGCTTTCTCTATCGCTGGCGGCGGCGACACTCTGGCAGCCATCGATCTGTTCGGTATCGCTGACAAAATTTCCTACATCTCCACCGGCGGTGGCGCATTCCTGGAATTCGTTGAAGGGAAACCGCTGCCTGCAGTCGTGATGCTGGAAGAGCGCGCTAAGCAGTAATTCAGACAACGGGAGGCGAAAGCCGCCCGTTTGTTTTATACCGCGCGGCTAACGCTGCGCGGCGTGAAAACATCGATTTACATCCATCTACGGCCGACGAAACAGGACAAAGTAACATGTCTAAAATTTTTGATTTCGTAAAACCGGGTGTCATCACGGGTGATGACGTTCAGAAAGTCTTCGCAGTTGCTAAAGAGAACAACTTTGCACTGCCAGCGGTAAACTGCGTGGGTACCGACTCCATCAACGCAGTGCTGGAAGCCGCGGCTAAAGTGCGCGCGCCGGTCATCGTTCAGTTCTCCAACGGCGGCGCCGCGTTTATCGCCGGCAAAGGCGTGAAGACCGATGTGCCTCAGGGCGCAGCGATTCTGGGCGCTATCTCCGGCGCACACCACGTTCACCAGATGGCTGAACACTACGGCGTGCCGGTGATCCTGCACACCGACCACTGCGCGAAGAAACTGCTGCCATGGCTGGACGGCCTGCTGGACGCCGGCGAGAAGCACTTCGCCGCTACCGGCAAACCGCTGTTCTCTTCCCACATGATCGATCTGTCTGAAGAATCTCTGGAAGAAAACATCGAGATCTGCAGCGCCTACCTGAAGCGCATGGCCAAAATCGGCATGACGCTGGAAATCGAACTGGGCTGCACCGGCGGTGAAGAAGACGGCGTGGACAACAGCCATATGGACGCTTCCGCGCTGTACACCCAGCCGGAAGACGTGGCTTACGCGTACGAAAAACTGAACGCCATCAGCCCGCGCTTCACCATCGCTGCATCGTTCGGTAACGTGCACGGCGTGTACAAGCCAGGTAACGTTAAGCTGACTCCGACCATCCTGCGCGATTCTCAGAAATACGTTTCCGAGAAATTCAACCTGCCGCATAACAGCCTGAACTTCGTGTTCCACGGCGGTTCCGGTTCCAGCGATGCGGAAATCAAAGAGTCCGTCAGCTACGGCGTGATCAAGATGAACATCGACACCGACACCCAATGGGCGACCTGGGACGGCATCCTGCAGTACTACAAAGCGAACGAAGCTTACCTGCAGGGCCAGCTGGGCAACCCGAAAGGCGCCGATCAGCCGAACAAGAAATACTACGATCCACGCGTCTGGCTGCGCGCAGCGCAGACCAGCATGGTGACGCGTCTGGAGCAGGCCTTCAAAGATCTGAACGCGGTAGACGTTCTGTAATCTTCGTCAGCTGTTGCACGATGCAAAAGGCTCCCTGCGGGGAGCCTTTTTCGTTTTCAGCTCAGCAAGCCGGCGCCGACGTTGATAGACAGGCCCAGGATCAACATGTTGAACACGAACGAAATGACCGACTGCACGAGCGCGATTCTACGCACCTCCGCGGCGCCGACCGCCACATCGGCGGTCTGCGACGCGACCGCGATGGTGAAGGAGAAGTAGGCGAAGTCCAGATAGGTCGGCTCGGTGAGGTTGCCGGGGAATAGCAGCGGCAAAGGATCCTGCTGTGCGCCCTGGCGATAAAACTGATGAGCATAGTGCATGGTGAAGGCAGTTGGCAGCAGCAGCCAGGAGACCGCCAGCGTTCCGCCGGTTAGTGCCAGATGCAGGGTTTTCAGCGAGTCGCTGGCCTGTTTGGCGCTGCTCAATTCGAACAGGATCGCCAGAATGCTCACCAGACAACCGAAACTGACCAGCGCCAACACTGTGCTGGCGCTTTCATCCTGTCGCCGGGCGATCTGGCGAATGTGCTGCGGCGTGCTGACCAACATCAGCCGCCAGAGAAACAGCAGATAGAGCCAGGCCAGCGTATTCCAGCCGATCATCAAGCGTTGCAGCAGCGAGAGCTGGGCGGGCAGAAGCAGAAAGCACAACAGCCCGGCGCCGACGGAAAGCAGCAGCCTGGGCCGCACTTGCCAATAGTGTTTGAGCGAAGAGCGAATGTGCATGAAGAACGGATCCCTTGTCGTGAAATGGCCAACGCGCTGTTTTCAGCATAGAAGAAGCGGCGGGCGGTTTCGGCTATTTTTAACGCTGACGGTTGGCATGAGCCTTTAATGTTGGTTACCCTTAGGCGGTGGTTTCCTACTGGCTGCCGAAGCCAGTGTATTTTTGCGAGTTTCTCCCGTTAGGGACTGAGTTAGGACGACACGAATGAAAGATTTGAATGTAGTAGACGGCATCAACGGTGCCGGCGACTGGTTGGTGAAGAACCAGGATCTGTTGATCCAGTATGCGGTGAATATCGTTGCCGCCATCGTTATCCTGATCATCGGTTCGATCGTGGCCCGCGTGGTCGGCAATGCGCTGAACCGCGTGATGAAACTGCGCGGCATCGACGCCACGGTGGCAGACTTCCTGTCGGCGATCGTACGTTACGGCGTGCTGGCATTCACCTTCATCGCGGTGCTGGGGCGCGTCGGCGTGCAGACCACCTCGGTGATCGCCGTGCTGGGTGCCGCCGGTTTGGCCGTCGGCCTGGCGCTGCAAGGCTCGCTGTCCAACTTCGCCGCCGGCGTGCTGCTGGTGATCTTCCGCCCGCTGCGCGTGGGTGAGTATGTCGATCTGGGCGGCGTGGCCGGTACCGTCGATCAGGTGCAGATTTTCTCCACCACCCTGCGTACCGCAGACAACAAAACCATCGTGGTGCCGAACGGTAAAATCATCGCCGGCAACATCATTAACTACTCCCGCGAACCGAACCGCCGCGTGGATATCGTGGTAGGCGTGGCCTACAACGCCGATATCGATGTGGTGAAGAAGGTGTTGGGCGACGTGATCGCCGCCGACAAGCGCATCATGCACGCCAAAGGCGTGACCGTGCGTCTGAACGAGATGGCGCCGTCCTCTCTGAACTTCGTGACCCGTTCCTGGACCACTAACGCGGAATACTGGAATGTGTACTTCGATCTGATGGAAAACTTCAAGCGCGCGCTGGATGCCCACAACATCGGCATTCCGTTCCCGCAGATGGACGTGCACCTGTATCGCACCGAAGACGCTTCCGCCAAGGCGGAATAACAGAGAGGGGGCCTTGGCCCCCTTTTTTATTGCAGGCCGAGACGTCACTGATGGCGTCTCGGCCTTTTATTTTCCGCGAGTTCAGATGCCGGCCGCCGGTTCGGTGAGCGGCGCGCGGCGGCGCAGGCTGAGACGATAAAGCAGGAAGATGGCGACGGCGCCCAGCAGCGCCGGCAGCGCCAGCCAGAGGAAGAACACTTCCGGCGAACCGGCGGCGGTCATCATCCAGGCGCCGAGCATCGAGCCGACGATCGAGCCGAAGCGGCCATTGGCCATGGCCCAGCTGACGCCGGTCACGCGGGCTGCGGTCGGGTAAAGGGTGGCGGAAACCAGATTCAGGCCGTTTTGCGCGCCGGCCACGCCGAAGCCTATCAGGAACACGACGGCGGCCAGCGTGTATGCGTCGCCCATCAGATACCCGGTCACGCCGATCACCAGCGCGGCGCCCAGGTAGGAGAAGGCCAGCACGCGATAGGGCCCGACCCGATCCATCAGCAGCGCCATCAGAATGGCGCCCATGGTGCCGCCGAGCGGCACCATGGCGCCAATGCGTGAGGCGTGGGCGATATCGAAACCGGCGTCTTTGAGGATCGTCGGCAGCCAGCTGGTGAGCAGGTAGAACACGAACAGCGAACAGAAGAATGCCGCCCACAGCAGCAGGGTGCGCACGGCGCGCCCTTCGATAAACAGGTGCGAGATCGGCGACCTGGCCTGCGCCGGGCGCTCGTCATCGACAATGGGTCCCCCCGTCCAACGCTGGCCGGTGATACGCTCGACCACCCGGCGCAGCCGATCGGCATGTTTGGCGCTGGCGGCCATAAAGCGCACCGACTCGGGCATTTGCCAGGCCAACAGCGGCAGCAGCGCCAACGGTGCCATGCCGCCGACCAGCAGCAGGCCGCGCCAGCCGAACGCTGGAATGATCTGCCCGGCCAGCAGGCCGCCTAGGGCCAGCCCGGCGGTAAAGCCGCTCCAGCTTAGGGTGACCATCAACATGCGCCGGCGCGCCGGTGAGTACTCAGAGCTGAGGGTGATGCAGGTCGGTATCGCGCCGCCGAGGCCAATGCCGGTGATGAAGCGCAGCAGGGTCAGGGATTCGATCGAATGCGTATAGGCCGAAGCCAGGGTGCAGCCGCCAAACACCAGCACCGCGACGAGCAGCACGCGTTTGCGGCCGATAGCGTCGGCGATCGGCCCGAACAGCAGGCTGCCGATCAGCAGACCGAACAATCCCGCACCGAAGGCGGGGGAGAGCTGCGCTGGCTGCAGGCCCCACTCTTCGCGCAGCGCCGGGGCGATATAGCCGATGATGGCGGTATCGAAGCCGTCCAGCAGGGCGATGAGGAAACATAAGGTCAGGATCAGGATTTGGTAGGGTGAGATCCTGGCGCGATCGATGATTTCGCTGATGCGAGCGGTATCTGGGCTCATGAGGGTTCCACTGTTATTAAGCTGGTGTGGGCTGGCTGAGGGGCCGTTCAGGCCGCTGTGGCTGGCATCGCGTAGAAATCCGAGTATACACCAGCGCGGGGGCGTTGCGGGGAGGAGGAGTCGATTGATAATCGCCCACCGCAGGAGGCTACTGCGGCGGGCGCTGGCGCGGTTATTTGGCCAACAGTTCCCGGCGCACGATCTCGGCGCCTGCACTTAAGGCATTCAGCTTGCCGCGGGCGACCTGACGGGGCAGAGGAGCCATGCCGCAGTTGGTCGACGGATAGAGCTTGTCGGCATCGACAAACTGCAGCGCCTTACGCAGCGTAGCGGCCACTTCTTCCGGCGTCTCAACGGCATGATTCGCCACGTCAATGGCGCCGACCATCACTTTCTTACCGCGAATCAGTTCAAGCAGATCCATCGGCACGTGCGAGTTATGGCACTCCAACGAGATAATATCGATAGTCGACGTTTGCAGCTTGGGAAACGCCTCTTCATATTGCCGCCACTCAGAGCCCAGCGTCTTTTTCCAGTCGGTATTGGCCTTAATGCCGTATCCATAGCAGATATGTACGGCCGTTTCACACTTAAGCCCTTCAACGGCTCTTTCCAGGGCGGCGATGCCCCAGTCATTCACCTCGTCAAAGAACACGTTAAATGCGGGCTCATCAAACTGAATAATGTCGACGCCGGCGGCCTCAAGCTCTTTGGCTTCCTGATTGAGGATCTTGGCGAACTCCCAGGCCAATTTCTCGCGGCTTTTATAGTGGTTGTCATAGAGCGTGTCGATCATGGTCATCGGCCCCGGCAGGGCCCATTTAATCGGCTGCTGGGTCAGCTGGCGTAAAAATTTGGCGTCTTCAACGAAAACGGGCTTTTGACGCGAGACCGCCCCCACCACGGTTGGCACGCTCGCCTCGTAGCGATTGCGGATTTTAACCACTTCGCGTTTCTCGAAATCGACGCCGCTGAGGTGTTCGATAAACGTCGTGACGAAGTGCTGACGGGTTTGCTCGCCATCGCTGACGATATCGATGCCGGCCTGTTGTTGCTCTGCCAGCGATAAACGCAGGGCGTCTTGCTTGCCTTCGATTAATTCTTCATTTTGCAATTTCCAGGGCGACCACAGGGTTTCCGGTTGGGCCAGCCAGACCGGTTTGGGTAAGCTGCCGGCGGTCGATGTGGGGAGCAATATTTTCATGATAGGTGACCTGTATTTAAGTGAATCAAAGCGCGTAGTGGGCAGACCATTGCTCAAGAATAGGCTTGTAGGGTTTGATAAATTGCTCTTCCGTAAATTTCCCCTGCTCAATCGCCAACTGGCTACGCTCTTCGCGATCGTAAACAATCTTGGTTAATGAATGATCCTGGTTATTCAGGCTTGGCTGATAGCATTGCCCCGCCGCCGAGTTGGCATTGTAAATTTCAGGCCGATAGATTTTTTGGAAGGTCTCCATCGTGCTGATGGTGCCAATCAGCTCCAGATCGGTGTAATCGCTCAGCAAATCCCCGGGGAAATAAAACGCCAGGGGGGCGACGCTATTTTTCGGCATGAAATAGCGCACCTGCAGGCCCATTTTTTTAAAATACCGGTCGGTCAGCGAAGCGCCGTCTTGCCGATACTCGTCGCCCAAGACCGGGTGTTGATTGCCCGTCCGATGATAGGTGTCTTTGCTGGACACGCTGAGGCAGATCACCGGCGGTTTGCTGAAATTCTCATGGTATTCGTTTGAATTGACGAAGTGCTTAAAGATATTGCCGTGCAAATCGCCGAAATCATCCGGAATGGTAAATTCCGCCGTGTTTTTATTGTGCGCCGGCAGCAAGACGCTAAAGTCGTAATCGCGCACGTAAGAGGAGAAATTGTTCCCGACGATGCCCTCGATACGCGTTTGCGTTTTTTTATCAAGGATGTTGGTTTTCAGGATTTCTATCACCGGGAAGCTGGCGCTGTGATCTTCAATGCGCATCTCAACCGAAATGATTTCAAGCTCGACCGCATAGCGATCGGCCTTGGGGTTATCCCAATGCGCCAACGAATTGAAGCGGTTGTTAATCATCACCAGCGTGTTGCGCAGGTTCTCCCGGCGATTTTCCCCTCTGGCCAAATTGGCGAAGTTGGTGGTGATACGCGTATTTTCAGAAGGGTTATAATCTTCATCGAAAGAACTGCTCTTAATCGTAAAGGTAAAGTCTCTATTCATCGTCTTATAGCATCCTGTTATATGATATGAAGGCTGGTTTTATCCATTTATTTCAATGGCTTGTTTTTCTATTTTTTCATTCAGCCGATTTCATATCGTCTGTCGTTAATGAGGTCTATTTTTGCCAGAGTCCCGGTGGGAGTGAAAGAGACTTAATTTCATTACCACATGAGCCACATTCATGATCTGGGGGTCAGGTGGGTTTGCCGCCGTTGCCCTGCGGTGCAAGCCGCCCGGCAAGCTGGTGCAGCCTGAAAAATTACGGGTATAATCCCCCCATGACCCCACGGCTTCAGACACGAACATGACAAAACTCACCTTACAAGAGCAGATGCTCAAAGCGGGCTTGGTAACCAGCAAGAAAATGGCCAAAGTCCAGAGAACGGCTAAAAAATCACGCGTTCAGGCGCGCGAGGCCAGAGAGGCGGTGGAAGAGAATAAAAAGGCGCAGCTTGAGCGCGATAAGCAATTGAGCGAGCAGCAAAAGCAGGCCGCGCTGTCCAAAGAATACAAGGCGCAGGTGAAGCAGCTGATCGAGATGAACCGCATCGTCCTGGCGAAAGGCGATATCGGTTTCAACTTCACCGACGGTAACCTGATCAAGAAAATCCTGGTGGATAAAGCGACCCAGACGCAGCTGATCAATGGCCGCCTCGCCATTGCCCGCTTGGTTGTCGAGAGCCGCGAAGAGTGTGAATACGCGATTATCCCCGCGAGCGTCGCCGATAAAATCGCGCAGCGCGATGCGGCCAGCATAGTGCTGCACAGTGCGCTGAGTCAGGAAGAGCAGGATGAAGACGATCCGTACGCCGACTTTAAAGTGCCCGACGATTTGATGTGGTAAGCCGCGTTCAGAACGGCGCGGCGTGACGAGCGGCTATCCGCTCTCCGCTGATGGGGTGCACAAAGTCCAGCTCGCTGGCGTGCAGCATCAGCCGCGGCGTCTGCTCGGTACCCGGCAGCAGGCGCCCGCCATACAGATCGCAACCTAAAATAGGATGGCCCAATTGCCGGCTGTGAATACGCAGCTGGTGGGTGCGTCCGGTCTCCGGGGTGAGCTGCACCCGCGTCAGCGGCAGCGAGATCCCGCCTTCCGTTTCACGATAAAAACGCTCGACGACCCGATAGCGGGAGCGGGCGGGCTTGCCGTGGAGGGCGCAAATCGACATCAGCGGGAACAACGCCGGATCTTTGGCGATCGCTGCGTCTATTACCCCTTCGTTATCCGCCAGATGGCCGCAGAGCAGCGCGCTGTACACTTTGCCGATGGTGCGTTCGCTGAACTGCCGGCAGAGCGCGGCGTTGACGGCCTTGTTGCGGGCCACCACCATCAAACCGGACGTGCCGAAATCCAGGCGGTGCGCCAGGGCGCAGCCGGGGAACAGCTGTACCAGCCGGTGGTGTACCGAATCGAGATTCTGCGGATTTTTGCCCGAGAGGCTGAGCAGCCCGGCCGGCTTATTGATCAGCGCCAGATGATCGTCCTGATAGAGGATCTCTATCTGGTCATGGCATGGCGGGGCGATAAAGGTATCGGTGATCGTAGACATCGGGTGGCCGGCTGGAGGGTGGGTGCGGATGATAGCGAATTTCGCGTCGATGAGCGAATTTGACGGCGCAATCCCGCCGCTTGGAGTATTAGTGCTTCTGATACTGGATTAGAAACATCAATTTCACCTAATGATCGCTTCCTCGTATGATGCGCGTGTTGACCGATACGCGCCCACGTCCGGCGCCTTTTATCATTCGAGGAATCTCCCATGTTAGCCGTCTTCCTGCAGGGTTTTGCCCTGAGCGCCGCCATGATCCTGCCGCTGGGCCCGCAGAACGTATTCGTGATGAATCAGGGCATTCGCCGTCAGTACCATTTGATGATCGCCTCATTGTGCGCACTGAGCGATATCGTGCTGATCTGCGCCGGTATTTTCGGCGGCAGCGCGTTGCTGACCCGCTCGCCGCTGCTGCTGGCGCTGGTCACCTGGGGCGGTGTGGCGTTTCTGCTGTGGTACGGCTGGGGCGCGTTCCGTTCAGCCTTCAGTCCGCAACCGGCGCAGGCTGCGGCGCAAGAGCTGGCGCAGAGCCGCTGGCGCATCGTGGTCACCATGCTGGCGGTCACCTGGCTGAATCCGCACGTCTATCTGGACACTTTCGTGGTGCTCGGCAGCCTGGGCGGACAGCTGACGGCGGATGTGCGCTCCTGGTTCGCGCTTGGCGCGGTCAGCGCGTCGGCGGTGTGGTTCTTCGGCCTGGCGCTGCTGGCCTCCTGGTTGGCGCCGTGGCTGAACACGCAGCGAGCGCAGCGCATCATCAATGCGCTGGTCGGGCTGGTGATGTGGGGCATCGCGCTGCAGCTGGCCTGGCAGGGGGCAAATTTATAAGAATTTGTCACTAATCCGAATTCAAAACGCCGTGCGATATGCTACGTTTGATGCCAGGAATCCGGCGGTTCTCGCAGGGAAAAGCCGGCGATCAGAGACAGCCTGTCATTAAGGAGACACTGTGAAGCTAAAAGCATTGGCTATGGCCGCAATGGTCGGATTAGGGACGCTACCGATGGCGCTGCAGGCGGCTGAATTGCCTGAAGGGCCGCACGTCGTCACCTCCGGCACCGCCAGCGTGGACGCCACGCCGGATATCGCCACCCTGGCGATCGAGGTGAGCGTTTCCTCCAAAGACGCCGCCCAGGCGAAGAAGCAGGTAGACGAGCGCGTGGCGCAGTACTTTGATTTCCTGCAGAAAAACAACATCGAGAAGAAAGACATCAGCGCCGCCAACCTGCGCACTCAGCCGGAATACGACTACCTGAAAACCGGCGAGTCGGTGCTGAAGGGCTACCGGGCGGTGCGCCAGGTGCAGGTCACCCTGCGCCAGTTGGACAAGCTGAACGAGTTGCTGGACGGCGCGCTGAAATCCGGCCTGAACGAGATCCGCGCGGTGGAGCTGGGCGTCGCCAAACCGGACGTGTATCGCGAGCAGGCGCGGCAAAAAGCGATCGAGAACGCGACTCAGCAGGCGGAATCCCTGGCCAAAGGCTTCCACGCCAAGCTGGGGCCGGTGTACAGCATTCGCTACCGGGTCGCCAACTACCAGCCGATGCCGGTGGCGCGGATGTATAAGGCGGCCGGCGCGGCGGCGGAAAACGACGCGGCACAAACCTATGAACAGCAAAGCATTCACTTCGACGATCAGGTGGATGTGGTGTTTGAGCTGCAGCGTAACGCCGCGCAGTAAGGGTGTGGTATTGAAGAAAAGGTTCGCCGCGGCGAACCTTTTTTCGTTTTAATCCTGGCGCAATACCTGGTGACCGTGCTCCAGCAACGCGTCGGTCACTTTACGCATCATGCGGCTCTCCGGCGCGAAGCGGTGCCAGTACAGCATGCGGCGCTGGTACAGCCCCGGCGTCAGATCGATCAGTTCGCCGGATGCCAGCTCCTTTTCGATCTGCAGATGCGGGATCATGCAGCAGGTGGTGCCCTGACGCGCCAGCTGCACGAAGGCTTCCGATGAGTTCACGATGTGGCAGGGCACGCTGCCCGGCGACAGATCGAAGTTCTGCTGCAGGAATGCCTGGTGCATGTCGTCGAGATGGTCGAAGGCCACCGCCGGCGCTTTCAGCAGCGCGGAGCGGGTGACGCCGTTCGGGAAATAGCGCTCGGCGAAGCCGCTGGAGGCCACAAACAGGTAGTCCAGCGCCCCCAGCCGATCCACCAGGCAGCTCGGCAGCGGCTGCGGCTGAATACTCACTGCGCCCACCACTTCACCGCGGCGCAGCCGCTCCTGGGTGCGGGTTTCATCTTCCACCTGCAGATTCAGGCGAATGGGGGAGTCCGCCAGCACCGGCTTCAGCGCCGGCAGCAGCCAGGTCGCCAGACTGTCGGCGTTGACCGCCAGCGACAGCAGCAGCGGCGTATCGACGCCGGTGTCGTTGCCCAGCCACTCTTCTTCCAGCAGCTCCACCTGATGCAGCAGAGCCAGCAGCTTTTGCCCCTGTTCGGTCGGGCGCGGCGGCACGGTACGAACCAGCAGCGGTTGGCCGAACAGGTTTTCCAGCTGTTTGATGCGTTGGGATACCGCCGATTGCGTGATACAGAGTTTTTGCGCGGCGCGCTCGAAGCCGCGCTCACGGATCACCGCGTCCAGCGCTTGCAGCGTACGATAGTCTGGGCGTTTCATCGGAAAGATATCCCTTAAATTAGAATGATACCGGCACTATGCCACATTTTACGCATGGCGCAGGTGGAAAAATCACGCTCCCAGCTCGCCGCCAGGCGGGTAAAAATGCGGGCTGCGGTAAATAAGTGTGATCCTGCCGGCGTGAAAAACAGCGTTTTACCCTATAATACGCACACGTTTTCGTACAGAGGCAAGGGACATATTATGACGCAGGATGAACTGAAAAAAGCGGTGGGCTGGGCGGCGCTGGAATACGTGACGCCGGGCACCATCGTCGGGGTCGGCACCGGCTCTACCGCCGCCCACTTTATTGACGCGCTGGGCTCCATCAAGCACCAGATCGAAGGCGCGGTGTCCAGCTCCGATGCCTCCACCGCCAAGCTGAAAAGCCTCGGTATCCACGTGTTCGACAGCAACGAAGTGGACTCGCTCGATATCTACGTGGACGGCGCGGACGAAATCAACGGCCATATGCAGATGATCAAGGGCGGCGGCGCGGCGCTGACGCGCGAGAAGATCATTGCCGCCATCGCCAAGAAGTTTATCTGCATCGTCGACGCCAGCAAGCAGGTGGACGTGCTGGGCAAGTTCCCGCTGCCGGTGGAAGTGATCCCGATGGCTCGCTCTTACGTGGCGCGTGAGCTGGTGAAACTCGGCGGCCTGCCGGAGTATCGCCAGAACGTGGTGACCGACAACGGCAACGTGATCCTCGATGTGCATAACCTGAGCATTACCGACGCCGTGGCGCTGGAGAACAAGATCAACGGCATCGCCGGCGTGGTGACCGTGGGGCTGTTCGCCAACCGTGGCGCGGACGTGGCGCTGGTCGGCACCCCGGAAGGCGTGAAAGTGGTCAAATAAGCTTCTGCCGTTTGTGGCCCGGCGGTGCCGGGCCGCATAATTCTTCGGTTAAAATATCTTTTCTGAAAAACGGCAAATTTGGTGACTTATGTCACATTGTGAAAACTGACTCCCCAAAGCTTCTGCCGAAAACTTTCCCTATGGCATTTTCTGCCGTAAACCGCCATCAGCGCTGCGCCTTGTCCTGCCGGGCAGGCAATCGTTTGTATTGCCGCCCGCGTTATTTTTGTTATGTTGGATGGGAGCTGTGTCGTCACAGCCGCTTCTGAAGTCTGAACATAGGGTCGGGTAAATGGCAAAAGTATCATTGGAGAAAGACAGGATTAAATTCCTGTTGGTGGAAGGGGTTCATCAGAGCACGGTCGATAATTTGCGTGCCGCCGGTTATACCAACATCGAATACCACAAGGGTGCGTTAGACACCGAATCGTTGAAGGCATCCATCCGCGATGCACACTTCGTCGGCATCCGATCGCGTACGCATCTGACCGAAGAGGTGTTCGCCGCCGCAGAAAAACTGGTGGCGGTGGGCTGCTTCTGCATCGGCACCAACCAGGTTGATCTGAAAGCGGCGACCAAACGCGGTATTCCGGTCTTCAACGCCCCCTTCTCCAATACCCGATCCGTGGCCGAAATGGTGCTGGGCGAGCTGCTGTTGATGCTGCGCGGTATTCCGGCCGCCAACGCCAAGGCGCACCGCGGCGTGTGGCACAAACTGGCCGTGGGCTCCTATGAGGCGCGCGGCAAAAAGCTGGGCATCATCGGCTACGGCCATATCGGCACCCAACTGGGCATTCTGGCCGAAGGGCTGGGCATGAAGGTGTTCTTCTACGACATCGAGAACAAGCTGCCGCTGGGCAATGCGCAGCAGGTGCGCCATCTGTCCGATCTGCTCAATATGAGCGACGTGGTGACGCTGCACGTGCCGGAAACGCCATCGACCAAAAATATGATGGGGGCGGAAGAGCTGGCGCTGATGAAACCGGGCGCCATTCTGATCAACGCCTCGCGCGGCACCGTGGTGGATATTCCCGCGCTGTGCGACGCGCTGGCCAGCAATCACCTGGCGGGCGCGGCGATCGACGTCTTCCCGGAAGAGCCGGCGACCAACAGCGATCCGTTCAACTCGCCGCTGTGTGAGTTCGACAACGTGCTGCTGACGCCGCACATCGGCGGTTCCACTCAGGAAGCGCAGGAGAACATCGGCGACGAAGTGGCCGGCAAGCTGGCGAAATACTCCGACAACGGATCGACTCTGTCCGCCGTCAACTTCCCGGAAGTGTCGCTGCCGGCGCATGGCCCGAACGCCAGCCGCCTGCTGCACATCCACGAAAACCGTCCGGGCGTGCTGACGCAGATTAACCAGATCTTTGCCGAAGAGGGAGTTAACATCGCCGCACAGTATCTGCAAACCGGGCCGGAAATCGGCTATGTGGTGATCGACATCGAAGCGGAAACCGCGCGCGCCGACGCCGCGCTGCAGCGTATGAAGGCCATCGACGGCACCATCCGCGCCCGCCTGCTGTTCTGATTCGGCGGCATGCCGCAACGAAAAAGGCCGGAGCGATCCGGCCTTTTGCTATTTTGGCTCGTGCCACGCCCAGCTGCAGAGCGGGGTGAGGATTTCCGGCAGCGGGATATCCCAGTGTTCGGTCGGCAGATGCTCCACCTGCTGGCAATCATGGGCCAGGCCGATGGGATAGGGGCCGCCGCTGCGCCAGTTTTGCAGGGTGCGATCGTAAAAGCCGCCGCCCATGCCCAGACGCTGCCCGGTATGATCGAACGCCACCAGCGGTGTCAGCACCACCTCCAGTTCACCCAGCGGCAACACCTTGCGCACATCGAGGCGCGGTTCGAGAATATTGAAGCGATTGCGCACCAGCGGCGTTTCCGGCGCATAGCGCAGGAACAGCAGGTGGCCCGGGCTGAACGGATGCAGCACCGGCAGGTAAACCCGTTTGCCGAGCGTCCACAGCCGTTCGATCAGCGGCCCGGTATCGAGTTCGCCGTCAAACGACAAAAACACCGCGATGCTGTGCGCCGTCTGAATGCGTTCATGCGTGACGAGGCGTTCGGCTATCTTTTCTGCGGCAAAGCGTTGCTGGCCCGGCGTAAGCTCGCGCCGACGTTGGCGAATGAGTTGACGAATGGCTTGGCGCTGCTGCGCGAATTGGGGTTGAAAAGGCATCGTATCAGGCTTGCTCAGTGTGGCGTTCAGCACACATAAACCGCTGAGAAGGGGAATCTCCGAGATGCCGTCGCAGGCTGTAACCCTTGAACCCATGGTTCAAGGTGAACGTGCCGTCGCAATCTTAAGGCTTCTCGGCGCACCGAGCGTGCTCACCGATCGCGGAGCAACACATTCTGTTTGTACTAAATATCGGCTCAGGGGACTGGCCCACTGGCGAACATCTCAGAGAAATTTTGTACTCGTTGCCGAAACTTTAATTTCAACAACTTAAGTTATTCGAATTGTGCATCCTGACGTTCAGAGATGCGACCTTGTTCAAGCAGCGCTTGTTCAATGGTCTGCTGCAGCATCCGTATGCGTTGTTCCATATTGGACGCGTAGTCACGGGTTTTCAACCGTTCTTGAGCAAGTTCGTGACAGACGTTCAATGCCGCGATGAAAACCAGTTGCTCAGTATTGGAGACTCTAGTGCGAACTTTAAGATCTTGCAACCGTTGGTTAAGATCGTCCGCCGCCATATTCAACGCATCTTGTTGTTCTGGCGGGCAATTGACTCTTAACGAGCGGCCAAAAATTTGAATATCTACCGGTTGTGCAGACATGCCACCTTCCTGCCTAAATTTCGCGCCAGCCTTGTCCGCCCTGGCCGGGTCGTCAAAGCGGGCGCCACTATATATACCTCGGTACCAAGATACAACCCCTTTTTCAGTACCTGGTTGTAATCTACTGTGACGCACATTGCCAGTCAAAAAAGGGTTTCAAAATGCGTATTTACCGCACTTTCGTCACCCGCCGGCGCAGTGTGAAACCTGCCACATCGCGATTATAACTAGCCACTGAGGTGTCGCGCTTATCTGGTATAGCGACGGACCTTGGTGGTAGCATAACACGAACTTATCCTGCCAACGATGACGAATGCGCATGTCTATACAGAATACATTTCCAAGTTACCAATCTTTAACCGTGGCCCTCAACCAGCAGTCGGTGGCGTTGACCGCGGCAGAAATGCACGGCCTGATCAGCGGCCTGCTGTGTGGCGGCAGCCGTGACGCCGGCTGGCAGGCGCTGGTGCACGATCTGACCAACGAAGGCGTCGCCTTCCCACAGGCGCTCAGCCAACCGTTGCAGCAGCTGTATGAAGCGACGCGTGACACGCTGGAAGATGACGAATTCCTGTTCCAACTGATGCTGCCTGAAGGGGAGATCGTCAGCGTGTTCGATCGTGCCGACGCGCTGGCCGGTTGGGTCAACCACTTCCTGCTCGGTCTGGGCATGATGCAGCCGAAGCTGGCTCAGGTGAAAGACGAAGTCGGTGAAGCGATCGACGATCTGCGCAACATCGCGCAACTGGGCTACGACGAAGACGAAGATCAGGAAGAATTGGAACAGTCGTTGGAAGAAGTGGCGGAGTATGTGCGGGTCGCCGCCATCATGTGCCACGGCGAATTCACCCGTCACAAACCGACGGCGCCGGAAAATATCAAACCGACGCTGCACTAAACGTTCTATCGCCCCTCCGCCGGCGGTGCGGATGGCATGATTTCAGGAGAAGGTAATGACTCAGCAGGAATTCAACAACCGCCGCCAGGCGCTGTTGGCGAAAATGGCGCCGGCCAGCGCGGCGGTTATTTTCTCTGCGCCGGAAACGACGCGCAGTGCAGATTCAGACTATCCCTACCGGCAGAACAGCGATTTTTGGTACCTGACCGGCTTCAATGAGCCGGAAGCGGTGCTGGTGCTGATTAAAAGCGACGAAACGCACAACCACAGCGTGTTGTTCAACCGGGTGCGCGATTTGACGGCGGAAATCTGGTTTGGCCGCCGCCTGGGGCAAGACGCCGCACCGGCAAAGCTGGGCGTGGATCGCGCGCTGCCGTTCGATGAAATCAATGACCAACTGCACCTGCTGCTCAACGGCCTGGATGTGGTCTACCACGCGCAGGGCGAATACGCCTATGCCGATCAGATCCTGTTCGGCGCGTTGGACAAGCTGCGCAAGGGGTTCCGCCAGAATCTGCAGGCGCCTGCCACCGTGACCGACTGGCGGCCGTGGCTGCACGACATGCGCCTGTTCAAATCGCCGGAAGAGCTGGCGGTGATGCGCCGCGCCGGTGAGATCAGCGCGTTGGCGCATACCCGCGCGATGGAAAAATGCCGCCCGGGCATGTTCGAATATCAGCTGGAAGCGGAAATTCATCATGAGTTCACCCGCCTCGGCGCTCGCTACCCGTCTTACAACACCATCGTCGGCAGCGGCGAAAACGGCTGCATCCTGCACTACACCGAGAACGAGAGCCAGATGCGCGACGGCGATCTGGTGCTGATCGACGCCGGTTGCGAGTTCCAGGGGTATGCCGGCGACATCACCCGCACCTTCCCGGTCAACGGCAAGTTCAGCCGGCCGCAGCGCGCAGTGTACGATATCGTGCTGGCGTCGCTGCAGCGTGCGCTGGAGCTGTTTAAGCCCGGCACCAGCATCCGTGAAGTCAACGACGAAGTGGTACGCATCATGGTGGTCGGGCTGGTGGAGCTGGGTGTATTGAAAGGTGAAGTCGATCAATTGATCGCCGAGCAGGCTCACCGTCAGTTCTTTATGCACGGGTTGAGCCACTGGTTGGGTCTCGACGTGCACGACGTTGGCCACTATGGCACGCCGAGCCGCGATCGGCTGCTGGAGCCGGGCATGGTGCTGACCGTGGAACCGGGGTTGTATATCGCGCCGGATGCGGACGTGCCGGAGGAATACCGCGGCATCGGCATCCGCATTGAGGACGACATCGTGATCATCGCCGACGGCAATGAAAACCTGACCGCCACCGTGGTGAAAGACGCCGATGCCATCGAAGCGTTGATGGCGGCGGCAAGGTCATAGCATGAGCGTCATTATCGTTGGTGGCGGTATGGCGGGCGCGACGTTGGCGCTGGCCATTTCGTCGCTCACTCAGGGAAGAATGGCGGTGGATCTGGTCGAGGCGACCCGGCCGGACGACCGCAGCCATCCTGGCTTTGACGCCCGCGCCATCGCTTTGGCGCAGGGCACCTGCCAACAGCTGGCGCGCATCGGCGTTTGGCCGGCGCTGCGCGACTGCGCCACGCCGATCACTCAGGTGCACGTCAGCGATCGCGGTCACGCCGGTTTCGTTAATCTGCAGGCGCAGGATTATCAGGTCGATGCGCTCGGCCAGGTGATCGAACTGCACGACGCCGGGCAGCGGCTGTTCGCGCTGCTGGCGAAGGCGCCGGGCGTCACGCTGCACTGCCCCGCGCGGGTGGTGGACGTGATTCGCACCACGGAGCGGGCGGAAGTGCTGCTGGACAACGGCCAGCGTCTGCGCGGGCAGCTGCTGGTGGCGGCCGACGGCTCACGTTCGGCGCTGGCGCAGGCCTGCAACGTGCAGTGGCGGCAGGAGGACTATCCGCAGTTCGCCACCATCGCCAACGTCACCACGGCGGAAGATCCGCAGGGGCGAGCTTTCGAGCGCTTTACCCGTTATGGGCCGCTGGCGCTGTTGCCGATGTCACAGGGGCGCAGTTCGCTGGTGTGGTGCCATGCGCGTGAAGATCGCGCCCAGGTGGATGCCTGGGACGACGCGCGTTTTATCGCCGAGCTGCAACAGGCCTTCGGCTGGCGGCTGGGGCGCATCCTCAAGGCCGGTAAGCGGCACAGTTATCCACTTGGCCTGCTAACCGCCGATCGTCATGTCAGCCACCGGCTGGCGCTGGTGGGCAACGCGGCGCAGACGCTGCATCCGATCGCCGGGCAGGGGTTCAACCTTGGTCTGCGCGATGTGATGTCGCTGGCGGAAACGCTGGCGGAAGCGATGAACAGCGGCGAAGACGCCGGCGGTTATGCGCTGCTGAGCCGCTATCAGCAGCGGCGGCAAAACGATCAGCAGGCGACGATCGGCGTGACCGACGGATTGATTCGCCTGTTCGCCAACCGTTATGCCCCGCTGGTGGTCGGCCGCAACCTGGGGCTGATGGCGATGGAGCGTTTGCCGGCGGTGCGCGACGCCTTCGCCAAGCGCACATTGGGCTGGGTGGAACGTTAGACACAGAATCGGGCGCCCTGTGGCGCGCCCAAAAACGCGGCGTGGCAAGGCGTCGCGCGTTATTTAAGGAAATCGAGCAGCATGCAATCATTTGACGTGATTATCGCCGGTGGCGGTATGGTGGGGCTGGCGTTGGCCTGCGGCCTGCAGGGCAGCGGGCTGCGCGTGGCGGTGCTGGAGCAGCGCCAGCCGGATATGGCGCCGCCGTCGGAGCAGCCTGCGCTGCGCGTTTCCGCCATCAATGCCGCCAGCGAGCGTTTGCTGCAGCATATCGACGTGTGGGACGACATCCTCCAGCAGCGCGCCAGCGCCTACAACGCGATGGAAGTGTGGGATCGCGATAGCTTCGGTAAAATCGCCTTCCGCGGCGACGAGTGCGGTTTCAGCCATCTCGGCCACATCATCGAAAATTCGGTGATCCAGCAGGCGCTGTGGAAGCGCGCCGAAAGCCTGTCGGACATCACGCTGATTACCCCGGCCGCGCTCAAGCAGGTGGCGTGGGGCGAGAATGACGCCTTCATCACGCTGGAGGACGGCCGTATGCTGACCGCCCGGTTGGTGATTGGCGCCGACGGCGCCCAGTCGTGGCTGCGCCAGCATGCCGATATCCCGCTTACCTTCTGGGACTATCGCCACCACGCGTTGGTGGCCACCATCCGCACCGAAGAGCCGCATCAGGCCACGGCGCGGCAAATTTTCCACGGCGACGGCATTCTGGCGTTCCTGCCGTTCAGCGATCCGCATTTGAGCTCCATCGTCTGGTCGGTCGCGCCGGAAGACGCTGAGCGTCTCAAGCAGCTGGAGCCGGAACAATTCAACCGCGAACTGGCGATGGCCTTCGATATGCGTCTGGGCGCCTGCAGCCTGGAAAGCGAACGGCTGGCGTTCCCGCTGACCGGCCGCTATGCGCGCAGCTTCGCAGCGCACCGCCTGGCGCTGGTGGGCGATGCGGCGCATACCGTGCATCCGCTGGCCGGACAGGGCGTGAACCTGGGCTTTATGGACGCCGCCGAGCTGATTTCCGAACTGCGCCGCCTGCAGCGGCAGGGCAAGGATATTGGCCAGCACCTCTATCTGCGCCGCTATGAGCGCCGCCGCAAACACGGCGCGGCGGTGATGTTGGCCAGCATGCAGGGTTTCCGCGAACTGTTCGACGGCAACCACCCGGCCAAAAAGCTGCTGCGCGACGTGGGTCTGCGGCTGGCGGACAGCCTGCCTGGCGTCAAGCCTAAGCTGGTGCGTCAGGCGATGGGCCTGAACGATCTGCCCGAGTGGCTTGCCTGACACCTGCCTTCTGCGAGCCCGCAGCGGGCTCGCGCTTCTCGCCTTATGCCATCGCGTTTCCTTATATAACCCTTCATTTGAAATAATCTAATTTCAGCCGCTTTTTATCATTACTTTTTCTAATTCCATGTTCGGTTATCAAAAGTCCGGATCCTATGTGCGGCCATAGGTTTGTTATATAAGTTCGGCATTTTGCCGCTTTAATTGTTAATTTTGTGCCTTAAGGCGCATTTTTCCAGTGAAAAACTCTGCACACTAGCCCGGCATTTTACCTCCCCGGAACGGCGATGAGCCTATTTTAACTTATGGTTAATGTGGTCGTTCGGTGATAAGTTCGGGGGAAAGGTATCGTTTGCGTCACGGCGGTTGCACGCAGTTTTCGCCCGTCCCGGCGCAGCATTTGTGTTGAGCAGTCAGTGCGCCATGGCGATCGGGCCGCGAGCCAGGCTCCGCCGCATTGCGTGGCAGCACCCTAACTTCTAGCGACGAGTGGAAAGAGGGAAAAGATGGCAAAGCAAACCCCACTGTACGACCAGCACGTGGCGTGCGGTGCGCGCATGGTAGACTTTCACGGCTGGATGATGCCGCTGCACTACGGCTCGCAGCTCGATGAGCACCACGCGGTACGTCAGGATGCCGGCATGTTCGACGTGTCTCACATGACCATCGTGGATCTGCACGGCGCTCGCACCCGCGAGTTCCTGCGCTACCTGCTGGCGAACGACGTCGCCAAACTGACCCAACCCGGTAAAGCGCTGTACACCGGCATGCTGAATGCTTCCGGCGGCGTGATCGACGACCTGATCGTTTATTTCCTCACTGAAGACTATTTCCGCCTGGTGGTGAACTCCGCCACCCGCGATAAAGACCTGGCCTGGATCGAAGAGCACGCCGCACCGTATGGCGTCGCGCTGACGGTGCGCGACGATCTGGCGCTGATCGCGGTGCAGGGCCCGCAGGCCAAAGAGCGCGCCGGCACCCTGTTCACCCCGGAACAAAAAAGCGCGGTCGAAGGCATGAAGCCATTCTTCGGCGTGCAGGCCGGCGAGCTGTTCATCGCCACCACCGGTTACACCGGCGAGGCCGGCTATGAGATCGCGCTGCCGAAAGAGCAGGCGGCGGATTTCTGGCAAAAATTGCTGGCCGCGGGCGTCAAGCCGGCCGGTCTGGGCGCGCGCGACACCCTGCGCCTGGAAGCGGGCATGAACCTCTACGGGCAAGAGATGGATGAAGGCGTTTCGCCGCTGGCCGCCAACATGGGCTGGACCATCGCCTGGCAGCCGGAAGATCGCCGTTTCATCGGCCGCGAAGCGCTGGAACAACAGCGCGAGCAGGGCACCGAGCAACTGGTCGGCTTGATCATGACGGAAAAAGGCGTATTACGTAATGAGCTGCCGGTGCGTTTCACCGACGCGGCGGGGCAAACCCATGAAGGCGTGATCACCAGCGGTTCGTTCTCCCCGACGCTGGGCTTCAGCATCGCGCTGGCGCGCGTGCCGGCGGGTATCGGCGAGCAGGCCATCGTGCAGATCCGCAACCGCGAGATGCCGGTCAAAGTGACCAAGCCCGGTTTCGTTCGCGCCGGCAAGCCGCTGACAAATTGATTTTTTATTGATTGATTCTTTTATTTCTTCGAAGGAGTAACCGGCGATGAGCAATGTGCCAACAGAATTGAAATACGCATCCTCTCACGAGTGGGTTCGCGCAGAAGGTAACGGCGTTTACACCGTGGGCATCACCGAACACGCGCAGGAACTGCTGGGCGATATGGTGTTTGTCGATCTGCCGGAAGTGGGCCGCACAGTCGCCGCCGGTGAAGACTGCGCCGTGGCGGAATCCGTCAAGGCGGCGTCGGACATCTACGCGCCAATCAGCGGTGAAATCGTGGCGGTGAACGCCGAGCTGGAAAGCTCCCCGGAGCTGGTGAACAGCGAACCTTACGGTGACGGCTTCCTGTTCCAGATTAAAGCCTCCGACGAAGGCGAGCTGGCGAACCTGCTGGACGCAGCGGCTTATCAGGCCTCGATCGACGAGTAATCGTGCCCACGCCCCAGGCCTTTCGGCCGGGGCGTTTTAGTTACCGTTCAAGCTATATCCCGTATCACGCAAGCATTCAGGAATTTGTAGCAATGACTCAGACACTCAGCCAACTCGAACACAGCGAAGCGTTCATCGAACGCCACATCGGCTCTTCTGCGGAACAACGCCAGGAGTTGCTGGCAGCGGTGGGCGCTCGCTCGCTCAGCGCGCTGATCCAACAGATCGTGCCGGCGGACATTCAGCTGCCGGGGCCGCCGCCGGTTGGCGACGCGGCGACCGAACATCAGGCGTTGGCTGAGCTGAAGGCGATCGCCTCGCAGAATCAGCGCTACAAATCCTATATCGGCATGGGCTACAGCGCCGTGCTGACGCCGCCGGTGATCCTGCGCAACATGCTGGAAAACCCGGGCTGGTACACCGCTTACACCCCCTATCAGCCGGAAGTGTCGCAGGGCCGTCTGGAAGCGCTGCTGAACTTCCAGACCGTGACCCTCGATCTGACCGGCCTGGATCTGGCCTCCGCATCGCTGCTGGATGAAGCCACCGCCGCCGCTGAGGCGATGGCGTTGGCCAAACGCGCCAGCAAGCTGAAAGACGCCAACCGCTTCTTCGTGGCTGACGACGTGCATCCACAGACGCTGGACGTGGTGCGCACCCGCGCCGAAACCTTCGGCTTCGACGTCATCGTCGATAAAGCGGAAAAAGTGCTGGAGCTGGACGGCGTGTTCGGCGTGTTGCTGCAGCAGGTGGGCACCACCGGTGAACTGCACGACTACAGCGCGCTGCTGGCCGAACTGAAATCGCGCAAAATCATCACCAGCGTGGCTGCCGACATCATGGCCCTGGTGCTGCTGACCGCGCCGGGCAAGCAGGGCGCCGACGTGGTGTTCGGCTCCGCGCAACGCTTCGGCGTGCCGATGGGCTACGGCGGCCCGCACGCCGCCTTCTTCGCCTGCCGCGACGAGTTCAAACGCTCGATGCCGGGCCGCATCATCGGCGTTTCCCGCGATGCCGCCGGCAACACCGCGCTGCGCATGGCGATGCAGACCCGCGAGCAACATATCCGCCGCGAGAAGGCCAACTCGAATATCTGTACTTCGCAGGTGCTGCTGGCCAACATCGCCAGCCTGTATGCGGTGTATCACGGCCCGCAAGGGCTGCAGCGCATCGCCGGGCGCATCCATCGCCTGACCGACATCCTGGCCGCCGGGCTGCAGAAGGCCGGTCTGACGCTGCGCCACAACACCTGGTTCGACACCCTGACCGTTGAAGTGAAAGACAAGGCGGCGGTGCTGGAGCGCGCGCTGAGCTTCGGCATCAACCTGCGTACCGACATCCACGGCGCCGTGGGCATCACGCTGGATGAAGCCACCTCGCGTGAAGACGTGCAAACGCTGTTCGCACTGCTGGCGGGCGACAATCACGGTCTGGACATCGACGCGCTGGACGCGGCGGTGAGCAAAAACAGTCAATCGATCCCGGCCGCCATGCTGCGCCAGGATCCGATCCTGACCCACCCTGTATTCAACCGCTATCACAGCGAAACCGAGATGATGCGTTACATGCATCGCTTGGAGCGTAAGGATCTGGCGCTGAACCAGGCGATGATCCCGCTGGGCTCTTGCACCATGAAATTGAACGCCGCGGCGGAAATGATCCCGATCACCTGGCCTGAATTCTCCGAACTGCACCCGTTCTGCCCGCCGGAGCAGGCTGCCGGTTACCAGCAGATGATCGGCCAACTGTCTCAGTGGCTGGTGCAGCTGACCGGCTATGACGCGGTGTGCATGCAGCCGAACTCCGGCGCGCAGGGCGAATACGCCGGCCTGCTGGCGATCCGCCGCTACCACGAAAGCCGCAACGAAGCGGGCCGTCACGTCTGCCTGATCCCGAGTTCCGCGCACGGCACCAACCCGGCCTCTGCCCAAATGGCGGGCATGAGCGTGGTGGTGGTCGCCTGCGACAAGAACGGCAACATCGATCTGCACGATCTGCGCGTCAAGGCGGAGCAGGCAGGCGAAGAACTCTCTTGCATCATGGTGACCTACCCGTCGACTCACGGCGTGTATGAAGAAACCATCCGTGAAGTGTGCCAGATCGTGCATCAGTTCGGCGGTCAGGTGTATCTCGACGGCGCCAACATGAACGCCCAGGTGGGCATCACCACGCCAGGCTACATCGGCGCGGATGTTTCGCACCTCAACCTGCATAAAACCTTCTGCATCCCGCACGGCGGCGGCGGCCCGGGCATGGGCCCTATCGGCGTGAAAGCGCACCTGGCGCCGTTCGTACCGGGCCACAGCGTGGTGCAGATCGACGGCGTGACCACCCAGCAGGGCGCGGTCTCCGCGGCGCCGTTCGGCAGCGCCTCCATCCTGCCTATCAGTTGGATGTACATCCGCATGATGGGCGCGGAGGGCCTGAAGCAGGCCAGCCAGATGGCGATCCTGAACGCCAACTACATCGCTACCCGTCTGAAAGACGCTTACCCGATTCTGTATACCGGCCGCGATCACCGCGTGGCGCACGAATGCATCCTCGACATTCGTCCGCTGAAGGAAGAGACCGGCATCAGCGAAATGGACATCGCCAAGCGCCTGATTGACTTCGGCTTCCACGCGCCGACCATGTCGTTCCCGGTGGCGGGCACGCTGATGGTCGAGCCGACCGAGTCGGAAAGCAAGGTGGAGCTGGATCGCTTTATCGATGCGATGCTGGCGATCCGCAGCGAAATCGACCGCGTCGCCAAAGGCGAATGGCCGCTGGAAGACAACCCGCTGGTGAATGCGCCGCACGTGCAGGCGGAGCTGGTCAACGACTGGCAGCACCCGTACAGCCGCGAGCTGGCGGTGTTCCCGGTGGCCGGCGTACGCGAGAACAAGTACTGGCCGAGCGTTAAGCGTCTGGACGACGTGTACGGCGACCGTAACCTGTTCTGCTCTTGCGTGCCGATGAGCGATTACGAATAACACGTTCGGCAAAGTTTGTGTTTGGGGGACACCGCATGATGCGGTGTCCCTTTTTATTTTATCGCGGCCTATTCTTTCCGGTACGTTCCCACGATTTGAGGAGTCATCATGCAAGCGGCAATCGTAACAGCGCTGGGGCAACCCCCGGTTTTCGGCACCTTTGAGGAGCCTCAGGCGCAGGCGAATGAAGTGCCGATCGACGTTCTGGCGGCCGGCATCAAGCAGCTGGATCGCGCCACCGTCGCCGGCACTCATTATTCCAGCCCGAAGCAATTGCCGATCGTGCCCGGCACCGACGGCGTGGGCCGTACGGCGGACGGGCAACGGGTGTACTTCGCCTCTTTCCGTCGCCCTTACGGCGCGATGGCCGAGCGCAGCGTCGCGTCCTGGACGGTGCCGGTGCCGGAGACGGTGGACGACGCCACGGCGGCGGCGCTGATCAATCCGGCCTTCGCCGCCTGGCTGCCGCTGCGCTGGCGGGCGGATCTGCAGCCCGGAGAAACGGTGCTGATCATTGGCGCCACCGGCACCTCCGGCAAGCTGGCGGTCGCGGCGGCGCGTCAGGCGGGGGCCGGACGCATTGTTGCCGCCGGTCGGCGCCTGAGCGTGCTGGAGGCATTGGGTGTAGACGCCACGGTGGATCTGAGCCTGCAGGGCGAGGCGCTGACGCAGGCCTTCGCGGCGGCGGCGGGGCCGGGTGGTTATCAGGTGATTGTCGATTACATTTGGGGCCCGGCGACCGAAGCGCTGCTGGCGACGCTCAATAATCACGATCTCTCGTCTTACGCCGGGGGGCGCGGCATTCGCTTGGTCAACGTCGGCTCGATGGCCGCGCCGGACATCCGGCTGCCGGCGGCGGTGCTGCGCAGCAATCAGCTGCAGATCCTCGGCAGCGGCACCGGCAACTTCCCGCCGATCCCGGAGATGCAGCGCTACGCGACCGAGATTTTGGCGCTGGCGGCGACGGGAGCGCTCACCGTCGAGACGCAGGAACACGCGCTGGCGGATATCAACGAGGTGTGGGATCTGAACAAGAAAAGCGACGTGCGTTCGGTGATACGCATCGCCCGTTAGGCCCCGGCCGCTAGCGGCAGAGGCAGACCAGGTGAATGTCCTCCGGCTCACGGGCGAACAATTCGGTATCCGGCTGTTCGATGAGCCGGCAACCCTGCGCCAGATAGAAGTCTACGGTGCTTTTGTTGGGAATGGAGGAGACGTACAGCCCGGCGGCGCCTTCTTGCGCCGCCTGCCGCAGGCAGAGCTGGAACAGCTGCTTGCCTAACCCCTGGCCGCGTTGGTGCGCGCTGACGTAAAAGAACAGCAATTGGCGCAGATCTTGCCGCGGGCCGCGCGGTTCGGTGTCCAGCGCCGCCGCCGCCACGATCTCCTCGCCTTCGAACAGCGCGAAGAACGCGCCGCCGCGATCGAAGCACGCTTCATGGATCGGCGTATAGGTTTCCCGATCGTGCGGATCCCAGCCGCGCACATCGTAGTAGTCCGGGTAGGGGTGCAGCTTGCCGTCCTGCAGGCGATACAGGGTGTCGATAATTTCGCTGCGGTCGATATCCCACAGCCGGTCGAGTTGCTGCCGTTGCAGCAGTACAGGGGCGATCATGCTCGTGGTTCACTCTCAGTCTGTGGCCGGTAACTTTCCGGCAAATCGATGATAAAGCCGATGCCGCGATCGTCGAGGCCTTCGGTGACGCGCAGCTGCGCGCCGATTTTGTCGGCCAGGTTGCGGGCGATGGCCAATCCCAGCCCGCTGCCGGTCTGCTGCGTGCCGGGCACGCGGTAAAAGCGCTCAAACAGGCGCGGAAGGTGCTCTTCGCTCACCCCGGGGCCGTTGTCGCGCAACGTAATATAGCAGCCGAGTGGCGCCAGCGAGCGGATATTGGCTTCGATGCGGCTGCCGGGCGGCGCATACTTGAGCGCATTGTCCAGCAGGTTGGTGAAGATGGCGATCAGCGCATGGCGGTCGGTACTCACCACCACCTCCTCGCTGCCGTCGAGCGACAGTTCGACATCTTTTTCCAGCGCATAGGGGACGTGCTGCGCGATGCATTTTCCAATTTCGGCGTAGATATCCACCGCCTCAATCTTCAGCGGAAAATCTTCCGCCTCCAGCTTGGCCAGGTTGATCAGCTGGCGTGACAGCGACGCCGCCCGATCCAGTCCTTGCTGCATGTCGCCGATGATTTCCCGGCGCTCCTGCTGCTCGCTGACCTGGGTCAGCAAATGCAGCTGCGCCAGCACGGCGGCGATCGGCGTGCGCAGCTCATGCGCGGCGTCGGCCATAAATCGTTTCTCGCGCTGATTGGCGGCGTCGATGCGCGCCATCAGTTTGTTAACCTCCATCACCACCGGCCGGATTTCCTGATACTGCTCGCTGACGTTGATCGGCGACAGATTGCCGGGCTGACGATCGGAAATGGTGCGGGCGATCTGGCGCAGCGGCCGCAGGCTGAAATAGGCGGTAAACAGCAAGGTGATGATGATGGCCGCCAGAATGCCCAGTAGCGGCATGGCGGTGCTCTCCGCCGGGTTGCCGAACAGCGTGGTGCGATCGTTGAACGATTCGCCGACGATCACCCGGTACTGGCGATCCTCGCTCCAGCTGCCGGCGAGATGCCAGTTGGCGCCGGCGTAATTGACCGAGCCGGACAGCACCGAAGGCGGCAGGCGCAGCGGCTCTCCCTGCGTTTGCGAACTGTAAAGCACCCGGTTGTCTCGATCGTAAACCACAAACAGCGGGTGATAGTCGATTTCATCCTGCATGCCGTTATTGATGGAATCAATGTACATGCCTTCAATGGTCTTGATGATGCCGCGGTAATCGATATGGTCAGTGCCGGTTTCGTCGAGAATATTGGCGATGCCTGCAGCGACGATGCGTTGCTGGTTATCGAAATATTTCTCCATGTCGGGGTAATACCAATATTTCACCCAGGCGACGAGGAGCCCCCACAATAATAAAATGGCCAGCACCTGGAAAATAATGGTGCGCATAAAGAAGGATTTGAAACCGATCATTTCGCTACTCTTTCTTCAGCAAATAACCAATGCCGCGTACGGTAATAATTCTTTCTTTACCGATCTTGCGCCGTAAATTATGCATGTGCACTTCCAGCGAGTTGCTTTCCACGCTGTCGCCGTGGCCGAACAGCCGCTGTTCCAACACCGCTTTGCGCACCACGGTGCCGGCGCAGCGCATCAGTTCGTGCAGCAGGTGATACTCTTTTTTCGACAGCATCAGCAGTTCGTTATCCAGCATGACCTGATGGTTGACCGGATCGAGATACAGCGCGCCGAGGCTCCAGGTTTGTGACGCGAAGCCCGCCATGCGCCGGTTGACCGCCTTGACGCGCGAGATGAGTTCGGGCAGCGCAAAGGGTTTGGCCAGAAAGTCGTCCGCGCCGGAATCCAGGCTGTTCACCAGGCTTTCAATGCGGTCGCGGGCGGTCAGGATGATGATCGGGATATTTTGCCCGGCGGCGCGCCAGGCGATCAGCCTCTGCAAACCGTCACCGTCCGGCAGCGTGAGATCCAGCAGCATCAAATCGAACCCGCTGGATGAAAGTTTATTTTCCGCGTCGACGAGCAGGCGCACCCAGCACAAATTAAAGCCGGCCAGCTCCAATGCTCGGCACAGCGCCTTGCCTAATTGCAGGTCGTCTTCCACCAACAGTATGTTCACGTTATTTCCGCTGAGATCCTTGAGTCGCGCTTATCTAACTATAACGCTGACGGGAAGACAACGGGGAAACCTGCGCTGCCTGCACGTTCTTAAGCAAACCTTAATCTGGCTTTAATCTCGCGTTAAGGGAACGAGGGGGGATTTCAGTTATTTTGCTGCCATTCGAAATCATGGCTGAGGGAGCGAAACATGCAGACTGACGGTTCCCCGCTCGCGGGCGCCTCGCGGCGGCTGATGTATTCAGGCGTGGCGATGCTGCTCGTGCTGTTGATGCTGTCGTTTCGCGGCGATGTGCACAGCCCTGCTCACAAAGGCCTGCATGCTTCCGGTTTGCAGCGGGGCCATCAGGTGGCGGTAACGGACGCCTCCGGCTGCGCGAAATATCGGATTAAAAAGCTGCTGCGCCGCCTGGCTCAGCTCTGAAGCGTTTTCTAGAGCGCCGCTCTATACTCTGACTGGCAAACGGGGAGCCTGTGCGCAGGCCGTTATTTTTATATCGCCAACCAGAGAAAAAATACGATGACGAAAGTGGCATTGGTGACTGGCGCAAGCCGGGGAATTGGCCGCGCGACCGCTTTGCTGCTGGCCCGGCAGGGCTATGCGGTGGGCGTGAATTACCTGCGTGACGAAAGTGCGGCGCGGCAGGTGGTGGCGGAGATTGAGACGCAGGGCGGTAAGGCGCTGGCATTGCAGGCTGACGTGGCCGACGAAGCGCAGGTGATGGCGATGTTCGGCGCACTGGATGCCGGGCTGGGCACGCTCAGCGCGCTGGTCAACAACGCCGGCATTCTGTTCCAGCAGGCGAACATTGAACAGTTGACCGCCGAGCGCATCAATCAGGTGCTCGGCACCAACGTTACCGGTTACTTCCTGTGTTGCCGCGAGGCGGTGAAGCGCATGGCGCTGCGCTATGGCGGGCGGGGCGGTGCCATCGTCAACGTTTCCTCCGCGGCGTCCCGACTGGGGGCGGCGGGAGAGTACGTCGACTATGCCGCCTCGAAAGGCGCCGTCGATACGCTGACCATCGGGTTATCGCGGGAAGTGGCGGCGCAGGGCATTCGCGTCAACGGCGTGCGGCCCGGATTCATCTATACCGAGATGCACGCCAGCGGCGGCGAGCCTGGCCGGGTGGATCGCGTGAAGGACAGTTTGCCGATGCAGCGCGGCGGCCAGCCGCAGGAAGTGGCGGAGGCGATCGCCTGGTTGCTGTCTGACGCCGCGTCTTACGTGACCGGCACCTTTATCGAGGCCGCAGGCGGGCGTTGAACGCATCCGTAGGGTTTTGACATCCCTCCGGATGTGAGGTATTTTGATTAAATAACAATCAAAATGTAGTTACAAAAATGTATGTTTATTTTGAATGGAATCAGGATAAAAATCACAGTAACCAGCGCAAACACCGTGTCAGTTTTGAGATTGCGCAACGGGTTTTTCTGGATCCCAACCATTTGGCTGTGTTGGAAAGGATCGAGGGTGGAGAAGAACGTTGGCAAACGATCGGCATGGTCGGATCCTGCTTGCTGTTGCTGGTGGCACATACGACGATCGAAACGGATGTCGAAGGCGATACAGTAGAGATCGTGCGTATCATTTCAGCACGCAAGGCCGATGCCAAAGAGAGGGGAAAATATGAAGCGCAAAAATTCCGCCAAAAATCTGGCCCATAGCGTACTCCCGCCGTTGACGGAGGAGCAGAAAGCGCAAATTGCTTCACTGAGTGCGTTGCCGGACGAGGACATCGATTATGCCGATGCGCCGGCACTGGATGAGGAAAAGTGGCAGGCTGCGGTTCAGGGGCGTTTTTATAAACCGATGAAAGTATCGAAAACCATCCGAATCGATGCGGATGTGTTGGCCTGGCTTCAGCGGCCAGGCAAAGGCTATCAGAAACGCCTGAACGCCGTGTTGCGTGAGGCGATGTTGAAAGAGCATGAACACGGGGAATAATGTGTGCCAGGCGGCTAACGATCCGGTGAGGTTCTCACCGGATTTTTTTTGCTGTTTTTTCAGGTAATGCGTTATCAACGCCGGCGGTCTAATTGCGGCGCTCGGTCAAAACCACACAAACGGTCATTAACGGTCATGCTGCGGAGCGTGGAATTGTGACCGTTTACCGTTTCTCTCCTGTTTACCTCAGGCGTACGCGCATCATAACTGCCTGTTACTCCACACTTTCGTAATTATTCATTTCATTTCCTTCCCGATTTTTTTGACAACTATCACATCGCGATCGTTGACCGATCGCAGGGCGATGCGCTTTGCGTCCGCGCGCAAAACGCGGCGCGGCAAATCGATATCGTAATCAACGTTGTGGAGGAGAAAAGAAACATGCTGCCTGTAGAACGTCATCGCTTTATCACCGAAGTCTTGAGCCAGCGCGGCCGCGTGATGGTGCAGGAGGTGGCGCAGCTGTGCCACATCTCTATCGAGACGGCGCGGCGTGATCTGGCCTTGCTTGAACGGCGCGGCCTGCTGCTGCGCAGCCACGGTGGCGCGGTGTTCGTCGAGCCGCCGGCGGTGGAGAAAACCTATGTGCCCGCCGAGATAGACCAGGGGGAATCTTTCCGCCAGCGCAGCAACGAGGCGCCGGAACAGAAGACGCGCATTGCCAAACGCGCGCTGGAATTTATCGCGCCGGGGGACTGCCTGCTGCTGGACAGCAGTTCCACCAGTTGGTTTTTGGCGCGCCAACTGCCGGATATCTCGCTGGTGGTGCTGACCAACTCGCTGCACATCATCCAGACGCTGGCCTGCAAGGCCAATGTGCGCACCATCGGCCTGGGGGGCGAGTATTCCGCCAAGTACGAGGATTTTATCGGCGTGCTGGCGGAGCAGATGCTGAAGGAGTTCGTGATCAACAAGCTGTTTTTCTCCTGCCACGGCATCTGCCAGGACGGCGGCATCCGCGAAAGCAATGAGCACCATGCGCGGCTGAAGCAGCAGATGCTGCTGGCGTCGGAACGCAAGTTCCTGCTGGTGGACAGCAACAAGTTCGGCCGCCGCTCGTTCGCCCGCATTTGTCATTACCGGGAAATAGACACGCTGATCACCGACAGGCTCAGCGACGACGAATTTCGTCAGGAACTGGCCTGGAACAACGTCGACGTGATTGAAGTTTCACCCGCCGCGAAAAGGGCGGCGCGATAACAACAACGAAAACCCTTATTACAGCCAACACTTGTGGAGAGAGAACAATGAAAAAATCCGTACTGGTCGGTCTGTTTGCCTCGCTGCTGCTGTCGGTCTCTGCGCAGGCGGCGGACAAGCTGAAAATGGGCGTGGTGGTGAAGATCGGCGGCATTCCCTGGTTCAACGCCATGGAGGCCGGCATCAAAAGCGAGAGCGCCAAACGCGGCATCGACGCCTGGATGGTCGGGCCGACGGCGGCGGATCCGGCGCTGCAGGTGCGCGCCATCGAGGATCTGATCGCGCAGAAGGTGGACATCATCGGCGTGGTGCCGAACGACGCCCGGGTGCTGGAGCCGGTGCTCAAGCGCGCGCAGGAAGCGGGCATCAAGGTGATCGTGCACGAATCCCCCGGCCAGAAGTACGCCGACTGGGATTTTGAGCTGGTGGACGCCTCGCAGCACGGAGTCAACCACATGAAAGCACTGGCCGCCTGCATGAAAGAGCAGGGCAAGTACGCGGTATACGTCGGCAGCCTGATGGTGCCGCTGCACATCACCTGGTCGGACTCGGCCATCAACTACCAGAAGCAACACTACCCGAACATGCAACTGGTGGGCGACAAGTTCGGCGTGGGGGAATCGCTGGATGACAGCGTGCGCACCACCAACGATCTGATGGCCAAGTATCCCGATCTGAAAGGCGTGCTGGCATTCGGCTCGCAGGGGCCGATCGGCGCCGGGCGCGCGGTGCTCAACCGCGGCAAAAGCAACGATATCTGCGTCATCGGGCCGTTCAGCCCGGGCCAGGGCGCTTCGCTGGTCAATCGCGGCGCCATCAAGGGCGGTTACATCTGGAATCCGATGGTGGCCGGCGAAGTGTTCGTGCGCATCGCCGACATGATGCACAAGGGGGAGAAAATCACCGACGGCATGACCATCGAAGGCATGGGCAAGGTGCAGGTGGATGCGCAGCAGCACACCATTCTGGGCAACGCCACCGAAAGCCTGGATAAGCAAAATCTGCCGAAACTGGTGAAGATGGGGCTGTAATCATGGCGATTTCCGGCAATACGGCAACGCGGAGCGCGCCGCTTATCGAACTGCAACAGCTGTCGATGACCTTTGGCGGGCAGCGTGCGCTGAACGATATTTCATTGGCGCTGATGCCGGGGGAGGTGCACTGTCTGGCCGGCACCAACGGCTGCGGCAAGAGCACGCTGATCAAGGCGATCGCCGGCGTCTATCAACCGGACGACGGCAGCCGCATTACCCTCGATGGGCAAACCTTCGGCCGGCTGTCGCCGGATCAGGCGCGCGCCTTCGGCATTCAGGTGATCTATCAGGATCTGTCGCTGTTTCCCAACCTGACGGTGGCGGAAAACATCGCTTTCGAACACAACCTGCGCGGGTTGCTGGGTTGGCACCGCCCGGCGCGGCTGCGGCGCGCCGCCGAACGCCAGCTGCAATCGCTGAGTTTCAATCTGGATCTCGACAAACGGGTGGCGGAGCTGCCGATCGCGCAGCGCCAACAGGTGGCGATCTGCCGCGCGCTGGTGGCGCAGGCGCGGCTGGTGATCATGGACGAACCGACCGCTTCGCTGACCCGCACCGAGGTCAACCAACTGCTGCGCACGGTGGACTATCTGAAAGCGCAGGGCATCTGCGTGGTGTTCGTCAGCCACCGGCTGGACGAGGTGCTGGAGATCTCGGATCGCGTCACGGTGATCCGCGACGGCAACAAAGTCGGTACCTGGCCGGCGGCGGAGATCACCGGCGATCGTCTGACCGAGCTGATGACCGGTCTGAAGCTGGACTATCGCCTGAAAGCGCCCAGCCTGAATAAGGATCGGGTGATGCTGGAGGCGGATCGCCTGAGCCGCGCTGGGCAGTATCAGGATGTGAGTTTCCGTCTGCATCAGGGGGAGGTGCTCGGTCTGTGCGGGCTGCTCGGCTCCGGGCGTACCGAGCTGGCGCTGAGCCTGTTCGGCATGACCCGGCCGGACAGCGGCAAACTCTACCTCGACAGCAAACCGGTGCGCTTTCGCGGCCATGAGGACGCGATCAAGGCCGGCATCGGCTACGTCTCGGAGGATCGCCTGACGCTGGGTCTGGTGCAGCAACAGTCGGTGGCGGATAACGCGGTGCTGACCATTCTCGATAAGCTGCGCGGGCGTTTTCGCCTGATCGACGACTACCGCAAGAATCGCATCGTCGCGGAGTGGATCGCCAAGCTCGGCGTGCGGGTGGCGGATCCGGATCAGGCGGTTTCGACGCTGTCAGGCGGCAATCAGCAAAAGATCGTGCTGGCCAAGTGGGTGCTGACCCAGCCGCGGATCTTGATCCTCGACTCGCCGACCGTCGGCGTCGACGTCGGTGCCAAGGCCAGCATCTACCAACTGATCCATCTGCTGGCGCAGGAGGGGATCGCCATTTTGCTGATCTCCGACGAGGTGCCGGAGGTGTATTACAACTGCGATCGGGTGCTGCACTTCAGCGGCGGCAGCGTGATCGGCGAATACCTGCCGGGGCAGGTGAGCCAGCAACAGCTCGCGGAGGCGGTCAATGCGTAGATTCAGTCTGAAACCGCGCGGCAACGAAGGCTACCTGGCCTGGGTGCTGCTGCTAACGGTCATGGTCTTTTCGCTGCTCAGCGATCGGTTTTTAACGGTGCAAAACCTGCTCGATCTCAGCGAAAGCTATGCGGTGAGCGGTATTTTCGCCCTCGGCCTGTTTGTAGTGCTGGTGACCGGCGGCATCGATATCTCCTTCGCCGCAGTCGCCTCGGTGGTGCAGTACCTGATCGCCACGCTGGCGACCCACTACGGCCTGGCCAGCCCGGCGGGCAGCATTCTGCTGGCGTTGGCGATCGGCGCCGCGCTGGGCATGGTCAACGCGCTGCTGATCTACTGCCTGCGCATCGTCTCGATCATCGTCACCATCAGCATGCAGGCGTTGTTGTTCGGCATGCTGATGTGGATGACCAACGGCCGCAGCCTGTATGCATTGCCGGACTGGTGGACGCTGCCGCGCAGCGTGCTGCCGTTCCAACTGGGTGAGCAGAGCTATCAGCTCGGTTTGCCGACGCTGGTGATGCTGGCGGTGGCGCTGCTGACCTGGCTGCTGCTGAACAAAACGCACCTCGGGCGCCAGCTGTTTGCCGTGGGCGGTGATGCGGAATCGGCGCGGCGCATCGGCATCCGCGTTGGCCTGCTGCATCTGTTCGCCTATGGCTATCTGGGCGCGATGGCGGCGATCGGCGGCCTGGTGCAGGTGTATCGCATGGGGGAAGTGGTGCCCAACGCGCTGGTGGGCGGGGAGCTCGACGTGCTGGCGGCGGCGGTGCTGGGCGGCGCCAGCCTGAACGGCGGCAAGGGCAGCGTGGTCGGCACGCTGATGGGCGTCTTCCTGATCGGCGTGCTGAAAAACGGCCTCAACCTGATCGGCGTGTCCAGCTACTTCATGAACGTGGTGATCGGTCTGGTGATCGTCGCGGCGATCACCGTCACCCACTACAAGAAACGCAAAGAAACCGACGTCGGTTTCGCCTGAGGAGCGCCTGATGGGCAACAACCTGAAATTTCGTCCGGACGGGGTCGCCGTCGGTCTGCTGGCATTGCTGCTGGCGGTGGTGCTGGCCTTTAGCCTGCTGATGCCGGGGCGCTTCTTCAGCGGCGCCACCTTCACCAGCGTGGCCTTCCAGCTGCCGGAGCTGGGCCTGCTGACGCTGGCGATGTTCATCCCGATCCTCAGCGGTGGCCTGAACCTGTGCATTATCGCCAGCGCCAACCTGACCAGCCTGCTGATGGCCTGGCTGTTCATCAGCTACCTGCCGGCGGATGCCGGGCTGGGTTTGCAGGCGCTGTGGCTGGCATTGGCGCTGGCGGCGGCGATGCTGCTGGCCGGGCTTATCGGCGCGGCGACCGGCGCGCTGGTGGCCTACGTCGGCGCGCATCCGATTCTGGTGACGCTGGCCACCATGACGACGGTCAACGGCATCGGCATTTACCTGACGCGCGGCGCGGCCCTGAGCGGCATGCCGGAGATCGTGCGGTTTATCGGCGCCGAGCGCGTGCTGGGCGTGCCGGTACCGCTGTGGATCTTCCTGGTGGTCGCCGCCTTGCTGGCGCTGTTCTTGCAGAAAACCCGGCTCGGCAAATGCATCTACATGAGCGGCAGCAACATCAACGCCACCCACTTCAGCGGCGTGAATACCCATCGGGTGTTGATCGCCATTTACACCCTCTCCAGCCTGCTGTGCGTCATTGCCGGGCTGGTGATGATGGCGCGCTTCAACTCGGCGCGCATGGGTTACGGCGACTCCTACCTGCTGCTCACGGTGCTGGCGATCATTCTGGGCGGCACCGATCCGTTCGGCGGTTTTGGCCGGGTCAGCGGCGTGGTGTTGGCGCTGATCGTGCTGCAGGTGATCGCGACCGGTTTGAACCTGATGAACGTCAGCCCGCATTTCAGTCTGGCGATGTGGGGCGCGGTGCTGATCGCGGTGCTGGCGCTGAAGTTTTTCCGCCATCGCTATCAGCAGCGGCGGGCGATGCGCCGCAGCGCGGCCCAGGCCAGAATCGCGGCGGGCCACTGATCCCTTTTCCCTTTTGCGCAGGATAACGCTAATGAAATACCAGATTTCACCTTCACTGATGTGCATGAACCTGATGGATATCCGGCAGCAATTGGCGGTGCTGAATCGCCGCGCCGATATGCTGCACATCGACATCATGGACGGGCACTACGTTAAAAACATCACGCTATCGCCGTTCTTTATCGAACAGATCCGGCCGCACACCTCGTTGCTGCTGGACGTGCATCTGATGGTGGAGAACCCGACCGACTTTATCGACCCTATCGCCCGTGCCGGCGCGGATTTTATCTGCCCGCACGCCGAAACCATCAACCGCGACGCGTTCCGGGTAATCAATCAAATCCGCGCGCTGGGCAAAAAAGTGGGGGTGGTGCTGAACCCCGCCACGCCGGTGGAGTTTATCCGCCACTATATTCATCTGCTGGATAAAGTCACCGTGATGACCGTCGATCCGGGCTATGCCGGGCAGCCGTTCATTCCCGAAATGCTGGACAAGATCCGCCAGTTGCGCGATCTGAAAAGCCAACAAAATCTGCGCTATCTGATCGAGATCGACGGATCCTGCAACCAACGTACTTATCGCGATCTGCTGGGCGCCGGCGCGGAAGTGTTGATCGTCGGCAGCTCCGGGTTGTTCAATCTCGATCCGGATCTGGAGGCGGCATGGGAAAAAATGCTGGATCAGATGCGGCAGGCGGCCTGAGGCGGGGGACATGATGCAGCATTTTCTTGGCGTTGACGTTGGCGGCACCAATACCCGCCTGCTGTTGATGGATGATGACGGCGAGTTTAGCGCTTACCGCAAGATAGCGACCGCCGACTGGGCACAGCAGGCCGATCCGCTGGCGGCGTTGGGCGATCTTATCGCCCGGCATAGCCAGGATCGTCAGGTGGCGCAGGTGATGCTTGGGTTGCCGGGGATCCTCAGCCGCGATCGCTCGCGGGTGCTGTCGCTGCCGTTCATTCCGGCGCTGGATGCCCAGCCGGTGGCGGCGCTGTTGGCCGATTTGCTGGCTCTGCCGGTGCGAATGGACAAGGACGTCAACCATCTGCTGTGGTGGGATTTGCAGCAGCTGCCGGCGCTGCCGCAGGTGGCGGTAGGGCTGTATCTGGGCACCGGCATGGGCAACAGCCTGTGGCTGAACGGCGATTTTTACCACGGGGCGCATGGCGCCGCCGGCGAGTTGGGGCACATTCCCTGGCCGGGCCATCTGGGCGAGTGCCCGTGCGGCAAACGGGGCTGCGTCGAGAGTTTGACCTCCGGCCATTGGCTGACCGGCTGGGCGCGCGCCAACGCGGCGCAAACGCCGTTCGACCGGCTGTTCGAACGCCATGGCGATCATCCGGATTTGCAGCGTTTCGTTGAACGATTGGCGCAGACCATCGCCATCGAAATGAATGTGATCGACCCCCAACGGCTGATCCTGGGTGGCGGCGTGATTGCCATGCGCGGTTTTCCGTTGGCGCGGCTGGAGCAAGAGATCCGCCGTCATCTGCGCGGGCCGCAGCCGGCACAGGGATTGGCGATCTCCATCAGCCGCCAGACCGATGAAACCGGCAGCAAAGGCGCCTGTTTGGCAGCCCGGCGCCACCTCCAATTGAGCAGGGAGTACCAGCAATGAAAGGCAAAGTCTGCGTGTTCGGTTCGTTCAACCTGGATATCGTCGCCGGCATGGCGCGCTTTCCGCAGCCCGGCGAATCGCTGATCGCCCGTAACAGTATGATGGGGGCGGGCGGCAAGGGTGCCAACCAGGCCACCGCCGCGCTGCGCGCCGGGGCGCGGGTGCATTATATCGGCAAGGTGGGGCGCGACGACTTCGGCACCTTCGCCCGGCGCCATCTCGCCGCGGCCGGCTTCGATGCGGTGACGCTGTTCTCGACCGGCGATTGCCCGACCGGCAATGCGCTTATCTACGTTGCCGGCGAGGATGCGGAGAACATGATCGCCGTCGATCCCGGCGCCAACCTGACGGTCAGCGAGGACGAGGTGCGCCAGTGCCGCCCGGCGATCGCCGCGGCGGATATTCTGTTGACCCAGCTGGAGAACAACCTGCCGGCGATCGAACAAGTGATCGCCATCGCCCGCGAGGCGCGGACGTTCATCATTCTCAACCCGGCGCCGTTTCAGCCGGTGCCGGACAGCCTGCTGGCGCAGGTCGATCTGCTGACGCCCAACGCCACCGAATGCACGTTGCTGACCGGCGTGCCGGTGCGGGATGTGGCTTCGGCGCGTCAGGCGGCGCAGGTGCTGCACGCCAAGGGCATTCGTTTGCTGATCGTGACCTTGGGCACGCAGGGGGCGTTGTTCTCGGACGGGGAACACAGTGAGCTGATCCCGGCGTTTCCGGCGCAGCCGAAAGACACCACCGGCGCGGGGGATGCGTTTAACGGCGCTCTGGCGGCGCAGCTGGCGAATCAGGTGCCGTTAGCCGATGCGGCGCGCTTCGCCGCCGCCTACGCGGCGGTCTGCGTGGAACGCGCCGGGGCGGCGGGGTCGATGCCGAGCTATGAGGAAGCGTTGGAACGCCAGCAGGCGTTCGCTTGACGTTGACGGGCTGTGGCGCAGAGGCGGCAGCCCGGCTCCCTTACTTCAACCAGCCTTTGCGCTGCGCGTCCCGCAGATGTTGCCCCGTGTTCCTGCCATAAAGCGGTGAAATACTCATACAGTGCGCCTGGCAGCATGCCCAATAGATGGCGCGCCGCCGGCACTCCCTGATCGCGGATCGCCGCTGGCCTGCATTCGGGGGGCGGGGGGATTACTGAGCGCACTGTGGGCGGTGATTGCCGCGAAGAAGAGGGCGAACAAACCGTAGTAACTTTCACGCCGGGTCAAAGCCCGGTGTGAAAGTTAAGCATGATAAATAACAGCTATGCAGCGACGGCATCGTGAGTAAAACTGCCAATGCCATTAACCTCCAGAACAGGTGAATCGTAATGGGCCATTTTGAAGGCATTGTCGCTTGTGAGACCAAAAATAATGTCATCGTTGTCCAAACTGTGATTCAGGTTCTTATCCACCATTACAAAATAGGATCCATTCAACGATAAGGCGCTGACTTCGCTCAATGTACCCTGGCTGTGGCCCTGAGTGACTTTAGAGACCAGTTCAATGAACAATTGTTGCGGAGTCGTATTCGTCGGAACATTCATTCCGGAGAGTAGCACTGTCAGGTCATTCAGAGATAAACTGCCGACGAGATCGATAGTCTTGCTGCCACCTGCGGAAAAGAGCCACTGCCGATCGATATCACCGACGACAATGTTGTCGCCTTCAACCCATGATGCATTTTGCGTGCTGCTGTTTTCATAATCGTTAAAGGTGACCATGTTATCAATGCTACTGTGGCTGAATACCACTGTATCCGTGCCTTTGCCGGTTGCCAGACTCGTATTGCCCATTACGTTGTAGAGATGATTAGCCTGGATTCCGTTGGTCGTGGGGGCGTCGTTAGCGATCGACAGTTGGTAACCGGCCATTTGGGACATGATGGTATCGTATCCCGTCAGTCCGCCTAATTGTTTTAGCACCTGATAGAACAACCCGCCGCCAGTCCCCCCTTGTTCCAGGGTCAAATTCAGTGGTGTGCTATTAGCCATGTGACAGGTGATGGATTTCAATTCTTCGCTGAAATTGTTTTTGATGGTGAGGTTAAGCGCCTTATCACCAGTAATGTTAATTTCACTGATATGGTTGTCATGGCCCTCAAGGCGTAGGGTATTTTCCGCATCCCCTTTAGATGATATTTCCAAGAACTCTCTGACCTCCGGAATGTCAGAGTCAATATAAACAGTGTCGGTTTTGAACGATAAGGTGCCGGCATCAGCGTGAGTTATATTCTTTGCATCAAAAGTGATAGTCATCACTGGCGAAAAATTTTTATAGCGGTAATCGGGAGCGTACTCAAAGGTAATATGGCTGTTTCCACCGGCATTACCGGTGATTTCCAGGGCGCGTTGGCTAAAAGGGACATCCATAAATGAATCTACCGGCACATTAATCACCGTAACGTTATCGGCAAAGCCAGACAGCGCAAAACCGTATGAACCCGTAAAGCCGTTTGGCATTCCCCACGCAGGATCCCAAAGTTCGGGGGCTTTCAGGTCGGTGACATGCGTATAATCCTTGTTGTGTATATTAGCGATAGAGAGATCGGCCAAGAGGCCTATATCAAATACATGCCTGCCCTCGTTGCCGACTAATTGTCCGTCAACGTAGATAGAACCCGTACCTCGATAACCCGCCAAATCGATCTGGGGAAAAAGCGTAAAGTTACCTACATTGGTGGCAATCGTGCCGGAAAGCGCACCATCGACACCCGTAGTGAGATAAACATTCTTGGTGATAAGGTTAGCCGCTAATACCGAGCCTTGATCATACCCCTTAATTTTGAACGTATCGCTAACGCTATTGGCGCCGTCATTGATGCTATTGCCTTGCCATTGCACATTGATATTTTTTGCAAAATTGAATCGAAGCACACCGGTGGCATGCGCCATATCTGCATCTGCTGTGATGATGATGTTTTGATTGTTTCCAGTAATAGGACTGACCAAGGTGACATTCGGGTTTTTCAGGAATATATCAATATTATTGAGTGCTTGAGCGAACAACTTCAGCAAAACACTTTCAGTACCGTCGATGGTAAGAGTATGCCACCCATTGAATTGACTAATATCGATAGTGCCTGATTTTACGACGTTCAGCGTAATGTCATTCAGCATGGATAACTCAGCGTTGGAGATAATATGTTCGACGCCATGATTATTTATTATCCCTGTTAACTCTCCGTTTTCACCACTTTTTGTCAGTATGCCCTGTTTGACATAGTTTAAGTTGGCTCCGATCTTTTGTTCGAATTGTTGGACAGCATAACTGCCTGGTGCTCCGCCATTGCCTGCAATAATACTCTCATTAGCACGGAAGTGCGCCAATACAGCCAGTGTCGCCTTCAGTGCATCGTTGCCACTTTCGTTCATAATTGCGACAGACTCGGCTGTCGTCATGGGTCTTCCCCATAGGTTATTGAATATTATCTGGTACGAGGAGGCTTTGGCGAAAGCAGGTTGCTTGGAGAACATGGCGAGGATGTCACTCTCAGATCGCCCAGCGGCTAATTGCTTACTGTAGGTATCCAATGCATTGGCATCAATATAATAACCGGCAATGCTCAAGTATATTGCAGTTATGGCTTCCTGATACTTCGGTGCGGGTAACTCTCCAGCAGCATAAACATGAGTGTTAGCCAAAAAAATTGCTTTAGCATCAGCATGAACGCTGGTTTCATCATTGCGGATATCATTAATCATGCGTACTATGACATCACCACGGCTTTCAGTATTGATATTCAATTCGGTAATATATTTTTGTAGTTGGTCGTTATCTGGGGTTGATCCAAAAATATTTTCATAGATTTTGATGACGAAATCATTGTCGCTAAGGTTAGACAACGTTTTTTTACCTTCGACAAACTTTTGTGCAATCAAATTTAACTGTTCAGGGTGACTATTTATCACATTACCCCAATAGTTTATGCCATCGGATGTCATAGTGGATTTCACTGCATAATAAAAACCTTGCACCCATTCAGCCCCGTCTGATACTGAGCTGTTAAAAGAGGGAAATAGCGTTTGATTAACGGTTTCAATCAACGCAGCTTGTTGTTCTTGCAAGAGGGTTTCTTGCCCGGAGTAGTGAAGAAGATCGTTGCTCATGTAAGCAGCAAGGCTACCGAGATCACCTCTCCTCTCCAATAGGCTGAGAAGATAAGTGAGTGTTTTCTCTGATGCGTAGGTACCATGAATATTGTGATAAATAAACTGTACTTGTTCGCGTTCATTTAACTCTGACAGGCGTGATTGACCTAATTCAGAATTGATTAATTTATTAGTTAATACAGGAATGGAGAGGTTTTCTTGCGTTATTTTTTTTGAAAAATAATCAATATCTTTAATGTCGGCTTTTTTTCCTATAATGGCATAAAATAATGCGGCGACATCGCGTTGAACGAATATTGAGCTCATGAATTTCCCCAAAGAAATGGATTCGCAAAAGGTAAGTAAAGGAGAGAACCTTGGGATAAGCAAGTATGAGACAGGCTACGTGCCGGGGCTGGGAGTATAAGTGGTTTTGCCTTGTACTGACCGTTACGATGGAGGCTAAAAGCAAGCTATGGCGCCTCCGGGGATGAGGCGGCACTGTGAAATCAATAGGCTGCAGTGTACTCACTGCAGCAGATACAATTACTTCAACCAGCCTTTGCGCTGCGCGTCCCGCAGATGTTGCTCCATATGGCGCCACAGCTCGGGATGCACGTCGGCGATCGACGCATTGCGCGCCAGCACCTGCTCCAGGCTGATGCCGTTTTCCACCCAGCTCTGGCCTTCATTGTGCAGGTTCATCAGCATCGGCATGGTGCGATCCAGCAGCAAGGCAAAGCGGGCATCGGCGCTCTCGCCGTCTTCATATTCCTGCCATAAAGCGGTGAAATACTCGCGCTGAGCCTCCGGCAACATGCCGAACAGACGGCGCGCCGCCGCCACTTCCTGATCGTGGATCGCCGCGCGGGCCGCCAGATCGTAGACCAGCACGTCGCCGGCGTCGATTTCCACGATGTCATGCAGCAGCGCCATCTGGATCACGCGCTGAATGTCTACGTCATCACCGGCGTAGGGCGCCAGGCTCATGGCGGCGATGGCGAAATGCCAGCTGTGTTCGGCGGAGTTTTCCTGGCGCTGGGTGCCCAGTACCTTGGTGCGGCGTTGTACGCCTTTTAACTTATCGATTTCCATCAGGAACTGGATGGCCTGGGTCATTGAACCGAAATCTAACGCGTGTACAGCGGATGACATGGTGTAAACCTCAAGGTGGGTGGGTTGAAGCCTGACGATTGTAGACCAGCGGGCGGGGGATTTCGATGGTTACACGTGTTCACATTTTTATTTTAGCGTACACGTGTACACTGGAATTATTCTCAGTTAAGCTGCTTTGCGTTAATTTCGCACAAAGCAGGGCATTTTGAGGGGTTGCGCGTTATGGGGAAAACGGACGTAGTGAAAGCCGGGAACAATAAGATTGTCACCGCGGCTTATCCGTGGGCGGAAGAGATCGCCAACAGCATCAGCCACGGCATCGGGCTGGTGTTCGGTATTGTCGGCCTGGTGTTGCTGCTGGTGCAGGCGGTGAATACCGGCGCCGATGCGACGGCCATCACCAGTTACAGCCTGTACGGCGGCAGCATGATCCTGCTGTTTCTCGCTTCTACGCTGTACCATGCGATCCCGCATCAAAAGGCCAAGCATTGGCTGAAAAAATTTGACCACTGCGCCATTTATCTCCTGATTGCCGGCACTTACACCCCGTTCTTGCTGGTAGGGCTGGATTCGCCGCTGGCGAAGGGCTTGATGGCGGTAATCTGGGGGTTGGCGCTGCTTGGCGTACTGTTCAAGCTGGCCTTCGCCCACCGTTTTGAAGCCCTGTCGCTGGTGACCTACCTGACGATGGGCTGGCTGTCGCTGATCGTGATTTATCAGCTGGTCACGCGGCTGGAGGCCGGCGGCGTCACGCTGCTGGCGATCGGCGGGGTGGTCTACACCCTGGGCGTGATTTTTTACGCTTCCAAGCGCATTCGCTTTGGCCACGCCATCTGGCACGGCTTCGTGCTCGGCGGCAGCGCCTGCCACTTCATGGCGATCTACCTGTACGTCTAAGCGTTGCCGCTACATCTGAATGCGTATTGAACAAGCGCCTCTTTTGTTTTAAAAAAGAGGCGCTTGCTTCTTTCGGGTATCCAGCAAGCCCTGTCCTTCATTTCTGAGCCCGCATACCGTTTCTCTAACCTCTGTTCAGGACTCATCAAGATGATCGTTCGCTTATCCAAAGCGCTGCTGGTCTGCGCTATCGCCTTGTTCGCTTCGCTGGTGGCCTTCGGTAACCTCACCGACTACGGCTCCAACTTCGCCTTCGTGCGCCACGTCTTTATGATGGACACTATATTCCCCGAGGCCACCATCGGCTACCGCTCGATACAGACGCCGTGGCTGCATCACGCCGGTTATATTTTCATCATTGCGTTGGAGAGTCTGACCGCGCTGCTGTGCTGGATTGGTGGCCTGCGCCTGCTGTGCGGCCTGAAACTGCCCGCCAACGCTTTCAACGGCCGAAAAAAATGGGCGGTAGCGGGGCTGACGCTGGGCTTCCTTACCTGGCAGGTCGGTTTTATGTCGATTGGGGGGGAGTGGTTCGGCATGTGGATGTCGCAGCAATGGAACGGCGTGCCGAGCGCGTTTCGCTTCTTCGTCACCATCATCTTGGTGCTGATCTATCTGGTGCAGCGCGACGGGGAGTTGGACGAGTAACGAAGATGGCCGCAGGCAGGGGGCCTGCGGCCGACGGATTATTTCTCTTCGGCCAGCGAGTAGGGCAACGGTTTGATCGCCAGCTGGCTGGCGGCATCGTCGCGCACCCGCAGCTTGCTGTCGGCATCCAGATCGTTGTTCATCACCACCTGCACCCACAGCGTACCATCGGCTAACTGACTCGACGCCAGTACGGTGCCGGTGCGGCGCCAGTTTTCCCCCAGCTGCAGCTCCAGATCTTCCGCCGCCTGCGGGGCGCGGGCCGCTTTACCTTCCAGCCAGTAGAGCGCACGTTTGTTGGCGCCGCGGAACTTGGCGCGCGCCACCATCTCCTGACCGGTATAGCAACCCTTGCTGAAGCTGATGCCTTCCAGCGCCTGGAGGTTGGTGGCCTGCGGGATCAGCTGCGCGCTGTTGGCGGCGTCGATAACCGGATAACCGGCTTCGATCTCCAGCGCCAGCCATTGGCTGCTGTCATTCAGTTCCGCCTGGTCATGCAGTTTGCCGATCAGCTGTTCGGCCACGGCGGGGCGGGTCACCAGCAGAAAACGTTCCGCCGGCGCATTGAAGTGCAGAATCGTGGTCTCGCCGTCCTGCACCACCGGGTGCTCGGCGCTCGGCAGCGTGGCGAACAGGCCCGTCAGCGCGGCGCGCGCCTGGAAACCGGCGACGCCCAGCAATACCGCGTCATTATCGGCGGCGATGGTGACTTTGGAGAACACCGCGTATTTTTTGATTTCCGCCAGTTGGCTGTCCAGCACGCTGCGGCGCTCCAGATAGGCGAAGCCTTCGCCACGGTGGAACAGACGCAGGTTGCTCCACATTTTGCCCTTGGCGTCGCAGTGGGCGCACAGCACGTGTTGATCGGCCGCCAGCGCGTCGATGTCCGCCGTCACCTGGCCCTGGAGATATTTCACCGTGTCCGGCCCGTTCAGCGTCACCAACGCCCAATCTTCCAGCGAGATCAGCGTCAGGGGCAGATGGGTGGAAGCGGAGGGCTGACGGGGTGGGAATGGAATGTTATGCGCCATAGTAAGTTCCTGCTCAACGTTTAGCTTACCTGAAGGGTATTGGGCCCATGGTAAAAGAGGCGGCGGGCTTTGCAAACTGTTATTCGCGCCGCGGCGCCGGGGGGCGCTTTTTTTGGCATTTTGCGCTTTATTGCGTTTTCCGCCACAAAGCGCCTTCCCGGCGTGTATGTCAAATTGTTACTCTATAGACTTGTGGCCAGGGCACCCTTGCACACAGACCCCCCGGCTGATGGAATTATATTGCGACGGCGTTGCCATACAGTGTGTCATTTGAACCCTGCGCTGGCGCTGCCGCGCTGAAAAGAGGTGAGTCATAACAACATGGATATTAACAACAAAGCACGTATTCACTGGGCTTGCCGCCGTGGCATGCGCGAGCTGGACATCTCCATCATGCCGTTCTTCGAATACGAATACGACAGCCTGAATGACGCGGACAAGGCGCTGTTTATCCGCCTGCTGGAGTGCGACGATCCCGATTTGTTCAACTGGCTGATGAATCATGGCGCGCCGCAGGACGGCGAGCTGCAGAGAATGGTGACCCTGATCCAAACGCGAAATAAAGACCGTGGCCCAGTGGCGATGTGATATCCGCATTTCCTGGCGCACCCAGCTGTTTTCACTGTTGACCCACGGCGTTCTGATCCTGCTGATCCTGATTTCGCCCTGGCCGGAAGGCTTTGGCCCGCTCTGGCTGGTGCTGCTGACGCTGGTGGTGTTTCAGTGCATTCGCAGCCAGAAGCGCATCGCCGCGGTGCAGGGCGAGCTGCGGCTGCTGGCGGATCGGCGTTTCAGCTGGCACGGCCGCGAGTGGCGGCTGGCGAAAAAACCGTGGATGCCGGGTTACGGCATGCTGTTGACGCTGCAGCCGATGGAAGGCAAAAAGCGCCGCCGGCTGTGGCTGGCTTCCGACTGCATGAGCAAAGAGGAATGGCGCCACCTGCGGCAGCTGTTGCTGTATCCGCCGGCGGGTGACGGCGAACAAGACTGATAGGGGGCGCCGGCGCGAATCATGCCGCCGGCGCTCGGCGTTTGGGGAGGAACGCCCGATAGCGGCTACAGCAGCGGCTCCATCTCCAACAGGATCTGTTCGCACCATTGCTGCAGGCGCTCTTCGCTCAGATCGTATTGGTTGACCTCATCGAGCGCCAGGCCGACGAAGTGTTTGCCATCGGCGCTCAGCGGTTTGGGGCTGGTGAACTCGAAACCCTCAGTGGGCCAGAAGCCGATGAACTGTACGCCCAGCGGCGCGATGTGATCGTGCAGCATGCCCAGCGCGTCGAGGAACCACTCACCGTAACCGAGCTGATCGCCCATGCCGTACATGGCGACGATTTTGCCTTTCAGATCCAGCGCCGCCAGCTGCGGCCAGATCGCTTCCCAGTCTTCCTGCAGTTCGCCGAAATCCCAGGTCGGGATGCCGAGGATCAGAATGGAATAGTCCTCCATCAGCTTGGGCGAGACGTCTTTCAGGTTGTGCAGGTCGACCAGGTCTTCACCCAGAATCTCACGGATTTTTTCTGCCGCCATCTCGGTGTAGCAGGTGCTGGAGCCGTAAAACAGACCAATCTTCATGTGTAAACCGTTACGTTGCTGTTTAGAGAATTGCAGCGAGTATACCTGATTTGCGTCGGCTTAAGGCATAATGGCGCGGGTGGAAATGCAACGAAGAGAGGACCGCGTGCAACAGCAAGACAATGCGCTGATTGAACAATTCCTGGATGCGCTGTGGCTTGAGCGCAATCTGGCGGAAAATACGCTGGCCTCCTACCGGCTGGATTTGCAGGCCCTGGGCGCCTGGCTTGGCCAGCAGAAGACCGATTTGCTGCAGGCGCAGGCGCTGGATCTGCAGGCGTTTCTCGCCGAGCGGGTGGATGGCGGTTACAAGGCCACCAGCTCCGCGCGTTTGTTGAGCGCCATGAGGCGCCTGTTTCAATATCTGTACCGCGAAAAGCTGCGCGCCGACGATCCCACCGCGCAGCTGGCGTCTCCCAAACTGCCGCAGCGCTTGCCGAAGGATCTGAGCGAGGCGCAGGTCGATGCGTTGCTGCAGGCGCCCTGCGTCGATCAGCCGCTGGAGCTGCGCGACAAGGCGATGCTCGAAGTGCTGTACGCCACCGGGCTGCGGGTCTCCGAACTGGTGGGGCTGAGCATCAGCGACGTCAGCCTGCGCCAGGGCGTGGTGCGGGTGATCGGCAAGGGCAACAAGGAGCGGCTGGTGCCGCTGGGCGAAGAGGCGGTCTACTGGATCGAAAACTATCTGGAGCACGGCCGCCCATGGCTGGTCAACGGCCAGACGCTGGATGTGCTGTTTCCCAGCACCCGCTGTCAGCAAATGACCCGACAGACGTTCTGGCATCGCATCAAACACTATGCCATCCTTGCGGGCATCGACAGCGAGCGTCTGTCGCCGCACGTGTTGCGGCACGCGTTCGCTACCCATTTGCTGAACCATGGGGCCGATCTCCGTGTCGTACAGATGTTGTTAGGGCACAGCGATCTCTCGACCACGCAAATTTATACTCATGTAGCGACCGAACGACTGAAACAGCTACATCAACAGCATCACCCGCGCGCCTGAGCGGCGGGTTCGAAAGGATTGGAATAATGAAAAAAGGTTTAATGCTGCTTTCACTGCTGGTGGCCTCGGTGGCCGGCGCCGCCCATGCCGATGACGCGGCGATCAAAAAAGCGCTCGCCAGCCTGGGCATCCAGCAGGCGGACGTGCAGCCTTCACCGGTCAACGGCCTGAAAACCGTGCTGACCGACAGCGGCGTGCTGTACGCCTCCGAAGACGGCAAGCACATCCTGCAGGGCCCGCTGTTCGACGTCAGCGGCAAAGAGCCGGTCAACGTGACCAACCAACTGCTGAGCAGCAAGATGGACGCGCTGAAAGATCAGATGATCGTGTACAAGGCGCCGAAAGAGAAACACGTGATCACCGTGTTCACCGACATCACCTGCGGTTACTGTCACAAGCTGCATCAGCAGATGAAAGAGTACAACGATCTGGGTATTACCGTGCGTTACCTGGCATTCCCGCGCCAGGGGCTGGCATCCCAGGCTGAAAAAGACATGCAGTCGATCTGGTGCACCGCCGACAAGGCCAAGGCGTTCGACGCCGCCATGAAGGGCGACGCCGTTTCTCCAGCGACCTGTAAAACCGACATCAGCAAGCATTACGAGCTGGGCGTACAGTTCGGCATTCAGGGCACGCCGGCCATCATCCTGGAAAACGGCATGATGATCCCGGGCTATCAGGGGCCGAAAGAGATGGCCGCCATGCTGGATGCGCACCAGGCCGCCACCAAAGCCGGTGGTTAATCGCCGGTGAGTATCAAAACGCAACTACGCCGCCGCCCGGCGGCGGATGACTCGCATCTGCCCGCCAGTTTGCCGCCGCTGCTGCGCCGGCTTTATGCCCTGCGCGGCGTGCAGGCTGAGCAAGAGCTGGAACGCAGCGTCAAGGGCATGCTGCCCTGGCAACAGCTGGACGGTATCGACGACGCCGTCAGCCTGCTGCAACAGGCGCTGGCCGACGGCCGCCGCATCATGGTGGTGGGCGATTTCGACGCCGATGGCGCCACCAGCACCGCGCTGACGGTGTTGGCGCTGCGCAGCATGGGCGGCGCAGCCGTCGATTATCTGGTGCCAAACCGCTTCGAAGACGGCTACGGCCTGAGCCCTGAAGTGGTGGAGCAGGCGGCGGCGCGCGGCGCAGAACTCATTGTCACCGTCGATAACGGCATCTCCTCCCACGCCGGCGTCGATGTGGCGCACGCCAAGGGCATGCAGGTGCTGGTGACCGATCACCACCTGCCAGGCGAGACCCTGCCGGCGGCTGAAGCGATCGTTAACCCCAACCTGCGCGGCTGCGCCTTCCCGTCCAAATCGCTGGCGGGGGTAGGCGTGGCGTTCTACCTGATGCTGGCGCTGCGCGCCCGGCTGCGGGACAGTGGCTGGTTCGAGCAGCGCGCGCTGGCGATGCCCAATCTGGCGGAGCTGCTGGATCTGGTGGCGCTCGGCACTGTGGCCGACGTGGTGCCGCTGGACGCCAACAACCGCATTCTGGTGTATCAGGGGTTAAACCGTATTCGCGCCGGCAAATGCCGACCGGGCATCCGCGCGCTGCTTGAGGTGGCCAACCGCGACGCCCGCCAGCTGGCGGCCAACGATCTCGGTTTCGCCCTCGGCCCGCGGCTCAACGCCGCCGGCCGGCTGGACGACATGTCGATCGGCGTGGCGCTGCTGCTGAGCGACGACATCGCGCAGGCGCGCATGCTGGCCAACGATCTTGATGCGCTGAACCAGACGCGCCGCGAGATCGAGCAGGGCATGCAGGTGGAGGCCTTGCAGCTGTGCGATCAGCTGGAGCGCACCAGCACCGAGCTGCCTTACGGGTTGGCGATGTATCACCCGGAATGGCACCAGGGCGTGGTGGGCATCCTCGCTTCGCGCATCAAAGAGCGTTTCCACCGCCCGGTGATCGCGTTCGCGCCGGCGGGCGACGGCATCCTGAAAGGCTCCGGCCGTTCGGTGCCCGGCCTGCACATGCGCGACGCGCTGGAGCGGCTGGATATGCTGAACCCCGGGCTGATGATGAAGTTCGGCGGCCACGCGATGGCGGCCGGGCTGTCGCTGGAAGAGACCAAATTCGACGAGTTCCGCCAGCGTTTCGGCGAGCTGGTGGGCGAATGGCTCGATCCGGCGATGCTGGAAGGGGTGATCTGGTCCGATGGCGAACTGGCGATGCAGGAGCTGTCGCTGACCACGGCGGAGCTGCTGCGCGAGGGCGGCCCGTGGGGCCAGGCGTTCCCGGAACCGACCTTCGACGGCAAGTTCCGCATTCTGCAGCAGCGGCTGGTGGGCGAGAAACACCTGAAGCTGATGGTGGAACCGCTTGGCGGCGGCCCGCTGCTCGACGGCATCGCGTTCAACGTGGATACCACGCTGTGGCCGGACAGCAGCGTGCGCGAGGTGGAACTGGCCTACAAGCTCGACGTCAACGAGTTTCGCGGCAACCGCAACGTGCAACTGCTGATCCAGCATCTTTGGCCGCGCTGAGGCGAAATTGAACACAATTCGGGGATTGGGCTCTCCAATCCCCGGCATCCTTCCCGATCGCCACAAAAACTGACCAACTCGCTATAAACTGCCGCCCGGATCCGTTAGAATTAGCGGTTCCAATGGCATTCCGCCATCGACGATATCAACGTAAAAGAACGAAACCATGTTTGAAATTAACCCGGTAAAAAACCGAATTCAGGACCTGTCCGAGCGGACTGCGGTTCTTAGGGGGTATCTTTGACTATGATGCCAAGAAGGAACGCCTAGAAGAAGTCAACGCCGAGCTGGAGCAGCCGGACGTTTGGAACGAACCGGAGCGCGCGCAGGCGCTCGGCAAAGAGCGCGCCGCGCTGGAAGCCATCGTTGAAACCATCGATCAGCTGGAGCAGGGCGGCGAAGACGTCGGCGGGCTGCTGGAACTGGCGGTGGAAGCCGACGATGAAGAGACCTTCAACGAAGCGGTCGCCGAGCTGGATCAACTGATGAGCAAACTGGATCAGTTGGAATTCCGCCGCATGTTCTCCGGCGAATACGACAGCGCCGACTGCTACCTGGATATCCAGGCCGGCTCCGGCGGCACCGAAGCGCAGGACTGGGCCAGCATGCTGCTGCGCATGTACCTGCGCTGGGCTGAAGCCAAGGGCTTCAAGACCGAAGTGATCGAAGAGTCCGACGGCGACGTCGCGGGCCTGAAATCGGCCACCATCAAGATCATCGGCGACTACGCGTTCGGCTGGTTGCGCACTGAAACCGGCGTTCATCGCCTGGTGCGCAAGAGCCCGTTTGACTCCGGCGGCCGTCGCCACACCTCGTTCAGCTCGGTGTTCATCTACCCGGAAGTCGACGACGATATCGATATCGAAATCAACCCGGCGGATCTGCGTATCGACGTGTACCGCGCCTCCGGTGCGGGCGGTCAGCACGTCAACAAAACCGAATCCGCCGTACGTATTACTCACCTGCCAACCAACATCGTGGTGCAGTGCCAGAACGATCGTTCTCAGCATAAGAACAAGGATCAAGCGTTTAAACAGCTGCGAGCCAAGCTGTACGAGTTTGAGATGCAAAAGAAAAATGCTGATAAGCAGACGATGGAAGACAACAAGTCCGACATCGGCTGGGGCAGCCAAATCCGTTCTTACGTGCTGGATGACTCCCGCATCAAGGATTTGCGCACCAACGTCGAAACGCGTAACACGCAGGCCGTACTGGATGGCGACCTGGATAAATTCATTGAGGCAAGTTTGAAAGCCGGGTTATGAGGAATAGAAATGTCTGAACAACAAGTACAGGGCGCCGATCAGGCGCTGGATCTCAATAACGAACTGCAGTCCCGCCGCGAGAAACTGGCCGGCCTGCGTGAGAACGGCATTGCGTTCCCGAACGACTTCCGTCGCGACTCCACCTCCGACAAACTGCACGCCGCGTACGGCGATAAAGACAACGAAGAGCTGGAAGCGCTGGGCGTAGAAGTGACCGTCGCCGGCCGCATGATGACCCGCCGCATTATGGGCAAGGCATCCTTCGTTACGCTGCAGGACGTGGGCGGCCGCATTCAGCTGTACGTCGCACGCGACGATCTGGCTGAAGGCGTGTACAACGAGCAGTTCAAGAAGTGGGACCTGGGCGATATCCTCGGCGCGCGCGGCAAGCTGTTCAAAACCAAGACCGGCGAACTGTCGATCCACTGCACCGAACTGCGTCTGCTGACCAAAGCGCTGCGTCCGCTGCCGGACAAATTCCACGGCCTGGCGGATCAGGAAACCCGTTACCGCCAGCGTTACCTGGATCTGATCGCCAACGAAGAATCGCGCAACACCTTCAAGGTGCGTTCGCAGGTGATGTCCGCTATCCGTAACTTCATGGTGGAACGCGGCTTCATGGAAGTCGAAACCCCGATGATGCAGGTGATCCCGGGCGGCGCGTCCGCGCGTCCGTTCATCACCCACCACAATGCGCTGGATATCGACATGTACCTGCGCATCGCGCCGGAACTGTATCTGAAGCGTCTGGTGGTCGGCGGCTTCGAACGCGTGTTCGAAATCAACCGCAACTTCCGCAACGAAGGCGTTTCTCCGCGTCATAACCCAGAGTTCACCATGATGGAACTCTACATGGCTTACGCGGATTACAAAGACCTGATCGAGCTGACCGAGACGCTGTTCCGCACCCTGACCGAGAAAGTGCTGGGCACCTCTCAGGTGCAGTACGGCGACGAAGTGTTCGACTTCGGCAAGCCGTTCGAGAAGCTGACCATGACCGAGGCGATCAAGAAATACCGTCCGGAAACCGATCTGGCTGACCTGGCCGACATGGGCAAAGCGGTGGCCATCGCCGAATCCATCGGCATCAAGGTTGAGAAGAGCTGGGGCCTGGGCCGCGTCGTGACCGAGATCTTCGAAGAAGTGGCGGAAAGCCATCTGATTCAGCCGACCTTCATCACCGAGTACCCGGCTGAAGTGTCGCCGCTGGCGCGCCGCAACGACGTGAACCCGGAAATCACCGACCGCTTTGAGTTTTTCATCGGCGGCCGTGAAATCGGCAACGGTTTCTCCGAGCTGAACGACGCCGAAGACCAGGCGCAACGCTTCGCCGACCAGGTGAACGCCAAAGACGCCGGCGACGACGAAGCGATGTTCTACGACGAAGACTACGTCACCGCGCTGGAGCACGGCCTGCCGCCGACTGCCGGTCTGGGCATCGGTATCGACCGCATGGTGATGCTGTTCACCAACAGCCACACCATCCGCGACGTGATTCTGTTCCCGGCGATGCGCCCACAGAAATAATCCCGTTTAGCGTGCAACAACCGGTGCAGGCGACTGCGCCGGTTTTTTTTCGTTTACGGGACTTAACCGCTTAAAACATCGACAGTTACGCGCCATCTCCGCTTGCCCGCCGCCGATAACCGGTTATAATGCCTGTCGCACACCGATGCGGGTGTAGTTCAATGGTAGAACGGCAGCTTCCCAAGCTGCATACGAGGGTTCGATTCCCTTCACCCGCTCCAATCTCCCTATGCATCACCCCATTGAGTTATAACCGTTTTTAGAAAAGCTGATTCTCAACGATTGCATCACCGTTTGGTGCGGGTTGGCTTGTGAGTCGCTCAAGCCATTGGCCTGGCATTTAACCGCGATAATACAACGCGCCGCCCAATCCTGATGCGGGTGTGAGCCGCCGTTGCTGCCCACAGCGCGCCATTACCGTTTAACTCCACTTCTGTTTAGCCCCGGATGGCAGGCGGTTGTCCGTTTCTTCGCAGGAGCGGTCGCATTCTTTCGGCAGCAGGAAGGTGATACTTCCTGCCAGCAACAGCGATGCCGCCAGCGCGCAAACCGCGACGTTCTGTCCGTACAGATAAATCATGACGCCTACCAGATAGGGGCCGCAAAACCCACCGAGGTTGCCCAGCCCGTTGATCACCCCGCGTGCGCTGCCCGCCACTTCCGCCGCCGCAATGCGTCCGGGAATTGACCAGAAGGGGCTGGTCGCCGCTTTAAGGAAGAAGCCGCACACCACCAGCGCGATATAGGCGGCCACCACGTGCTCATGCAGGATCACTGAGGCTATCAGCGCCGCCGCAAAACAGTACAGGGAGATCCTGACCCACAAACGGCGTTTACCGCTGCGATCGCTGAACATCGAAATCACATAAATCCCCGCCAGAGTGGCAACAAAAGGCAGGATCGCCAATACCCCAACATTGGCCATGCTGCCACCGGTCAGGTTTTTCAAGATGGTGGGCAGCCACAACGTATACCCATAGTCCCCGGTCTGGTAAAAGAAATTCAGCACGACCAGGCGCATCAATCCCTTGTTGCGAAACACCGCTTTTAACGGCGCCTTCGCTGCCGGCACCCTCCCTTCCCGCGCTTTGCGCTCCCGGGCCAGTTCGGTCAATAAATAGTCGCGTTCCTTCGCCGGTAGCCAACGCGCCTCTTCCGGACGGTCACTGATCACCAGCCACCAAATGGTCAACACCACGACCGACAACAAGCCTTCGATAATGAACAGCCAGCGCCAGTCGAGAGTGGCAATAATCGCGCCAGAAACCGGGGCGGTCAGCATCCCCCCTAGTGGGGCAAACATCATGACAAAGGCATTGGCGCGCCCCAGTTCTTTTTCCGGGAACCAATTGCTTACCATGGTCAGCACGACGGGCAACATTCCCCCTTCGGAGATCCCGAGAATAAAACGCAGCACGAGCAGTTGATATTCATGAGTGACGAATCCGGTGGCGATAGAGACAATCGCCCAGGCCACGAGCGACCAGGCTATAAAACGTTTTCCGCTACCGTAAACCGCAAGTCGTCCGCCAGGGATTTGCAGAAATAAATAACCAATAAAAAAGATACCGCTGGCCACGCCAGCCATCTGGCTGGTAATGCCTAAATCCTGTTCCATGCCGCCCGGCAGAGCAAAGCTGATATTAACGCGATCCATAAATGAAATAATACAGGTGATAAGGATCGGCGCGATAACCCGCAGCCAGCGAGTTCCTGGTATTTTATCGGTCATAATAGCGTCTCGATGATATCCGCCATTCACAGAGGATATTGAGTTGGCGGATAAAAATGATTATTCGTAACTCAAACGATCATTTTTATTGAATTAACCCAGGAATATCCTGATGTGAAAAATAACCTGCCAGATTATCCAAAACGGATTGGCTCATTCCCTGACGAGTTTCTACGGTAGCGCTGGCCACATGGGGTTGAAGCAGAACATTCTCGAGAGCAAAGAACGCTGTCGGAACATGGGGTTCGTTTTCAAAGACGTCCAGAGCGGCCCCGGCGATAACATGATTTTGTAACGCCTTTATCAGCGCCGCCTCATCGACCAGGCTGCCGCGGGCAATATTGATAAGCCAGGCGCGTTCGGGCATGGCGTTAAATACGCTGGCATCAATAATCCCGCGGTTTTCCGCACTGCCGGATGCCGCGATCACCAGGAAATCACTCTGTGCTGCGAGCGTGTGCAGATCGGCGCACCACTGGTAATCCAGGCCGTCTTTGCGCTGGCGGTCAGTATACAGGATGGTCATATCGAAGCCTTTCGCCCGGCGGGCGATGGCTTGGCCAATATTCCCCATGCCGAAAATACCGATGCGTTTACCGCTCACTTTGGTCGCCAGCGGTGGCGGCGTCGTTTCCCAGCGGCCTTCGCGTACAAATCGGTCCCCTTGGCAGAGGCGGCGGCTGGCGGACAGCATTAGCCCCAGAGCCAGATCTGCCACATCATCGGTCAGCACGCCGGCGGTGATCCCGACGCTGATATGGCGTTCCCGGGTGTAGTTGAGATCGATAGCGTCGGTTCCCACGCCAAAGACAGCAATCATGCCCACCTGCGGCAACTGCTCCAGCGTCTCTCGGGTTACCCCCACATCACCACGGGTGACCACCGCCTGAACGTCTGCGCCATGGCGAACCAGGAAGGCTGGAATATCTGATTGTTCATAGAGACGGAATACCCGGTAGCGGGCGTCCAACGCGGCTTGCAAAGCATCCATCACCGGCGCGATAAGCAAAATGGTAGGTTGAGTGTCAGTGTGCATCGTTGCGATCCTGTCTGAAAAATAGGGGATACCCTGTATCAGACGTTTTTTTACCGCTTATTTTTGCGATCTGCATCACGCCAAAGAGTGTTAAAAAAGCATGTTACTGCTGGCGTGATCTCGTGTGCAATTTCGTGGTTTCTGTCAGTGACTATCGGGGAAAATAACCCATTATGCCCGTAGGCGGAGAAGGCTAAATCGATCGATTTTGGTGAAAGCGGTGAATATCCAGTGATTTTCTGCCGTGGATCACAGGATAAGTAACGTCGTTTCGTAACACTTAATTAAGTGACTTTTGTCACAGTTTTAAGCGGCTAAAAACCGTGAGATAGGTCATGACTTATTTCACCATGCCGAATAGCCTTTCAGGTGGAGTTTACTCACAGTGGTGATAGGTTGTAAATATTAACAACAAAGCGGTTTGCTTTGTTGCTTATTCATAGTGGCGCCCGTAGAACGATCGAATAGCGATTCTACCGTAATTACGCCGAGATTGCCTGTTGCCATAAAACTACCCAGCCATTGTTCTTGTCGGTGAAATGCCGAATCGATATCTACCAGAGAAAATATTATGATTATTGATGCCTTAACCACTGCCGTAAATAATAAATTCTATCCGGTAGCCATTCGAAAAATGCTGGCCAGCATTATTGAAAGTGAGCCGTACAATTTACCTGTCGGCCACTATCAGGTGCAGGGTAAACAGATGTTCTTTAACGTCGTTGAAGGGGAAACCAAACTGTTGGCCGACCAGAAGCCGGAGTTTCATCGCCAGTATCTGGATATCCATCTTGTCCTGGAAGGGCGAGAAGTGATTGGCGCCGGAGTTCTGGGGCTGCCTTTGTCCCTGAGTGAGCCATTTAACGAGGCGCACGACCTTGGGTTTAGCCCGGCGATCCCCGGTGAGACTCTCATCCACCTGCAACCCGGTGAACTGGCCGTTATCTTCCCGGGGGAGCTGCATCGCCCGATGAGTACCTGCACAACGCCGGCAGTTCTGCGTAAAATTGTGGCGAAAATCGACGGCGCCCTGCTGACGTAGCAAGACGTTCAGCGGCGGATGGTACCGCTACTTCAGGCTGCCCGGCGGAAAGCCTTGCTCATCCGCCGTCTGCAGCGATTCCGAAGAATACGCCTTTCCCGTCAAAGCCATAGCCCCTAACTTTTAAAAATTGAGTTGGGTTGAATAAATGTACGGCAGAGATTACGCCGTATTATTTACAGGGATATTTGCTTCAGGTTCAGATGACATCATTAAAGGCCGGAGTTTACCTCTGTAGTCGATGTAGCCAATCTCATAACGCCTTGATCTTTTAATGCGGTTCCTCCCCATTAGCACAATTTTTTATTTTGGTTTGCCTGCGTTCTGATAGATATTAAAAAAACTATATAAAAATAAATTATTTCGGAGCTAATAATGTCGTTGCAAATCGTGCTTACCCGCAGGGAGGCGCTGGGGAAAATGGTGGGCGTCATCGTCGCCGCCAGCCTGTTGCCTTATTCAAATATAACCTATGCCGAACGGACGCAAATTGCCGCCTCGCCCGTTGAATACGCGCAATTTTTGCAAATTTCGAGAAAAATTACCGAGTTTGACGATTTGGACGTCACACTCTCCGCCCGCTATTTTTCCGCACTGCGCGAACATTTTCCGCAGTTGAACTCGCAACTCAACGCCCTGTTCATCCTGAGCCAGCAAGCCACCGATGCGGAAGCCTTGAACCGACATGCGATTGAACAGGGGCAGAGGGAGCTTGTCCAGGCGATCGTGACCGCGTGGTATACCGGAACCGTAGATCCTTCAAACGCTGAGCAGGGTCAGTTGATTAGTTATAAAGAGGCGCTGATGTATCGCACGGTTCAGGATGCCCTAATTGTGCCGACCTGGTGCAATTTTGGCCCGCTGTGGTGGACCGGCTTGCCGCCGGGCGTTACCCGCCAACCTTCCATTCCCGCAACAGATTTGCCTGCCGTAGCCGATAAAAAATATGAGGACCGCGTGTGAAAAGCCCAATAATTAATGCTTCCGGCGATGCAGAGGCCGATGTCGTCATTGTCGGTTCCGGTATTGTGGGCGGTCTGATGGCGGATGCTTTGGTGAGCCAGGGCTACTCGGTGCTGGTACTTGAGGCAGGCCCGCGCATTGAGCGCGCACAGGCTGTGGAAAACTGGCGCAATATGCCACTGCACAATCGTGCGGGGTCGGATTTTCAGGGGCTTTACCCGCAATCGGAGTACGCCACCGCGCCGCTCTATTTCCCGGAGAACGACTATATCAAACTGACCGGCCCCAATGGCTCAGGCTTTAAACAGGGCTATTTGCGTGTGGTGGGGGGAACCACTTGGCACTGGGCCGCTTCTTGCTGGCGCAACCATCCCAATGATTTTCGCATGAAATCCCTCTATGGCGTGGGGAGAGACTGGCCTATTTCCTACGAAGATATCGAACCGTGGTACGCGAAAGCCGAAGAGGAAATAGGCGTTGCCGGCCCGAATAATCCGGAGTGGCAGTCCCCTGCGGAACGCAGCGGGCCTTACCCGATGGACATGGTGCCCTGGGCCTACGGCGACAGACGCATTGCTGAGATTGTTAATCCTCACGGTTTTAAATCGGTGCCCATTCCGCAAGGCCGCAGCACCCGCCCCTGGAACGGACGGCCCACCTGCTGCGGCAATAACAATTGCCAGCCGATTTGCCCGATCGGGGCCATGTACAACGGCATTCACCACGTTGAACGGGCCGAACACAAGGGGGCGAAGGTGATCCCCGAGGCGGTGGTGTACAAAATTGACACCGACGACAATAACCGCGTCACCGCCGTTCACTGGTACGACACGGCGCATAACTCCCATCGGGCGATCGGTAAAACGTTCGTTCTGGCCTGCAATGGGATTGAGAACCCGCGCTTACTGCTGCTGGCGGCCAACGAAAAGAACCCGAACGGCATCGCGAACAGCTCGGATCAGGTGGGGCGCAACATGATGGATCACTCTGGCCTGCACTGCTCCTTCCTGGCGCGAGAGGCCCTGTGGGTTGGCCGCGGCCCGGCGCAGAGCAGCTGCATGGTGGGGTACCGTGACGGCGCGTTCCGCAGCGACCACTCCGCCAACAAGATCATCATCAACAACATCAACCGGGTGATCCCCTCCGCCCTTGAAGTTCTGAAAACGGGCAAGGTCGGCAAGGCGCTGCAGGATGAAGTGCGCGATCGCGCCAGCCGCTCGGTGGATCTCTCCATCAGCCTGGAACCGCTGCCGGATCCGAACAACCGTCTGACCCTGAGCCCCACCCGCAAAGACAAGCATGGCCTGGCCTGCCCGGACATCCACTACGACGTCGGCGATTATGTGCGCAAAGGGCTGGAAGTGGTCAAAACCCAGCTACGGCAGATTGGCGACTTGTTCGATGCGCAAGAGTTTGTGATTAACGACAAGCTGAATGCCAACAACCACATTATGGGCGGCACGATCATGGGCAGCGATCCCACGAACTCGGTGGTGAACGGCAATTGCCGCGCCCACGATCATGACAACCTTTGGATCCCGGGTGGAGGCGCCATGGTTTCAGCCAGCGTTGTCAACACCACGTTGACGATGGCGGCGCTTGGACTCAAGGCGGCCAATGACGTACTACGCGCCCTGGAGAGCAAATGAATAAAATCACCCACTCGCTGGCAGTGACGCTGCTGCTGGGAAGCGGCTTCGCGGCGCATGCCCAGGACGGCGATCTGATCGCTAGAGGGCAAGCGCTGGCTATCGCCTCGGACTGCATGGCCTGCCATACGAATACGCAGCAGCAGGGCAAGCCTTTTGCCGGGGGGTACGGCATTGCTTCTCCCATGGGCACTATCTACGCCACCAATATAACCCCATCGGTAAAATACGGCATCGGCGGCTATTCTGAAGCGGCGTTTGCCGAGGTTCTGCGCTCTGGGATCCGGCAAGATGGGACGTATCTCTATCCGGCAATGCCTTACACCGCCTATACCCGTCTGAGTGATGACGAGATCCACGCGTTGTATACCTATTTCATGCATGGCGTTGCCCCGGTCGATGAGCCGGCCAAGCGCCAAACCGATCTGCCGTTTCCGTTCAACATCCGCCTCTCCATGGCGGTGTGGAACATGCTTTATTTGGACAATCGGCGTTTCACCCCGGATGAGACGAAAGGTGAGGCGTGGAACGAGGGGGCTGCGCTGGTGCAGGGCCCGGCTCACTGCGGAACCTGTCATACGCCGCGTAATGTGCTGATGGCGGAAGACAATTCGCGCTTCCTGATGGGGGCATCGTTGGGGGCTTGGTACGCGCCGAATATCACCGCCAATCGCCAGGAAGGGATCGGTGACTGGAGCGAGCAGGAGTTAGTGGACTACCTGAAAACCGGTCGGGCGGAAGGGCGCGCACAAGCTGCGGGGCCAATGGCTGAAGCCGTTGAGCACAGCTTCCAATACCTGACCGACCGGCAGCTGCGGGCGATTGCAACTTACCTGAAGACCGTGCCGTCACAGGGCGAGGGGCGCCAGGGCAATGGCCTTGGTCAGGCGAACTACAACGTTGAGCCCCATCTCCGCGGCATGAATTCGCCCAACGCCAACCACACGCTCAATAGCGGCGAGGCGCTCTACAGCGGCTACTGCGCCAGTTGCCATCAGCCGGACGGCAGCGGCAGTTTGAACCAGGCTTACCCTTCGCTATTCAACAACTCCACCACGGCCGCGAACAACCCGTCAAACCTGATTGCCGCCATTTTGCAGGGGGTTGATCGCCGGGTTGACGGCAAGCACGTACTGATGCCGAGCTTTGGCGCCGGTTCCTATGTCGGAGAGCTGACGGATAAGCAGGTTGCCGATATCGCTAACTTCGTGCTGCAGAAATACGGCAACAGCGCGCTGAGCGTGACTGAGGAGGACGTGAGTGAGGTGCGCGCCGGGGGCCCGAAACCGCTGTTGGCGCGCGCACAGCCGATGATTCTGCCTGGTATGGCCGTCGCAGCGGTCGTCATTATTCTGCTGGTCCTATTCTGGCTCCGGCGCCGCAAGGCACGTTAAGGGGGCGTTCGGTCAGGTGGGTGGCGCCATCTGGCCGAATTTCTGGTCGGGATAGCGAGTGGCGTTCTTCTGGCGAAGCGGGCAATTATGGCCAGTACTGAAGTGACTGGCGAGGAAAGCTATATTGTCTCCCCCATTGACAGGCGGAAGTGGAGATCGACACGTTCAATGGTCGGCAGCCCTTTAATTTTTTTTATTATGATTTCTGTCGCCACTTTTCCCATCTCATACCGTGGCGTCAGTACGCTGGCTAACCGAGGGGTGATGATCTGCCCGATCTCAAGACCGTGAAATCCGGCAATGGCAATTTGCGCTGGAACGCTGATACCGTTTGCCAGGCATTCCTGTAACACGCCAACGGCCAGATCGTCGTTGGTACAGAGAATTCCATCCATATCCGGATACATTTGGCTCGCAAGCGTCATCATGCCTGTCCCAATCGAAATGGAAGAGATCTTATTGGGGGAAATACGACCGGTAGGTAAATCATGGTTAGCCATTGCCTGACAATATCCCGTGTAACGCTGTTCATCGCGGATATCAGACATTGAACCAAAATAGATAATGCGTTTTTTACCGCTGGCCAGCAACATGGTGGTCATATCGTAGCCGGCTTTCACATTATCAAAACCCACGTTAATTCGATCTGCATTGCCTGACAGCCCCATGATTTCAGCAACGGGTATTTTTGCCGTCTTCAGGAATTTTTCCGCCCGCAGACTATGAACCGACTCGGTCAGCAGCAGCCCTTTTATCTTAAAAGCCAGGATCGCGGCAATTTGCTCCTCTTCGCGTTTGCTGTTGTAGTCATAATTGACGACCAGCGTCTGATAACCCTGTACAGACGTCACGGATTCAATGCCGGCGAGGACATCAGCAAATATCAGATTGTTAAAAGAAGGAACCAGAACGCCGATGAGGGGAGGGCTATTGGAATAGAGGGCGGGATTGTCAGGATCGGCCTGATAGCCGACTTCCTCGATCACGGCGGCGATGCGCGCAGCGGTTTCCGGTTTAACCCTGTCCGGCGTGCGCAGATAGCGGCTGACCGTCATTTTGGTGACACCAGCCAGTACAGCAATGTCATTTAACGTAATGCGCTGCGACTTCACCATTCATACTCATCTGATCCAGACCGTGTTTGTCATTATGCCCACTGCCGAGTCAAAAGAGAATGCACGCAATGTGCTGCCTCCGTCGTATCCGGTGACAACCGCACGATGCGCCGATCCCGGTCTCTTTTCCCGTTCCGGCATTATATGTTCGTTATCTTCGCATTTCGTAACGCGGGGAAAGAAAGGCACGCATCTGTGCGCCGTGGACGCGGTGGAAGAAAAGGCTGGCAGTTTGATACTTGATTCGGCCCGCCCAATAAGATGAACGGGCCGATATGGCCGGATTAACTGAGAATATCTTCGGCGATCACGTTGAACAGCGTATCGATCTCGCCCCGAGTGTTGTAGTGCATCATGCCGATGCGCAGCACGCCGCCGTCCTGCAACCCCAGCTGTTGCACCAAGCCCAACGCATAGAAATGCCCGCTGCCGGCGCAGATGTTGTGCTGCCCCAGGCGGCGGGCGATCGCGTCAGGCGTATGGCCGCTGAAGGTCAGGGCGAAGGTCGGCGTGCGGCGCGCGCTGTCCGCCCGGGGGTTGCCATAAAGCCGCACGCCGTCGAGTTGTTGCAGCCGCTGCAGGAAGTGGCTGCACAACGCCTCTTCATGCTGGTGGTAGGCGGCGAAGCTCTCCTGCAGACGCTGCCTTAACGGCGCACCGGGCGTGCCCCACTGCGCCAGATACTCGATAGCGGCCGCGACGCCGGCCAGCGCTTCGAAGCTTTGCGTGCCGGTCTCGAAACGGCCGGGGCCGACGTCGGTGGCCGGCTCGACCTTGTAAGGGCGCAGGCGCTGCAACCACTGCGGCGCGATGTAGGCCATGCCGACGTGCGGGCCAAAGAACTTGTAGGCGGAGCACACCAGGAAGTCACAGCCCAGCGCCTGCACGTCAATCAGGTTGTGCGGCGCATAGTGCACGGCGTCGACATACACCTGCGCGCCGACCCGATGCGCGGCTTCGACGATGGTTTTGATATCGACGATGCTGCCGGTGACGTTGGAGGCGTAGCTGACCGCCACCAGACGGGTGTTGGCGTTGATGCGCTCGCACACTTTCGCGGCATCCAATGCGCAGTCGGCGCTCTCCAGCGGTATCTGATGCACCGCGGCCCCTTTGTCGGCGGCAGCCTGCTGCCAACTGGAGACGTTGGCGTAGTGATCCAGTGCGGTGACGATGACTTCATCGCCGGCCTGCCAGTCGCGGCTGATGATGCGGCTGAGATGGAAAGTCAGCGTGGTCATGTTCATGCCGAAGACGATGTTGTCGGGCGACGGCGCATTTAACAAGGCGCGCACCGATTCCCGCGCCTGGCCCATCACCTCGCCGGTGACCCGGCTCGAGAAATAGTGGCCGCCCAGGTTGGCGTTATACCTTCCCAGGTAGTCGGTCATTTTTTCCAGCACGCCCCGTGAAACCTGCGCACCGCCGGGGCCGTCGAAAAAGATGGCCGGTTTGCCGTCGATCTGCTGTGACAGCGCGCTGAACTGGGCGCGGGCGAGCTCGGGGGTAAAGGTCATGCTTTCTCCCCCCGCGCGGTGAGGACAAAGAGATCCAAATGACCTTCTTCTTCCGGGCTCACGGCGTTGATCGGCGTGGCGTTGTGCCACAGTTTGCTGTCCGCCAGCAGCACGGCTTCACCGTCCGCCAGCGCTTTTTTAAAGAAAGGGTCGTGGTGGCTGTCGTCATACAGCATGATTTCACCGCCGACGATGTTGTGCCGATGAATGGCGATCATTGCGATATGGTCGAAACCGTCCTGGTGAATGCCTTCCGGCGCCACCTGGGTGTCTTTCTCGATGGCGACCACGCGCATCTGGTGGATCTCTATCTCGGCGCCTTCCGGCAGTTCGTTGCTTTCTGCAAACAGGTTGCACATCTCTGCCATGCCGGCGCTCTGCAACACGGCGCTGTCGATAGGTTCGAAGCGGCGTACCACATTGCCCTGGAAGTGGTTGATCTGATCCGACTGCATGAAGGTGCGCGGCCCCACTTCGGCGACGTTGGGGTTGAGGTATTTAACGACCGAATAACGGCGCAGGCGATATTTGCCGTCGGCGTGTTGCGTGTGGGGCAAGGAGGAGAACGATGGCATCAGCTGTTGGGTGGCTTGCGGGCTTAGTACAGTCATACTTATTACGTTTTCGTGTTTCTGTAACATAATCACCTCTAATAATAATAATTTCTGATGTTGTAGGGGGTAATTCGATTGAATTGTAGACGACTATATAACCAACGCAATTTAGCGGTAGCGAGGTGTGACGGCGGTCGTAAAGTGGGGTGAACAGCAGAGAGGATGAGCAGAAGGCAATGCTTGTATGAAGCCGGTCATTCAGCAAAATAAGCACTACGGGTGAGAGTTCATGCGTAAGCATAACGTGACCAAGGTTACGCTTTCAGGGATAACTCTCATGAATATGAGGTGCTTTACTATAATTCCGGGACCGAGTGACCGCAGTGGAATGGCCTGATTGTTGAAAGAACAATCTTCAACTCCCTCCTGAATAAGGACTCCGATCATGCAGCATGTCAGAAAATTCGTCATTTCCTGCCTGTTTGCTTCGATAATGCTTCCCGGCATGGCGTTCGCGGAGGATCCCCCCGTGACCCCGTTGGCTACCGGGATCGTCAGCAGCGGCGTAGCCGAAGCGCAAGTGACCGAGGCCGTGCGCCACGGTGAAATCCTGACCATCAAGGTGCGTTTCAAAGGGTTGAAAGACAACCTTAATGGACAAGGCTTGTATAGCAGTCTGGATAAAAGCAGTCTTGAGAAATCCTTCTACATTCTGGTGGGTAATAAAAAATACCTGCTGCTTACCGATAGCAATAATGTCCCACTGGCCTCTCCCAACGTGTCATTCAGCTCAAGCTCAGGCATTCCCTATGTCGCCACCTGGTTTGGCAGCTTCCCCGCGCCTCCACCTGATGTGAAAGAGGTGTACCTGACGATCGCCAACGTCGAGCCGCTCGGGCCGATAGCCATTACGGATCGTTGAGCGATGAACGGCCTCAGGAAAGCCGCCTGTGTGGGGGGGATGTTAGCCTTTGGGCTGGTGTCATTGGGTTCATGGGCTGACAGCGGAGAGCCGGCGTCCGTGGGGAAACCGGTGATACTCGATCTCAAGGCTACCCGGCTGGATTTGGTTGGTTTGCCTTCGGGGCTGAATGCCGGCGTCCTTGATCTGCAGAGTAAGGCAGCGGATTTGGCTAAACAATCCGCCGACATTTCCGTCAGAGACAGCAAAAATGCCGTAACGTTATCGATGCGCAGCGATGTGCTGTTTGCCTTCGACAGCGATGCGATTGCTGCTAAAGCGGAGCCTGCGCTGCGACAGGTGGCGCAATTTATCGCTGCCGAACCGGTAGGGAACGTGGTGATCGAGGGACACACCGATGCGGTGGGCAGCGATAAATATAATCAGGATCTGTCGCTGCGACGCGCACGTGCGGTGGCTGTTTGGCTGATCGCACATGGGGTAGAAAAATCTCGTCTGAGTGAACGGGGAAAAGGGGAGGCTGAACCGGTGGCTTCCAACGACACGCCGACGGGCCGGGCCAAGAATCGGCGGGTTGACTTCGTGTTGCCGAAAACCGCTGCCGCCGGTTAACCCCGCGCCGGTGGACGTTTCCTTTGCCAGAGCCGCTTTTAAACGGGCTCCTCCCGCTGACTGCTCGCGGAGTTCAGGCTGTATGGTGTGGAGCCGGTGACGCTAATGATTGATGAACACGATCGCGTCGCCAAAAGCCCGTATCTCGCTTTCGGCTTTCGCTTTAGCGGCGCCGACAAAATGCGGGATCAGAACGTCTCGAAATACAGCTCGCGCAACAGCCAGGATATTTCGTTATTGGTGCGGTTTAGGACGTCAATTCTGTGAACCCCTATCGCTTCTGCGCGCAGATCGAGCAGCAAGTTGCGAATCTGCCGGAATAACGGGGTTTGCGGGTTGGGTTTGGCCAACTGCTGGCCGCACAGTTTGATTCCGGCGTCGCAACCGGTGGCGATGTCCGTCAGGCAGCACGGGCAGGTGGTATTTTGGCGCGCCATATTGCGGCATTGTTGCCCGATTACCTGATTGAAATGGCGTAATTGCAGGCAGACTTCCCGCGAGTTCAACGGGTTGGAATGGGTTGTCATCGGTTTCAGCTCCCTTGTCTGCGCCTATATTGGCACTTACCGATGAAGATAACCACGGACAAGCCGAGGGGGTATCGCCTTGTTTTGTCTGGAAGCAACAAAAGCGATGAGGCCCGCGATGGCGGGCCGGTAGCGTCAGGCGCGTTTAAACAGATTCGCCGCCTGGAACAGTGCAAAGGAGCTGACCAGCATTTCGATGCCGACGATCGCCGTCACCAGCGTGACCGACGCCGCCGGGCCTGAGCCGATCAGCATCCAGGCGATGATCAAATCGAGTACACCAATGACGAACTGCAGCCAGTTGCCCGGCAATCCGCGGCGCATATAGCCGGCCGCCAGGCGCGCGATGCCGCCGAGCGCGAACAGCACGGCAAGGTAGACCGCCAGCGCCAGAATGCCCGCCAGCGGGCTGGTGATGAACACATAACCGATAATCAGGTAGGCCACGCCCAGCAGAATGCCGCCGATCATCGGCCAGGTATTCTGCGCCCGGTTGGCGATCATGGCGATAATCAGCCCGGCGCCGCTCAACAGCAGCAGGACGCCGACCACGATGCTCAACGCCGCGCCGGAGGCGAAAGGGTTGACCAGGCACAGTATGCCGCCCGCCAGCAGCAGGAAGGCGATGATCAGCAGGATGGTGCGTTGCTTTTTGAGCAGTTCTTCGCTCAGGAGGGGCAGATTATTGCGGTCGAGGTTCAACATGACAGTACTCCATTTCGTCGTTGGGTAATTAATCAGTCATCCTTACCTGTTTAGCATAGACCGTCTGGGGGTTTTTGACTGACCCGGCGCAAATGTTACACTGTGCGGCTGACGCGTATCAGAACCGAAAAGACGATTGGGGACAGGATTTGAGCACAGGAAGCAAGCTGGCGAGGTGGCGCCGCATCGCGGTGTGTCTGACATTGGGGCTGCTGTTGGCCGGATGTTCGGGTAAAAACACCTACAACCGCGACTACGACAAACTGCCGAAGGGCAGCTATACCGGCAAGTCCTACACCGTCAAACGGGGCGATACGCTGTATTACATCGCCTGGATCACCGACAGCGAAGTCAGCGATCTGGCCAGAATCAACAAGATACGCCCGCCCTATAATCTGGAAGTGGGGCAAAAGCTGCGGCTGAGCGGCGGCGCGCCGACCAAAACCGCCGCCACGCGCCGTAAAACATCTTCCTCCGCGATCGCCAAGCAAACGCCGCCGCCGGGCGCCGCACGTTGCTGGCGCTGGCCGACCAGCGGCCGGATCGTGCAGGCGTACTCCAATGCCGATGGCGGCAACAAGGGCATCGACATCGCCGGTAAACGCGGCCAGCCGATTTATGCTTCCGCCAAGGGCAAAGTGGTGTACGTCGGCAACCAGCTGCGCGGCTACGGCAACCTGATCATGATTAAGCACGGCGAAGACTTCATTACCGCCTATGCGCACAACGACACCACGTTGGTGCGCAACGGCCAGGATGTGAAAGCGGGGCAGAAGATCGGCACCATGGGCAGCACCGGCACCGATTCGGTGTTCCTGCACTTCCAGATCCGCTACCGCGCCACCGCGCTCGATCCGCAGCGCTATCTGCCGCCGCAGGGTTCGTCGCCGTCCTGTTAACGTCAATCCGGCTCCTTGCAGAGCCGGATGTCAGCTATTTCAGCGGCAGATAGAGATCGGTCACCAGTTCATATTCCGCCACCTCGTGCACGAAGTTGTGGTAGTGGAAATAGAGCGGAAAATCGCGCAGCTCCTCGCCGCTGGCCGGCAACCACTCGCTGTAAAGATAGCGGGCGCTTTCCGAGAGCCCATCCAGCGATCCGAGATGGCGCAGCACCGCGCAGCGCCCGGCCGGCAGCGTGCTGTTCACCACGCCGAAGGCGTTGTCCTCCGGGATCGGCGCAGTGACCTCTCCGCAGAGGTAGAAGCGGAAGTCCTGCGCTTCGGTGGTGGCCGGATCGTGCGGTGCGATACCGTAAGTGCGGCTGCTTCTGACCGGCGACAGGCCGCTGGTTTTGCGCCACTCGATAAAGCGTGCGGCGGTTTCGTTGACCAGCGCGGACGGGCCGCGGTGTTCGATCATCGCCACCGGCGTGGCCGGGAAGTCGAGAATGTCTACCTTCATGGGTTGTTTCCTTTTGTGTTTCGGCTCGGGAAAGCGCTGTTGCCAATCGATCCAGGCCGGCCGTTTGCGAAACTGGCTTGGCGTTTGGCTGAACGCCTGTTTGAAGGCGCGGCTGAAGGACTCCGGGTTTTGAAAACCGGCGTCCAGCGCGATGTCAATCACCGGCTCCAGCGGGTTATACGCCAGGCGGTACGAGGCGCGTTTGAGCCTCATCCACTGGATATAACGCCACACCGAGATGCCACAATACGCGCTAAACTGGCGTTGAAAGTGAAAGCGCGAAAAGTGGGCCACTTCGCTCAGTTTTTCGACGGTGAGCGCCTCGTCCAGGTGGCGGTCGATATAGTCAAAGACCAGCGCAAAGCGCTTTGCATACGTCTGGGTCATGTGATTGTCTCCTCCATGCCTGAACTTTGCCCGAGCCGCCGCCGCTTCTCCTGACGGATGATGCTGAGTTATCGCTGCAGGAAAACGGAATGGTGCGGCGTTCGCCGCCGGCCAGGCCAAACTCATAACCCCGCGCGGCTGTGCGCCGCGATCCCGACCGAGAAGATGAATATTACATGATGGATCGTTCCCGTTTGCTGAAATTCCTGCTGCCCTATCTGTGGCCGAAAGACAACCCGCGGCTGCGGGGGTATCTGGTGGTGGCCTTCGTGTTCATGGTGGCGGCCAAGGTCAGCACCACGCTGGTGCCGCTGGCCTACAAAGCGATGGTCGATGCGCTGAGCGGCGAGACGGCGAAAATGCTGGCGGTGCCGCTGGGGCTGATCGTCGCCTACGGCGTGGCGCGGGTGGGCGGCGCGCTGTTTGAGGAACTGCGCAACGTGATGTTTATCCACGTCAGCCAGAACGCCACGCGCCTGTTGGGCGTGCGGGTGTTCCGCCAGCTGCATGCGCTGAGCCTGCGTTTCCATCTGGAGCGCCAGACCGGCGGATTGTCGTTGTCCATCGAGCGCGGCACCCAGGCGGTGTCCACGGTGCTGTCGCGGCTGCTGTTCTCCATCGTGCCGATCCTGTTCGAGCTCTCGCTGGTCACGGCGATCATGTGGCATATGCTGAACGGCTGGTTCGCGCTGGCGATCCTGACGACGGTCGGCTGCTACATCCTGTTCACCGTGTTGGCGGTCAGCTGGCGCACCCGCTTTCGCCGCGAGCTCAACAAGGCCAACGCCGACGCCAACAGCAAATCCATCGACAGCCTGCTGAACTATGAGACCGTGAAGTACTTCGGCAATGAAGAGTTCGAGGCCGAGCGTTTCGATCTGTCGCGCCGGCTGTACGAATACGCCGCCATCAAGAACCAATTCAGTTTTACGGCGATCAACCTGGGGCAAGCCGCCATTATCTCGATCGGACTGATCGTGATGATGACCATGGCGGCGCGAGGCATTACGCAGGGGACGATGACGGTCGGCGACTTCGTGCTGGTCAACGCCTATCTGCTGCAGCTATATCAGCCGCTGAACTTCTTCGGCTTTATTTATTCCGAGGTGCGCCAGGCGCTGATCGACATGGAGAACATGTTCGATCTGCTGCAGGAAAAGCGTGAGATCGTCGATAGCCCGGATGCGCAGCCGCTGCGCCTCGATCGCGGCGAAGTGAGGTTCGACGCGGTCAGCTTCGGTTACGACACGCGTCGGCCGATCCTCAAGCAGGTGAGTTTTACCATTCCGGCGGGCCACACGGTGGCGGTGGTCGGCGCCTCCGGCGCGGGCAAGTCCACGCTGTCGCGCCTGCTGTTCCGCTTTTACGACGTGCAGGGGGGCGCTATTACCCTCGACGGCCAGGACATTCGCCAACTGACCCAGGCCAGCCTGCGGCAGGCGATCGGCATCGTGCCGCAGGATACGGTGCTGTTCAACGATACGTTGCGTTATAACATCGGTTACGGCAAAACCGGCTCCAGCGATGAAGATATCGAGCGGGCGGCGCGGCTGGCGCATATCCATGATTTTATCGTCGGTCTGCCCGACGGTTACGACACCCGGGTGGGTGAGCGCGGGCTGAAGCTGTCGGGCGGGGAAAAGCAGCGGGTGGCGATTGCGCGCACCATTCTGAAAAATCCGGCCATCCTGGTGTTTGACGAGGCGACCAGCGCGCTGGATACCCAGACCGAGCGCGAAATCCAGGGGCACCTGCGCGAGGTGAGCCGCAACCACACCACGCTGGTGATCGCTCATCGGCTCTCCACCGTGGTGGATGCCGATGAAATTATCGTGCTGGAGGCGGGGGAGATCGTCGAGCGCGGGGGGCACGAGGCGTTGCTGGCCGCGAACGGCCGCTACGCCGCCATGTGGCAAACCCAGTACAGCGAAGAGCAGGAACCGCACTGACGGAGCCGTTCACGTTCACCTCAGCGGCTGAGCGGCGTTGAGCCGCTGCGCCACGTAGTCGCAGGCGATGCGGCAGTCCTGCTTTAGGTCTGTCTCGTCGCCGGCCAGGCTGCCGCGCAGCCAAAGCCCATCGATCATCGCCGCCAGCCCGCGCGCCGCGTCGCGCGCCTGCTGCAGCGGCAGCTCGCGGCGGAACTGGCAGCAAATATTGGAATAGAGCCGCCGATCGTTGGCGCGCTGCAGGCGGCGCAGCACCGGCTGATGCATGCTGGCGGCCCAGAAGTCGAGCCAGGCGCGCATGGACACGGCGTTGGTTTGGCTGGGGTGGAAGTTGCCCTGGATAATGGCGAACAGCTGTGACTGGCTGTCGCTCGCCGCTTGCGCGCGGCACTCGGCCACCGCGTCGCGCAGATCGCGCAGGATCTTGCGCATGGTGGCGCTCAGCAACCCCTCTTTATCGCCAAAATAGTGGCTGACGATGCCGGTCGACAGCCCGGCTTCTTTCGCGACCTGAGACAGGGTGACGCCGGCCAGCCCGACGACGTTTATGGTCTCGAAGGCGGCGTTAATCAACTGCTCCTTACGCTGCTCCGGAATGTCTCTTCGGTACATATTTTCCTCAACTGATAGGCCAATCACACTTTGGATTTGATTGATTGAACGGTCAATCAATACTCTATATGCTGCGAAAATGTCAAATAAATGACGATAAAATGTTAATTAAAAGTTGCATTTAAATCGTCTGTCTTTCGCATCATGGAAGCCTGCCAATGACAACAAAAACTCCTCCATCGCTTGACGAAGAACCAGTCAGATTGAATGTCCCGGTATTTTTCGGCTCGGCGGCGGTGATCCTGCTGCTGGGATCGCTGGTCGTGTTGTTTCCCGCAGCCAGCAAACAGTGGTTGAACGTCGCGCAAAGTTGGGTCGCCGACGTGTTCGGCTGGTACTACATGCTGTTGATGGTCGCCTGCATGGTGTTCGTCTTCTGGCTGGCGCTGTCGCGCTTCGGCCATATTCGCCTCAGCCAGGATGACGAACCGCCGCAGTTCAGCTATCCCTCGTGGGTGGCGATGCTGTTCTCGTCGGGCATCGGCATTGCGCTGGTGTACTACGGCGCCTATGAACCGTTGGATCATTTTTTGTCGCCACCGGAAGGCAGCGGCGGCACCGTGCAGGCGGCACGGCAGGCGATGGCGCTGACCTTTTTGCATTGGGGGCTGCACGGCTGGGCGCTGTATGCGCTGATCGCCACCGCGCTGGCCTATTTCGCCTATTGCCGCGGCCTGCCGTTGGCGCTGCGCTCTGCGTTATACCCGATCTTCGGCGAGCGCACCCACGGCGGCGTCGGCCATCTGGTGGACAGCTTCGGCATTCTGGTGACGGTGATTTCGATGGTAACCAACCTGGGGATCGGCGCGCTGCTGGTGAACTCGGGGCTGTTTTATCTGTTCGATATTCCGCAAAGCACCGGCGTGCTGCTGGCGCTGATCGTGGTGATGATGGTGGTGGCCACGCTGGCGGCGGTCACCGGCGTCGAGAAGGGCATTGCGATGCTGTCGAACATCAACGTCGGCTTCCTGTGCCTGCTGCTGCTGTTCGTGTTTCTGGCCGGCCCGACGCTGAATCTGCTCAACGGCATGTTGCAGAACCTCGGCGATTATCTCACTTCGCTGGTCAGCCGCAGCTTCGATATGTATCTGTACGGCAAGGCGCGCCAGTGGCAGGGCGCCTGGACGTTGTTCTATTGGGCCTGGTGGGTGGCGTGGGCGCCGTTTGTCGGGCTGTTCATCGCGCGCATTTCCAAAGGGCGCACCATTCGTGAATTGATCTTCGGCGTGTTGCTGATCCCGCTGGGCTTCACGCTGGCGTGGCTGTCGATCTTCGGCAATACCGCCATCAGCCTGGTGTTGGAAGGCGGGCAGGCGATCCTCGGGCAGGTGGCGCAAAGCGATCCGCCGATGGCGGTGTTCAAGCTGTTCGAATACCTGCCCTATACCCAGCTGACCGCCGGTTTTGTGGTGGTGATCAGTTTCGTGCTGTTCCTGACGCCGGTGGACTCCGGCACGCTGATGATAGCGAACCTCTCCTGCCAGGGCGGCTCCGCCCACGATGACGCGCCGGCCTGGCTGCGGGTATTTTGGGCGGCGGTCACCACGTTGATCTGCGCCGGGTTGCTGTACGCCGGCAGTTTCAGCGCGATGCAGACCGCGGTGGTGCTGTGCGGCCTGCCGTTCTCGGCGGTGATCGTGTTGTACATGGTCAGCCTGCGCAAGGATCTGCGCGGTTACGCCATGACGCCGGCGCTCCCTTGAGGCGGCTTATTCGTCCGCGCGCGGCCGGTGATGCACGTATTCGATAATCGTGCCGTCCGGCAGGCACGCATTGAAACAGGCGCCGGTGGGCACTTCCACCGGGCCAAAGAAGATATCGGCCCCGGCGGCCAGCAGCCGCTGGTGGTAAGGATAAATGTCATCGACCAGCAACGTGCCGACGGTGCTGCGGAAAGGACGCAGGCTTTCTTCCGAGCCTTCCAGGATCAGAAACGGCCCCACCGCCGCCAGCACAAGCCGATGTTCGGGAAAGTCGAAACGCATATCCGCTTCCACGCCGTGCAGCCGCTCGTAAAACGCGATGGCGCGGTCAATCTCGCCTTCGTCGACGTAGACTCGGATCAGCACGCGCGGCTCGCGCAGCGATGAAGAGTCGGCGTTTTTGCGCCAAAAACCCGCTTCTGTCAGTTTTGCCGTCATTGCTCATTCCTCATGGTGGCTCGTTGCCCCGTCATCATGCCGCCGTTTGGCCGCAGGGATTAGACTGAGTTGTTATGAACTAGCAGCGGCGGAAATAAAAAAGCCCCGGTAACGGGGCAAAGACCCGCTCAGGTCGGAATCGCGGGCTAAAGCGGGCGTCAGGCGCGATGGAATTCCGGCAACACCAGTTGACCGATCTCCTGCATCGTCTCTTCCAGCGGCCGCTGGTTGCGGCGGAAATGCAGGCCGATGTGGTTGACCCCGGCGTCACGCATGGCGCTCAGTTCCTGAATCAATCCATTGCGGCCGCTCTTGATGCCGAAGCGATGGCGCTGAATCGGCGCGTCGGCGTTATCGGTGAGGTCGAGATGAATAAAGCTGACGTAGGGCTTGTCACCGGCTACGTTACGCCAGAGTTTGACTCGCGAAACGTGGTCCGCAGGCGTGCCGGGATACGACAGCCAGCCATCCATATTTTTGCCCACCCACTCGGGCGTTTGTTGCGCCAGCCCGGCGACCAGCAGCGGCGGCGGCGGCGTGGCCGGCAGCAGGCGCAATCCGGGCTGGAGCGCGCTGTCGGCTTCACCTTTGAGAATGCCGACGCTGGTGCGGAAGTTTTCACCGCGCGCGGCGTAATCGGCGCCGAACAGCGGGTACTCCACGGGGCGATCGCCGCTGGCGACGCCGAGCAGCAGACGATCGCCGCTCAGCGTTTGCAACGTGGAAGCCGCTTTGCGCACCAGCCAAGGCTGGCGCAGCGGCAGCACCACGGCCGCGGTGCCCAGCAGAATATTGCGCGTCAGGCTGGACAGGTAGCCGAGGTAGGTAAAGGTCTCAAACACCTGCGCGGCGTCGCCGAAGTCAGGATCGTACAGCGGCACGTCGCGAACCCAGGCGGCGCGAAAGCCGAGCTCATCGGCCAGCTTGATGCGCGCAGCGTGTTCACTCATGTCCGGCACGCCGAACGGCCGCCCGTCCTGCTGGCGTTTCAGCTGCCCGCTGGTGGACCAATCATTGTCCAACGGCAGCTCAATACCGATGGAAAGTGGCTCCCGGGTTAGTCTTTCGATGCTCATGTGTCACTCCGTCTCAGGCCTTGCGGCGCGGTGTCGAACGATGGCACGAAGTGTTGCATGACGATTAATTGAGATAAACAGCCCTAATCGCAATAGATAATTGCTGTTGCGAGCATAATTACCTTGCAGGATACGGCATGATTGCCGTGATTTACGTCACGCTCTGCGCTTTTGCTATTGTCCAGATGAAATTATGTAACTCTGCCAATAGCCTTTCCCTCATAAGAGTTAGTTTGTTGTGCGGCAATAAAATAAAACTAAATGATTCAATAGATAAAAATAAAACTGAATATTCCCCAGCGTTCATTCAACACGGGTAAAAAATTAATAAGCCTGAAGAGTGATCGTTGAGATTATTCGAAAATGGCGTGAAAATAGGCGTTTTTAACCGAAGAAAAATACCCGTTATTATTTTATTGTCTGTAAAAACAGAGGGGTAAAATATCTTTTTGTGATAATGCGATTTTAAAATAGTACCGAACAAAAACTTCATTCGTCTCTAAGAAAGCGCCGGTTGACAGACCGCCGGCTTACGATAATTTTATGTCATTAACATGTTAATGAGTTGTTGTCGTGACGGAGGGCCAATTTCTCTCTTGGCCGTGCGCTTAACACACTTATGCCATGGCGGCTTGCCATTCATAAGTTAACTTATGGACAAATGACGCTATGAATACATCGCCAGAGCCTCGCAGCGCATTAAGTGAAGAGAACCGGTTGCTGATTATTTTATTTTTCGTTTTCGGCTGCGTGTTCGTCGACCGCCTGACCATCTCGTTTCTGTTTCCGATGATTGCCGCCGACCTCAAGCTCAGCAACGTGCATCTCGGCACCCTGTCGGCGGTGCTGGCGTTAACCTGGGCGCTGTCTGGCGCCGGGCTGGGGGCGATAGCCGATCGTTTTAATATCCGTAAACCGATGCTGATCCTGTCGATCCTGGTGTTTTCGCTGTTCTCCGCGCTGTCGGGGTTGGTCAGTGGCTTTGCCATGCTATTGATCTTCCGGGCGTTGATGGGGATCGCCGAAGGGCCGGTATTGCCGATCGCACAGTCGTTGATGGTGGAAAAATCGCAGCCGCAGCGCCGCGGTTTCAACATGGGATTGATCCAGGGCGCGGCGCCGGGATTGTTGGGCGGTATTATCGCGCCGCCGCTGATCATCTATCTGGCGCAGAAGTGGGGCTGGAGCATGGCGTTTCACCTGACCGCCGTGCCGGGCATCATTCTGGCGTGGCTGATCTATCGCTATGTGAACGGCAAGAAGGATCCCGCTTTCAGCGCAGTGCCGGCGGCCGACAAGACGGCGAACAAAGGTGCTTACGGCGAGTTGTTCAAAATCAAGAACGTGGCGCTGTGCATTCTGATCTCCTGTGTGTTCGTCACCTGGTTCATGATCATCATTACCTTCACCCCCAACTTTTTGGTGACCGACCGCGGCTTCGGCGAAGGCACGATGGGCGGCATCATGAGCGCCGTCGGCGCCGCCTGGGTGTTCTGGGGCGTGGCGGTGCCGGCGATTTCCGATCGCTTCGGCCGCAAGCCGACGCTGATCTTCTTTTCGCTGCTGGCGGTGTGCTGCCCGCTGTTTCTGAGCTACGTCGATAACCCGTGGTTGCTGGGCGTGCTGGTGTTCCTGTCTTATACCGGCCTTGGCTGTTTCACGCTGTTTATGGCCACCATCCCGTCTGAAACGGTGTCGCCGGCGCGCATCGCTACCGCGTTGGGGCTGGTGATGGGAATTGGCGAGGTGATTGGCGGCTGCCTGGCGCCGTTTATCGCCGGGCTGATCGCCGATCGCTACGGGCTGGTCAGCGTGATGTGGCTGGCGGCCGCCGGCGCCGTGTGCGCCGGCGTACTGAGTTGTTTTCTCGATGAAACTGCCCCTGCCGTGGTGAACCGCCGAGCGGTGAAACCGGCGGGCGTCGCCGACGTCTGAGGCGATTTTCATCCCATTCAATCAAGGAGAGCGAAGATGTCAGCAGAACCATCCGTACTGAATCAAAATGCCGAACCTGACTGGAAGAATTACGACGATTTCGCGCGCGGCATCGACACCAACCGGCTGCCGGGCACTCAGGACTGGCGTGGCAAAACGTTGCAGATCGCCTTTGAAGACGGCGGGGAAATCACGCTGCGTTTCAGCGCCGATCGGCAGCGGGTGCTGTGGGCCTGGAGCGGGGAGAGCGGCGAGGACGCTTACGAAGAGGTGCAAACCTCCGCCGCGCGCTATTTCTTCAATATTCCGCTGCAGTCGCCAGGCAACGAATGCCTGACGCTGGTGCTCAACCGCGACAGCGGCCGGGCGCTGCTGGTGCGCAGCACGCTGTTGCCCGAACAAACGGTGGAAAAGGGATCCCGCCTTAAGCAAAGCTTCCACGTTGGGCAGATTGCCGGCGTCCCGCCGGGCGGCGTCGCCCCGCATCTGACCCGCGAGCTGATCGGTTATCGCACGCTGAACGTTTACAGCCCCAACCACTATTACGAACACTTCTACGTCAACACTGAGCGCTACGCCTGGCAAAACCTGCGCGGCGAACAATTCGGCCACGGCGACATGGACTACGCCACTTACTACAAGTTTGAAGACGAGATGTTCCTGTTCACCTTCCGGGAAAAGATTATCCCGGTGTGCTCGGTGTTCTTCTTCGACTTTATCTCCGGGCGCTGCACCGGCACCTTCCTCGGGTTGGACGCCGCCGGCCGGGTTCTGGTGTCACCGGCCGGGGCCTTCATCAGCAAGATGAGCTACAACGCCTACCCGGAGGGCGTGCAGCCGCTGTGAGTCAGGCGTTTCTGACCAGCGATCCGGCGTTGATCTCCGCAATGGTTTTCGCGCCGGTGAGCGTCATGGCGACGCGCATCTCTTTGTCGATCAGATCCAGCAAGTTAGCCACCCCGGCTTCGCCGGCCGCCGCCAGCGCATAGACGAAGGCGCGCCCCAGCAGCACGCTGTCGGCGCCCAGCGCGATCATGCGCACCACGTCCAGGCCGCTGCGGATGCCGGAGTCGGCCAGCAGGGTGATGTCGCCTTTCACCGCGTCGGCGATCGCCGGCATGGCGCGCGCGGTCGACAGCACGCCGTCCAGCTGGCGGCCGCCGTGGTTGGAGACGATGATGCCGTCGGCGCCGAAGCGCACCGCGTCTTTGGCGTCTTCCGGATCAAGAATGCCTTTGATGATCATCGGGCCGTCCCAGAATTCGCGGATCCACTCCAGATCTTTCCAGGAAATCGACGGATCGAAGTTGGCGCCCAGCCAGCCGATGTAGTCTTCCAGGCTGGTCGGTTTGCCGCGGTAGGCTGAGACGTTGCCCAGATCGTGCGGCTTGCCGAGCAGGCCGACGTCCCAGGCCCACTGCGGATGGGTAAACGCCTGCAGCACGCGGCGCAGGGCGGCGTTAGGGCCACTCATCCCCGAGTGGGCGTCGCGGTAACGGGCGCCCGGCACCGGCATGTCGACGGTGAACACCAGCGTTTTCACGCCGGCGGCCTTGGCGCGCTCCAGCGCGTTGCGCATAAAGCCGCGATCTTTCAGCACGTAAAGCTGGAACCACATCGGCCGATCGATCGCCGGCGCCACCTCTTCGATCGGGCAGACCGACACGGTGGACAGCGTGAACGGAATGCCTTTTTTGGCCGCGGCGCGCGCGGCCTGCACTTCACCGCGGCGGGCGTACATGCCGGTCAGCCCCACCGGCCCCAGCGCCACCGGCATCGCCAGCTGCTCGCCGAACAGCGTGGTTTCCAGGCTGAGTTCGGACATATTGCGCAGCACGCGCTGGCGCAAGGCGATATCGGCCAGGTCTGCGGTATTGCGCTTCAGCGTATGCTCCGCGTAGGCCCCGCCGTCGATGTAGTGAAACAGAAACGGCGGCAGTTTGGCCTGGGCGGCGGCCCGGTAGTCGGTTGACGCGGAGATGATCATAGTGTTTACCTTCTTGTCTTGCTTGCGATAACGAGTTGTCGGTCAGAGCGTGAGGATCGCCGCCATACCGGCCGCAATCCCGCCGTACGCCAGCATCGGCAGCACGGTCTTTCTGATGATTTTGCCTTCGGCGTTGCCGATCCCGAGGATCGAGCAGACCGCGATAATGTTGTTCAGGCACACCATGTTGCCCATGGCGCCGCCGACGGACTGCAAGGCCAGCGTCAGGTTGACGTCAAGATCGCTGCTCTGGGCGATCGACTGCTGAATGCCGCCGAACGTCAGGTTCGAGACGGTATTGGAACCGGAGAAGAACGATCCCAGCGCGCCGAGGAATGACGAGAACAACAGCCAGCTACCGCCGGTCAGCGCCGCCAGCGCTTTGCCGATCAGGATCACCGGCGCGTTGTCGCCGCCCTGCATCATCAGGTTGACCATCACCAGCGCGCCGAACAGCGCAATAAAGGGCCGCGCGATGCGCCCGCCGGTTTCGCTGAACATTTGCCGCACCTGGCCGCCATTCAGCCGGAACAGCGGAATGCACAGCAGCACCACCAACAGGAACGGGATCAGCGCCGGGACATACAGCGTTTTGTAGCCGGCGGCGGCGGTGGTGCCCAGCACCTGCTGCAGTTCGACGATCAGCGCCCGGCTGATGCGCAGCTCTCCGAGCCAGCCGAGGTTTTCCCGCCACAGCAGCGCGGTGTTGTTGAGCAGCGCTTTGAGGCCCAGCTGGTGGACGCGCGTCACTATCAGAATAGCAATCAGCAGCAGGGTCGGGGTCATGGCCTTGACCACCTGCATGAACGGCACCGCCTGCCCGGCGCTCTGCGGTTTGTCGCCGCGGGCGAGGCCGATACCGCCGCGCGCCAGCAGCACTGAAAGCGCCAGGCCGATCGCGCCGCCGACCAGCGCCGGGAACTCATAGTTCACCTGGGCCAGCAACAGATAGGGCACAGTGCAGCTCAGCACGCTGAGCAGGATAAACGGCAGGTTGCGGCGGATATCCCGCCAGGAAACGATAAAGCGCAGCGCCAGCAGAGGAATGACGAAGCCGGCGACGAAGTGGATCAGCGCGGTTTGCCGGCCGATCTCCAGCAGGCTGGTGTCCGACAGGCCGAGATTGGCAAAGCCGAACCAGGTAGGGGTGCCCACGGCGCCGAAGGAGACCGGTACCGAGTTCATCACCAGCGTCAGCAGGGCGACGCGCAGCGGGTTGAAGCCCAGCCCGACCAGAATCGGCGCGGCGATGGCGGCCGGGGTGCCGAAGCCGCTGGCGCCCTCGATCATAAAGGCGAACGCCCAGCCGATAATCATCAGTTGGGCCACGGGATTGGGGCTGATGGTTTCCAGCCAGCGGCGCACCACGTTTTCCGCGCCGCTTACCTGCATCAGTTTGTTGAGCAGGATAGCGCCGGCAATGATGGTGATCGGCGTCAGCGTCGACACCAGCGCGGTGATGATATTGGCATGCAGCAGCCGCAGCGAGGCATCGAACCACAGGAGCTGTACGGCATACACCACGGCGGCCGTCAGCGGCAGGGCGAGGTAAGAGGGCACGCCATTCCTTTTGGTCATCATCCAAATCAGCAGGACGATGGGCGCAATACTGAAAAGCAGGGGCATAAGATCCTCAGGGTTATTATTTTTATGGGCAGAGATATGTAGCTGAAAGGTTAATTACCGCAACATTTTCATTCTAATCACAACGTTGGCGACGATGCCATGCGGTAATTTTTTAACATCGGCGAACGGCGCCGGCGGTGGGAAACTGGCCGGCAGGAGGCGTTAAATTAACTGCTTTAAAATCAGTTTGATAGGAAGAAATTTTGTGTGATGAATGCGTGAGCTCACATTAATTAAGCGGTAATGTTCAATAGTTCATGTCCAAAAATGCGGTAATCCCCACGTCTTTTTACGGCCGCAGGGAAATAATCAGAGCAGGGAACTCAAAAATAATGGCTGATATTTTGGTAGGAACCGATGATATGTTCGATCAGCAGACGGGTTTTTAACGGCAGATTGCGGGTGTAAGGATAAACGGCGTAAATGCCCAGCACTTTGCCGCAGTGGCCGGCCAGGATCTCCGTCAGTTTACCGTCCTGCAAATCTTCATACACCATGCAGCGCGGCACCATGGCGATGCCGTGGCCGCCGATCACCGCTTTGCGGATCGCCCGCGCATTGTTGGCCGACAGGTTGCCGTTAACCTGCAGCTCGTAGATGTCGTTGCGCCCCGGCCGCTTCATCAGCCAGTTGGCGGTGCCGCTCTCCTGGTAGGTGTAGGTCAGGCAGTTGTGGCCGAGCAGGTCTTCGGCGCTGCGCGGTTCCGGGTGGCTTTCCAGGTAGCCCGGCGAGCAGACGATCACCCAGCGGGAATCGAAGATCGGCCGGGCAATCAGGCTGGAATCCGGCATGGTGCCGGTGCGGATCGCCAGATCGATGCCTTCTTCCACCAGATCGACGAAGCGGTTTTCCAGCCGCATTTCGACCTTCAGGCTGGGATGTAGGGCGCAAAATTCCGCCACGCTTTCGCTCAGCAACAGCTCGCCCGAAATGGTCGGCACCGACATACGGATGGTGCCGGTCAACTCTTCGCTCTTTTCGCTGACGGCGTACAGCGCCTCCTGCACTTTGGCGCCGATCTCTTTGGCCTGCTGGTAGAGCGCCTGGCCGCTTTCGGTCAGCGTCAGGCTGCGGGTGGTGCGGTACAGCAGGCGGGCACCCAGCGATTTTTCCAGCCGCCCGATGCGTTTGCTGACCACCGAGCTGGTGATGCCGGCGCTCTCCGCGGCCTTGCTGAACGACCCGCAGTCGACAATCAGGGCAAACAGAATCAGGTCGTTGGCGTATTCGTGAGTGGCGAGCATGGGCATCCTAAAGAGTGAGAATCCTGTTGCCCAGTGTAAGTCCGGCGCGGCAGGAAGCAATCTTTTCAGCCTGTTTCCAGCGCCGATTAACTGGTCGGATCTGAACTTTTCTTGGTTAATTACCTCTTAAACTGAGAATTATCCTTCAAATAAATCATGGCTATTCCTGGGTTGGAATTAACTTTCATGTTTTTATAAGCGATTAAATTAGAATAATCCTTGTATCAAGCGTTACTTATTTCACTAAGGCTGCGGCCTGGTGTAAATAATTGTATTGATCTGCTTGTATGAGAGGGCTATTATTTTTTTCGCAGCGCTCTCATTGTTATCAATTAAATGTTTTTCAATGTATTGAAGTATTACTCTGTCTTGCAGGCAGAGTGATGGGTAGTGTGTTTATATTTTAATATATATAAGGATATTGTAATGAAGAAAATCAATCTGTCTGAAGCGGAAAACATCGTCGGCGGTACTTTTGTGTGTACCAAGGCATTCGCCTGGGTGGGCAGTGGCAACAATAGAACCTGCCAGCTGGTGAAAACCTGCGCGAATAAATTCGGTGGCGTCCAGAAGTACTATTATCCGGCACCGACGGCGAGCTGCCCGACGAATCCAACCACGCCAAGCTAAGGCGGGTAGACCACCTGCATTTGGATGAGTGGTGGGCAGGCGGGCAGCGTTCACGCTGTCCCGCCTGATATCGGGCGAAGCAGTCGTCTTTAGCTTTTTATTATTTACGGTGTTAATTCTTTTACACACGTTCACTCTGCCAAGTGAATATTAATTAATGCGCAGGATGCGTCCGTTATGTATAAACGTCCCATGCTTTTTATCAGCTACACGCTCGTTATTATTTTCGCCTCTTCTTTTTTGACCGCGCTTTATTTCCAGCATTACGTTATGGCCTCGCCGGCGGCGGAAAGCCTGAGTTTTCTCTCTTCGGAAAAAGTCGAGCAAAGCCCGTTGCAAGACGACAATACGATTGTCGAAGTGTTCTCTTACGCCTGTCATTATTGTGAAGTCAATGAGAGCGGCGTGGCCGAGCTGGAAAAACGTTTACCAGCGGGTGCCAAATTGGTGCGTTTGCATCTCAGCGACGACGATCACGCCGGCATGGCGGCCTTTGCGCCCCTCTTCGCCACCCTGACGGTCATGGGGATCGAGGCGCAGCACCGTCCCGCCGCTTACCGCGCCATTATCAAAGAAAACCTCAATCTGGCGGATGAAAAGCAGCTCAGTGCCTGGTTGGTGGCCAACGGCATCGACGAGGCCGCTTATCAGCGGGCCAGAGATTCAGAGCGGGTCAAGGAACTGTTGGCGTATATGACGGCGGTAAGTCGTTATTACCAGGTCAACGCGACCCCCAGCTTTATCGTCAATCGCAAATGGCTGGCGTTGCAAGACCGCGAGTTTTCCGCTTTCAGCCGGCAACTGCTGTCGCTGTTGCAGCACGATAAGCCGCTGGCTCCCTGATGCGCCTGCTTGCGGTTCGAGGCTATCTGGCCTGGCGTAACGGCCTGGACGCCGTGGCGCGTCTCTCGGCTGTTCGCACCGGGGTGAGCCGGAGTCTGACGTGCGCTCTGCTGCGGCGCATGGATTATCGCCTGTGGCTAAAGATGCTGAGGCGGTTGAGGTGGGGTTTGCAGCAACGCCGTTTTCGCCACCGGCAAGCGGTTGCTGAAGCGAATCGCCAAAGTCTGTTGGGCGACGGCAGGCTGGACTTCGCCTGGCTGATGCAGCGGCGGCAATGGCTGGATTTGGCGGCGCTCCAGGCTCGCAATGCCGCGTTGATGGAACATTTGGCGCAGTGCACCTCACAGCTCAATCAGGTGGTGGAGCCGCTGCATCGCGCCGGGGTGCCGGTGTTGTTGGCGCCGATGCACACGGTTTCCGACGTGTTGGCGACGCTGGTCGGCGCGGGCGTTTATCCCGGGCGGGCAACGGTGATCGTTTCCGGCGACGTACAGACGTTAGCGCGGCGAGCGCCTGAGGGGGAATGGCGGCAGCGGCTCGACTATTGCTCGATTCACGACGATCCCCGGCATATTGCCGGCACCTTGTCGCAGGCGCTGCTGGAGGCGGCGGAGCATCGGCGCAACATCATCCTCTTCCCGGACATCACGCCGGATTACACCTTGAACAGCACCCGGGACGCCTCGGCCAAACTGGCTTGCCGTTTGTTCAACCGGCCGGCGCATTTGCACAGCGGCATCGTTCGATTATCCCGGGCGATGCGGGCTCGGGTGGTGTGCTATTCGCTTTATTACGATCGCGGCGTTCGTATTCACATAGAGGAACCGATTGCCACAGAGCAGGTCGGCCGCGCCGTGCCGGAAATCGTCGAGCGCACCCTGCGGCGACATGCGGATGATTGGCTGCTGTGGCATTCGCACTCTTTATTTTTTATCAACGAATAAGTCAGGGATATCACTACGCATGGAAAACACCCTCCCTACGCCGGTCTTGCAGAGCGAAATCAATGAGTGCGGGCTGGCCTGCATCGCCATGCTGGCGGAAACGCAGGGCGTTCGCGCGCCATTGACGGAACTGCGTGAGCGTTACCCCGCTTCGCAACACGGCACTTCGCTGGCGACGCTGTGCGCCATTTTAGGGGAGCTGGCGCTGCCGGCTTATCCGGTGGCGTTCGAGCACCGGGATCTGGCGGCGCTGCCTTTACCGGCGATTCTGCATTACGGCGCGGGCCACTATGTACTGCTGGCATATCGTCAGGGCGGTTACGTTTGCGTAATGAATCCGGCGTTGGGGCAACAGTTGCTGCCGTACGCCGCCCTGAAAGCGGAAATCAGCGGCTACGCATTGGTGCTCGATCGCGACGATTTACCGTCTACTGCCCCCGCCGCGCGGAGCCGCCGACGGGGCGCCTTCGCCAGTTTAAGCCTGAAGGATACCGCCGGCATCGCCGGCATTTATCGCCTGGCGGCGATGACGTTTCTTATCTCGCTGACGCTGTTCATCATGCCGATGATGGTCGCCAGCGCGATCAATCAGGTGTTCGCCATGGCCGGTGAGATCGCATTCCCTTACGCCTACTATCTGCTGGCGTTTGTGGCATCCACGGCGCTGGCTCTGATGGCGCGCATCATCACCGAGCGTTTTATCAAAAACTTCGTGTTGCTGCACGGCGCCGCCGGCTTTTCCCGCCTGTTGGAAAATTCGCTGAATTTCTTCAGCAAGCGCGCGCCCGGTGAGATTTTCAGCCGTTTCACCAGCTGGCAGATGGCCGCCGGCCAGAAAATCGAACTGGATAACGGCCTGCGCACCGACTGGATCATCGGAGCTATCGCACTGGCGGTGATGGGCTATTTGAGCCCGATGCTGGCGCTGGTGCCGGTTGTCGGCATGCTGCTGATGGGGGCGGTCAGCGTTTGGGCTATTTATCGCGATCGCCACTTCACCCAGCAGTTGCAGGTGAGAGGGGCGGCGCAGAATGATTTTATTCTGGAAACCATTCAAGGGTTTTCGACCATCAAGTCCGCCGGTTTGGCTGGCCAGCGGCAGGAAGGGTTCGCCGAACATGCCCGTTCGCTGTTCAACTGCCTGCAGCGGCAAAAAATCTATGAGCAGGTCAAGGGCAGCATTTATCAACTAATTGGCAGCCTGGAAATGGTGGTGTTCATGCTGCTGGCGTTGCCGTTGCTCAAAGGGGGCGAGCTCAGCTTGGGGGCATTCTTTGCCTACAGTTTTCTGCGCGAAATCTTTACCTCTTACACCAGCAAGATCTTTTTTGCCGTCCTGCAGAAAAACCAACTGCACGTTATCGATGAACGTGCGCGGGATCTGTTTCCTGCCGTATCTCTGCGTACCGGGTCTGGCGACGAAAGCGTGAACCATTTTGATGTGCAGTTGGCGTATCGGGGGGTGAGCTTCGCTTACGACGCCGGCCAACCGGTTTTACGCGACCTGTCGTTGGCGTTGGAACGGGGCGAGTGCATCGCCATCTGCGGCGGTTCCGGCGCGGGCAAGAGCACCTTGCTGAAGGTGCTCGCCTGTCTGCTGACGCCGCAGCGGGGGGAGCTGAGTCTGGATGGGCGCACACTGGCAAACGCCGCCGCGCAGCGGCTGTTCTTCCTGCAAAGCCAGGAGGACATTCTGTTCAATGCCTCTGTGTTGCAGAACATCACGCTGTTCGCGCCGTCGGCGCCGGGCCAGCAACGGCAGGTGGAACAGGTGCTGCGCAGCTTGGGGCTGGCGGACGCGGTAGCGCAGCTGCCGGGCGGCGTGAACGCCCAGGTACGGGAGAGCCATGCCGGGCTGTCGCTGGGGCAGCGGCAGCGTCTGTTGCTGGCGCGCGCCATGTATAGCCGTTGCCCGGTGTTGGTGCTGGACGAGCCAACGGCGAATCTGGATGAAAAGACTGCGGCGGCGGTGATGTCGGCTCTGGTGGCGCATTGCCGAGAAAACCGTAAAACCCTGGTGACCGTGACGCATAACTCGCGGCTGTTGCCGTTGTTCGATCGGGTGCTGCACTTGTCGCAGGGCCGGTTGGTGGCCGCCGTCGACACCAGGATGAATGACTGTGCTGAGGTGGAATGACGTGCCCGGAAAGAGACGCTGGCGGCGTGTGGCGCTGGCGGCGATCGTGTTGGGGGGGCTTGCCGGCGGGCTGTTAGAGTTGAATCGGGCACCTGAGGTATTACCGCCGCAGACGGCGCGCGTCGATCGCGGTGACATCGAAAAAAGCGTCTTGGCGACCGGGATTCTGAAACCGCTTCGGCAGGTGAACGTTGGCGCGCAGGTCAACGGTCAATTGAAAAAACTGTATGTCAAACAGGGGGACAGGGTGACTCAGGGGCAGCTGTTGGCCGAGATAGATCCGACGCTGCAACTTAACGAACTGCGCAAGTCGCAGGCCGAATTACGCAGCGCGCAGGCGCAGAAATTGGCGAGTCAGGCGCAGCTCAAGCAGTACCAGTTGGAGCTGACGCGGCAAAGGGCGCTGGCGCGCGACCGCGCCGGCGTGGCCAGCGATTTGGAAAAAGCGCAGGCGCAGCGCGACGCGCAACTGGCGCAGTTGAAAGTGAACGAGTCGCAGATCGTCCAGGCCGAGGTGGCGCAGGAAACCGCCAGGGCCAATCTGGCTTTTACCCGTATTACCGCGCCTATCGACGGCGAGGTGCTGGGCATCGTCACCCAAGAAGGGCAAACCATCGTCTCGTCGCAAAGCGCGCCGACCATTTTGGTGATGGCAGACGTGGATACGATGATGGTGCATACCCGCATATCGGAAAATGACATCTTGCAGGTGAAGACGGGGCAGCCGCTGTGGTTTTACGTCGCCGCCGATCCCAGCCGCCGATATGAGGGGGCCATGGGCGCGATACAGCAGGCACCGGCGGAGGCGCTGGAAACCGACCCACTGGGCAGGAATTCAAGCCAGCAGACGGCGGCGGTGTATTACAACGGCGTGTTTGCCGTCGCCAATGGCGAACGTCGACTGCGCACCTCGATGACGGCGCAGGTATTTATCATTACCGAACGCGCGCAGGGAGTGGTGCGGGTGCCGATGGCTGCGCTGGGCGCGGCATTGGATGAAGGGGGCTACCAGGTCAAGGTGTTGGAAGGTGAGCAGACCGTGGTACGCCGAGTGCGTATCGGTACCCGCGATCGTCGCTATGCCGAAGTGCTGGAAGGGCTGAACGCAGGGGAACGGGTGCTGCTGGAGCAGCAGCCTGATGCGGAGGACGGCCATGTCAGCTAGCACGGATCCCATTATCGTTTTGGATAACGTTTCGCGCGAGTTTCAGACCGGGGAGCAGAAAATTGCGGTCCTCAAGCGCGTTTCCCTGAGCATTCAGCGGGGGGAAATGGTCGCTATCGTCGGCGCCTCCGGTTCTGGAAAATCGACGCTGATGAACATTATCGGCTGTCTGGACAAGCCTTCTCAGGGGGACGTGCACATCAACGGGGTGGCTATTGGGCAAGCCGACGGCGATCGCCTGGCGCAGCTTCGCAGCCGGCATATCGGCTTTATCTTCCAGCGCTATCATCTGATGCCTTATCTGAGCGCCGGCGAGAATGTGGCGATCCCGGCGTTGTATACCGCCATGCCGGCCGCAGAGCGCCGCCAGCGGGCAGCGTATTTGTTGGCTCGGCTCGGGTTGGCGCAGCGCGGCGGTCATCGCCCGGCGCAGCTTTCCGGTGGGCAACAGCAGCGGGTCAGTATTGCACGCGCCCTGATGAACGGTGCGGAAATCATTTTGGCCGATGAACCGACCGGCGCGCTGGATAGCGCCAGCGGTCAGGCGTTGATGGCCATTTTGCACGAGCTGAACGCGGTCGGGCACACCGTGGTTATCGTGACGCACGATCGGCGGATCGCCGAGCAGGCACGGCGGATCATTGAGATCGGCGACGGCGAGATCGTGGCGGATCGTTGCCATGATGCCTCCCGACAGCCTGCTACGTTCGAACGGCCGCTATCGCCGGTGGCCCCCCTGAAGCGCATGGCGCCGGGCGTGGCGCTGAAAGAGGCTGTCGGCATGGCCTGGCGGGCATTGCTGGGGCATCGGATCCGGGCCGTGTTGTCGATGCTCGGCATCATTATCGGCATTGCGGCGGTGGTCTCCGCCATCGCCATCGGAGAAGGTACTCGGCGTAATATTCTCAAGGAAATCAGCCAGCTTGGCACCAGCACGTTGGAGATTCGCCCTGGCCTCGGGTGGGAAAAATCGCGCCCCGATTTTGCGCGTTCGCTGAGCGCGCGCGATGCTGCATTGCTGGCGGCGATGCCTTACGTCGACAGCATCTCGCCGGTGATCGGCACCCAACTGCTGGCCGTTCGCGAAAGCAAACAGGTGCCACTCGCCGTGATGGGCGTCGGCGAAGGGTATTTCCGCACGCAGGGCATTCGCCTGCTTTCCGGTGGCCTGTTTACCGCGCAGGATCTGAGTGAGCGCGCACCGGTAGCGGTAATTGATCCCTTGTTAAAGCAGGCGCTGTTTTCTTCCCGGCAAGACCCGGTAGGCGCGGTGTTGCTGATAACGGGCGTGCCTTATCGGGTGATTGGCGTCGCGCAGCGCCGCGGCGCCCAATATGCCGGTTCTCAACCGCTTGCCTGGCTGCCCTATACCTCCCTGACCGGCCGCATCGCCGGCGATATGCCGCTGGAATCCATTGTGATGCGAGTGAATGAAAAACTGACGCTGGAAGAAGCGAGGAGGGATGTGACCCGGCGTTTGATGGTGGAACACGGGCGGCGGGATTTCTTCACCCTGACCGACGATCAGCTGACGCAATCCATTCAGCGTGCCTCAGACTCCATGCAGTTGCTGATTACCGCGATTGCCGCCATCTCGCTGCTGGTGGGCGGCGTGGGGGTAATGAACATCATGCTGGTCTCGGTGACGGAACGGACCCATGAGATCGGTATTCGATTGGCGGTGGGCGCCGCTGAGAAGGACATTATGCGGCAGTTTTTAATTGAGGCGGTGGTGATCTGCAGCCTGGGGGGCGTGTTGGGGATCGCCTGCGCCGCGCTGGTTAAAGGGGCTCTGAGCGGATTGGCGCCGCAGGTAACGATGATCTTTACCTGGCCGCCGTTGCTGCTGGCCTGCGGATTCTCGGCGTTGATCGGTGTCGGGTTCGGGTTCTTTCCCGCTCGCACCGCCGCGCGCCTGCAGCCGGTGGAGGCGCTGGCGCGAGAATGAGCCGACTTCTGGTTTGCGGGCTGGTGATGCTGTCGCTGAGCGCCTGCGGAGGGCGGCCGATCGACCCCACGTCGCCACCGTCGCTGCCGCTGCAGTGGCGTGTGGTCGATGAACGTTCCGGTTCACTGCGGGCGGGCGTCGCCTGGTGGGAAAACTTCAATGATCCGCAACTGTCCGCGCTGATCGATGGCGTGCTGATCGCGAATCAGGATCTGGCGCTGGCCGGATTGCAGTGGCGCGAGGCCGTGTTGGAGGCCGGATTAGCGCAGGGCAATTTGACGCCGGATCTGGCCGCCAGCCTGAGCGGCCGCAATACCCGAACGTTGCGGAGCACGGCTACGCCGCAGGAAAGCTACCGTGCGGGGCTTTCTCTGAGCTATGAGCTGGATTTATGGGGCAAGCTGGCACGTATTCGCGAACAGGCCGAATGGCTGGCCGTCGCCTCGGAGTTGGACCGGCGCAATACCGCGTTGACCTTGATCGGTGCGACCGCGCGCGGGTATTGGCAGATTGCCGATTTGAATCAGCAAGTCACCTATCAGCAACAGGCGCTGGCGATCGCGTGTGAAACTTTGCGGCTGGTGACGGCTCGTTACACCGCCGGCGACGTTGGCCAATTCGAACTGTTGCAGGCGGGACAAAGTCTGTTGGCACGAGAGAATCAGCTGCATGAGCTGGAGCGACAGCGGGAAGATGCGCGTAACTCGTTGGCGTTATTGTTCGGGCGATCGCCGCTGCTGCGCTATAGCGAACGGCGTTCGTTGCCGCTTGAAGAGGTGGCTGTCGTACAGCGCCAGCCGGCGAAGGTGATTGCGCGCAGGCCGGATGTTCAGGCGGCAGAGCGCCGCCTGAGAGCGGCGCTGGCCGGTGCGGAGGCGGCCGGATTGAGTTTTTATCCGGCGCTGAGTCTGGAGGCCGGGTTGGATGCCGGCAGCGGGCTTTTCCGCCGGTGGTTCAGTGAACCTTCGCGTTCGCTGGGCGCAACGTTGACGCTGCCGTTTATCGAATGGCGCAAGATGCGTTTGTCCAGCGACAAAGCGGCGTTGCAGGCGCAGCGGGCGGAGATTCAATTTCGCGATGCGGTCTACCGCGCGCTGGCCGATGTGGACAACGCCATGCGACAACGTCTGGAAGCACAGCGGCAAATCGGCAACCAGCGGCGGCATCTGGCGATGAGCCGACAAGCCGTGGCGTTGGCGCGGCATCAATATCAGGCCGGTTCCGTCGCGCTGCAAACGCTGCTGGATGCGCAAGAGGCCGTGTTGACCAGCGAAAATTCGCTGTCGGCGCTGCAATATCGCTACCTGAACGCCACGATGCAGCTCTGGCTGGCACTGGGCGGCAACGAGGCTTTCGCATCGGGGCAAGGAGAATAAGCATGGAGAAAATAAGGCGAGTGGTGGTCACCGGTTACGGTGCCGTCACCGCGCTGGGAGGCAACGTACAGCAAAACTGGCAGGCTATCATGGCCAGCCGCCTGGCCTATCGTTATCACGATAAGTCGGCGGCGGGGATCCACGCGCGCTTTTTTGCTTTGCTGGAGTCTGAACCACCGCTGGAGGGCGTTGCCGCGCGGGTAAGCCGCCGCTTGCCCAGATTCGCCAGGTTGGCGCTTGCCGCAGCCGCGGAGGCGATCGAAATGGCGTTTTCATCCAGTTTTGTGGGGCCCGCGCACTTTTATTCGTCGTTGGAGTGCGGGGCGATTATCGGCAGCGGCTGGGGCGGCCAGGATGAGATCATGCAAAACAATGCGGACTATCTGCAATCCGGGCTAGGGCAGCTGTTTGGCTGTTTTCACGCGATGCCCAATATCGCGACCGCCATATGTGGCCAGCATTGGTTGCTGCGGGGCTATCAAGGCTCGCCGGCGGCGGCCTGCGCGACCGGCGGCATCGCGATTGGCGATGCGTTTGAGGTGATACGCAGCGGTCGCGCTTCAATGATGCTGGCCGGCGCCTCGGAGTCGTTGCGCGGCAACGGCGCGATCTGGAATATGGATGCGTTGCGTTTGTTGAGCCGGGAGCAAAAGGACATCACTAAAGCCAGTTGCCCGTTTAGTCGGGAACGCAACGGTTTCGTCCTGGCGGAAGGTGCCGCCGTGTTATGCCTTGAGGAACGGGAAGCGGCTTTAGCGCGCGGTGCGACGATTTTGGGCGAAATCAAAGGATACGGCAACTTTTCAGATGCTTTTGATCTTACCGCGCCGTCGAAGGATCCTCAGGCTAAGGTGAAAACCCTACGGCGGGCTTTGGAGCAGGCGGGGCTCGGCAGCCATGAGATCGACTATATCAATGCGCATGGTACGTCTACGCCGCAAAACGACGTGAATGAAACCGAAGCGATCAAGGCGGCGCTGGGACGCGATGCTTATCGCATACCGATTTCCAGCACGAAATCCTATACCGGGCACCTGCTTGGCGCATCCGGCAGCTTTGAGGCCATCGTCTGCCTGCAAGCATTACAGCAACAAATGATGCCGGCAACCTGCCATTTGCACGAGACCGATCCCGAATGCGATCTTGATTATATTCGCGAAGGGCATCGGCACGGTCGTCTGCGTAATGTCATGAGCCTCAGCTTCGGTTTCGGCGGCGCCAATGCGGCGCTGATATTTGGCAATCACTATGGATAACGTTAGAACGTATGGACAAATATCATCGGTTATATGAGGCGATTTGCGGCCTGTTGCATGAAGCCAGAGGGCTGGAGAGAACGATGCTGTCGGCGGATATGACGCTACAGCAGCTTGGGCTGGACAGCCTGGATTATATGGAAGTGATGTTGTTGGTTCGGCGAGAATTCGGCATTACGCTCACTGCGGAAATGCTGATCGAGCATCCTGAGTTGACCCTCGGCGAATTGTGCCACGTGATAATCCGTCAATAATTTCATCCCCCCAGGCGATCGCATGTTGAGGTAAAGCCTGGGTTTTTCGTCTGTTGTGACTGCTATTTCATCCTTACCCTTCCTGTTTCACTCTATTATCGATATCCATAATTATTAATGCTTATTCGTCAGGTTAATATGAACCCGTGGTGGTTTTTTATTCACCTTTGGGTGGTGTTATAAATGGCGAGTATTAATGACATGGCGATGTTTTTTTAGGAATATTCTTTGTTTTGCCGGTCAATTTATCAATCTTACTCTACATCGTGCCCGGTAGTGATAATGCAAGCTAAAGCAAACAGGGACCTGCGCGGTGATAATACCGGGGATCTGCGGAACCCATTCACAATAGCGCCTCACAGGGGCGGCTGGCGCCGGTGATAATAACGCCTGTCGCGCTGTTCGCATTTGGCAAATCCGCTATACTCCGCGCTGGATGCAGGAACCTATCCATAAGCCAGGGGCTACCCTGAGTGTCCATTGTGGTGATGTAAAAGGAAAATGACAGCCACATTTTTCCTCTCAAAGTAATGAGGTTGTATGTCTAATCGTAAATATCTGACGCCTTCCGAAGTGGAGAGACTGCTTGAGGTCACGCTGCATGGAAAGAATCCAGAACGCGATTATTGTTTGATTTACATGTGTTTTATTCATGGGTGTCGCGCCAGTGAAATAGGGGGATGGCGTTTGTCGGATATCGATCTGGAGGGCGGTAATATCTATGTGCATCGGTTGAAAAATGGCTTTTCCACCGTGCATCCGCTTTATCTGCGCGAAAGACAATGTCTGAGGCGCTGGTTGGATAAGCGTCAGCGGCACCGCTGGGCCGATCGGGAGTGGCTGTTCCTTTCCAACCGCGGCGGCCGTCTGTCGCGCCAACGGATTTACGGGTTGATTCGCCATTACAGCAAGGCAGCCAAATTGGAGGTCAACGCTCACCCACATATGCTGCGGCATGGCTGTGGATTTGCATTGGCGGACCGCGGTATCGATACCCGTTTAATCCAGGATTACCTCGGGCACCGAAATATCCAGAATACGGTGATTTATACCGCCAGCAATGCGCAGCGCTTTAAGGAAATTTGGTAAGTATGATTTAAGTTAATAACGTTAAGGAGTCACTTTGAACTAAACTGAAACATACTGTAAGGACGCGTAAAAACAATGTCAATATTCCCATGCTTCCTTTCCTGTTTAAAGCTTAATTTCATTTAAAAACAGTGCCTTGTGATTTCATCTCGTGTCATGCCTTCCCTCTGATTCTAAGTAAAATCCTAATCAAAGTTCCACGGCTTTAAATCATTGAGTTAACACCTTGGTTTTTTAGTCTGATTTGTCAGTCATTCATCACTCTATTGGTTTTTAATTCCGATAAATTAATTTTTTTTGGTTTTAAAAACCAAAGGAGTCACTTTAGTTCAAAATGAATCGTTTGGATGAATGAGCTTGATGCCATTAATCAGTCTGGCTAAAGCCCTCCATATTCATGGAACTAAATAAAAGGAATGACATTAAGGATATGTCGGAAATAAACCCATGCATATTTTGCATATTTTTAAGGAAAGTAGGATGAAAAAGAATCTGTTGGCTGTAGCTGTACTGACCGCGTCCGCATTTATCCCCTCTGCATTTGCTGCTGACGGCGCGCTGAATATCACTGGCACCATTACCGATCAGTCTTGCACTGTCGATCCGGATTCCCAAAACAAGCAGGTCGCTTTGGGCAAGATCGCCAAAGATGCCTTCACCCTGTCTAAAACCGCCGGCGCCAAGGCGTTCAATCTGGTGCTGAAAAATTGCCCGGCCACTGTCACCGGTGCCACCGTGCGTTTTGATGGTACCCAGGTTCAGGGGCAGTCCGGGCTGCTGCAACTGACCGGCGCCGGCACTGCCGGGGTCGCGGGCGGTATTGGCGTGCAACTGCTGGACGACGGCAGCAACGTGTTAAATATCGGCAACGATTCCCGCGTCTATACGCTGGCAGAGAACAAAGACAACGTTCTGGGCTTTGTCGCGCGTTATTTCGCTTATGACAACGTTTCCGTCGGTAGTGCCAACGCTACGGCCAACTTCACCATCGTTTATCAGTAAGGCCATGCCGTTACGGCGGCGGAACAGCTAGAAAAATGAGCCAGAGAGCGTGTCCTCTGGCTCTTATTCATCGGTGATGGAAACGGGAAGAAAGAGAATGAAAGCTGGATACTTTGCGCTGACGGCGGCGTTGTTGATGACGCTTTGGGCTCCGGTACAGGCCGGCGTGGTAGTGGGTGGAACGCGCCTCATCTACGACGGCGCTAAAAAAGAGTCTGCTCTGAATATCAGTAATCCGGATGCGGTGCCTTATCTGATCCAATCCTGGGTCGATGCGCAAGAAGGCGATAGCGCGAAAGCGCCTTTTATCATCACGCCGCCGCTATTTCGTTTAGACGGCGGCCAAAATAACCTGCTGCGCGTGGTGCGCGCAGGTGGCAATTTACCGACGGACAGAGAGTCGCTGTATTGGCTGAATGTGAAGGCGATCCCTTCGGTGGAAAAGAAAGAAAACACGTTGCAGATCGCCATCAAGACCCGCATCAAGTTGATTTACCGCCCGCAGGGACTCGCCGGCAATCTGGAGGAGGCGGCCGGTAAAGTGACGTGGCAGCGCAGTGGCGATCGTCTGCAGGTGACCAACCCTTCTCCCTACTACCTCACCTTTTTCAATTTGAAGCTGAATGGCCACGCCATTACCGGCAACACCATGGTAGCGCCGCAGGCGAGCGCCAGTTTCCCGCTGCCGACGGCGAGCGGTACAGGTGGCAGCCTGAGCTGGCAAATCATTAACGACTATGGCGGCACCGGCCAGAACTTTACCAGCACGTTATAACCGGGCAGCGGTGCGTGTTTTTTTGCTCCGGGATAACGCTGGAGCAGGGGTTCGGCTTACCTGATTTTTGTCGGGCCGAGCCAATCGGGACAGGGAGTTAAAAGGATGAATAACCCGAATTGCATTGGTTTACCAGGAGCGCGATCGGTTCTTGCCGGCCTGATGTCTTGCCAGGTGGCGCTGCTGAGCTCGATCGGCACGGCTTATGCCCGCGATTATTTCAACCCGGCGTTGCTGGAAATTGATAATCCGGCGCTGCGAGGCGCTGATCTCTCCGTGTTTGAGGAGAACAGCAGCCAGGCGCCCGGGAGCTATCGGGTCGATCTTTACCTGAATGGCGAACAGATCGACAGCCTTGACGTCGAGTTCCGGCTTATGCCGGGAGTCGGCGGTAAGCAAGCGCTACAACCTTGTTTCAGCACGGAAAAATTGGCTGAACTGGGCGTCAGGGTTGCTATGTTCCCGGCGATGGTGCCTGGGGATAGCTGCGTCAACCTTGCGCAGGCCATTCCACAGGCCTCTGCGGTATTCTTGTTCAATCAGCTGAGGCTGAATTTGAGTATTCCACAGGCGGCGTTGCGCTTGAATGCGCGCGACTACGTTTCCCCGGATAAATGGGATTCCGGCATACCGGCGCTGTTGGTCAATTACAACTTCAGCGGTGCCAATAGCCATATGCGCGACAGCGAACGGCAAAACAATAATAACTATTATCTCAATCTGCGTTCGGGCATCAACTGGGGTGCCTGGCGCCTGCGTAACTATTCGATCTGGAATCATTACACCGGCGGCTCTTCTTCCTGGCGCTCAATCAATACCTACCTGCAGCGCGATATCGTTGCGTTGCAAAGCCGCCTGACCCTGGGGGACAGCGCGACGTCCAGCGATGTATTCGACAGCGTGCAGTTCCGCGGTGGGCAGTTGGCCTCTGAGGACGACATCCTGCCGGACAGCATGAAAGGGTACTCGCCGGTAGTACGCGGGATCGCACGCACTAATGCGCAAATAGTCATCCGGCAAAACGGCTACGTGATTTATCAAAGCTATGTGCCGCCGGGGGCATTTGAAATTACCGATCTGTATCCCACGGGCGGCAGCGGCGACCTGAATGTGAACGTGCGTGAGGCTGATGGCCAGGAGCAGCATTTTGTGGTGCCTTACGCCGTGGTGCCGGTATTGCAGCGCGAAGGGCGGTTTAAATACAGCCTGACCAGCGGGAAATACCGTTCATACAGCGGCGGCGTTGATGAACGCCCGTTCAGCCAGGCAACCGGGATCTACGGTCTGCCATGGGGGGCCACGCTGTATGGCGGCGTGCAGGCGGCCAGTAAATATCAGTCTCTGGCGTGGGGCTGGGGGCAGAACCTGGGGGCGATGGGCGCGCTGTCTGCCGATGTCACCCAAGCCTGGACCAAACAGGAAACCCGGCCGAAGGAACAGGGGCAGTCATGGCGCCTACGCTACGGTAAAAACTTCATTGAGACCGGCACCAACTTCAGCTTGGCCAGCTACCGCTACTCCACGCGCGGTTTTTATAACCTGCAAGAGGCGCTGGAGAGTTACGGCGGCAACAGTGCTATCTATAACGATCACAAGAAGAGCCGTGCCGAGCTGACGATGAGCCAGAGCCTGTGGGATTTGGGGGGAACGCTGTCGCTCAGCCTGTTTAACGAAGACTACTGGGACGACAATCGCCGCTCGCAATCGGTCACCCTCAGTTACAACAACAGCTGGGAAGCTGTCAGTTACGGGCTGAATTACACCTTCAACCAGAACGGCTACGACAGTAACGGCAATCGAAGCAACATCCGTGACCATATCGTGGCTTTCAACGTCAGCGTGCCGCTCAGCAAATGGCTGCCAGGCAGCTATGCCACCTACAACATGAACACCAGCCGCAATGGTGCTACCAGCAACAACCTCGGATTGAGCGGTACTGCCCTGCCGGGCAACAACCTGAACTACAGCATCAGCCAGGGCTATACCGGCCGGGGCGTAGGGGCGAACGGCAATATTCAGGCGGATTATAAAGGCGCCCTCGCCGAGTGGAACCTGGGTTATGACTACGATCGCCATCGGCAGCAGGTGAACTACGGCGTGCAGGGCGGCGTTCTGGTGCACCAAAACGGCGTCACGCTGTCGCAGCCGTTGGGCGATACGGTGGCGTTGGTGCAGGCGCCCGGTGCCGCAGGGGTTGATGTCCTGAACCAGACCGGGGTCAGCACCGACTGGCGCGGTTATGCGGTTGTACCTTACCTGACGCCTTATCGGCGCAATATCGTCGGATTGGACGGTGAATCTTTCGCCGATGACGTCGACATGACGCTGAGCAGCCAAACGGTGATCCCAACCCGCGGCGCCGTGGTACGCGCCCGCTTCAATCCGGACGTCGGTGCCCGCGTGTTGCTGACCTTGCTGACGCGCAGCGGCAATCCGGTGCCATTCGGTGCCACCGTCAGCACTCTCAACAGCCCCTCTGACAATGCCGCCATCGTCGGCGATGGCGGCCAGGTTTATCTGGCCGGGCTGGCGGAGAGCGGGCGATTGCAGGTTAAGTGGGGCAATGACGCGGCTCAGCAATGTCAGGCCAACTATCAATTGGCTAATCAGCCCGAGGGCGGTGGGATTCGCCTCGTTAACGGGCAGTGTTTATAAGGTGCATATGATGGCGACAGGAATATCGATTCAACGAGGGATCATCGTCGGCGGGCTATTGGCGTGCGCAACGTTGGGCGCACCACTGGCGCAGGCGGCTTTCGGGCAGTGTGTCCCTATTTCGGGAACCCATGGGTTTTCATTCCTTTTTTCCCCGGTTTTAACCGATCCGTCGCAAAACGTAGTGGGGCGGATTATTAGGAATGCTGACGGCGGTAACTGGAACCTGTCCGGCTCTTATCGGGTGAGGTGCGAGTGTCAGGCGCGTACGGCGTCTTATGTCACCGCCAAAATGCTGCTGAGTGAGCCGGTATTCAGCAACGGGGGATTAACGTACTACGCATTGAATGAATACCTGGGCGTGGCCAGTGAAGTTTTCGTGGCGGGGTATCGCAATGAGTTTATTGCCGCACCGTTCACCAATGAGTCTAACTTTAAGACCGATATGGATGGTGATGACGAATCCTGTGCCAGCACGCCCTACAACAGTGGCGCTCGTGGGCGAATTCATCTGTATTTCCGCCGCCCTTTCGTGGGTGTGACCACAATCCCCAGCACTCGCCTGGTGGACACCTACGTCTCCGTGGTGAGTGGGGTGAAAAGCGATGTGCCGGTCTCCACGATATCAATGAGCGGCACTGTCACCGTGCCGCAGAGCTGTGAAATCAGCCCGCAAACGGTCACGGTCGATTTTGGCGATATCTTGACGTCGAATATCCAAACCAAGGGTGCTATGCCGCCCGGTTTTACTCCAGAGGAGAGAACGTTGACGCTGGCCTGTCGCAATATTTCTGCCGGTGTCAAGGTCAGTCTGTCATTTCGCGGTGAGGCGGACGGCAGCATGCCCGAGGCGCTGAAGACCAGTAATCGCGACATTGGCGTAATGATTAAGGATATGCAGGGCAATGTGATTCGGCCTCAGAGCGGTCGCTTGCCGATCGATAACTTCCAATACCCCAACCAGAGCGGCAGTTCACGGATCAGCGTATATCCGATCAACACCACCGGGCAAGCTCCTTCAGTAGGGCAGTTCAATGCCACGGCGACCATTCAGGCAGAAATCCAATAAACGGATATTCAACGGTAGTGGGCCGGGCAGGCCTCAGCGTTTAACGAGAAGGAGCAAAGGATGAAGAAGGTTTTTGGCGGTCTTGGTTGCACATTGGCGCTGGCCAGCCTGTTTTTTTTGGCTAGCCCGATGGTACACGCGGTATCGAAAATAGTGATTACCGGCAACATCAAAGCGGCACCTTGTGAAATCGACGGCGCGAACGGCACGATTTCGGTCAATTTGGGAAATGATATTTCCGCTGCGACCCTGGCGACGTCCGGCGCTTTTAGTCCCTGGGTAGAATTCCCTCTGACGTTAAAAAACTGCCCGAGCACCACCACGTCGGTTGTCGCGACCTTCAGCGGGACGGCCGCTGAGGAAAGCGCCAGCTTATACAAAAGCACCGGCAGTTCTCGCCGGGTACAAATTGAATTGCAAAACAACCAGGGAGCAAACCTGGGCAATGGCAAGAGCATGACCCAGCCAGTTAACCAGGCGACGCATGAAGCCAAATTCAATTTGCGGGCGCGGGCGTACAGCACCCATGGCGGTTCGACACCAGGTTCGATAGACGGCGCTCTGCAAGTCACTTTTGTCTATCAATAGGCAAAGAGACCGTCCTCAATGGAATGCTAAAGACAGATTTAAGGTGATGATATGAATGGTAATTATCCTTCTGCAACGACTTTGGCGGCCGGTAAGGCAACGACGGGAGCCGTGGCCATCATGGAGCCCTGCCTTATCACTGCGTTGGGGATGAGAAATCGCTTGATTGAGTCCTGCGGCCTGCAGCCCGACAACGTTCGGCAGGTGACGAACCTGGTGGCATTGAGAACCTTATTCACTCAGCATGTGCATCGCTTATTGGTGATGGATTTGTGCGGTAAATCAGAGTCGGTATTGGACGGTTTCCGGTTGATCGCTGAAGTTCGCGAAAACTCGCCGGACACCGCGATAATTATTTGTACGGCACTGGATGAACCCAGGCTGCTACGGCAACTGATCGCCTCCGGCATCCGTGGCCTGATGTTGAAGCAGGAACCGGCCATTGCGTTGACTCATTGCGTCCAACAGGTCTTGACGGGCTGCAGCAGTTTCAGTCACCGGGTGCGTCAGCGTCAATTGCATGAGGCGGCGGCCGACAAGCCTCTGACGGCGAAGGAACTGGATGTGCTGACCCAGCTGTTTTCCGGTAAAAGCGTAACCAACGTGGCGTTAACGATGTGCCGTGATATACGCACCGTCAGCACGCATAAGCGCAATGCGATGTTGAAGTTGGGATTTCACAGCGATGGGGAATTGTACCTTCAGGGGAAATGGATGGCTGCGCAAGGTTCATCCTTTGTTCGCTAGGCAAGCGTGCGATGCCTCTCGGGTAAGCAAGCATAGGAGCAGATTATGCATTTATGGCGTCAGCAGCCGCTGAACATAGCGTTAATGGACAGATGTCCATTAACGCTGGAGGGGTTGGCGAGTTTTCTAAAAACGCTGCCAACCCAGGCAAAAGTTGTCGTAAAGGAAACCAGCGTTCGCGCGGTGGCGGATAGTGTGGTCTATCAGCAGGCTGACGTGCTGATTAGCGAGATGGACGGTGAAGATGAAACGGTGGCTCAGGGCAGAGAAACGTTGCTTGCCTTGTGCACGCAGCTACCCGAATTGCGGGTAATCGTCTATACCCGCTGCCAGAATGCAGAAGAGGTGGGGCGTCTGTTGAACCAGCCCAATATCAGCATCGTCGCCAGAGATGACGCTTTACCGCTGGTGGCGGAGTTTTTTAATCGCGTATTGCTTGGGGAGCGCGTGTTGAGCCCGCAGATAGGCGCTTTTCTGGCGCCTTCCGTTAGTGGCGAGGAGGCGGCAACGCGAAAGTTGACCCGCTGTGAGAGCGACGTTTTGGCTTTTTTGTTCAACGGGATGAGCCTGCGGCAAATCGCCGAGTTACAACGCCGCAGCATCAAGACGATCAGCGCGCATAAATGCAGCGCCATGCGTAAACTGCAGGTGAAGAATGACAGCGAACTGTTTTCTTTGCACGGCAATATTACGCGGCAATTGGGTGGGAAATGGTCAAAGGGCACCTAACCTTTAATGAAACGGTATGGGCTATGATTTATCGGCAGGCTTGCCGTTAAAAGTTTACCCAGTGAGGCGTATCCCAGGGCGTTGAGGCATGAAAAGCAGCTCGGCGTGAAAATATTGCTGAGTAGGCCGTAGATGACGTGCCGGGCTGCATCTTCCTATCCGAATATTGCATCGCACTCGATGTGTTGTTTAACGGAGGACGGGGCTGTGTGATTATTCTCGTCGTGGGGTTAAATGTTGATCGTGCGGAATCGTTCTACGTTGGTCGCGGTGTAGATCACCGTATTCTGGATATTTTTGTGTCCTAAATAATCTTGAATCAAACGGGTATCGATCCCCTTATCCGCAAGGGCGTAGCCGCAGGCGTGTCGCAACATGTGAGGATGAACCTGAACGCTAATACCGGCCATCTCACCATACATTCTCATCAACCGATACAGCTGCTGACGTGATATTTGTCCGCCGTGGCGCGACAGGAATAACCATGGGGTTTCAGCGTCAGGATAGCTCGTCCGCTGGGCCAACCAATTTAACAGCGCCTGCCGTTCTCGCGGTTGGATCGGATGCTGAACGGAAAACCCGTTTTTCAGCCGGGATATATGGATCCGATTGGAAGTAAGATCAATATCCTCCAAGCGTAAAGCACGCAGTTCGCTAACCCGCAAACCGTGAATAAAGCACATTAATAGTAGACAACGATCTCGAATGCTATTTTTCCCCTCATGCACGGCAGCAATCAGTTGCTCAATTTCAACCTGACTGAGAAATTTCCTTTTTTTCATTTTTCTTTCCTGCGTCTTTGATGTTGGCGATTCTTATCATGAGGTTTTATTAAAGCATTGGAGCATAATAGGCGGCAAAGAAAATAAATAATTTCATTTGTGAGTAGATGGTTTTTTTATCTTTCCTACTTTTTCATTTTTCAAATGAATGCCTTTTTGAATTTCATATATTTATTTAATTTATTTCCGGAAGCTATTTAATCAGCGAATCTTGAGCGACCTGTAAGAGCCGTATGGAGACTTTGCAACCGTCAGATGGCCAGGGGATATCGCCTCTCTCACAACGGAGCTCAATAAACTGTGATGAGAATTCGTCTTGATCTCATTCTCACGCCGCTTACAATGCCTGCCAGATCGCGACTTCAGAGGTTTTTCATGGAACTGCTACGGGTGGTTTATCACCAGTATCGTTGGCCATTTCTGGCGGTTATGGCATTGACCATGACCAGCGCCGGCTTAGGCATCGGTATCATTGCGTTTATCAATCAATATCTGATGGACGCCGGCGGCGATGCATTGGCTGTGCTGCCGATGTTTCTCGCCCTGCTGGCATTGCTGATGGCGGTCACGCTGGGATCGCAATTGGCGCTGACGACATTGGGCCATTACTTCGTCTACCGCCTGCGCGGGCAGTTAGTGAAGCGCATCCTGGATACCGATATTGAGCGCCTTGAACAGTTAGGCAGTGCCTCATTGTTGGCCAGTCTCTCCAGCGATGTCCGCAATATCACCGTCGCCTTCGTGCGCTTGCCCGAACTGGTGCAAGGGGTGATTTTAACCCTGGGGTCGGCGGCCTATCTGGGGTGGCTATCACCGAAAATGCTGGCGGTGACGGCGGTGTGGGTCGCGGTCACCGTGGTGGGCAGCGGTTGCCTGGTCTCGCGGGTTTATCGCCATATGGCCAGTTTGCGCGAGTCGGAAGAGCGTCTCTATCATCATTATGAATCGGTGATTGACGGTCGCAAGGAACTGACGTTAAACCGCAAGCGAGCGCAGGCGCTGTACGAACAGACCTATCAACCCGATGCGCAAGCTTACCGCCACCATATCATTCGCGCCGATACCTTCCATTTGAGTGCGCTCAACTGGTCAAATATCATGATGTTGGGGGCGATCGGGCTGGTGTTCTTTATGGCTAACAGCCTGGGATGGGCGAACTCAGCGGTGGCCGCCACGTATTCCCTGACGCTGCTGTTCTTGCGCACGCCATTACTGCAGGCGGTCGGGGCGTTTCCGACGCTGGTCAGCGCCGAAGTTGCTTTCAACAAGCTGAAGACGCTGCGCCTGGCCGAGTACCAACCGGCGTTCCCTGCCGCCGCCGGCCGTTCCTGGCAGACGCTGGAGCTGCGCGACGTGGTTTTTCACTATGCCGATACGGAGCAACAGCCCGGTTTTGCCGTCGGGCCGCTTAATCTGACGCTGCGGCGTGGCGAGCTGATCTTTTTGATCGGCGGCAACGGCAGCGGCAAGTCAACGCTGGCGATGCTGTTGACCGGGTTGTACCGGCCGGTGAGCGGGCACATCGTTCTGGATGGCGTCGCGCAGACCGCGGCGGATATGCCGGACTACCGTCGGCTGTTTTCGGCGATTTTCACCGATTTTCATCAGTTCGATCGTTTGCAAGGGCCGGAAGGCGGCGAACCCGATGCGGAACTGGTCGCCGGCTGGCTCGAGCGGTTGAATATGAAAAGCAAGCTGCAGTTCGACGGCGCCAGGGTGACTAACCCGCAACTGTCGCAGGGGCAGCGCAAGCGCCTGGCTTTGCTGCTGGCCGTGGCGGAACAGCGCGATATCTTGCTGTTGGATGAATGGGCCGCGGATCAGGATCCGCAATTCCGGCGCATTTTCTATCGCGAGCTGTTGCCAGAACTGCGCGCGCTGGGCAAAACGGTGTTTGCCATCAGCCATGACGATCACTATTTCGAACATGCCGATCGGCTGCTTGAGATGCGCTCGGGTCATTTACGTGAGCTGACCGGCAGCGAGCGTGAACACGCCAGCCGGGATTCCGTCAGTAGAATCGGTTAACTCACGCCGGCCCGAACGAGACCAAAGCGGGCCGGTGCTTCTCTCCGTATGATCCCAGTACGTCGCTTCATTTTATCCCCCACCTTCAGCGCTGTCTGTTGCCGATTTGGCTTATGACCAGTCAAATAATTGATAGTTGAATTATTTACCAGTGGTTTAATTTTGACCTTTCAAGGTATGGCACACTGCACGTTCGTTCGCCTATCAAATCAAGTTATCGCCTGCCGATAACAGTGATATCCACGGTGCCGCTCTTACTGAGGCGGTGATGCAGGTCTATGGCTAGCAGCTGTTTTTTAAATTTCCATAGGAAAAAACGACTTTATTGATCGTTAAAACAGATCAATAATTATTGTTTGAACGGTTTAATCTATTGGTTGAGGGCGCTGTGGTGAGCAAGGATGGATCGGATATCAAACGTAGAGCATGGCTGTGTGTGTTTATCGGTAGCGGGCTGTTCTGGCTGTTAACCGCCGCCGTGATTTACTGGTTACTGAGTTAGCAGGTTAAGCAGGAAGGCGATTCGTGAACAAAAAGCAGGCTAAAAACCGAGAGGGCGCTGAGCGTCGCGCACAGTCCAAAATTCCGCCGTCATGGGTGCTGAGCGATGAGCAGCGCGCCTTTATTGATGATTTATGGCAGGACACCGACTCTGAGCCCGTGCGGCCCCCATTGCGCCGCAGCGTTAGCTGATCACGCGGCTGCGGCCAGCCAGCGCGCCGAACAGCATTTGCAAGACGGTCAGGCCCAGCAGGGCGATCAACGGCAAGCGCCAGCCTTCCGTCAGATCGTGCAGCAGGCCGAATAGGGTGGGCCCCAGCGCCGCCAACAGATAACCGACGGATTGCGCCATACCCGACAACAGCGTCGCCTGATGATGATGCTGACTGCGCAATCCAAAGAACGACAGCGCCAGTACCAGCGAGCTCCCCGCCCCCAACCCGGCAAACGTCAGCCACACCAGTGAACTGGCGGGTTGCACCAATAATCCCCCGACGCCGATGAAGATCAGCAGCGAGCTGCCCAACGCTATCGCCCGCTGATCGCGCGCCCGCGGCAAAATCACCACCATGACAAAGTTGGCGACGATCGCCACCACCTGGTAAACGAACAGTTCGAAACCCGCCTGCTGAGCGGAGGTGCCGTGGCTGGCGGCAAAAGCGCTGAACCAGCCGATGATGGTGTAGAAGGCGATCGACTGCAGCCCCATGAACATCGCCACTTGCCAACCCAGCGCGCTGCCCCAGGGAGAGCGATAGCGTTGCGGCTCCGTCGGCTGCGGCTCTTTAGCGGCGGGTGTGGCGGAGCGCCGCAGCTGCGGCAACCACACCAGCAGCGCCAACAGCGCAGGCAAGCCCCAGCATAACAAGGAGAACCGCCAGCCAAGGTCGGCCAGCGAAGCCAGTGGCACGGCCAAACCGGAAGCGATGGCGGCAACCAGCGACATCACCGCCGCATAGGCGGCGATCATCGCGGCGGCGCGATGCGGGAAATCTCTTTTCACCAGCGTCGGCAGCACCACGTTGGCGAAGGCGATGGCGGCGCCGATCAGGATGCTGCCCGGCCATAGCATGGCGTCTTGCGGCAGGGAGCGCAGGGCGATGCCGCAGATCAGCAGCGCGAGGGCGAGGCCCAAGGTGCGCTCGATACCGATGCGTTTCGCCAGCGCCGGGGTCAATGGCGAGAGGATGGCGAACAGGATCAGCGGCAGCGAATTGATCAGGCCGGCGGCGGTGGCGGACAACGCCAGCTGTTGCTGGATCTGCTCTAGCAGCGGGCCGACGCTGGTCAGGGCGGCGCGCAAATTGGCCGCGATCAGCATAATGCCGACGATCAGCAGAATAGGGCGGTGTAACCGGCGACGCGGGGTCGCGGTGGACGCTGGGGGTGAAGCGGGTTGCGGCATGGGTTCCTCGCACCAGGGCATGCAGTCAATCAGTGCTGCATGGCGTGATGCGTTGATTGACGTTAACGCTTACGTACCGAAAATCGACGGTATCCGTTCGCCAGTGTAGGGAAGATGGCTCGTGCTGACAAGGGGACGGCCCGGCGGGATGGCGGCGGTTAATCCCCGCCGGCCGACGGATAATTGCCATTATGTGATCCTGGTCACTGAGTGAACTAAAAGTCATGGCGCGGGGCGCACCATGCGTCGCTTTCGCTTTCCGTGCAGCCCACGCCTCAGCGCTCCGGGGGGTATCGCCCGTCATGGCATTTCACTTTTCCCCCCTTCCGCTTTTAGGATTTTCGATCCGTTTCGATTCGAAAGGTTTTTTGGCGGTTTTTTTGCTAAAACGGGGCTGTAAGCCCGATCACAATTTCATTGCTTTCGCTTTGCTGTAATGCCAGCGCAGTAGAGCGAAAGCCATCTTCTCCCCGGCGATGCCGGAAACCTGAGGACCGCAGCTCATGCCAGTGAATACCGCAAAGCGACGTGAACACATTATCGATCTGTTATGCGAACACGGCAGCGTGCGCGTGGAGCAGCTCAGCAAACAGTTTGCGGTATCCACGGTGACGATCCGCAACGATCTGCGCTTTCTGGAACGAAAAGGGTGTGCGCTGCGCGCTTACGGCGGCGCGATGCTCAATCAGCAATTCGCTTTCGATCGGCCGCTGCGGGACAAAGGGCGGTTGAATCGCGACGTCAAAACGCTGATCGCCAACGCGGCGGCCGGCTATGTGCGCGACGGCGATGCGCTGATCCTCGATTCCGGTTCAACCACCGCGCAGATCGTGCCGTTCCTGAAGGGGCGGCGCGATCTGGTGGTGATGACCAATGCGCTGAACATTGCCTACGAGCTTTCGGGAAACGACGGGGTGGAAGTCATGGTGCTGGGGGGCAGCGTGCGCCGCAACTCTTACTCGCTCTACGGTCCGGCTGCCGAGCAGCAATTGCGTCAGTACCGCTTCGACAAACTGTTTTTGGGCGTCGACGGGTTCGATCTGAGCGCCGGCATCACCACGCCTCACCCCGGTGAAGCGCACCTCAATCGCGTGATGTGCGAGGTGGCGCGCGAGATTATCGCGGTGGCGGATGCCAGCAAATTCGGTCGCAAAAGCTTTTGCATGATTCGCGAAGCCGGACAAATCCATCGGCTGATCACCGACAGCCGTCTTCCGGACGATTACGAGCGGGCGTTAACCGAGCTGGGCGTTGAGGTCATCATCGCCGATCGGTAGCACGGCGCCTGCATGGGGGCTTCATGCAGCAGTTGTTACAGCTTGTCGAGCAGCACAAGGCCGGTATGCCGGTCGGGATCTTTTCCGTCTGTTCCGCCCATCCCTGGGTTCTGAAGGCCGCGCTGCGGCAGGCCAAAGCGCGTGGCACGCCGGTGTTGGTGGAGGCGACGTCCAATCAGGTCAATCAGTTCGGCGGCTATACCGGCCAAACGGCGACCCAGTTCCGCGATGCGCTCTGGCGTCTGGCGGATGAAGTGGGCCTGGCGCGCGAGCGCGTGTGGCTGGGCGGCGATCATCTGGGGCCCAACGCTTGGCAAGATCGCCCGGCTCAGGAAGCGATGGCGCTGGCGGAAACCTTGATAGACGATTACGTTCGCGCCGGATTTCGCAAAATTCACCTCGATTGTTCCATGTCGTGCGCCGATGATCCCTCGCCTCTGGGGGATGCCACGGTTGCCGAGCGGGCGGCGCGCCTGTGCGCGGTAGCGGAACGCGCCTGGGCGCAGAGCGGCGGTGAAGCGCCGGTCTATGTGATCGGCACCGAAGTGCCGGTGCCGGGCGGCGCGCAGGAGGCGCTGGCGGGTCTGCAGGTCACCACGCCGCAGGCGGTGGCGCAAACGCTGGAAACACATCGTATCGCCTGGCAAAAGGCCGAGCTGAACGATGCCTGGCAGCGAACTATCGCGCTGGTGGTGCAGCCGGGCGTCGAGTTCGATCACCACAGCGTTGAGCACTACCAGCCACAGCGCGCCGACGCATTGAGCCATTTCATTGAACGGCAGCCGGGCATGATCTATGAAGCGCACTCCACGGACTATCAGCCGCCGCAGGCTTACCGCCAACTGGTGCGCGATCATTTCGCCATCCTGAAGGTGGGGCCGGCGCTGACCTTCGCGCTGCGCGAAGCGCTGTTCGCCCTCGATCGCATCGAACGCGAATGGCTGGGGGAACGCCAGTCGGCGCAGCTGTGCGCCACGCTGGAGCAGGTGATGCGCGAGCAGCCGCAGCAGTGGAGCCGCTATTACCACGGCACGCCGCACCAACAGTACCTCGATCGCCACTACAGCCTGAGCGATCGGGTGCGTTACTACTGGCCGCAGCCGCAGGTGCAGCAGGCGGTCGACGGTTTGCTGGACAACCTGCGCCGCAGCCCGGCGCCGCTGGCGCTGCTCAGCCAGTACCTGCCGGATCAGGCGCGGGCGCTGAACGCCGGCGAATTGAGCGCCGATCCGCAGGAGTGGGTGCTGCATAAAGTGACGCAGGTGCTCGACGATTACCACGCCGCCTGTTACCCGGAGGGCCGCTGATATGCCGAACATTTTAATGACCCGCATCGACAATCGCCTGGTGCACGGCCAGGTAGGCGTGACCTGGACCAATACCCTCGGCGCCAACCTGGTGGTGGTGGCCAACGACGAGGCTGCCGCCGATCCGGTGCAGCAGAACCTGATGGACATGGTGGTGGCGGAAGGGGTGCAGACCCGTTATTTCACGCTGCAGAAAACCATTGACGTGATCCACAAGGCGGCGGATCGGCAGAAGATCTTTCTGGTGTGCAAAACGCCGCAGGATGTGTTGACGCTGGTGCGCGGCGGGGTGCCGATCCGTTTCGTCAACGTCGGCAATATGCACTTCGCCGAGGGGAAGCGGCAGGTGCACAAAACGGTGTCGCTGGACGACGGCGACGTGGCCGCGTTCCGCGCGCTGGCGGAGCTGGGCGTGGAGTGCGAAGTGCGCCGGGTGCCGGATGAAGCGGGCGAGGCGATCGGCAAACTGCTCTTTTGAGCTAGGGGGAAAGCATGTTGACGGATGCGTTATTGATTGCGCTGTTGGCCGGGCTGGCGGGGGTTGACTTGTTCGACGGTCTGACCCACTTCCACCGGCCGGTGGTGATGGGGCCGCTGGTGGGGCTGATTTTGGGCGATGTCTACACCGGGTTGCTGGTGGGCGGCACGCTGGAGCTGGTGTGGATGGGGATGGTGCCGCTGGCGGGCGCCCAACCGCCGAACGTGGTGATCGGCGGGGTGATCGGCACCGCGTTCGCCATTCTGACCAAGGCCGATCCTAAAGTGGCGATCGGCGTGGCGGTGCCGTTCTCGATTGCGGTGCAGGGCTGCATCACGCTGCTGTTTACGCTGTTTTCACCGATGATGCACCGCTGCGATCGCATGGTGCAAGCGCTGAACTGGCGCGGCATCGAACGGGTGAATTACCTGGGCATCAGCATTCTGTTCATCTTCTATTTCGTGGTGGCGTTCCTGCCGATTTACTTCGGCGCCGACGCGGCCAGCGCCATGGTGCAGAAGGCGCCGGGCTGGCTGCTGGACGGGCTGGCGGTGGCGGGCGGCATGATGCCGGCGATCGGTTTCTCGCTGCTGATGAAAGTGATGATGAAAAAAACCTACGTGGCCTATTTTATCCTCGGTTTCATCTCGGTCACGTTTCTCAAGCTGCCGATCCTGGCGGTGGCGCTGGGGGCTCTGGCGATCGCTCTGATCGACTTCTTCAACACGCAACGCGGCGCGGCAGAGGCAACCGCCCGGCCCGCTCCGCAGGAGGACGCCGAAGATGGCATTTAACGATTCCGACGATCTGCTGGCGCAAAAAGCCGAGCAGCGCATGGCGCAGGCGCTGGCCACCAGCCAGGTCGAACAGGACGATTATCTGGACAGCCAGCCCGCCGAAGCGCTGACGCGCGGCGACATCAACCGCATGGCCTGGCGTTCGCTGCTGTTGCAGGCGTCGTTCAACTACGAGCGCATGCAGGCGGGCGGCTGGCTGTATCAGCTGATCCCCGGGCTGCGCAAGATCCACCGCAACCCGCAGGATCTGGCCAACTCGATGAAGATGCACATGGAATTTATCAACGTGCACCCATTCGACGTCACCTTCCTGTCCGGTTTGGTGTTGGCGATGGAGCAGAACAAGGAGAAGATCTCCACCATTCGCGCGGTGAAAGTGGCGCTGATGGGGCCGCTCGGCGGTATCGGCGACGCGCTGTTTTGGCTGACGCTGCTGCCGATCTGCGCCGGCATAGGCGCTTCGCTGGCATTGGAGGGCAGCCTGTTCGGGCCGATCGTCTTCCTGCTGCTGTTCAACCTGTTCCACTTCGGCCTGCGTTTTGGGCTGGCGCACTACGGCTATCAGGCCGGCACCAGCGCGCTGGCGCTGCTGAAGACCCACACCCGGCGCATTTCTCACGCCGCGTCGATCGTCGGCATGACGGTGATCGGCGCGCTGGTGGCCTCGTATGTGCACCTGTCCACGCCGCTGGTGATGCATGCCGGCAAGGCCAGCGTGGCGCTGCAGACCGACGTGCTGGACAAGCTGATGCCCAACTTGTTGCCGCTGTGTTTCACGCTGCTCATTTTCTTCCTGATGAAGCGCGGATTCTCGCCGGTGAAGCTGATTGGCGTCACCGTAGTCATCGGCGTGGCGGGCAAATTTATCGGTATTTTGTGAGGAGCGGGCTATGCCAGGCATTGTGATTACCGGCCACGGCGGCTTTGCCACCGGGCTGTTGCAGGCGGTGGAACAGGTGGTGGGGCCGCAGCGGCACTGTGCGGCGGTCGATTTCCCCGAACAGATGAGTACCGCGCAGCTCAACGACGCCTTACGCTCGGCGCTGGCGGCGGTGGCGCAGCCGGACGGTGTGGTGTTCCTGACCGATATGCTCGGTGGTTCGCCGTTTCGCAGCGCCTGCGAGCTGGCGGATGCGCAGGGCGATTGTGAAGTGCTGACCGGCGTCAACATGCAGTTGGCGGCGGAAATGATGCTGGAGCGCGACGGGTTGAGCCTGGATGAATTTCGCGAGATGGCTTTGGCGTGCGGTAAACGCGGGCTGACCAGCCTGTGGCATGAACGCCGCCGGGTGAAGTGCGAAGACGCACAGGCCGATGGCATCTGAACGAAAACCGGGCGCGCCTGCGCCCGGCTTCGTGAGTTATGCCGGCAACGGGCTCAGCGCCAGGCGCGCCGGTTGGTCTTCGCCGCGGCTGAAGCGCCAGCAGGTCTGGTGGTACTTCGCCACGCTGTTGCGGTGCGCTACGCTGATCAGCGTCATGTCCGGCAGTTCATCCACCAGCAGGCAGTACATCAGTTGCTCGGTTTCGTCGTCCAGCGCGCTGGTGGCTTCGTCGAGGAACAGGAGGTTCGGGCGAATCAACAGGGCGCGGGCGAACGCCAGCCGCTGTTGCTCACCCGGCGACAGGCGATGGCTCCAGTTGGCGGAGGTATCCAGCCAGCGCTGCAGGTGTTTCAGACGGCAGTTTTCCAGCACCCGCATCAACTGTTCGTCGCTGTATTCTGACGCCAGGCTCGGGTAGCTCAGCGCCTCGCGCAGCGTGCCGATCGGAATGTAGCTGCGCTGGGGCAGGAACAGCGTGTTGGCGTTGGCCGCCACCCCGATGGCGCCCGCGCCGTAAGGCCAGATACCGGCGATGGCCCGCAGCAGCGTCGACTTGCCGCAGCCGGAAGGGCCGACGATCAGCAGGCGATCGCCGCGTTGCAGCGTCATCTCGGCACCGGCCAGCAGCGGTTGGCCGTCGGGCAAGTTCAGGCTGAGGTTATCCAGCGTCAACGGATGGGCGCTCTCTTCCCGCAACTGAATGCCGCGCGGCTGATGGTGAACCTGATCGACGGCGGCGTTGAAGCCGGCCAAACGGTTAACGCAGGCTTTCCAGGTCGCCAAGTCGTTAAACGCGTCGATAAACCACGACAGCGCACCCTGCACCTGGCCGAAGGCCGAGGCGATCTGCATCAGGCCGCCCATCTGAATGGCGCCGGAGAAGTAGCGCGGCGCCGCCACCAGCAGGGGAAACACGATGGCGAACTGGCCGTAGAAGTTGGTGGCGATGTTCAGCCGCCGGGTGATGCGCATGATCGCCCACCAGTTGCTGCGAATGGTGTCGAAACGGCTACCCAACTGTTGCGCCTCGCGTGGTTCGCCGTGGTATAGCGCAATGGCATCGTTGTTTTCGCGGATGCGGATCAGGCCGAAACGGAAGTTCGCCTCATACCGCTCCTGGTTAAAGCCCAGCATGACCAGCGGTTTGCCGACCCACCAGATCAGCAGCGATCCCAGCACCGCATACAGCAGCGCGAACCACACCATATAGCCGGGCAAGGTGATGGCGTGTTGACCGAGCGCGAAGGTCATCGGCCCGCTGACGTGCCATAAAATGTCGATAAAGGAAAACAGCGTCACCAGGCTGGAGAGCAGCCCGAGCGACAGTGACAGGGTATATTGGGTCAATACGTTGAGATCTTCGGCGATACGCTGGTCGGGGTTATCGACGATCTGCTGCTGCTCGGTATGGTAATACGCCTGGTGCGCCAGCCATTTTCCCATGAACTTTTCCGTCATCCAGCGCCGCCAGCGCATCTGCAGCCCCTGAGTCAGGTAGATCTTGTAGACCGCCAGCACGATGAAGATCAGCGCCAGATAGGTGAAGCGCCACAGCTGCGCCTTGAACACCGGGTAGTTTTTGTTCTGCAACGCATCGTAGAACACCTGGTTCCACTGGTTGATCTGCACGCTGATATAGACCAGACCGAGCGACAGGATGACGATGGCGATCAGCATCGCCCAGGCGCGCCATCGCTCCTCAGACACCCAAAAGGGTTTGATCAGCTGCCACACGGCGTGTTTCTGCAAGGGGGTTGCGTTCATAACTGCTCGATAATTGCGGTATTTTGTTCAGCATGGGCTGCGGGCCGGTAACAAACAAACCGCGACTGTAAGCAGTTTTGACTCCGCTAACCGTTTGAAATAAGGCGGCTGAATCGTCAGCGGCACGCTGGCGGGCGCAATTGCGGCATACACTCCGGCGCCGGGCGGTTATACTGGCGCCGAATTTTTGCAGAAAGGATAAACGATGAAGGCTTGGTTTCCCCTGTTGCTGACCTGCGGCGTCTTCGCCAGCGCCCGGGCCTGGGCGCACATTGACGAGCCGGACATCGCCGCCGACTGCCAAAAGGTGGCGAGCTACGCCGAACTGGGAAAAAAGGCCTATCAGCGGCAAGATTACGCCAAAGCCGCCGACATCTTTCGCGATCAGGCGGCCTGGAGCGAGTTTTGCGGCTTGAGCGAGCAGGCCGTCGCCACGGCTTACAACAACGTGGCGTTGTCGCTGATGCACGCCGGCGAATTGCTCAAGGCGCAGGCCTATCTGGCGCTGGCGCCGCACGATGACAAATCGCAGCACAACCTGAGCCTGTTGCGCCAACGGCTGGCGCAGCGGCCGCAGCCGCAGGGGCCGGGCGGCGTATATTGGCAATACGCCGGGCGCGGCGTGTGGAGCGAAGTGGTGGTGAAGCCGCAGGGCGAGCGCTGGCTGATCGATTTCTCCGGCTACGCCATGCCGCAGATGGGGCTGTATTACGGGCCGAACATGGGCGACTTCACCGCCGAGCTGCCGATCGAACACGGCAAGGCTGTCTACCACCAGCATGAAGCGGACAGCGCGCAGGTCTGCGACGTGACGATGGCGTTTGGCGAACAAGCGCTGGAGATGCATACGCGGGGGGATTGCGGGTTCGGCCACAACGTGCGGGCGGAAGGGCGATTCGTGCGGGTCGAATGACCCGCCCCGACAACCGGGGCGAGGAGGGTTACGCCAGCGCGGCGGCGCCCAGCAGGTTTTTCCAGGCTTCCACATTACCCAGATAGTTGCCGGCCGGCAGCAGATGCAGGCGGCCATCACTATCCTGCAGCGCAAAGGTCGGGAAGCCCTGGCCTTGCACTTTGGCCAGCAGCGCCCGGCTTTCCGCGATGTGCTGCGCGGTCGGTGCGCCGCTGTTGAAGCGCATTTCGGCGATAAACGCCGCCGAAGGCAACCCCAGCTCTTTCGCCAACGCCTCCAGCACCGGCGTGTCGGCGATGCGCCGGCCTTCCTTATAGTGTGCCTGCTGAATGCGGTGCAACATATCCAGCCCGCGTCCAGACAGCTTTTCCGCCGCCAGGATAGCGGTGATCGGCGGTTCGGAATCCATCACCGCCGTGGTGTCGCGCAGCAGGCCGTTGAAATAGGCTTCGCCGAACGGCTGGCCCGTCATTTCGGCGATGCGTTTGTCGTGCGGAATGACGTAGTTGCGCCACTCGTCGGTGATCTGGCGGCGATTGTTGCCGGTCATCATGCCGCCGGCGTGCGGCACGATCTTCAGCCCGGGGAGGCTCTGAGCCGCTTTCACCAGCGGCGCGGCGCCATAGCACCAGCCACACAGCGGATCGAAAATGTAATGCAGAGTGGTTTCGGTCATCTTTACTTTTACTCCTCGCTTGGCGCGCGGCAGCTCGCCGCGGCGCCAGGGCTGGCTCAATCACGCAGGGGCGCTTATTGCGGCCACTTCATCTCGCCTTTCAGCACTTTCGCGCTCAGTTCCAGGCTCGATTCGTCTTTCAGCGTCGGGTAGTGTTTTTTCATCGCTTCAATCAGCGCGGCGGAATCCTTGGCCTTCGGCAGTTCGGCTTCCAGCGTGGTCAGGTATTTCTGGGTAAAGTGCACCGATGCCAGCGTCGGTGCGGCACCCGGCAGGAAGTGGCCCGGCACGACGACCTGCGGCTTCAGCGCTTCGATGTTTTTCAGCGTCTGCTGCCAGTGCTGGCGCGATTCCACGGTCTGGTTGTCGGCGATCCACGGATGGATATTGTCACCGGCGACCGCGACGCCGCCCACGACCGCTTTCAGCGCCGGGATCCAGACGAAGGTGCGATCGGGGGTCGGGCCGTTCAGGCCTTTCACTTCCACTTTCTGGCCGTCGATGGTGAAGCTGTCGCCCTGCAGCGGCTGCGGCACGATCACGGTTTTCGGCGCGTTGTCTTTCAGGATCGGGCCCCAATAGGCGACTTTGCCGTCTTTGGTGGCGTTGATGTCCTTGATGGTGCCAGGCGAAGCGATGATTTTCGCCTCCGGGAAGGCCGCCTTAATCACGTCCAGACCGAAATAGAAATCCGGGTCTGAGTGGCTGATATAAACGGTGGTCAGCTTCTTGCCGGTCGCCTTGATCTTTTTCACCAGCTCTTCGGCATCGTTACGCTGGAACTGAGCGTCAATCAGCGCCACTTCGTGTTGGCCGCTGACGATTTCGGAAGACACCGGGAACACGCTTTTCTCGCCCGGGTTATACACTTCCATGGTCAGGGTATCGGCAGCGGTGGCGTAGGTGCTCAGGGTGGCGACGCCGGTGAAGGCCAGAGTTAACAGTGATTTCTTAAACATGGGCAGAGGTCCTTAGGTATCGGTTAATGTTGTAACGATGTTAGGTTGCATAAAGCGATAGAAAAACCGGATAATAAGCAATTATTCGTTGCATAAATCGGACTAATCATGGATCGCATTACCGCCGCTGAAGTTTTTGTCACCATCGTCGATCGCGGCAGCATGATCGCCGCCGCGGAAACGCTGGAGATGTCGCGCGCGATGGTGACGCGCTACCTGGCGCAGATGGAGCAATGGGCCGGCGCGCGTTTACTGCACCGCACTACCCGTAAGCTTAGTCTGACCGACGCCGGTGAGCGTACTCTGGAACGTTGCCGACAAATGCTGGCGCTGGCGGGAGAGATCGACCTGGTGGAGGAAGGGCAGAGCGACGAACTGCGCGGCCTGCTGCGCATTACCTGTTCGCAGTCGCTCGGGCAAACGGCGCTGGTGGGGGCGGTCGCTCAGTATCTGAAGCGTCACCCGCAGGTGGCGGTCGATCTGCAGATGAACAACCGGGCGGTGAACCTGGTGGAAGAGCGCATCGATCTGGCGCTGCGCATCACCAACGAGCTGGATCCCAACCTGATCGCCCGTCCGCTGTCCACCTGCGCATCGGTGGTGTGCGCCGCGCCGGCGTATCTGGCGGCACACGGCACCCCGCGCCAACCGCAGGATCTGGCGTTGCACAACTGCCTGACCTACTCCTATTTCGGCAAAAGCCTGTGGCACTTCGATGCTCAGGGGGTGAAATCGGCGGTGGCGGTCAGCGGCAACCTGAGCGCCAACGAGTCGGTGGTGTTGATGGCCGGCACGGTGCAGGGCGCGGGCATTTCCATGCAGCCCTACTATTCGGCGGCCCCGCTGCTGGCCAGCGGCGAACTGGTCGAATTGTTGCCGGATTACCGGCCGCAGTCGATGGGCATCTACGGCATCTACACCTCGCGTCGCCAGATGCCCGCCACCTTGCGCACCATGCTGGACTTTCTGGTGGAGTGGTTCGCCACCGATCCGCAGTGGCAGGCGACGCTGCGCTAAGGTCTCGGCAATATTCCCTGGCCGCTTTCAGCGCCTGACAGCGGCGGCCAGCCGGGCGGAGAAGCGTGCCGCCTGCTGATGCAGATGGTCGATAAAGGCCGTGACCAGCGCCGATGAAGGGCGGTGCAGCGGCCGGATCAGGCTGACGGTGAACGGCACGTCGATGCTGAACGGCCGCACGTGCACGCCGCTGCCGGCATAGTCGAGCGCCGTCAGCGGGTTGACGATCGACACCCCTACGCCGGCTCTTACCATGGCGCACACCGACGCCGCGCTGTGCGTTTCCATCACCATGCGGCGCTCGACGCCCTGCTCGGCGAACAGCGCATCCAGCAAGTGGCGATAGCTGTCGGTGCTCGACAGGCTGATAAAGTTTTGCCCGGCGAAGTCCTGCGGCGTCAGCTGGTCTTTTACCAGCAGCGGGTGGCCCGTCGGCAGCACGCACACTTCGTTCAACGTCATCAGCGTCACCCGTTCGGTGCCCGCCGGCGTGAGGGTGGTTTCCGTCAGCCCGAGATCGTGGCGCTGGGCAGACAGCCACTCTTCCAGCAGCGGCGACTCTTGCGGGATCACGCTGAAGCTGACTTCCGGATAACGTTCGATAAAGGGCTGGCACACCGCCGGCAGCAGCGATTGGGAGAATACCGGCAGGCACACGATCGACAGCTGCGCCTGCTGAAACTGGCGGATGCCGGCGGCGGCGTTGACGATGCGATCGAGGCCGTAATAGGAGCGCTGTACCTCTTCGAACAACCGTAACCCTTGCACGGTGGGGGACAAACGCCCGCGCACCCGGTCGAACAGCTGCAGCCGAATCAGCTTTTCAAAGCGCGCCAGCTCGCGGCTGACGGTCGGTTGCGAGGTTTGCAGCAGGGCTGCCGCCTCGGTCAGGTTGCCGGTGGTCATCACCGCCCGAAAGATTTCGATCTGCCGCAAAGAGATACTGTGCATGGCGAGGCCGCTCGACTGTAGAGAAAGCCATATCATAAATGAATAGACTACGGCTAAATAGATATTTTCCACTCGATTCAGCGTGCGGCACTATGGCTTTATCTGCCGTCATTTTCGAATTGGGAATATCGCCATGCCACGCCCGTTGCACGACACCTCCACCGCGTTGAACGCCGCTAACCTGCTGACCTTACCGCAGCGTTTCGGTTGCCCGGTCTGGGCCTATGATGCGGACATCATCAGCCAGCGCATCGCTCAGCTGCGCCACTTCGACACCATTCGTTTCGCGCAGAAGGCCTGTTCGAACATTCATATTTTGCGCTTGATGCGCGAGCAGGGCGTGAAGGTGGATTCGGTGTCGCTGGGCGAGATCGAACGGGCGCTGCAGGCCGGTTTTCAGCCAGGAGGCGAACCGAGCGAGATCGTGTTTACCGCGGACGTGTTGGATCATGCCACGCTGGCGCGCGTCAGCGAATTGAAGATCCCGGTTAACGCCGGTTCCATCGATATGTTGGATCAGCTCGGCCAGGTTTCCGCAGGGCATCCGGTGTGGCTGCGCATTAACCCGGGGTTTGGCCACGGCCACAGCCAGAAAACCAACACCGGCGGCGAGAACAGCAAGCACGGCATCTGGTATGCCGACCTGCCGCAGGCGGTGGAGAAAATTCGCCGCTACGGCCTGAAGCTGATCGGCGTGCATATGCATATCGGCTCCGGCGTCGATTACCAGCATCTGGAGCGGGTCTGCGATGCGATGGTGCAGCAGGTGATCGATCTCGGTCATGACATCAGCGCCATTTCCGCCGGCGGTGGCCTGTCTATCCCGTATCAGTACGGCGAAGAGGCGATCGATACCGAACACTATTTCGGTTTGTGGAACCGGGCGCGTGAACGCATCGCCGCGCATCTGGGGCATCCGGTACAGCTGGAGATCGAACCCGGGCGTTTCCTGATGGCGGAAGCGGGCGTCTTGGTGGCCGAAGTGCGGGCGGTAAAAGACATGGGCAGCCGCCACTTCGTGCTGGTGGACGCCGGTTTTAACGATCTGATGCGCCCGGCGATGTACGGCAGTTACCACCATATTTCGCTGTTGCCGGCCGATGGGCGCGATACCTCGGGGCAAGCGCTGCGCGACACGGTGATCGCCGGGCCGTTGTGCGAATCCGGCGACGTGTTTACCCAGCAGGCGGGCGGCGGCGTGGAAACCCGCGAGCTGCCGCCGGTGCAGATCGGCGATTATCTGGTGTTCCACGATACCGGCGCCTACGGCGCGTCGATGTCCTCCAACTACAACAGCCGTCCGCTGTTGCCCGAAGTGCTGTTCGAAAACGGCGAGCCGCGTTTGATCCGCCGCCGCCAAACCATCGAAGAACTGATCGCGCTGGAACTTATCTGATCAGCGGGCGGGCGCCTGGCGCCCGCTTCACAGCGTCATGCGGCGGTGCTGGCCATTGGGCAATTGCACATCCAGCGACAGCGTGCCGCCCATCGCCTCGATATAGCGTTTGAGCGACGACAGTTTGATTTCGCTGCCGCGCTTTTCCAAATTGGCGACGGAGGGTTGGCTGATGCCGAGCCGCTTCGCCAATTCAACCTGAGAAACCGCCAACTCTTCCCTCAGCATCGCCAGCCGCAGCTCGAAAATCTCCTGATCCGCTTTTTGCCTGGCGGCGGCAACGACGGCGGGATCGAGTTTATCGATCAGTTGGGATAAAGGTTTGGCCATCTGCATTACCTCCGGGTTGCCAGATAATGTGAAAACTCCATGGCGGCGATGGGCAACATGCGCTGGTAAAAGCGTTTGTCGCCGGTTTTATCGCCGCCGCACAGCAATACCGCTTGCCGCTGTGGATCAAAGGCGAAAAACACCCTGAAAGGGCGCCCGCGATGTTGAATGCGCAGCTCCTTCAACTGCCGGACCGCGTCGGAAAAATGCAGCGTATCGGCATGCGGCCGCGCCAATTGCGGACCGAACGTCTGCAATTTGTAGATCGCCGCCAGGATGCTTGTTTGCTGGGCGTTGTTGAGCGCTAAAAACCAGTCGTCAAACCGTTCGACGGTCACCACTTGCCACATGACGCGCTCCGAATATAGCGTTTATGCTATATAGTGTAAAGGTTATTGTGCCAACAATATGCACGAACGCTGGGAGCGGAAAAAATCCAAAAGCGGGAAATGCGGCGGGCTGCGCAATCTGAGCGCATGGGTGACGGCTCACCCATGCGGCGGCGGGAATTACGGCTGTTCGTGTGCGTTGTTGAGGGTGGCGACCGAGTGGCGGCGCACCAGCGTCGGGCTGAACATGTTGGTGATTTCCGGCAGCGGTTGCCGGTTGGCCAGCGCCAGCGCCAGCTCCGCCGCCTGGGTCGCCATCGCCACGATCGGGTAGCGAATGGTGGTCAGGCGCGGCCGAAGATAGCGCGAAATCAGCACGTCGTCGAAACCGATCAGCGAAATTTCCCCCGGTACGTCGACGCTGTTATCGCTCAGCACCGACAGCGCGCCGGCGGCCATCGGATCGTTGTAGCAGGTAATGGCGGAGAACGAACGGCCGCGGCCGAGCAATTCGGTCATCGCCTGTTCGCCGCCGATCTCGTCCGGTTCGCCGTAGGCGATCAGCTTTTCATCCACCGCAATGCCGTGTTCCCGCAGCGCGTCGAGATAGCCCTGCAGACGATCGGTGGCGTCGGAAATCTGGTGGGTGGAGCAGATGATGGCGATGCGCTGATGCCCTTGCTGGATCAGATGACGGGTTGCCAGCCAGGCGCCGTAGCGATCGTCGAGCGCCACGCAGCGCGTTTCGAAGCCCGGCAGCGTGCGGTTGATCAGCACCATGCCCGGGATCTGTTGCATCCAGCCGCAAAGTTCCTGATCGCTCAGCCTTTTGGCGTGCACCACCAGCGCTTCGCAGCGGTGCCTCACCAGCTGTTCAATCGCCTGACGCTCTTTTTCGGCGTCGTGGTAACCGTTGCCAATCAGCAGAAAATTGTGGGTGGCGTAGGCCACTTGCTCGACCGCTTTGACCATCGCGCCGAAGAAGGGATCGGAAACGTCGGAGACGATCAGCCCCAGCGTCTCGGTGGATTGCTGAGCCAGCGCCCGAGCGTTGGCGTTAGGGTGATACTGCAGCTGTTCCATCGCGGCCTGCACCGCGGTGCGCGACCCTTCGCTGGCCTTGGGGGAATTGTTTATCACGCGGGATACCGTGGCCACGGAAACCCCCGCCAGCCTGGCAACATCCTTTATCGTAGCCATATCAGTCAACACATCCTGGGTAATCGCTTACATCCCCCAGTTTTGCGGAAAAAAACCGGGGCTGCAAGCGGTCTCGTGCGCAACTTGTGGCGGCGGTTGCAGAATCTCTTCGAGTCTGTACGCATAACCAACTGCTACCGAACGATAGCGCAATTTGTACGTTGGCACCGGCGGTGGGCTGAGGTAACGTCTGTGCATTCCGATTTGCGCCGAGAACGCCATGTCCATTAAACGCTATCCGCAGCTCGCCCATTGGGGCGCTTATACCGCCGTGGTTGAAGACGGCCGGCTTATCCGTTGTGAACCCTTCGTCGACGATCCCGACCCTTCGCCGCTGCTCGATTCCATCGCGCCGATGGTTTACTCCGACAAACGCATTCGCAAGCCGGCGGTGCGCCGCTCGTGGCTGCAAAAGCGCGAGGGCAGCGACCGTACGCTGCGCGGCAGGGAAGATTTCGTCGAGGTGGACTGGGAATTGGCGCTCGATTTGGTGGCGCAGGAGAATCGTCGGGTGCGCGAGCGCTACGGCGCCTCCGGGTTGTTTACCGGCTCTTATGGCTGGTCGTCTGCCGGGCGGCTGCACCATGCCCGCTCGCTGGTGCGGCGGTTCTATTTCAGCGGCGGCGGCGGGGTCGATCAGCAGGGCAACTACAGCTGGGGCGCAGCGCAGTTCTTTCTGCCGTATGTGATCGGCACTTTCTCGCCGTTGACCGGGCGCGTCACCAGTTGGCCGAGCGTGGTGGAGCATTGCGAGCTGTTTGTGGCGTTTGGTGGGTTGGCGCTGAAAAACGCTCAGGTCTCTTCCGGCGGCGCGGCGGAACATGCGCTCAAGCCCTGGCTGCAAAAGCTGGCGCGCAAGGGCACGCCGGTGGTCAACATCAGCCCGATGCGCGATGATTGCCCCGAGTTCGTCAATGCGGAATGGATCCCGATCCGGCCGAATACCGACGTGGCGCTGATGCTGGCGCTGGCTTACGAAATCCAGCGGCTGGGCGCGCAGGATGAAGACTTCCTGCACAGCCACTGCGTGGGTTATCAACAGTTGGCGGATTACCTGAACGGCGTGAGCGACGGCGTGGCGAAAACGCCGGCCTGGGCCAGCGCCATCACCGGCATTCCGACGGCGCGCATAGCGCTGCTGGCGCGGCAGCTGATCGGCGTGCGCAGTTTTATCACCTGTTCCTACTCCGTGCAGCGCGCGCATCGTGGCGAGCAACCGTACTGGATGATGATCGCGCTGTCGTCGATGCTGGGCCAGGTGGGGCTGCCGGGCGGCGGTTTCTCGTTCGGCCACGGCTCGATGAACGGCGTCGGCAATCCACGCGTGGATACCCCCGCGCCGACCATGCCGGTAGGGGATAACCCGGCCGGGCTGGCGATCCCGGTGGCGCGCATCTGCGACATGCTGCTGCACCCCGGCGAAGCCTATCAATTTTGCGGCGAGACGCGGCATTATCCGGATATCCATCTGGTGCACTGGGCCGGCGGCAACCCGTTCCATCATCATCAGCAGTTGAATCGGCTGGTGGAGGGCTGGCAGAAGCCGGATACGGTGATCGTCCAAGATATCTGGTGGACGGCGGCGGCCAAGATGGCGGATATCGTGTTGCCGGTCACCAGTTCGCTGGAGCGCAACGACATCGGCGGCTCGTCGCGCGATCGCTACGTGCTGGCGATGCATCAGGCCATTGCGCCGCAGCATCAGGCGCGCAACGATTTCGATATCTTCGCCGATCTGGCCGAGCGTCTCGGTTATCGCGAGCGCTTTACCGAAAACTGCGATGAGCGCGCCTGGATCGAAGCTATCTATCGGCAATGCGGCGCAGCGCAGCAGCGCGCCGGCGTCGCCTGGCCCGAGTTTGAGGCGTTCTGGCAACGGGGCTATGTCGAGCTGCCCGCGCCGGCCAAAGAGTTTGTATTTTTTGACGCGTTTCGCGCCGATCCCCAGGTTAACCCGCTGCAAACGCCCAGCGGCAAGATCGAATTGTTCAGCGAGCGGATCGCCGGCTATCGCTACGAAGATTTCGCTCCGCATCCGCAGTGGCGGCCGCCGGTGGAGTGGCTGGGTGCGCCGCAGGCCAAAAACTGGCCGCTGCACCTGATCTCCATTCAGCCGAGCGATCGCCTGCATAGCCAGATGGATCCGGCGCCGCTGGCGCAGGGCAACAAGACCGCCGGGCGCGAAACCCTGTATATGCATCCGGACGATGCGGCGCCGCGCGGCGTGGCGGACGGCGCCGAAGTGCTGGTCAGCAATGCGCGCGGCAGCTGTCTGGCGGGGGTATCGCTCACCGATGGTGTGACGCGCGGCGTGGTGCTGATGGCGACCGGTGCCTGGTTCGAGCCGGGTTTCGACGCGCAGCGCCGGCCGCTCGAGCAGGCGGGCAACCCGAATGTGCTGACGCTGGATATCGGCACCTCGCCGCTGACGCAGGGGCCGAACGCCATGAGCTGTCTGGTCGAGGTCAGCGCGCGATGAGTGAAGATTTCACGTCTGGGTCACTGGCTCGTCGTTGTTATATTTATTTTTTCGTCGCTGCGGGAAGGTTTAAGTTTCATTGAGTTATTACAGCAGATCGCGGGAAATTTACAGCTGGTTGCATTTGGAGCAGAACTCTTGCGATTCGACGGTAGTTTCCTGCACGCCATCTCTCTAGAGTAGGTGATCCCAGAGGTATTGATTGGTGAGAAATCAGCATATTCTGTATGTTGAAGCCATTTTCAATTGCACCAACCTACGCGGATGCGTAGGTTTTTTTTTGCCTGCCATATAGTATTCTTTTCCCTACAACGATTTACGCCTCCATGGCCAAGGGAGAAGGGCATGATCTTTTCACTGCTGCGCGCGCTGTTTCGCCTGTTGTTTCGGGTACGGGTCGAAGGGGACGTCCAGCACTTCGAACGGCAAAAATTACTGATTACGCCGAACCACGTCTCTTTCCTCGACGGCGTACTGCTGGCGCTGTTCCTGCCGATAAAACCGGTGTTTGCGGTCTATGCCAGCATCGGCGAGAGCTGGTTTATGCGCTGGCTGCGGCCTTACATCGATTTCGTCTCGCTCGATCCCACCAAGCCGATGGCCATCAAGCAGCTGGTGCGCATGGTCGAACAGGGGCGGCCGATCGTGGTGTTCCCTGAAGGGCGCATCACCGTAACCGGCGCGCTGATGAAAATCTACGACGGCGCGGCGTTTATCGCCGCCAAATCGGGCGCCACCGTGGTGCCGGTGCGGATCGACGGCCCCGAATTCAGCCCGTTCGGCCGCATGGCCGGGGTGTTCAAGATCCGCTGGTTTCCGCAAATCAGCATCCGCATCTTGCCGCCGACCACGCTACCGATGCCGGAGGCGCCGCGTGCGCGCGAGCGTCGGGCGCTGGCGGGCGATCGGCTGATGCAGATCATGATGCGGGCGCGCATGGAGACGCGCGAACCGCAGACGCTGTTCCATGCCTTGCTGGCGGCGCAGCAGCGCTATGGGCGCCGCAAGCCCTGTATCGAAGACATCGCTTTCAAAGAGGACAGCTACCAAACGCTGATCAAGAAATCGCTGGGCGTCAGCCGCATTCTGCAGCGCTTTACCGCCGAAGGGGAGCACGTCGGGCTGCTGTTGCCCAACGCCACCATCACCGCAGCGGCGATCTTCGGCGCTTCGCTGCGCAACCGCATTCCGGCGATGCTCAACTACACCGCCGGCGTCAACGGCCTGAACAGCGCGATGACCGCCGCCGGCATCAAGACCATCGTCACCTCGCGCCAGTTCCTGGAGAAGGGCAAGCTGACCCACCTGCCGGAACAGGTGCCGCAGGCTAACTGGGTGTATCTGGAAGATCTGAAAGATACGGTCACGCTGGCGGATAAGCTGTGGATCCTGCGGCACTTGCTGCAACCGCAGCGCGCGGCGTTGCCGCAACGCCCGGAGGACGCGGCGCTGATCTTGTTCACTTCCGGCTCCGAAGGCCACCCCAAGGGCGTGGTGCATTCGCATGCCAGCCTGCTGGCCAACGTAGAACAAATTCGCACCATCGCCGATTTCACGCCGCGCGACCGTTTCATGTCATCGCTGCCATTGTTCCACTCGTTCGGCCTGACGGTGGGGCTGCTGACGCCGCTTCTTACCGGCAGCCGCATTTTCCTCTACCCCAGCCCGCTGCACTATCGCGTGGTGCCGGAGTTGGTGTATGACCGTAACTGCACGGTGCTGTTCGGCACGGCGACCTTCCTCAACAACTATGCGCGCTTCGCGCATCCGTATGATTTCGCCCGCCTGCGCTATGTGGTGGCCGGCGCGGAGAAACTGGCGGACAGCACCAAACAGATCTATCAGGATAAATACGGCATCCGCATTCTGGAAGGCTATGGCGTGACCGAGTGCGCGCCGGTGGTGTCGATCAACGTGCCGCTGGCAACCAAGGTGGGCACCGTTGGCCGCATCATGCCGCAGATGGAGGCGCGTTTGATCGCGGTGCCGGGCATCGATAACGGCGGCCGCCTGCAGCTGAAGGGGCCGAATATCATGAAAGGCTATCTGCGGGTTGAACGTCCCGGTGAGCTGGAACCGCCGGCGGCGGAAGATGCGAACGGTGTGCTGCAGCCGGGTTGGTATGATACCGGCGATATCGTCAGCCTGGATGAGCAGGGTTACTGCACCATTCGCGGACGCGTGAAGCGCTTCGCCAAGCTGGCGGGCGAGATGGTGTCGCTGGAGAGCGTCGAATTGCTGGCGCAACGGCTGTCGCCGGAAAAACTGCATGCCGCCACGGTCAAAAGCGACAGCAGCAAAGGCGAGGCGCTGGTGCTGTTCACCACCGATCCCGCTATTACCCGCGAGGCATTGCTGCGGGTGGCGCGCGAGCTGGGCAGCCCGGAGCTGGCGGTGCCGCGCGATATTCGCCTGTTGAAAACGCTGCCGGTGCTCGGCAGCGGCAAACCTGATTTCGTCACCCTGCGTCATATGGCCGAACAGCCGGAGAGTGCCTGATGAATCCTTCGACCGAATCCCCTTTGTTGTCACGCGGCATGATCGCCGTGATCAGCGCGCAGTTCCTCTCGGCGTTCGGCGACAATGCGTTGCTGTTCGCCACGCTGGCGCTGATCAAGCAGCAGCTGTATCCGGACTGGAGCCAGCCGATCCTGCAGATGGCCTTCGTCGCCACCTACATCATCCTGGCGCCGTTTGTCGGCCAGGTGGCCGACAGCTTCGCCAAAGGGCGGGTGATGATGTTCGCCAACGCGCTGAAGCTGGCGGGGGCGTTGGTGATCTGTTTTGGGGGGAACCCGTTTCTGGGTTACAGCCTGGTCGGCGTGGGGGCCGCCGCGTATTCTCCGGCCAAATACGGCATTCTGGGCGAGATCACCAGCGGCGAGAAGCTGGTCAAGGCCAACGGCCTGATGGAGGCCTCGACCATCGCCGCCATTCTGACCGGTTCGGTGGCCGGCGGTATTCTGGCGGACTGGCACGTGGTCGCGGCGCTGGCGGCCTGCGCGTTGGTTTACGCGGGGGCGGTGGTCGCTAACCTGTATATTCCACGTCTGGCGGCGGCGCGCCCAGGGGCTTCATGGCGGCCGCGGGCCATGACGAACAGTTTCTTTACCGCCTGCGTCACATTATGGCGCGATGGGCAGACGCGTTTCTCATTGATTGGCACCAGCCTGTTTTGGGGGGCCGGCGTGACGCTGCGTTTTCTGTTGGTGCTGTGGGTGCCGGTGGCGCTTGGCATCGCCGATAACGCCACGCCGACGCTGCTGAACGCCATGGTGGCCGTCGGCATCGTGGTGGGCGCGGGTGCCGCCGCGCGCTTCGTCACGCTTAGGACGGTGAAACGCTGCATGCCGGCCGGGATCCTTATCGGCGTCGCGGTCGCGGTGTTTGCGCTGCAAACGACCATGCTCAATGCCTACGTCTTGCTGGCGATCATCGGCATGCTGGGGGGCTTCTTCGTGGTGCCGCTCAATGCGTTGCTGCAGGAGCGGGGCAAACATTCGGTCGGCGCCGGCAATGCGATCGCGGTGCAAAACCTGGGTGAAAACGCTGCCATGTTGCTGATGCTGGGCCTGTATTCTTTGGTCGTGAAGCTGGGCGTGCCGGTGGTGGGCGTCGGCGTAGGGTTTGGCGTGGTGTTTGCGCTGGCGATTAGCGCATTGTGGTGGTCTCAGCGGCGGTGAAACGGGGCGCAGCCTGGCTGCGCCCTCAGGGGGATTAAGGCGCCGGAATGGTAAACCGGGTGTGGATTTCTTCGAGCGCCTGCAGCACGTCCTCATCCAGAATCACGTCGAGGCTGTCGAGGTTGATTTTCAACTGATCCACCGAGGTGGCGCCCAGCAGAGTGCTGGCGACGAACGGCTGCTGACGCACGAAGGCCAAGGCCATCTGCGAAGGATCCAGCCCGTGTTTTTTGGCCAGCGCCACGTATTCGGCGATCGCCAACTGGGTTTGCTGCCCTGAATAACGGTTGAAGCGGGTGAACAGCGTATTGCGCGCGCCGGCCGGTTTTGCGCCGTTGAGGTATTTACCGCTCAGGGTGCCGAACGCCAGGCTGGAATAGGCCAGCAGTTCCACCCCTTCGTGCTGGCTGATCTCGGCCAGGCCAATCTCAAAGCTGCGGTTCAGCAGGCTGTACGGGTTTTGAATCGACACGATGCGTGGCAGCTCATGTTTCTCCGCCAGCTGCAGGTAGCGCATCACGCCCCAGGGCGTTTCATTGGAAACCCCGATATAGCGGATCTTGCCGGCGCGCACCTGCTCGGTCAGCGCCTCCAGCGTTTCCAACAGCGTGACCGTAGCTTTGTCGTCGGTGTATTGATAGTTGAGTTTGCCAAAGCAGTTGGTGGCGCGCTGCGGCCAGTGCAATTGATAAAGATCGAGATAATCGGTGTTCAGCCGTTTGAGGCTGGCGTCCAGCGCGGTGCGGATGTTTTTGCGATCGAGCGCCTGCTGCGGGCGGATGCTGCTGTCGGTGCCGCGCACCGGGCCCGAAACTTTGCTGGCCAGGACGATTTTTTCGCGATTACCGCGCGCCTTGATCCAACTGCCGATATAGCTCTCGGTCAGGCCCTGGGTTTCCGGGCGAGGCGGCACCGGGTACAGTTCGGCGGTGTCTATCAGGTTCACGCCTGCGGCCAATGCATAGTCCAGTTGCGCATGGGCGTCGGCTTCGCTGTTCTGTTCGCCAAAGGTCATGGTGCCCAGTCCCAGCACGCTCACTTCTAAAGAACTGTGGGGAATACGGTGGTATTGCATTAACGGCCTTCCTTTCTTGTTAGCGCTGACGGGCCGCGCGGCCCGGTGAAACAGGAGCCCAATTCAGAAGACGGCGCAAAGTCCGTCGGGCGGCGATGTCGCCTTTCCTGACTATAACCAAGCGGTGAAGATGGGGGAAGTGGATTCAGTGCGGAGACGAATGAGGGCTACCGCGCTTGAACGGACGATAGCCGGCGAGCGGTGATTAGCGTTCGATAACCTGGGAAACCTGATCGCCGTTGATCTGGCGGTGGTTGCCTTTCTCGTCTTTATAACTGATGAGTCCGGTGTCTTCGTCGATCTCTGGTTTGCCTTGCGTCAGGATCATGTTGCCGTCTTTGGTCGCCATGACGTAGTCGCTGGAACATCCCGCCAAACCGGCCGCCATCACCAGCGCAGACACTGCCATTACCCACTTTTTCATCCTGCGGATCCTCGATTATGCAAAAACAATGTTCTTTCAAGATTAGCAAACTCTTGGCCGGGGGCGTCTCAGATAAGTCTTTATCTGATAAGAAAAACTGAAATGAGGGGGCAACGAAACGGCGGAAGCCGCCGATGGCGGCCTCCGCGCAGGGTTATTCCGGCGAACGGTTTTTCTTGCTGCGCATCAGATTGAGCGCTTCTACCGACATGGAGAAGAACATGGCGAAGTAGATGTAGCCTTTCGGCACGTGCACCTGGAAGCTTTCCAGCATCAGCGTGAAGCCCACCAGGATCAGGAACGCCAGCGCCAGCATTTTTACCGACGGATGGCGGTTGACGAACTCGCCGATCGGCCGGGCGGCGAACATCATCACGCCGACGGCAATCACCACCGCCGCCATCATGATGAACAGATGGTCGGAAAGGCCCACGGCGGTAATCACCGAATCCAGACTGAAGATGATATCCAACAGCATGATCTGTACGATCGCGCCGAAGAAGCTGTGCACCTTGGTGTGGTGCTCTTCTTCCGACCCTTCGATGGTTTCGTGGATCTCTTTGCTGGCTTTCCAGATCAGGAACAGTCCCCCCAGCAGCAGGATCAGATCGCGGGCGGAAATGGCGTGATCCAGCACGGTGAACAGCGGGTGCGTCAAGCGGATCACCCAGGCGATGGAGGCCAGCAGCGCCAGGCGCATCAGCATGGCGGCGGCCAAGCCCATTCGGCGAGCTTTGTTCTGTTGCGCTTTGGGCAGCTTCGCCACCACCAGCGACAGAAAAATGATGTTATCAATACCCAGTACGATCTCAAGAATGGTTAGCGTACCTAACGCTAACCAGGCATTGGGATCCATAATCCATTCGAACATTGCCCGACACACCTTAATACTTAATAAATGCAAAGGGTGAATTATACGCGTTTATCGTGGCGCTGACAGGGCTAGCTAAACCAGAGTTAAACGAAATCGCTTAGATTGAGAAATGTCTTGCCAGCAGCGCGCCGGTAAAACCCTTTTTCAGATAGAAACCGCGCGGCAGCGTCATGATAGGTTGCCCCTGTTCGCCGATGGCTTCGGTGAGCGCCTTGTTGTTGGCCGCTTTGGGGCGCAGTTGCAGCACTTCGCCGTGGCGTGCGGTGATGCGTTCTACGTGACCGAGCACAATCAGATCCATCAGCTCTTCCCAATCGCGGCGCAGCATCTCTTCTTCTGCAGCGCTCGGGCTCCATAGCAGCGGCGAACCGACGCGGCGCTGCGCCAGAGGGATTTGCCGTTCGCCCTCTACCGGTATCCACAACACGCGCGCCAGCTTGTGGCGAACGTGGCTGCTGGCCCAAGTGACGCCGCTGTTGCCGGTGAGCGGGGCGACGCAGACGAAAGTGGTCTCCAGCGGTTTGCCGGCGGCGTCGACAGGAATGGTTTTCAGCTCAATGCCCAGCTCAGGAAAATCCTGTTCCGGTTTACTGCCGGCCATGGCACCGAGGTACAGCTCCAGCAGCATGCCCACCCAGCCTTTGTCGCGTTTCAGATCCTTGGGGATCGGCAACTGCGCGCGGGCGGCCAGTTCGCCAAAACTGAAGCCGGCCAGCGCCTGAGCGCGCTCGAACAGCTGCCGTTCATTTTCCGGCGGGGGCGGCAGAGGGGATAAAAATGCCATAAATCAAGCCTGTCGAATTTGGTTGAAAAACGTACTGCAATTATACACGGCGAGCAATAACCGCTATCGCCTGGGGAAAAGAATAATAGTAGCATGATTTTACATGACTTTTTTTCTTTCCTTGCGCGGGCGACAATGCACTTGCGGGGCTTGTTCACCTGAAGCCACCGACAATAAACAGGATCTTACACCTATTTATCCACAGATTTATGGGATAACCCAAATTTTTACCGATCACTGGTTCAATTTACAGCCTTGACTCAGGCGGATTTTTACGAATTTGTCCGTTTTGTGCGTAACTTGCCCGGATAATCTGTGGATAAAAACGGCGTTGGTGGATCTTTCGCCAGGGTAAGATCCTTACCGTGCATAGATCACATTTTTGCCCTGTGCATCACTGTGAGATATTGGTTAACTATATGTTTTTAAGTTTAATATTTGTTTTTAGGTATGAGGGGGGATTTTAGGGGACGAGAGTTTTACCGGCTTATCCCTCGAGTTCTGCACACACCTATCCACAGAAAAAGTGAATAAAACCGGTCTGAAAGGCTGGGGTATGTTTATAACTTTGCCTATATCTGTGAGTTATCCCAATGTTATCCGGCCCGCAGCGCCGTAAAGCAGTGGTTTACCGCCTGTAGCTTGTGTGAAACAATCAGGACATCTATGCGAATTTAAGCTTATCGAGGTAGTCCGGTGATCGATGATGATGGCTACCGCCCGAATGTTGGTATCGTAATCTGTAATCGTCAGGGGCAGGTCCTATGGGCCCGCCGTTACGGTCAGCACTCCTGGCAGTTTCCCCAAGGTGGGATTAACCCTGGCGAAACTGCGGAGCAGGCGATGTACCGTGAGCTGTTCGAAGAAGTGGGGCTGAGTAAAAAGGATGTGCGCATCCTGGCTTCGACCCGCAACTGGTTGCGCTATAAATTGCCGAAACGTTTGGTGCGTTGGGACACAAAGCCGGTTTGTATCGGCCAAAAGCAAAAATGGTTTTTGTTGCAGCTACTGTGCAATGACGCTGATATCAATATGCAGCGCAGCAGCACGCCGGAGTTCGACGGTTGGCGCTGGGTGAGCTTCTGGTATCCGGTGCGCCAGGTGGTGTCGTTCAAACGCGACGTCTACCGCCGGGTGATGAAAGAATTCGCCGTGACCGTGATGCCGATGCAAGAGCAGGCGGCGCCGCGGCAGGCCCCCGCTTATCGCCGAAAGAGAGGTTAAGTTAAGCCGACTATGCTCACGCGCTTGCGAGAAATTGTAGAGAAGGTGGCCGCGGCGGCCAGTCTGACGGATGCGCTGGATCTGCTGGTCAATGAAACCTGTCTGGCGATGGACACCGAAGTGTGTTCCATCTACCTGGCGGACAACGATCGCCGCTGTTACTACCTGATGGCCACGCGCGGGCTGAAAAAGCCGCGTGGGCGCACTATCGCATTGGCGTTTGACGAGGGCGTCGTCGGGTTGGTCGGCCGCCGAGCCGAGCCTATCAACCTGGCCGATGCCCAAAGCCACCCCAGTTTTAAATACGTTCCGCAGGTGAAAGAGGATCGTTTCCGATCCTTCCTCGGGGTGCCGATCATTCATCGGCGCCAACTGCTGGGGGTGCTGGTGGTGCAGCAGCGCGAGCTGCGCCAGTTCGATGAAAGCGAAGAGTCTTTCATGGTCACCCTGGCCACGCAGATGGCCGGGATCCTGTCACAGTCGCAGCTCAACGCCATTTTCGGTCAGTATCGCCAAACGCGCGTGCGCGCGCTGGCGGCCTCGCCCGGCGTGGCGGTGGCGGAAGGGTGGCAGGACAGCAGCCAGCCTTCGCTCGATCAGGTTTACCGCGCGTCGACGCTGGACACCGCCAGCGAGCGCGAGCGCCTGACGCTGGCGCTGGAAGAGGCCGGCGCGGAGTTTCGCCGTTTCAGCAAGCGTTTTGCCGCCAGCTCGCAAAAAGAGAGCGCGGCGATCTTCGATCTTTATTCTCACCTGTTAAACGACGCTCGCCTCAAGCGCGAACTGTTCGCCGAAATCGACAACGGTTCGGTGGCGGAGTGGGCGGTGAAGCAGGTGATAGAAGCCTTTGCCGAACAGTTCGCCAAACTGCAGGACACCTATATGCGCGAGCGCGGCAGCGACCTGCGCGCGCTGGGCCAACGCCTGCTGTTCCACCTCGACGACACCACCCAGGGCGCCACCCAGTGGCCGGCGCGTTTTGTGCTGGTGGCAGATGAGCTGACCGCGACATTGCTGGCCGAAGTGCCGCAGGATCGCCTGGTCGGCGTGGTGGTGCGCGACGGCGCCGCCAACTCGCATGCGGCGATTTTGGTGCGTGCGATGGGCGTGCCGACGGTGATGGGCGCCGACATCCAGCCTTCTCTGCTCAGCCAGCGGTTGCTGATCGTCGACGGTTATCGCGGTGAACTGCTGGTCGATCCTGAGCCGGTGTTGGTGCAGGAATATCAACGGCTGATCAGCGAAGAGCTGGAGTTGAGCAAGCTGGCGGAAGACGACGTCGAGCAGCCGGCGCAGTTGAAAAGCGGTGAGCGTATCCAGGTGATGCTGAACGCCGGCCTCAGCCCGGAACATGAACAGCTGTTGGGCGGCCGAGTGGATGGCGTGGGGTTGTACCGCACCGAAATCCCGTTCATGTTGCAAAGCGGTTTCCCCTCCGAAGAAGAACAGGTCGCGCAGTATCAAGGCATGCTGCAGCTCTATCCGAGTAAGCCGGTTACGCTGCGCACCCTGGATATCGGCGCCGACAAGCAACTGCCCTATATGCCGATCAGCGAAGAAAACCCTTGCCTGGGGTGGCGCGGCATCCGCATCACTCTGGATCAGCCGGAGATCTTTTTGATTCAGGTGCGCGCCATGCTGCGCGCCAATGCCGGCACCGGCAACCTGGGTATTTTGCTGCCGATGATCACCAGCCTTGAAGAGGTCGACGAAGCTAAACGCCTGATTGACCGAGCCGGGCGCGAGGTGGAAGAGGTGCTCGGCTACGCGATCCCGAAACCGAAAATCGGCGTGATGCTGGAAGTGCCATCGATGATTTTCCTGATCCCGCATTTGGCCGGGCGCGTTGATTTCATCTCGGTCGGCACCAACGACTTGACCCAGTACCTGCTGGCGGTGGATCGCAACAACACTCGGGTCGCCGCGCTGTATGACAGTTTGCATCCCGCGATGTTGCAGGTGCTGAAATTGATCGCCGAGCAGGGGAAAGCGGCCGGGCTGCAGCTTAGCCTCTGCGGTGAGTTGGCCGGCGATCCCATGGGCGCGCTGTTGTTGGTGGGCATGGGCTATCGCAATCTGAGCATGAATGGCCGCAGCGTGGCGCGCATCAAATACCTGCTGCGACATATCGACCTGGCCGACGCCGAAATGCTGGCTCACCGGGTGTTGAACACCCAGATGACCACCGAAGTGCGCCATCTGGTGGCGGCGTTTATGGAGCGGCGAGGCATGGGCGGGCTGATCCGCGGGGGCCGATAACCGCCGCGCGGTGTGATTTTTTTACAGAACTTTTCCCGCCCTGCCGGACCGGACCGCGCTAAGCCTATGTTATGATGCGCAACCTCAGCGCGGCGCATGTTCGTCGTCTTGCAGATCGCAGCGGCAATGCTGCCGCTTGCAAGGCGCGGGATAATCTCCGCCGCCGCTTGGCACCTGCCGCCCCCGCATGGGGAAAAATAACAGACATGTTGTGGTGATAGATGAGCAATAGCTATCTGGCGTTTCCTAAATTTGATCCGGTCATTTTCTCCATTGGCCCGGTTTCTCTGCATTGGTACGGCCTGATGTACCTGGTCGGTTTCGTTTTTGCCATGTGGCTGGCGGTGCGTCGCGCCAACAAGCCGGGCAGCGGCTGGACCAAAGACGAAGTGGAAAACCTGCTCTACGCCGGCTTCCTGGGCGTATTCGTCGGCGGCCGCGTAGGCTATGTGCTGTTCTACAACCTGCCGCTGTTCCTGGATAACCCGCTCTATCTGTTCAAGGTCTGGGATGGCGGCATGTCATTCCACGGCGGTTTGATGGGGGTGATTCTGGTGATGTTCTGGTTCGCTCGCCGCACCAAGCGCACCTTCTTCCAGGTTTCCGATTTTATCGCGCCATTGATCCCATTCGGCCTGGGCGCCGGCCGCCTCGGCAACTTTATCAACGGCGAGCTATGGGGCCGCGTGACTACCGACACCCCTTGGGCGATGTTGTTCCCAAGTTCGCGCAGCGAAGACGTGGCTCTCGCCGCCGCCGATCCTTCCCTGCTGCCGCTGCTGAATCAGTACGGCGTGCTGCCGCGCCATCCGTCGCAACTGTATGAGCTGCTGCTGGAAGGCGTAGTGCTGTTTATCATTCTGAACCTGTTCATCCGCAAGCCGCGGCCGATGGGCGCCGTATCAGGCCTGTTCCTGATCGGGTATGGCGCATTCCGCATCATCGTCGAAGCGTTCCGCCAGCCGGATGCTCAGCTCGGCCTGTTCGACGGCGTGATCAGCATGGGGCAGATCCTGTCCATCCCAATGGTGGTGGCCGGTGTTATTATGATGATTTGGGCGTACCGTCGTCGCCCACAGCAACAAGTGTCGTGAGGGACAAATGAAACAGTATCTGGATTTGATGAACAAGGTGCTCGCCGAGGGCACCCCTAAAGCCGACCGTACCGGCACTGGCACATTGTCGATTTTCGGCCACCAGATGCGTTTCAACTTGCAGGAAGGTTTCCCGTTGGTGACCACCAAGAAATGTCATCTGCGTTCGATCATTCATGAGCTGTTATGGTTCCTGAACGGCGATACCAACATCGCCTACCTGCGTGACAACAAGGTCACCATTTGGGACGAGTGGGCCGATGAAAACGGCGATCTCGGCCCGGTGTACGGCAAACAGTGGCGCGCCTGGGGCGCAGCGGACGGCCGTCAGATCGATCAGCTGAGCAACGTGCTCCAACAGCTGAAGCAAGATCCGGATTCGCGTCGCATCATCGTTTCCGCCTGGAACGTCGGCGAGCTGGATCAGATGGCGTTGGCGCCGTGCCACGCGTTCTTCCAGTTCTACGTGGCGGATGGCAAGCTCTCTTGCCAGCTGTACCAGCGTTCCTGCGACGTCTTCCTCGGCCTGCCGTTCAACATCGCCAGCTACGCGCTGTTGGTGCATATGATGGCGCAGCAGTGCGATCTGGAAGTGGGCGATTTCGTCTGGACCGGCGGCGATACCCACCTGTACAGCAACCACATGGAACAGACTCAGCTGCAACTGACGCGTGAACCGCGTCCGTTGCCGAAACTGGTGATCAAACGCAAACCGGCTTCACTGTTCGATTACCGTTTCGAAGACTTCGAGATCGAAGGTTACGATCCGCATCCGGCCATCAAGGCGCCGGTCGCGATCTGACCTTAACCGCATCACACCAGGGGCGCAGCGATTGCGCCCCTTTTTTTATCCGCATTGCGTACCGCGCCGCATTTTTTTGTCGCGGTCTGCCGTCGTAGAGAAAACATTGCGCAGCTTGCCGCAGCGCTTGCGCATGTGGCTTTACCGCGTTGTTACGGCCCTTACACTGGCGGCATGAACGACAATACTCTCTCGAACATCGATGATCGCCAACGGGGCATGACGCTAATTGAGCTATTAGCGGCGATCCTGATCGCCGGCATGCTCACCGGCTGGGGCGTCGGGCAATGGCGCTATCATCAGCAAGCGCTGCGGCTGGAACACACGGCCCAACAGCTGCTGGCGTTTTTGCTGCGATTACAGGCGGACGCCAACTGGCGTAACCGCACGACGCTGCTGTGGTTCAAGAATGGCACGCCCTGGTGCCTGGGCGGCGGTGTGCCACCGACGGACTGCGCTTCCGCCGAAGGCTCCGTTTTCTTGCCGCCTTATCGTGACGTTGCGCTGAGCGGCTACTCCGGCAAAGAGATTGGGTTTTATGGTTTGCGCAATACTGCGCAGGCGGGGCACATCCTTCTCAGCAACGACGCAGGCAGCCTGCGGCTGGTGCTGTCCGGCCGTGGGCGGCTGCGTTTGTGCAGCGAAGGGCAGTGGGTCAGGGGCATTGCGCTATGTTGAATTTAGCACGCGGTTTTACCTTGCCGGAAGTGATGTTGGCGTTGCTCTTCGGCAGCGTCATCGTGCTCGGCGCGACAAAAACTTACCCGCTGTTACGCCAACAGAACGTGGCCGTCGGTCAGCACTTTCGGCTGGAGTCAACGCTGCGACAGCTGGCGTTCGGCATTGAGAAAGATCTGCGCCGCGCCGGTTTTTGCGCCGGAAAGTGCGCTGGCCGGCCGCTGCTGATAGGCCAGGCATCGGGAGAAGTGGCTGGCAGCTGCGTTATCGTTGCCTACGACATTGCTCGCAGCGGGCAATGGCTCACTTCGGGTGAGGATGCGGGCTATTTCGGTTATCGGCTACGCAATGGCGGCCTGGAAGGGCAGCGCGGCGTGAGCCAATGCGATGGCGGCGGCTGGGAGCGGCTACTCGATCAGGACGAAGTGCGCATTGAGCGGTTTCATGTGGCGATAGAGCGGGGCGATCACGGCGCGGCGTTGGCTCGCCTGACGCTGACGGGGCGCTCCGCCAGCGATACGCGTATCAGGCGTAGTCTGAGCGGGAGCGTCGAAATGGCGGCGCTGCCATGAACCGGCGAACCCAGCGAGGCGGTAGCACCCTGGCGGCGGTGATGTTGCTGTTGGCGCTGGGGCTGATGTTGCTCAATGCTCAGCATCGGCAATTGGATAACGCGCTGTTACTGGCCGCCGATCAGCAGCGTTACCTTCAGGCTTACAATCAGGCCGCTTCGGCGCTGAGTTGGGGCATGAGCCAGCGTTGGCCGCGCGCCGAGCTGAGTGCAGCGGCCTGGTTATGCAGGCAGCGCGTGGAACTGACGGCTTGCGCTCGGCTGTCAGCCAGAGCGGGCATGGTGACGATACGCGGCCTTGGTGAGATGCGCGGCGGTGAACCGGTATGGCTGTATCAATGGGGCACCTTTGACGGCGCGGAGGCTGCTGGCAAGTTGCAAGCACAGCCGGGCGGTCGGCTGGATTTTTGCCCCGAGAAAAGGTTGGCCGACTGTGACGGCTAACGCTCGGGCAGCGCGGATATCCCGCAACGGCTTTAGCCTGCCGGAAGTGTTGGTGGCGGCCTTGCTGTTCTCGGTGTCGCTGCTTGGCTTGTTACAGTATCATCAGGTGCTGTTGCAGTCGTTCCAGCGCCAGTGGCACTACCGGCAAGCCTGGGGGCTGGCGCATCAGCAGTTGGAGGCGTTTGCCGTCACCGGCCGGCTCGAGGCTGAACCGCTGCCGGAAGGGTGGCGGCGCGAGACGGCACTTGACGATGCGGGGAGTGATTGCCGCCGATTGGCGGTCAGGATCCAAACGCCGCAGCGGCAGTGGGCAACGCTGAGCCGCTGGTATTGCGCCCGTTTTTGAGCCGTATGTCTTTTGTTTTAAAGGAGTCTTCATGTTCACGGTTTATCATTCCAATCAGCTGGATTTGTTGAAAACGCTGACCAGCGCGCTGATAGCCAGAGATCCGTTGACCGATCCTTTTCAACAGGAGGTGGTGCTGGTGCAAAGCCCCGGTATGGCGCAATGGCTGCAGATGCAGCTGGCGGAACAGTTCGGTATCGCAGCCAATGTCGCGTTTCCGCTGCCGGCGACCTTCATTTGGGACATGTTCACCCGGGTGTTGCCGGATATTCCGAAAGAGAGCGCCTTCAGCAAGGATGCCATGACCTGGAAACTGATGTGGTTGTTGCCGGAGATGTTGACTCAGCCGGCGTTTGCGCCACTGCAGCACTATCTGACCGATGACGGCGACAAGCGCAAAATCCACCAGTTGGCCGGCCGGGTCGCCGACCTGTTCGACCAATATTTGGTTTATCGCCCGCAGTGGCTGGAGAGCTGGCAGCGCGGCGAGCGCATCGACGGTCTGGCGGAGGCTCAGCAATGGCAGGCGCCGCTCTGGGCGCGACTGGTGGAATACACGCGCGAACTGGGGCAGCCGGAATGGCACCGCGCCAATCTGTACAGCCGCTTTATCCACGCGCTGGAGCAGGCAAAAACATGCCCGCCCGGTTTGCCGCCGCGGGTGTTTATCTGCGGCATCTCGGCATTGCCGCCGATCTATCTGGAAGCGCTGCAGGCGCTGGGGCGGCATATCGACATCCACCTGATGTTCACCAACCCCTGTCGCTACTATTGGGGTGATATTCAGGATTACGCCTTTCTGGCCCGCTTGCAGAGCCGCAAGCGTCGTCACTACCACCAGGCTCGCGAGCAAGGGCTGTTCCGCGAGCCGGATGACGCGGCGCGCCTGTTTGACGCCGAAGGGCAGCAGCAACTCAGCAACCCGCTGCTGGCCTCCTGGGGCAAGCTGGGGCGCGATCACCTTTACCTGCTGTCGCAGATGGAAGGGGCGCAAGAGGTCGACGCCTTTGTTGATATCCCGGCCGATACCATGCTGCACGCCGTTCAGCGCGATATGCTGGAACTGGAAGACCATGCGGTAATCGGTATTACCGCGGAAACGCTGGAAAGCAGCTTCAGCAAACGTCCGCTTGATGAAAACGACCGCTCCCTCAGCCTGCACGCCTGTCACAGCCCGCAGCGGGAAGTGGAGGTTTTGCACGATCGGTTGCTGAGCATGCTGGCGCAGGATCCGTCGTTGACGCCGCGCGACATCATCGTGATGGTGGCGGATATCGACAGCTACACGCCTTACATTCAGGCGGTGTTCGGCAATGCCCCCGCCGAGCGCTACCTGCCGTTTGCCATTTCCGACCGTAAAGCGCGCCAGGCGCATCCGGCGCTGCAGGCGTTCATTTCACTACTCGATCTGCCGCAAAGCCGCTTTACCTCGGAACAGGTACTGGCGCTGCTGGAGGTGCCGGCCCTGGCCGCCCGTTTCGCCATTGGCGAAGAGGGGCTGCGCCTGCTGCGTCATTGGGTCGGTGAATCCGGCGTGCGCTGGGGCCTGGACGATGATAACGTGCGCGAACTGGATCTGCCCGCCACCGGCCAACATACCTGGCGCTTCGGCATTACGCGCATGCTGCTTGGCTATGCGATGGACAGCAATGCCGGCGATTGGCAGGGCATTTTGCCTTACGACGAATCGAGCGGGTTGGTCGCCGAACTGGCGGGGCAACTGGCAGACCTGCTGGCGCAGCTCAGCCACTGGCGGCAAATCTTGAGCGAAGCGCGCCCGCTCGAGGCGTGGCTGCCGCTGTGCCGCCAACTGCTGGATGCCTTCTTCGCAGCGGACAGCGACACCGAAGTGGTGCTGGCGCTGATCGAACAGCAGTGGCAGCAGGCCATTAATTTTGGCCTGGCGGCGCGCTATCCCGATGAGGTGCCGTTGACCATTCTGCGCGACGATCTGGCGGCGCGCCTCGATCAGGAGCGCATCAGCCAGCGCTTCCTCGCCGGGCAAATCAACTTCTGTACGCTGATGCCGATGCGTTCCATTCCGTTCAAGGTGGTGTGCCTGCTGGGCATGAACGACGGCGTGTATCCGCGCACGTTGCCGCCGCTGGGTTTTGATCTGATGGCGCAGCAGGTCAAGCGCGGCGACCGCAGCCGCCGCGATGACGACCGCTATCTGTTCCTGGAAGCGATTTTGTCCGCTCAGCAGCGGCTATATATCAGCTTCATCGGCCGTTCCATTCAGGACAACAGCCCGCGCTACCCTTCGGTGCTGGTCACTGAGCTGCTTGAGTACCTGGAGCAAAGCTATTGCCTGCCGGGAGATGAGGAACTCAGCGCAGACGATAGCGCCCGGCGGGTTGGTGAGCACTTGCTGAAGTGGCATGCGCGCATGCCGTTCGCCGCCGAGAATTTCTTGCCGGGCTCGGAGGCGCAAAGCTATGCCGCCGAGTGGCTGCCCGCCGCCGATGGTCGTGGTGCGGCGCATCCGGCGTTCAACCAGCCGCTGCCTGCCGAAGCGCTGCAGCAAATATCGTTGGATGAGCTGCTGCGGTTTTACCGCCATCCGATTCGCGCGTTTTTCCAATTGCGGCTGGGCGTCAGTTTTATCCTGGAAGAGACTGAGCTGCCGGACGAAGAGCCCTTCACGCTGGATAACCTCAGCCGCTACCAGTTCAACAGCCAACTGCTGAATACCCTGATCGACGGCGACGATCCCGAACGGTTGTTCCAGCGGGTGCGTGCCGCCGGCGGCTTGCCCTATGGCGCCTTCGGCGAGATCTATTGGCAAAAGCAGCAGGAAGAGATGAGCGAACTGGCCGAGCAGGTGCGTGCGGAACGCGCAGAGAGCCATAGCCTGGAGCTGGATATCGATATTGCCGGCGTACGTCTCAGCGGCTGGCTGCATCAGGTGCAGGATGACGGCCTGTTGCGCTGGCGGCCCGCTACGCTGTCGGCGGTGGATGGCATATTACTGTGGCTGGAGCACCTGGTGTACTGCCGCGCCGGCGGCACCGGCGAGAGCCGCATCTACGGCCGCAAGAACTCCGCCTGGCGCTTTGCCGCGCTGGCGCCTGAAGAGGCACAGGCGCAGTTGGCGGAGCTGTTGACGGGCTATCAGCGCGGTCTGAGCCAGCCGCTGTTGTTGCTGAACAAGAGCGGCTGGGCATGGTTGAGCCAGTGTTATCTGCCGGAAACGCAGCAAATCGACTGGAAGGAAGAAGCGCAAATTAAGGCACGCGCCAAATTGTTGCAGGCCTGGCAGGGCGATCAGCGCATTCCCGGCGAAGGGGAAGATCCCTACGTGCAGCGAGTATTCCGCCAATTGGATAATGAATACTTAGCGCAAATACTGGCCGAAACAGAGCGTTATCTGCTGCCGGTGGCGCGACATAACCTGGGGTAACAATCCCCCGGTGGTGCTGTACGGCGGGAGGTGGTAAAAATAACGAAGGTTATATTCAACCATTGGGGTGATTCCCGGTCTTACATAACGTACAGGCATATACACGCCGTGTTTCGGGCCGCCACATTGGCGAAGAACCCGGCGAGTACAGATTTGGTTATGTGGTTTTGATGCACGTCGCCAACGTCAGGGAGTGGGCGTGGCGACGTCAGAATAGGGGTTTATTTTGGATATGCGCAGACAGTTGGCCCGTATCACCGGGCTGGTATTATTGGCTATGTGTTGGGCACCGTTGAGTTGGGCCGCGCAAGGATGGCAACCGCTGACGGAGAAGATCAACAAGAGCGAACACGATCCGCGTCAGTATGAAGCGATCAAGTTGGCTAACGGCATGACGGTGTTGCTGGTGTCCGATGCCCAGGCGCCGAAATCGCTGGCGGCGCTGGCATTGCCGGTTGGGTCGCTCGAAGATCCGAACAGCCAACTGGGATTGGCACACTATCTGGAACATATGGTGCTGATGGGCTCCAAACGCTATCCAGAGCCGGAAAACCTGTCCGAATTCCTGAAAAAGCACGGCGGCAGCCACAACGCCAGCACGGCCTCTTATCGCACCGCCTTCTATCTGGAAGTGGAAAATGACGCGCTGGAGCCGGCGGTTGACCGCATGGCCGACGCCATTGCCGAGCCGCTGCTGGATCCGGGCAATGCCGATCGCGAGCGCAACGCGGTGAACGCCGAGTTGACGATGGCGCGTTCGCGCGACGGCATGCGCATGGCGCAGGTCGGCGCGGAAACCCTTAACCCGGCGCACCCGAGCGCGCGCTTCTCCGGCGGCAATCTCGATACGTTGAAAGACAAGCCGGACAGCAAGTTGCACGATGAACTGACCGGCTTCTATAAGCGTTACTATTCCGCCAATCTGATGATGGGCGTTTTGTACGGTAATCAGTCGCTGCCGCAGTTGGCTGGCATTGCGGCGAAAACCTTTGGCCGCGTGCCGAATCATGACGCCAGCGTGCCGCCGATCACCGTGCCGGCCGTCACGCCGGAACAGCAGGGCATCATCATTCACTATGTGCCGGCGCAGCCGCGCAAGCAGCTGAAGGTCGAATTCCGCATCGATAACAACAGCGCCGCGTTTCGCAGCAAAACCGATACCTACATCAGCTACCTGATTGGCAACCGCAGCAAAAACACCCTGTCTGACTGGCTGCAGAAGCAGGGGTTGGCGGACGCCATCAATGCCGGCGCCGATCCGATGGTGGATCGCAACGGCGGCGTCTTCGCCATCAGCGTTTCACTCACTGACAAAGGCCTGGCCCAGCGCGATGAGGTCGTCGCCGCCATTTTCAACTACCTGAAAATGCTGCGCAGCGAGGGCATCAAGCAGAGCTACTTCGATGAAATCTCGCATGTTCTGAACCTGGACTTCCGTTATCCCTCGATCACGCGCGACATGGACTATATCGAATGGCTGGTGGACACCATGCTGCGCGTGCCGGTTGAGCATGCGCTGGACGCGCCTTATCTGGCCGACCGTTATGATCCAAAGGCGATCGCCGAACGCCTGGACGCCATGACGCCGCAAAACGCGCGCATCTGGTTCGTCAGCCCGGATGAACCGCACAACAAGACGGCCTATTTCGTCAACGCGCCTTACCAGGTCGACAAAATCACGCCGCAGCGCTTTACGCAGTGGCAGCAGTTGGAGAGCGGCATTTCCCTGTCGCTGCCGGCGCTCAACCCGTACATTCCGGATGACTTTACCCTGACCAAGCCATCGCACGAGTTCAAAAAACCGGAAATGGTGGTGGATAAACCCGGCCTGCGCGTGTTGTACATGCCGAGTCGTTACTTCGCCGACGAGCCGAAGGCCGACGTCACCGTCGCTTTCCGCAACGCCAAAACCATGGATTCCGCGCGCAATCAGGTGCTGTTCTCGCTGACGGATTATCTGGCCGGCCTCGCGTTGGATCAGTTGAGCTATCAGGCATCGGTCGGTGGGCTGAGCTTCTCGACCTCGCCGAACAACGGTCTGATGTTTAACGCCAACGGTTTCACCCAGCGTTTGCCGCAGTTGCTGACGGCGCTGATCGAGGGCTATTCCAGCTTCACGCCGACGGAAGATCAGTTGGCGCAGGCCAAGTCCTGGTATCTGGAGCAGCTGGACGCCGCCGAGAAGGGCAAGGCGTTTGAGCTGGCCATTCAGCCGGTGCAGATGGTTTCCCGCGTGCCGTATTCTGAACGCAGCGAGCGCCGCGAAGTGCTGAAGACGTTAACGCTGAAAGACGTGCTGGCGTATCGCGACAGCCTGCTGGCCGAAGCCACGCCGGAGCTGCTGGTGGTGGGCAACATGAGCAAGCAGCAGGTCGACACGTTGGCGTCGACGCTGAAACATCGTCTGGGCTGTACCGGGAGCGAATGGTGGCACGGCGAAGACGTGGTGGTGGACAAGGAGCATCTGGCCAACCTGCAACAGGTGGGCAGCAGCACTGACTCGGCGCTGGCGGCGGTGTATGTGCCGACCGGCTACGACGAAGTGACCGGCATGGCCTACAGTTCGCTGCTGGGGCAGATTATTCAGCCGTGGTTTTACAGCCAGCTGCGCACGCAGGAGCAATTGGGGTACGCGGTCTTCGCCTTCCCGATGTCGGTGGGCCGCCAGTGGGGCGTGGGCTTCCTGTTGCAGAGCAACAGCAAACAGCCGGCCTACCTGTACCAGCGCTATCAGGATTTCTACCCGAAAACCGAGAAACGCCTGCGCGACATGAGCGAGGCGGACTTTGAACAGTACAAACAGGCGCTCATCAATGAGCTGAAGCAGCGGCCGCAAACCCTGAGCGAAGAGGCCAGCCGGTTCGCCAACGATTTCGATCGCGGCAACTTCACCTTCGATACTCGTCAGAAACTGATCGCGCAGGTGCAACAGCTGACGCCGGCCAAACTGGCGGATTATTTCCACCAAGCGGTGATCCAGCCACAGGGGCTGGCGGTGCTGTCGCAGGTTAGCGGCAGCGGGCAAGACAAGGCGGATTACGCGGCGCCTAAGGATTGGGTCACCTATCCGAACGCGTCTGCATTGCAGCAGATTTTGCCGCGTAAAGTGGCAACACCATGACGGAAATTGCCCCGCAGAGGCTGGAGCCGCTGTCGTTGCCGCTGTTCGGCGAACGCCTGATAGAAGCGTCGGCGGGCACCGGCAAAACTTTTACCATTGGCGCGCTGTATCTGCGCTTGCTGCTGGGGTTGGGCGGTGACGCGGCGTTTCCCCGCCCGCTGACGGTCGAAGAAATCCTGGTGGTGACCTTTACCGAGGCCGCCACCGAGGAGCTGCGCGGGCGCATCCGCGACAATATCCACGGGCTGCGCATCGCCTGCGTGCGCGGTAAAGACGCGGAATGCAAAAATCCGCTGTTTATCGCGCTGATGGAAGAAATTGACGATTTGAGCGACGCCGCCTCACAGTTGCTGGCGGCGGAGCGGCAAATGGACGAAGCGGCGATCTACACCATTCACGGCTTTTGCCAACGGATGCTGACGCACAACGCCTTCGAGTCCGGCATGTTGTTTGAACAAACGCTGGTGCAGGACGAGCTGCCGCTGCGGCGGCAGGCCTGTGCCGATTTCTGGCGTCGCCACTGCTATCCGTTGCCGCTGGGCGTGGCGCGTGCGGTCAGCCAGGAGTGGAGCGGCCCGGAAGCGTTGCTGGCCGATCTCTCCGGCTATCTGCACGGTGAAGCGCCGGCGCTGCGTCGGCCGCCGAAGGACGAAGAAACCGTCCTGATGCGCCACGAGCAGATCGTCGCGCGCATCGACGCCATCAAGGCGCAATGGCGGGCGGCGGCGGGCGATCTGGAGGCGTTGATCGCCCAGTCCGGCGTCGATAAGCGCAGCTACAGCAGTAAACACCTGCCGAACTGGCTGAACAAGATCGGCGAATGGAGCGGGCAGGAGACTCAGGACTACCAGCTGCCGAAGGAACTGGATAAATTTCGCCAGTCGGTGCTGCTGGAGAAGACCAAGAAGGGCGAGCCGCCGCGTCATGCGCTGTTCACGGCGATAGATGAGCTGTTCGATGAACCCTTGACGCTGCGCGACCTGATCATGGCGCGCGCGCTCAGCGAGATCCGCACCTCCATTCAGCAGGAAAAGCGCCAGCGCGCCGAGCTGGGGTTTGACGACCTGCTCAGCCGTTTGGACGGCGCCCTGCAAAGCGGCGGCGGCGCACAGCTGGCGCAGGCGATCCGCCAGCGCTATCCGGTGGCGATGATCGATGAATTCCAAGATACCGATCCGCAGCAATACCGTATTTTCCAAAAACTTTACGTCGGCCGGCCCGATTGCGGCCTGCTGCTGATCGGCGATCCCAAGCAGGCGATTTACGCCTTCCGCGGCGCCGACATCTTTACCTACATGCGTGCCCGTTCAGAGGTGAGCGCCCACTATACGCTGGAGACCAACTGGCGTTCGTCGCCGTCGATGGTCGCCAGCGTCAATCACCTGTTTTCTCAGGTAGAAAAGCCTTTCCTGTTTGGCCAGATCCCCTTTATTGAGGTTAATGCGGCGGAAAAGAACCAAGGGCTGGCGTTTGAATTGCACGGCACGCCGCAGCCGGCGATGCAGTTCTGGCTGCAGCAGGGGGAAGGCGTGGGTGTAAGTGATTACCAACAGCTGATGGCGCGCCTGTGCGCCACGCAAATTCGCGACTGGCTCAGCGCCGGGCAGCAGGGCCTGGCACGGCTGCAGAGCGGCAAGGCGTCACGGCCGGTACAAGCCTCCGATATCACGGTGCTGGTGCGCAGCCGCAATGAGGCGGCGTTGGTGCGCGATGCGCTGAGCGCGCTGTCTATCCCGTCGGTCTACCTGTCCAACCGCGACAGCGTGTTTGACACCCCGGAGGCCAAAGACCTGCTGTGGTTGTTGCAGGCGGTGTTGGCGCCGGAGCAGGAGCGTACGCTGCGCAGCGCCATGGCCACCGGGCTGATGGGGCTGGACGCGCCGACGCTGGACGGCCTGAGCCGCGATGAGCGCGCCTGGGACGCGCTGGTTAACGAATTCGACAATTACCGCACGCTCTGGCTGCGCCGCGGCGTGTTGCCGATGCTGAGCGAGCTGATGAAAGCGCGTCAGCTGGCGGAGAACCTGTTGGCCAGCGCCGGCGGCGAGCGTCGCTTGACCGACGTGCTGCATCTGGGGGAGCTGTTGCAAGAGGCGGCGGCGCAGCTCGACAGCGAGCATGCGCTGGTGCGCTGGCTGGCGCAGCAGATCGCCCAGCCCAATCGCCAGTCCGACAATCAGCAGCTGCGGCTGGAGAGCGACCGGCATCTGGTGCAGGTGATCACGATCCACAAGTCCAAGGGGCTGGAGTTCGATCTGGTGTGGCTGCCGTTCGTCGGCAACTTCCGCCAGCAGCAACAGGCGCTGTATCACGATCGCCACAGTTTCCAGGCGTTGCTGGATCTCGACGCCAATGAAGAGAGCCAGGCTTGGGCGGAGGAGGAGCGCTTGGCGGAAGATCTGCGTCTGCTGTACGTGGCGCTGACCCGCTCGGTGTACCACTGCAGCATCGGCATCGCGCCGCTGTTCCAGGGCACGCGCAAGAAACAGGGCGATACCGATCTGCACCGCAGCGCATTGGGTTATCTGGTGCAGGGCGGGCAGGCCGGCGACGCCGTGTATCTGCAGGAGCGGCTGCAGCAATTGGCGGGCGGGGGCATCGCGCTGTCGCTGGTTGAACCGCCGGACGAGGAACCCTGGCACCCTCAGGCGGCACTGGCCGAAGCGCTGGCGGCGAAAAGCTTTACCCGGCGGATCCAGGATTTTTGGCGGGTGACCAGCTATACCGGTTTGCAACAGCACGGCGCGAGCCTGATGCAGGATCTGCTGCCGCGTCTGGATGTCGACGCTGCGGGGGAGCGGAGTGAGGAGAGTGAGCCGGCGCTCACACCGCATACCTTCCCGCGCGGCGCGACGCCCGGCACCTTCCTGCACAGCCTGTTCGAAACGCTGGACTTCACCCAGCCGTTGGATGAACAGTGGTTGCTGGCACAGCTGCAACAGCAAGGATTTGCCGAACACTGGCAGCCGATTTTGCTGGCGTGGATGCAGGTATTGCTCAACACGCCGCTCGCCGACAGCGGCGTGACGCTGGCGGCGCTAACGCCGCAGCACAAGCAGGCCGAGCTGCAGTTCTATTTGCCGATCAACCGGCTGTTGCAGGCGAAGGAGCTCGATGCCCTGGTGAAGCGTTACGATCCGCTTTCCGCCCGCTGTCCGGCGCTGGATTTCCATCAGGTGCAGGGCATGCTGAAAGGCTTTATCGACCTGGTGTTCTGTTGGCAGGGCAAATACTACCTGCTGGACTACAAGTCCAACTGGTTGGGGGAAGACAGCAGCGCCTATACCCGGCCGGCGATGGAGCAGGCGATGGCGGAGCATCGTTACGATCTGCAATATCAGCTGTATACGCTGGCGCTGCACCGTTATCTGCGTCATCGGCTGCCGGATTACGATTACCGGCGCCATTTCGGCGGGGTGATTTATCTGTTCCTGCGCGGCGTGGATGCGGCGCACCCGGGCAACGGTATTTTCACCTGTCTTCCCGAGTTTGAGCTGGTGGCGGGGATGGATCGCTTGTTCAGCGGCGAGGCTGCGGCGACGGAGGATGGATCATGATCGCACTGCTGGAGCAGGCGGTGGCGCTTGGCGTGTTGCGCCCGCTGGACGTGCAGTTCGCCCGCGTGGTGGCGAACGAAGACGAGCCCGATATTTTGCTGGCCGCCGCCTGCCTGAGCGCAGAGGCAGGGGCCGGTCACGTCTGCCTGATGCTGGATCAACTGCAGGCGGACACCCTGTTTGAAGGGCGCCAGCCGGCGCTGGCGCTGGCGATGTGGGAAGCCGCCGGGCGACCGGATAGCGCGCGTTGGCAACAGCGTTTGGCGGCCAGTGCGGCGGTCGGAGACGGCAGCGGCGCTACGCCGTTGGTGCTGCGCGGGCCGCGTTTATATCTGCAGCGCATGTGGCAAAACGAAGGCGAAGTGGCGGCGTTTATCGGCGGTGAAGGCGAATCGCTGGCGGTGCCGGAGGCGGAGCTGCGTGCCATTCTCGATCGCTTGTTCGGCGCGGCGAGCGACGAGCCCGACTGGCAGAAAATCGCCGCAGCGGTGGCTGCCACGCGGCGCATTGCGGTCATATCCGGCGGGCCGGGCACCGGTAAAACCACCACTGTCGCCAAGCTGTTGGCGGCGCTGGTGCAGTTGGATGAAAGCGCGCGCTTGCGCATTCAGCTGGCGGCGCCGACCGGCAAGGCGGCGGCGCGCCTGACGGAGTCGCTAGGCAGCGCCAGCCGTCAGCTGGCGCTGGCCCCGGCGCAGCAGGCGCTGTTCCCGACGGAGGCGGCGACGTTACACCGCCTGTTGGGGGCGCAGCCGAACAGTCAACGCATGCGCTATCACCGCGGCAACCGGCTGCATTTGGATGTGCTGGTGGTGGATGAGGCCTCGATGGTCGATCTGCCGATGATGGCGTGCCTGATTGCCGCGCTGCCCGATCGGGCGCGGGTGATTTTCCTCGGCGATCGCGATCAGCTGGCCTCGGTGGAGGCCGGCGCGGTACTGGGGGACATTTGCCGTTTTGCCGAGCAGGGATACAGCGATGCGCGTGCCGCAGAGCTGAGCCGCCTGACCGGCTGTTCGCTCGCAGGGCGGCAGGCTGATGCGGAAGCGGCGGTGCGCGACAGCCTGTGTTTGCTGCGCAAGAGCTACCGTTTTGACGCTCGGTCCGGTATCGGTCAGCTGGCGTTGGCGGTCAACGCCGGAGCGGGGGAGCGCGCGCTGGCAGCCTTAAGCGGCAGTTTCGGCGATGTCGCGGGCTATGCGCTGGCGACGAGCGAAGAGTATCAGGCGCTGCTGGATGCCTGCGTGGCGGGCTATCGCGACTATCTGCGGCTGACTGCCGAAGGCGCGGATGCGGCGGCGGTGCTGGCGGCCTTTAGCCGCTTCCAGGTGCTGTGCGCGCTGCGTGAAGGGCCGTTTGGCGTTGCCGGCCTGAATGAACGTATTGAACTCGGGCTGCAGCGAGCCGGCTTGATCGACCGCAAACCGGGCGTGCTCGGCCGCTGGTATCGGGGGCGGCCGGTGATGATCGGCCGCAACGACAGCGCGCTGGGGTTATTCAATGGGGATATCGGCATTACGCTGCCGGATGAGCGCGGCGAGCTGCGCGTGCATTTCCAACTGCCGGACGGCAGCATCAAGTCGGTGCAGCCGAGCCGTTTGCCGGCGCATGAAACCGCCTATGCCATGACGGTGCACAAATCTCAGGGATCGGAGTTTGACCATACGGTGCTGGTGTTGCCGAATCACTTCCTGCCGGTGCTGACGCGTGAATTGGTCTATACCGCGATCACTCGCGCGCGTAAGCAGCTCTCGCTGTACGCCACGGAGGCGGTGCTGCTGCGGGCCATTCGTATGCCGACCCAGCGCCGCAGCGGATTGGCTGAACGGCTGCAGGCAACGGAATAAGCGTTGAAGGGGCGCGGCAAGGGCCGCGCCCACAGGGATTACAGATCCGCCAGCAGGATTTTGGAACGGCGCTGATAGTTGTACAGCGCCTGCTTTTGCATCGGCAGCACGTCGACCTCCGCCGGAGTGAAGCCACGCTCCTGGAACCAGTGGATGCTGCGGGTGGTCAGCACGAACAGCTTCTTCAACCCCATCTGCCGCGCCTGATTTTCCACCCGCTGCAGCAGCATTTCGCCGCGCGAAGAGCTGCGGTAATCGGGATGCACCGCCACGCAGGCCATTTCACCGATTTTTTCCTCCAGGAACGGGTACAGCGCCGCGCAGGCGATGGTCAGGTTGTCGCGTTCGATAATGGTGAATTTGTCGATCTCCATCTCCAGCTGTTCACGCGAACGGCGCACCAGAATACCCTGCTGTTCGAGCGGCCGAATGAGTTCCAGAATACCGCCGATGTCGTTGATCGTCGCCCGGCGCACCTGTTCGGCGCTCTCCATCACGATTTGGGTGCCGATGCCGTCGCGCGAGAACAGTTCCTGCACCAGCGCGCCGTCTTCCTGGTAGCTGATCAGGTGGCTGCGGCGCACGCCGCTGCGGCAGCCTTTCACCGCGCCGCGCAGGAAGCGCACGGTGCCGGAATGGTAGTCACCGCCTTCCTCCAGCTCTTCAAGGCGCTTCTGCGCGTCGTTGGGGAACAGCTCGGAAAGGATGTTGCCTTCCGCGTCGGTCACGCCCTGTGAGGAGCAGAAACCGATCATTTTTTCCGCCTTCAGCTTGATCGCCAACTGGGTGGCCACTTCTTCCGAGGTCAGGTTGAAGCTCTCGCCGGTGACCGAAACCGCGACCGGGCCGATCAGCACGATGGCGTTGCTGTCGAGCTGACGGTGGATTGCGTCTTCATCGATGCGGCGAATGCGGCCGCTGTGGCAGTAGTCGATGCCGTCATCAACGCCCAGCGGCTGCGCGATGATGAAGTTGCCGCTGACCACGTTAATATGCGCGCCCTGCAGCGGCGTGTTGTTGAGGCTCATCGACAGCCGGGCGGTGATGTCGAGCTGCAGCAGGCCGGCGGCCTGCTTGACCAGTTCGAGCGTATGGGCGTCGGTCACGCGGGTGTGTTTGTGGTAGATCGGCTCATAGTTATGCTGCGCCAGATTGGCGTCGATTTGCGGCCGCGCGCCGTAAACCACCACCAGGCGAATGCCCAGGCTATGCAGCAACCCGATATCGTTGACGATGTTGGAGAAATTCTCGTGTTCGATGGCTTCCCCGCCGAGCATGATGACAAACGTCTTGCCGCGGTGGGCATTGATATAGGGGACTGAGTGACGGAATCCTTGCACCAGCTCTGTACTACGTTCCTTCACGGCCAAACCTCTTTGCATATTTATACGATATTTTTGTATTTTTATTCTTTTATTGCGCCGATGGCAAGTGGGAAATCGTCATGAAGCGTGCGCTAAGGGCGCTAAATCGTTAATAAATTGAAAAACCATAAAAAGATTTTCTGATGACAGGGCTGGAATGATTGGTTAAAGTTTTCGGCATCCCCATTTCATTGGTGTTTTTTTCATCTGTTGTAAACAGCTATTACTGCCGGAGCCGCATGCCAAACGCTAATCACAATCTGGGCCGCCGTCGTTTATTACAGGGCGTTGCCGCCAGCTGGTTGCTGAGTGTGAGTCGTACGGGCTTCGCCGCATCATCGCACGTGATCGCCGTGCGCGTCTGGCCATCCTCCACCTATACCCGCGTCACGCTGGAATCCAACGTCGAGCTGAAATACAAGCAGTTCGCCCTGACCAATCCCGATCGCGTGGTGGTGGATATCGAAGGCGTTCACCTCAACAGCGTGCTGAAAGGCATCGCCGGGCAGGTGCGCGCCGACGATCCTTATCTCAAGCAGGCGCGCGTCGGCCAGTTCGATCAGAATACCGTGCGGCTGGTGCTGGAGCTCAAACAAAGCGTCAGCCCGCATATTTTCACGCTGGCGCCGGTGCCGGAGTATCGCAACCGTCTAGTGATGGATCTCTATCCGACCAAGGGCGGCAGCGGCGGCGAGGAATATGATCCGCTACTGGCGTTACTGGAAGATTACAACAAGGGCGATCTGGAGCGCACGCTGCCGCCGGAAGCGCCGCAGGCCGGCAAAGCGGGGCGCGATCGGCCGATCATCATCATGCTGGATCCTGGCCACGGCGGCGAAGATCCCGGCGCGATCGGCAAGTACAAGACGCGCGAGAAAGACATCGTGCTGCAGATTGCCCGCAAGCTGAGCGCCATGATCAAGCGCGAGCCGAACATGAAAGTGTTCATGACGCGTAATGAAGACGTGTTTATTCCGCTCAAGGTGCGCGTCGCCAAGGCGCGCAAGCAGCGTGCCGATCTGTTCGTTTCGATTCACGCCGACGCCTTCACCAGCCGCGCGGCGCGCGGGTCATCGGTGTTCGCATTGTCCACCAAAGGCGCCACCAGTTCGGCGGCCAAGTTCCTGGCGCAGACGCAGAATGCCTCGGACCAAATCGGCGGCGTCAGCAAGAGCGGCGACCGCTATCTCGACCACACCATGTTCGATCTGATCCAGACCGCGACCATCAACGACAGCCTGAAATTCGGCAAGGAAGTGTTGAACCGGATGGGCAAAATCAACCGGTTGCACAAGAATCGCGTCGATCAGGCCGGTTTTGCGGTGTTGAAGGCGCCGGATATCCCGTCGATCCTGGTGGAAACGGCGTTTATCAGCAACATCGAAGAGGAGCGCAAGCTGCGCACCAGCCATTTCCAGCAGCAGGTGGCGGAGTCGATTCTGGCGGGCATCAAGGCTTATTTCGCCAACGGCGGCGCGCTGGCGAGTCGATAACGGCAGGGCCGGGCGCGAGTCCGGCTGTTTTCGCGGATTGCAGATACAAAAAAACACCCGTCAGGGTGCTTATCTGTTGTCATCAAGAGTTGGTTGCGGGGGCCGGATTTGAACCGACGACCTTCGGGTTATGAGCCCGACGAGCTACCAGGCTGCTCCACCCCGCGTCCGTCTTGATGCGGTATTACGACGAAACCACCGTTCATGTTATGCCGCTGGTACGACATTCGGTTGGTTGCGGGGGCCGGATTTGAACCGACGACCTTCGGGTTATGAGCCCGACGAGCTACCAGGCTGCTCCACCCCGCGTCCGTGTAATACTTTGTTATCGTAACCAAACGAAAAATACCGCCAATGCGGCATCGGTTGGTTGCGGGGGCCGGATTTGAACCGACGACCTTCGGGTTATGAGCCCGACGAGCTACCAGGCTGCTCCACCCCGCGTCCGATGGATGCGCACTATACTCTCCATGCGTTTTGTTGCAAACCCTTTTTGCATTTTATTGCCCTAAACCCGTTTTTCTGCTGAATTTGCCCGCAATTTGCCTTCTTTTTCATCACCATCCTCCGTGCGGCTTTTTTTATTTGCAGCGATTCCTTTATCAATGAGCGTTTGTTATCGTTCAGCCGGTAGATCATATCAGTTTGAGAGTGTGCGCGATGAAAGGACGTTGGGGCAAATACCTGCTGGGCGGGTTGATGGTGGCGGTGTTGGCGGGCTGTTCGTCCAAGCCGACCGATCGGGGGCAGCAATATAAGGACGGCCGTCTGGATCAATCGCTGGAGCTGGTCAATCAGCCCAACGCCAAAGGCTCGCCGGTCAACGCCAAGGATTACTCGGATCAGCTGATGGAGATCAAGTACGCGTCGCCTTCGCTGTTTAACCGCAACAACAGCACCTATCAGGCGGTGCAAAGCTGGATGGCGTCCGGTGCCGACACGCGCATGCTGAGCCAGTACGGCCTCAGCGCTTACCAGATGGAAGGCGTCGACAATTACGGCAACGTGCAATTTACCGGCTACTATACGCCGGTGGTGCAGGCGCGCTATACCCAACAGGGCGAGTTCCGCTATCCGCTGTACCGCATGCCGCCGAAGGGCAGGGGCCGCTTGCCGGATCGCGCGGGCATCTACTCCGGCGCGCTCGACGATCGCTATATCATCGCTTACACCAACTCGCTGATGGACAACTTCATGATGGAAGTCCAGGGCAGCGGTTATGTCGACTACGGCAACGGCCAGCCGCTGGTGTTCTTCGGTTACGGCGGCAAGAACGGCCACGCCTATCGCAGCATCGGCAAGGTGCTGATCGATCGCGGCGAAGTGGCCAAGGCGGACATGTCGATGCAGGCGATCCGTCAGTGGGCGGATACCCACAGCGCCGCAGAGGTGCGTGAGCTGCTGGAGCAGAACCCGTCGTTCGTGTTCTTCCGCCCGGAAGCTTTTGCGCCGGTGAAAGGCGCCAGTGCGGTGCCGCTGATCGCCAAAGCCTCGGTGGCTTCCGACCGTTCGCTGATCCCGGCGGGCACCACGCTGCTGGCCGAAGTGCCGCTGCTGGACAACAAGGGTAAATTCACGGGAAAATACGAGATGCGTCTGATGGTCGCGCTCGACGTGGGCGGCGCCATCAAGGGCCAACATTTTGACATGTATCAGGGCATCGGGCCGGAAGCCGGCCACTCGGCGGGGTACTACAACCACTACGGCCGCGTCTGGGTGCTGAAGAACAATGGCGGCGGCCAGCTGTTCAGCGCCAATCAGTCAAACGGCGGCGGTTCGTTGTTGGCCACCCGGTAAACGCGCGCGGCGTGAAAAGATTGACCCGCAAGGGCCGGATTTTCCGGCCCTTATCATTTGCATTACGAAGGTAATTAAAGCGTTATGAGCACAGCTTATTCGGAAGCCTATCTGCAGCGTTTCGGCGGCACGGCGCGGTTGTACGGCCAGCAGGCGCTGGCGGTGTTCGCGCAGGCACACGTCTGCGTGATCGGCATCGGCGGCGTGGGTTCCTGGGCGGCTGAGGCGCTGGCGCGCACCGGCATCGGCGCCATCACCCTGATCGACATGGATGATGTCTGCGTCACCAATACCAATCGTCAAATCCACGCATTGCGTCAGCATGTCGGGCAATCCAAAACCGAGGTGATGGCGGAGCGCATCCTGGCGATTAACCCGGAATGCCGGGTGACCTGCATCGATGATTTCATCACTCCGGACAACGTCGCCGAGCTGCTGGACCATAACTTCAGCTACGTCATCGACGCGATCGACAGCGTGCGGCCGAAGGCGGCGCTGCTGTCCTACTGCCGCCGCTTCAAGATCCCGGTGGTGACTACCGGCGGCGCCGGCGGGCAAATAGACCCGACTAAAATCGAAGTGGCCGATCTGGCGAAGACCATTCAGGATCCGCTGGCCGCCAAGCTGCGCGAGCGGCTGAAGCACGATTTCAACGTGGTGAAAAACGGCAAGGGCAAGCTGGGCATCGACTGTGTCTTCTCCAGCGAGCCGCTGGTTTATCCGCAGCCGGACGGCTCGGTATGCGCTTCGCGCAGCACGGCGGAAGGGCCGAAAAGAATGGATTGCAGCGCAGGTTTCGGCGCGGCGACCATGGTTACCGCCACCTTCGGCTTCGTCGCCGTGTCGCACGCGCTGAAAAAGATGGTGGCGAAGGCGGCGCGTCAGGCGTAACGGGCGGCGATCGCCTTTACGGCGGCGGCCAACGCCGCCAGGCCGCTGGCGCGGGTGGCGCTCAGCTGCGCGCGCAATGCCAGGCGGTCGAACAGCGCCAGCGGATCCATTGCGGCGATCTGCGGCGGCGTTTTCCCTTCCACTTCGGTCAGCAGCACCGCCAGCAGGCCGCGCACGATGCGGCCTTCGCTGTCGCCATAGAAGTGCAGCGTGCCGTCTTCCAGCAACTGGTGCCCCAGCCAGACGCGGTTTTCACAACCGCTCAATGCCATTTCTTCACTGCGCAAGGCTTCCGGCAGCGGCGGCAGCCGTTTTGCGAGCATAATCAGCTGGCGGTAGCGGTCTTCCCACTGTTTCAGCGCGCTGAAGGTGGCGATCAACGCGTCGGCGGTGACCTCTCGGCCAAAAGGATGGGGGGCGAGCATAGCGTCTCCGGGAGTCAAGTCAGTCGGCCAGCAGATCGAGGGCGTGAGTTAACGCGCTGACCAGCGTATCGACGTCCTGTTGAGTATTGTAGGGAGCGAACGACGCGCGCAGCGTGCCGCTGACGCCTAACGCCGCCATCAGCGGCTGCGCACAGTGCTGGCCGGCGCGCAGCGCAATGCCTTGCTCCGCCAGCAGCGTGATGATGTCGCTGTGGTGTACGCCGGCGATATCGAACGCCAGCAGGCTGGAACCGGAACTGCGGAAGCTGCGAAAGCCCGGCAGCTGCGCCAACCGCTGTTCCGCCCGGTCCGCCAGCTCGCGGCTGTAGCGCTCCGCCGCCGCCATATCCTGTTCGCTGAGCCAGGTGAGCGCAGCGGCCAATCCCAGCACGCCGGCGATGTTTGGCGTGCCGGCCTCGAAGCAGTGCGGTGGTTTTTGCGGGATAAAACCGTCGAACGACGCCTGGGTTAGCATCTTTCCCCCTCCTTGCCACGGCGCCATCTGCGCCAGCAGCTCGGCTTTGCCGTACAGCGCGCCGATGCCGGTCGGGCCATACAATTTGTGGCCGGAGAAGGCGTAAAAATCGATGTCGAGCCGCTGTACGTCGGCCGGGCCGTGCACCACGCCCTGGGCGCCGTCGATCATCACGCGCGCGCCGGCGGCATGGGCCAGCGCGATAGCCGGCGCCAGATCCGGGCAGCCGCCGGTGACGTTGGACATTTGCCCCAGCGCCAACAGGCGGGTTTTGTCATTGAGCAGGGCGGGCAGCTGCGTCAAATCCGGCAACCGATCGGCGCCGATCGGCAGTTTCACCACCCGCGCGCCGGTTTGCTCCGCCACCATCAGCCAGGGGATCAGGTTGGCGTGGTGTTCCGCTTCGCTCACCAGAATTTCATCATCTGGCTGCAGACGCGGGCGCAGGTAGCTCTGTGCCACCAGGTTGATCGCCTCGGTGGTGCCGCGCGTCCAGACGATGTCGTCGGCCGACGGCGCATGGATCAGTTGCGCGACCTGGCCGCGCGCCTGCTCGAAACGGGCGGTCAGATCCTGCGCCGCCCGATGCTGGCTGCGGTGCACTGTGGCGGCGTCGTCGCGATAAAACTGCTGCGTGGCGTCGATCACCGCCTGCGGTTTCAACGCGGTGGCGGCGCTGTCCAGATAGATGCCGTCCTGCGCGAGCGCGGGAAACTGTTGGCGAAAAAGGCTGGGGTTAAAAGGCGTCATACCCTGATTGTCACTGGCTTGAGTCGATGGGTGATCCTGTCCTATTTTGCCGCCGGAGACAAGCGTTCGCGCCGATTAGGACTTATCGCCTGGCAAAATTGGGAAAGTTTGTTATGCTATTAAACGTGCGCTTATTAATCGCATCTATACACATAAAAGGTATTTATCAGCATTTAAAACTACAAAGGAGTCCTCAATGAAGAAAACAGCCGCAGTTATCTCTGCCCTGATGCTTACGTTCACCCTGGCCGCCTGTTCCAGCAACTACGTGATGCATACCAATGACGGACGCACCATTGTCGCTGACGGTAAGCCTAAAGTGGACAACGACACCGGCATGATCAGCTATAAAGACGCCAACGGCGTCGAGCAACAGATCAACCGCGCCGATGTGAAAGAGATGGTTGAAAGCAACCAGTAATCGTCAGGCAAAAAAAAAGCACCGCAAGTTTTGCGGTGCTGCATAAAATCACTATGGACAGACAGGGTAAATGTACAGGAAGTGAAAAAACAGTAGCCTAGCTACCATGTCCGGAATCGCCGGACAATTTGCAAACACAACATCACAACCACAAGCCAAAAGTTCATCGGCGTCCTCGACACCCACTCCCTTTTCGTTCCGGCCCGGGAAGTGCCGCCACTATAGGTATTTGCTGGCGCATCCTCAACGGACAAATTATAATGGCTCGGATAAAAAAAACTAATGGCAATCCGCCGTTAGCGTTTACCGATGGCTTGCCACGCAAAGCCGCCCGATTTTCGGCGCCGAATCATTCGGATTAATGTTACACAAAAGTAGCTAATTTAATGTCTAAACGCTTACCTCCCCTCAATGCGCTGCGCGTGTTCGATGCGGCCGCTCGCCACCTGAGTTTCACCAAGGCGGCGGAAGAGCTGTTCGTGACCCAGGCCGCGGTGAGCCACCAGATCAAGTCGCTGGAGGACTTCCTCGGGCTGAAGCTGTTTCGTCGGCGCAACCGCTCGCTGCTGCTGACCGAAGAGGGGCAAAGTTACTACCTCGATATCAAGGAGATCTTCTCTTCGATCAACGAGGCGACGCGCAAGCTGCAGGCGCGCAGCGCCAAGGGGGCATTGACCGTCAGTCTGCCGCCGAGCTTCGCCATTCAGTGGCTGGTGCCGCGCCTGTCCGGCTTTAACTCAGCTTATCCGGGGATCGATGTGCGCATCCAGGCGGTGGACCGCGAAGAAGACAAGCTGGCGGACGACGTCGATGTGGCGATTTTCTACGGCCGCGGCAATTGGCCGGGGCTGCGCGCCGAGCGCCTGTATGCGGAATATCTGCTGCCGGTTTGTTCGCCGAGCCTGCTGACCGGCGATCATCCGCTGAAAACCGCAGACGATCTGGCTTATCATACGTTGCTGCATGACGTTTCACGCCGCGACTGGCTGGCCTATACGCGCCAGCTGGGGTTGCAACACATCAATGTGCAGCAGGGGCCGATCTTCAGCCACAGCGCCATGGTGGTGCAGGCGGCGGTGCATGGCCAGGGCGTGGCGCTGGTGAATAACGTGATGGCGCAAACCGAGATCGAAGCCGGTCGCCTGGTGTGCCCGTTCAACGATGTGTTGGTCAGTAAAAACGCTTTTTATCTGGTATGTCATGACAGCCAGGCAGAACTGGGTAAAATAGCCGCCTTCCGGCAGTGGATCCTGGCGCGCGCCGCCAGCGAACAAGAGAAGTTCCGCTTCCGCTACGAACAATAAGGCTGGCCGCCGCCTTGCCGCGGCCGGTGATTTTTAATGGGATAGATCACGATGAGCAGCCGTTCCATGCTGGTTTTCGCCGCTATCAGCGGCTTTGTGTTTGTCGCGTTGGGCGCATTCGGCGCGCATGTGTTAAGCGGCACGCTGGGCGCCAACGAAATGGCCTGGATCCGCACCGGGCTGGAATATCAGGGGTTCCATACCCTGGCCATCCTGGCGCTGGCGGTCGCGATGCAGCGCCGCGTGAGCCTGTGGTTTTACTGGAGCGGAGCGCTGTTGGCGTTCGGCACCGTGTTGTTCAGCGGCAGCCTCTATTGCCTGGCGCTGTCGCACCTGAAGGTCTGGGTATATATCACGCCGGTTGGCGGCGTGTGCTTCTTGATCGGCTGGATATTGATGTTGATTGGCGCTTTGCGTCTGAGGAAAAAGGCCGAGCGCCATGAATAAGATTGCGTTGTACTGCCGCCCCGGCTTCGAAAAAGAGTGTGCGGCGGAGATCACCGATAAAGCCGCCCAGCTGGAGATTTACGGCTTTGCGCGGGTAAAAGAGCACAGCGGTTACGTGTTGTTCGAATGCTATCAGCCGGACGATGCCGACCGTCTGGCGCGGGAAATTCCGTTCCGCGAACTGATTTTCGCCCGCCAGATGATCGTGGTGGGGGAGCTGCTGCGCGATCTGCCGCCGGAAGATCGGGTATCGCCGATCGTCGGCATGCTGATCGGCGTGGTCGATCGCGGCGGTGAGCTGCGGGTGGAAGTGCCGGACACCAACGAAAGCAAAGAGCTGATGAAGTTCTGCCGCAAGCTGACGGTGCCGCTGCGCGCCGCGATGCGCGAGCAGAAGGTGCTGATGGCGCGCGAGAACCCGACTCGCCCGGTGGTGCATGTATTTTTCATCGCGCCGGGCTGCTGTTACGTCGGTTACTCCTACAGCAACAACAACTCACCGTTCTATATGGGCATTCCGCGTCTGCGTTTTCCGGCCGATGCGCCGAGCCGTTCGACGCTGAAGCTGGAAGAAGCGTTCCACGTGTTCATCCCCGCCGACGAGTGGGATGAGCGCCTGGCCAGCGGCATGCACGCGGTCGATCTGGGGGCCTGCCCGGGCGGCTGGACCTATCAGCTGGTGAAACGCAGCATGATGGTGCATTCGGTGGATAACGGCCCGATGGCGCCGAGCCTGATGGAAACCGGCCAGGTGACGCACCACCGCGCCGACGGCTTCAAGTTCGAGCCGAACAGCAGCAAGATCTACTGGCTGGTGTGCGACATGGTGGAGAAACCGGCGAAGGTGACCAGCCTGATGATTCAGTGGCTGGTGAAAGGCTGGTGCCGTGAAGCGATCTTTAACCTCAAGCTGCCGATGAAAAAGCGCTACGAGGAAGTGTCGCAAAACCTGATGAGCATCCGCGAAGCGTTGGGCGCCGCCGGCATCAGCGCTGAAGTGCACGCCAAGCAGCTGTATCACGATCGCGAAGAGATCACCGTACACGTGCGCCGCATGTGGTCGGCGGTGCCGGGCCGCCGCGACGAGCGCGATTAACCGCGTGAAGCCTTGATGAAGGGCGCTGCTTGCAGCGCCCTTATTGTATCGGCAGGCGCAGCTGCTGCAGGTTGCCGTCCAGCGACAGATCGGTGCGCAGCGTGGCGACCCGTTTGCTGACGTAGGCCAGCTCGCGGTGCTGCTCCAGCTTACTGCGCCATTTTTCCGGCACCTGCTCCAGGTGCTGATAAAGCCCGTCCAGAGTGCCCGACTGCTGCAGCAGCAGCACGGCGGTTTTCGGTCCGATGCCGGCCACGCCGGGGATCTTGCTGCTGCCGATCCCCGCCAACCCCCAGTAGTCCGGCAGCTGCTGCGGCTGCACGCCAAACTCCTGTTGCACGAAAGGCATATCCAGCCAGCGTTTCTGGAAGTAATCGCGAATTTGTACGTTCGGCGCCAGCAGTTGGCAATAGCCTTTGTCGGTGGAGACGATGGTCACCTGGTGGCCGCCGCCGGCGACCTTCGCCGCCAGCGTGGCCGCCAGATCGTCCGCCTCATTGCCGGGCGAATGCCAGCTGGCGACGCCCAGTTCGGCAAAGGCTTCGCGCAGCTGCGGCATCTCCTGCTGCAGGTTTTCCGGCATCGGCGAGCGCCCGGCCTTGTAGTCCGGCAGAATTTGGTGGCGCCAGCTGTCGCTGCGGTCGTCCTCGTCGAATACCGCCACCGCGTGGGTCGGGCGGCTGTGCTGGAGCAACTGCTGCAGCGCGTGGCGGCAGGCGTTGACGCAAGGGGAGCCCTGCACGGCGTGAATGCGGCGGATGAGGTTCAGGGCGTCGACAATCAGTAGGTGTATCATCATGGGCGGTAAGGTCAGAAAAAACAGGGCGGCCGTTACGCCGCCCGGGATTGAGGGTCAGGCGACGATTTCGTAGCAGGGCACATAGGCGCTGCCCGGCAGCTTCATACGGTGCTGGGCAACAAAGCCCTGCAGCAGGCTGTCCATCTGCTTCATCATTTGCGGTTCGCCGTGCAGCTTGTACGGGCCGAACTGCTCAATGGCGTGGATGCCGTTTTCCTTCACGTTGCCGGCCACGATGCCAGAGAAGGCGCGGCGCAGCGCGGCGGCCAATTGCTCCGGCGGCTGGTTCGGATACAGGTTGAGGTTCGCCATGTTCTCGTGGGTCGGCTCGAACGGCAGTTGCAGATCCGGCGCGATGCGGATCGACCAGTTAAAGCTGTAGGCGTCGCCGGTGTTGCGGCGGTTTTCCTTCACCAGCGGCATGGCTTTTTTCATCTGCCGCGCCACTTCCGCCGGATCGTCGATGATGATGGTGTAATGGCGGCGCGCTTCGTCGCCCAGCGTGTTCATGATGAACTCGTCCAGCACGCGGAAGTAGTCGGCGCTCTCTTTCGGTCCGGTCAGGATCAGCGGCAGCACCTGTTCACTGTTCTCCGGGTTCATCAGGATACCCAACAGGTACAGCAACTCTTCGGCGGTGCCGACGCCGCCCGGGAAGATAATGATGCCATGCGCGATGCGCACGAAGGCTTCCAGGCGTTTTTCGATGTCCGGCATGATCACCAGCTCGTTCACCAGCGGGTTAGGCGGCTCGGCGGCGATGATCGAAGGCTCGGTCATGCCGATAAAGCGGCTGTTGCGGTAACGCTGCTGCGCGTGACCGACCGCTGCGCCTTTCATCGGCGCTTCCATGGCACCCGGCCCGCAGCCGGTGCAGATGTTGAGCTCGCGCAGGCCCAGCTGGCTGCCGACCTTGCGCGCGTACAGATATTCGTTCTCGTTGATCGAGTGCCCGCCCCAGCACACCACCATGTTGGGATCTTCATCCAGATGCAGCGTGCGCGCATTGCGCAGGATCGAGAACACCAGGTTGGTGATGTGGGCCGAGTTTTCCAGGTTCAGGTGTTGGAAACGGCCGGCGCTGGCGATTTGGCCGTGCACGAACAGAATGTCGCGCAACACGGCGAACAGGTTGGCCTGCAGCGAACGGATGATGCGGCCGTCGACGAACGCCTCTTCCGGCGGGTTGACCAGCTCCAGCTTCACCCCGCGCTCGCGGCGCAGCACGTTGATGTCGAAGGTTTCATAGCGCGACAGCAGCTGTTTGCTGTTGTCGGTTTGGCTGCCGGAGTTCAACACGGCCAGCGAACAGTTGCGGAACAGGCGGTACAGGTCGCTGCTGGCGGTGCGCTTCAGCATGTCTACTTCCAGCTGCGACAATAAATCCATAGAGCCAAGCGGGCTGATGTGTGTAATCAAGGTAACTCCTTTGCACCCGGTGCGGGGCGGTAGTAATCCATACGCAGCAAAACAGCATCTCGTTATGGTTGGCGTGCTGCGGCGCAGCGGGCGCTCTGCCCGGCCACAGCCTCGTTTTAACCTTACCGCCGTCCCTGGGCTTTTACCAACATAAACCGCTCGTTAGCTCAGTTGTTGAGCAATGTTTCGCACTTATTGGCGCGCCAGGCGGCCGTGCGCGGGAGCGAATACGACGTTGCTGCGCCACGGGTTGATGTCCAGCCCGCCGCGGCGGGTGTAGCGGGCGTAAACCGTCAGGCTTTGCGGCCGGCAGTAGCGCATCAGATCGTTGAAGATGCGCTCGACGCACTGCTCGTGGAATTCGTTGTGGTGGCGGAAGGAGACCAGGTAGCGCAGCAGCGCTTCGCGATCGATCTTGCCGCCGCGGTAGCTTATCTGCACCGAGCCCCAGTCCGGTTGATGGGTGATCAGGCAGTTGGACTTCAGCAGGTGGCTGACCAATTGCTCTTCCACCACCTCTTCACCGGCGGCGTTCAGCAGGTAGTCGGCGTTGAACTCATAATTGTCGATGCGGATATCCTGCTGGTCGATGCAGTCGCCGGCCAGACGGGCGATCGGCGTGCCTTCCAGCTGCTCGACGCTGAACAGGGTGACGCTTACCTCGCCCTGGGCACAGGCAGACAGATCGCGCTGCAGGGTGCTGCGCACCGTTTCCCAATCGGCGAACGGGGTTTGGTTGAAGCTGTTGAGATACAGTTTGAAGCTTTTCGATTCGATCAGGTTCAGGCTGTCGGCGTTGAGGCTGATCTCGCCGACCGCCACCTGCGGCAGCCCGTTGGCGTTCAGCCAGGAGAGTTCGTAAAGCGTCCAGATGTCCGCGCCGTGGAAGGGCAGGTTGTCGGGATACAGCCCCAGCGGCTCGCGGTTCATGCTGCGCGGCACCGCCTGCAGCAACGTGGCGTCGTAGCGATCGCGGTAGGCGGTGGGTTTGCCCAGCGTCAGCCCTGACAGGGCCTGGTGGTCTTGATAGGAGGACATCTGCTGTCACCTCGCTCAGAGATAGGTACAATGGCCGTCAGTTTAACGTATGCGAGAAAGAATATGGACCATGATGTATCGCACGCTCTGCGTGAATTCACTCAACGCTATGTCGAGTTGTGGCAGCAAGCGCGCGGCCACGCGCCGGCCAGCCAGGCGTTGTACGGCGTGCCGTCGCCCTGCATCGTGGAGAATCGCGAGGACGAGGTGCTGTGGTTGCCGCAGCCTTTCGAGCCGGCGGCGACGCTGGAGAAGGTAGAAGCCGCGCTGGAGCTGCGTTTGCAGCCGGATGCGCACCGTTTTTACACGCAGCAATACGCGGGCGACATGAGCGCGCAATTTGGGGAGCATCGCCTGAGCCTGCTGCAGGTCTGGAGCGAGGAAGATTTTATCCGCCTGCAGGAGAACCTGATCGGTCATCTGGTGACGCAAAAACGTCTCAAGCTGTCGCCAACGCTGTTCCTGGCGACCACCGAATCCGAGATGACGATGGTGTCGCTGTGCAACGTTAGCGGCAACGTGGTGCTGGAACAATTCGGCAGCGATAAGCGCACCTTGTTGGCGGCGACGCTGGGGAGTTTCCTCGATGCGCTGCGCCCGGTGCTGGACTGAAGCGCGGCGGATTCGCCGTCGCCCGTGTAAGAGATCTCTCACACGGGGTGTGAGAGATCGCTCTTAATTTTTCCCACCTTTTTCCAGACTATGAGATTATTGTTATCCAGATCAATTGGTTAGAATTTCTTTAGGATAACTCTTAGGCTTAATTTAGTGTGAGACGCCTCCCAAACCCTTGTGATTCCGGGGAATTTAAGCGATCTTATCGTTACCGGAACGGAACCGGCGGAGCAGGAAAGCATCAGGATGATGCAGCTTCAGGACGAAGAAAGGGATGCGCTCAGGCAAGAGCGAAGGATGGCGTCAGGAGATGCCCAGGATGTTTCAGGATAGAAACCAGGGACACCTCCAGGACGGAGATTGAGAGCCGGCACAGGACTGTCGGCGGGTCAGGAAGGCTGAGGAACCGCGTCAGGACGATGCTGCAGGATGATGCAAGGACCACTTGGTCAGGATGGCCGCAGGAAAAGTTTTCAAGGATTGAGCAGGGAGCACACTGTGTAGCGGGATGGCTATAAAACGAACCGGGGGCACTGTTAACGCAGTGCCCCCAACTTTTTGTTCTATCCCGCCGTGCGTGCTTCTCTGCTTAATCCATCGCCAGCGTTAACCAATCGCGCCCAGCGTATCGCCTGCGCCCTGTTTTTTCGGCAGCAGGAACAGCGTGGCGTAGATATCCAGCAGGTAAATCGCCGCCAGCAGGCTGATAGCGGCGGTGAACGACACCTGCGTCACCAGCGCGCCGATCACTAATGGCCCCAGGCCGCCGACGCCGCGCCCGAGATTGAACAGGATGTTTTGCGCGGTGGCGCGCGCCTGTACCGGGTAAGTATCGGAAATCAACGCGCCGTAGCCGCCTATCATGCCGTTAACGAACATGCCCATCACGGCGCCGGCGAACAACATCAGCATCGGGTCGCTCAACTGGGCGTAGCCGATCACCATCACCACCGCGCCGACCTGATACAGCACGAAAATCTTCCAGCGGGCGAAGCGGTCGGCCAGCACGCCAAACAGCCAGATGCCGAACGTCATGCCCACGACCGTCACCGCCGTCCACAGGCCGGACTTGGTGAGCGAGAAACCAAAGTTTTTCGCCAGGTAAGTCGGCATCCAGATCATCAGCCCGTAGTAACCGAAGTTCTGCACCGAACAGAGAATGAAGATGCCGATGCTGGCCTTGCCGGTGGCGCGATCCTTAAACAGCAGGCGCAAACGCTGCAAGAAGGAAAGCGGCTGCCCGGCGTCTTTCTGCCGCACGAATTCCTCCGGTTCGCCCAGCGTGCGGCGGATCAGGAATGACGCCAGCGCCGGCAGCAGGCCGACCAGGAACATGCCGCGCCAGCCGATGTGTTCCAGCAGCAGCGGCGTCAGGAAAGCGGCCGCCAGCACCCCCAACTGCCAACCCATGCCGACGTAAGCCGAAGCGCGGTTGCGCTTCTCCGCCGGCCAGGCTTCGGCGATCAGCGCCATGCCGATGCCGAACTCGCCGCCCAGCCCGATGCCCGCCAGGGTGCGATAGGCCAGCAGATCCCAATAGCCTTGCGCCACGGCGCACAGGCCGGTGAACAGGGAAAACATCAGGATGGTGATCGTGAGTACCCGGATACGGCCGAAACGATCGCTGAGGTGGCCAAAGATCACGCCGCCCAGCACCGCGCCGATCAGCGTCCAGGTGACCAGCGAACCGGCGGCCGATGAGGTTAATCCCAATTCGATGCTGATGGCCGGCAGCATAAAGCCGAGGATCAGCAGGTCAAACCCGTCCATGGCATAACCGGTGACCGAGGCCAACATGGCCTTACCGGGCGTCGCGTGGTTTTTTTTCTCTGTTATTACGGACATGAATCTTTATCTGTGTGGTGAATTCGGTGGGCCTATTGTGCCGCGCGACGGCGAGCGTCACCAGATAAAAACGGCGAGCTGTCTCAGGCGCGCCGAATTTGGGCTATAAAAATGCTATGCTTTGCCGCCTTTCAGCCAGAGCGCTGAATACCATGATGAAAAGAGATCGGGAATGCAGATGAGTATACATAACCAGGTGCGCCGCAGTTTGCAGGCGATTGAACAATCCATGCGCGATCTGGCGCTGTGGCAGGCCGCGCCCCCTGAGCATGAGGCTTTCTCCAGCACCGAGCCGTTCTGCATCGACAGCATGTCGGCCGAAGCCTGGCTGCAGTGGGTGTTCTTGCCGCGCATGTATGCGTTGTTGGACGCCGAGGCGCCGTTGCCGACGCGCTTCGCCATCACGCCTTATTTCGAAGAGGCGTTGAAAGATCGTGAACCGAGCAGTCTGCCGCTGTTGGTGCTGCTGCAGCAGCTGGATTTGATGTTGAATAAAGAGCCGTAATGCGCCGGCGGCGCGCAGATTTTTGCCGCCCGGCAGTGTAGAGTACTCGCGCGGATGCCGGGCAGGAGAGCCGACGGCGTCTTTCGGCTCGGTTTAACCGCGGCGGTTGACCGGGAGCTGCATTAGGATGATGAGGTGCTGCAATAATGGATTTATTAAGGTTTATCCTGCGTTTGCCTTTTACCCTGGTTAAGGGCGTTTGTCGCCTGCTGGGCGGGGCGTTGTCGCTGTTGGGGCGGTTGCTGAGACCGCTGGTCGGCAACCTCAGCTGGCGTGCGCCGGCCTGGTGGGCTGCGCTGCTGCGCGGTTTTTTGCGGCTGGAAAGCGGCGTGGATAAACACCCGAAAGCGGTCGGTCTGAGCCTGCTGCTGCTGGCAGGCGTTGCGGGCGGCGCATTTTACGGTTGGCACTGGTGGCAAAACCTGCCCCAACCGATTGAACCAGCGCCGATGGTGGTTCAGGAGATCAACGCCGAGTTGTCCAACCCCGAGCCGATAGACTACGCCGCCGCCCGGCAGGCGCCGCAAACGGTGAGCCTGACCTTCAGCGGCTCGGCTGCGCCGATAACCGCGGCGGGCAAAACCGTGAGCGCCGGCATCACTCTGAAACCGTCGGCGGAAGGGCAGTGGGCATGGAGCAATGAGTCGACACTGGTGTTCACGGCGAAAAAGCCGCTGCTGATGGGCGCGAAATATGAGGTGACCCTTGAGCCCGCCACCTTGCTGGCGCCGCAGGTCAAGCTCGCCAAAACCCGTTATGCCTTCACCGTGCCCGCGTTCGATTACCGCCTGGGGCAGGCCGAGTATTACCGCGATCCGCAAAATGCGCAAAAACGCAGCGCGATCTTCAATTTGCAGTTCAACGCGCCGGTTGACGTCGGCAGCTTTGAAAAACAGATTTCGCTGGGATTGAAAGAAGGCAGCGCCACCTCCGAGAAAAAGCTGAACTTCTCTCTGGTCTATGACGAGAAAAAACTGAACGCCTGGGTGCATTCCGAGCCGCTGCAGGCGCTGGATCAGGGCGGCGCGGTACATCTGACCGTCGGCAAGGGCGTTAAATCGACGGCGGCCGGCAATGCAGTCGAAGAAGCGAAAAGCAACTGGGTCAAAGTACCGACGCTGTACAGCCTGGCGCTGAGCGACGCCAGCGCCCAGGTCGTGGATACCGACAGCGGTAAAGGCCAGCGTGCGCTGGTGGTCGGTTTCATTGATGCGGTGAAGGATGCCGAGCTGGCGCGGGCCGCGAAAGCCTGGCTGCTGCCGCAGCACGATCCGAGCGATGCCGAGACCGCCAACGATGCCGACGATTTCTATCAATGGACGGTCGACAGCGTCGGTAAAAACGTGCTGGCGCAGGCGACGCCGCTGCCGTTGACGCTTAACGAGGCGGAAGAGGCCTACCAACCGCAGTTCAGCTTCCGTTTCGACGCCCCGGCGCACCGCTTTGTGCTGCTCGAGATCGATAACCAGCTGGTTTCCGCCGGCGGTTACAAAATGCCGAAGAAGGTTTACCGCGTGGTCGAAGTGCCGGAGTTCCCGAAATCGCTGCAGTTCATGTCGCAGGGCTCGCTGCTGTCGGTCAACGGCGACAAGCAGGTCAGCGTGGCGGCGCGCAACGTGGCGGGCCTGCGGCTGGACATCAAGCGGGTGATCCCGAGCCAGCTGCAGCACATCGTCTCCTTCAAAAGCCGGGAATACTCCTCCACGGAATTCAACCGGCTCAACGACGAATATTTCACCGAGCATTTCAAATACCAGACGGCGCTCAACAACGAGCGGCCGGGGGAAGTGAACTATCAGGGCATCGATCTTTCCCGCTATCTCTCCACCAACGCCAGTTCCCATCGCGGGGTGTTCCTGCTGACGCTGTCTGAATGGCAGCCGAACCGAAAACCGGCGGCGGAAGAGGCGGGCGCCGAGCAGGATCAGGAACAGGATGAGAGCGAAGGGGAAGAACAGCCCGACGTCGGCGATTCGCGCTTTGTGGTGGTGACCGATCTGGGCATCGTCGCCAAGAGCTCGCAGGACAAGACGCGCGACGTCTTTGTGCAGTCGATCCAAAGCGGCGCGCCGGTCAGCGGCGCCACCGTGTCGGTGGTGGCCAAAAACGGCGTGACGCTGCTCAGCCAAACCACCGGCGCCGATGGGCACGTGCGTTTTCCGGCGCTGGATGTGTACACCAACGAGCGCCAGCCGGTGATGTTCCTGGTGGAGAAAGAAGGGGATGTCTCCTTCCTGCCGACCGGCAGCTATAACGATCGCGGGCTGGATTTCTCGCGCTTCGACGTTGCCGGTGAACAAACGCCGACCGATCCGCGCACGCTCAGCAGCTACCTGTTCTCCGATCGCGGCGTTTATCGGCCGGGGGATACCTTTAACATCGGCCTGATCACCCGCGCCGCCGACTGGGGCGTTGGCCTGGCCGGCGTGCCGGTGCGCGCCGAAATCCGCGATCCGCGCGACAAGCTGATGTCCACCGTGCCGCTGACGCTGGGCGCCAGCGGTTTCAACGAGCTGAGCTATACCACCGATGAAAATTCGCCTACCGGCGAGTGGAACGTCTATCTGTATCTGATCGGCAAAAACAACGACACCTCCACGCTGCTCGGCCATACCGCAGTCAATGTGAAGGAGTTCGAGCCGGATCAGCTGAAAGTGAAGCTGGCGTTGACGCCGGACCGCCAGCAAGGCTGGGTAAAACCGTCCGAGCTGAAGGCCAGCATCGATGTGCAGAATCTGTTCGGCACCCCGGCGCAGGATCGCCGCGTGACCACCAGGCTGACGCTGCGGCCGATGTATCCGAGCTTCGATCGCTTCCCGGATTATGCGTTCTATGAAAACCGACAAAACAGCGACGGGTTCGAGACCGAGCTGGAAGATCGCACCACCGATGAGCACGGCGCGGCCGATATTCCGCTCGATCTGAAATCCTACGCCGACGCCACCTATCAGCTGCAATTGCTGTCGGAGGCGTTCGTCGCCGGCGGCGGGCGCTCGGTGGCGGCTACCGCCCGTACGCTGGTTTCCCCTTACGATTACCTGATCGGCGTGAAGGCGGACGGCGAGCTGGGCTACATCAACCGCGACGCGGAGCGGCATCTGAACGTGATCGCCATCGATCCGGCCCTGAAACAGATCGCCATGCCGAACCTGAAGCAGGTGTTGATCGAGCAGAAATACATTTCGGTGCTGACCAAACAGGATTCGGGCGTTTACAAATACCAGTCGAAGATGAAGGAAGTGCAGCTGTCGGAACAGCCGCTGGCGCTGAGCGAGCAGGGCGCGGATCTGCGGCTGGCGACCGATAAGCCGGGCGACTTCGTGCTGGTGATTGAAGATGCGCAGGGCAAGACGCTCAATCGCGTCGCCTACAGTGTGGCCGGTAACGCCAACCTGAGCCGTTCGCTGGATCGCAATGCCGAACTGAAGCTGAAACTCAACCAGGCGGAATACCAGCCGGGCGAGGAGATCGAGGTGGCGATCAACGCGCCTTATACCGGTAGCGGCTTGATCACCATTGAAAAGGACAAGGTTTACGCCTGGCAGTGGTTCCACACCGACACCACCAGCTCGGTGCAGACGATCCGAGTGCCGGCCGGCATGGAGGGCAACGGCTACATCAACGTGCAGTTCGTGCGCGACATCAACTCCAGCGAGATCTTCATGAGCCCGCTGAGCTACGGCGTGATGCCGTTCAAGATCAGCACCAAGGCGCGCCAAAACAGCCTCGAGGTGACGGCGCCGGAGGTCATCAAGCCGGGTGAAAACCTGACGATGACGGTCAAGACCGATGCGCCGCAGCAGGTGGCGCTGTTCGCCGTCGATGAGGGCATTCTGCAGGTGGCGCGTTACCGCCTGAAGGATCCGCTGGAGTTCTTCTTCAGCAAGCGCGAACTCAACGTGAGCAGCTCGCAGATCCTCGATCTGATCCTGCCGGAATTCAGCAAGCTGATGGCGCTGACCGCGGCGCCGGGCGGCGATGCGGGCGAAGGGCTGGATCTCAACCTCAACCCGTTCAAGCGCAAGCGCGATAAGCCGGTGGCCTATTGGTCCGGCATTACCGAGGTCAGCGGCGAGAAGCAGTTCGTCTATCCGGTGCCGGATTACTTCAACGGCAAGATCCGCGTCATGGCGATTTCGGTGACGCCGGAGAAAATCGGCAAGGCGCAAACCGCCGCCACGGTGCGCGACAGCTTCATCATGACGCCGAATGTGCCGGCGATGGTGGCGCCGGGCGACGAGTTCGACGTCAGCGTGGGCGTCAGCAACAATCTTGAAGGGCTGAAAGGCCAGTCGGTGGCCATCAACGTCCTGCTGACGCCGCCGCCGCAGTTGGAGGTGGTGGGCAACGCGACGCAAAGCCTGACGCTGGCGGAAAAACGCGAGGGCGTGATCGCCTTCCGCCTGCGCGCCAAAGCCGTGCTGGGCGATGCGCCGCTGGTGTTCGACGCCCGTTACGGCGACCAGGCCAGCCGCCGCACCGTCAGCACCTCGGTGCGGCCGGCGGCGCCGTACCGCACTCAATCGGTGATGGGGCGCATGAGCGGCGGCAGCCAGAATGTCGATGGCCTGCGCCAGATGTTCGACGCCTTCGCGCAGCGCCGGGCGGCGGTGTCGAATTCGCCGCTGGTGCTGACCAGCGGGCTGGCGCAATACCTGGCGGATTACCCGTATTACTGTTCCGAGCAGATCGTCAGCCGCTCCATTCCGCTGATGCTGCAGAGCCGTCATCCGGAGATGAAAAGCAGCCTGAGCCAGGCGGAAGTCAGCAAGCAGCTGCGTAACCTGCTGGGCGTGCTGCGCGCCCGTCAGAACGACAGCGGGGCGATCGGCGCCTGGCGTTCGTCGCCGGATGCCGATCCTTTCGTCACGCCTTATGTGGTGCAGTATCTGCTCGAAGCCAAAGCGGCGGGCTATGCCCTGCCGGACGGCATGCTGGACGAGGCCAACGGCGCATTGCGCGAGCTGGCGGCCAGCGGATTTGACGATCTGTATCTGCTGCGCCTGCGCAGCTGGGCGGTTTACCTGCTGACGCTGCAGGGCGAAGTGACCACCAACTCGCTGGCGGCGGTGCAGGATACGCTGCAAAAACGCTATGGCGAGGGCTGGAAAACCGATCTGAGCGCGCTGTATCTGGCCTCTTCCTATCGCCTGTTGAAGATGGACGACGAAGCCGCCGCGCTGTTGCAACCGAGCTGGCAGCAGCTGAGCAAGGCGTATGACAGCGCCTGGTGGACGCAGAACTATTTCGATCCGCTGGTGCAGGATGCGACGCGGCTGTATCTGATTACCCGCCACTTCCCGGAGAAGGTGGCGTCGATCCCGCCGCAGGTGCTGGAGAATATGGTCAAGGCGCTGAAAGAAGAGCGTTACACCACCTACTCCTCTGCAATGAGCATTCTGGCGCTGGAAAGCTATTCGGCCCAGGTGGCGGCGCAGTCCGCCAATGCGGATGCATTAGGCATCGTGCAGGTAGGCAAAGCGGGCGGCGAGCCGCAGCGCATCAGCGAGCTGCAGGGGCTGTTCGTTCAGGGGCAATTTAACGCCGACGCTACTGCCGTGCGCTTCACCAACGGCGGCAGCGCGCCGGCCTGGTATGTGGTGACGCAGGCCGGTTACGATCTGAATGCGCCGCAAAAAGCGCTGTCGCGCGGAATTGAGATCGTCCGCGATTACACCGACGAACAGGGCAAGCCGGTGACGCAGGTGACGCTGGGGCAGAAGATCAACGTCCATCTGAAGGTGCGCGCCAACTCGAAAGAGGGGCAGAGCAACCTGGCGATCGTCGATCTGCTGCCGGGCGGGTTCGAAGTGGTGCAGCAGACGCCGCCGGAGCCGGCCGACGCCGGTGAAGAGAGCGACGATCGCGGCGGCTGGCAGTCGCCGCTGGCCGCCTCCGGCTCCTCCTGGGCGCCGGACTACAGCGATATCCGCGAAGATCGGGTGATTATCTACGGCAGCGCCGGCACCGAGGTGCAGGAGTTCGTTTATCAAATCAAGGCCACCAATACCGGCAGCTTTATTATTCCACCGGCCTACGGCGAAGCCATGTACGACCGTGAAGTGCAGGCCATGTCGGCCGGCGGCGGCAAGCTGGTGGTGGTGCCGGCGGGCAACGACTAGGCCGTATCCGGCGCCAGGCCAGCGTCTGGCGCCGGAATGCTGAGAACGTATGAAGATCCTGACCGGGCGCGTGCTGCAAAACGGCTTGATGGCGGTGTTTTTACTGGCGCTGCTGTTGACCGCAATTCGGCTGTGGCCGCATCCGCCCCTGTGGCAGGGGCTGCCGCAGTCTTCCGTTTATTACGATAGGCACGGCGCGCTGCTGCGCATTACGCTGGCCAACGACGATCGCTACCGGCTGTGGACCCCGCTGGAGCAAGTGTCGCCGCTGGCGGTGCGCGGGTTGTTGCTGCACGAAGATCGCTGGTTCTACTATAACCCCGGCTTTAACCCCGTCAGCCTGGTGCGCGGTTTCTGGCGCAGCTATGTCGCCGGCGGCAAAATGCAGGGCGGTTCGACCATCAGCATGCAGCTGGCGCGCATGCGCTGGCATCTCAATACCCGCACGCCGGGCGGCAAGCTGCTGCAGGTGCTGCGTGCGGTGCAGCTGGAACTGAGCTACTCCAAGCGCGATATCCTGGAAGCCTATCTGAATTACGCGCCCTACGGCCGCAACATTGAAAGCATCGGCGCCGCCAGCCTGATCTATTTCGCCAAGTCGCCGCGGGAGTTGACTCTGCCGGAGGCGCTGACGCTGGCGGTGTTGCCGCAGTCACCCAGCTACCGTCTGGAGCCGAAAACCGGCATGCTCGGCGCCGCATTGACGCAGGCGCGCAACCGTCTGTTCCTGCGCTGGCAACAGGCTTACCCCACCGACGCCAGCCAGCAAACGCTGTTCCGCCTGCCGTTGGCGCTGCGGCAGCCTGAACAAGTGCCTTATATCGCACCGCACTTTATCGAACAGCTGCGCCTGCAGACGCAGCAACTGGTGCAGCGCGATACCCGCGTCGACACCACGCTGGACGCCGGGCTGCAGCGGCTGGTCGAACGACAGGTCAACGCCTTTATCGCCCGCAACCGCAGCCGCGGCATCCAAAACGCCGCGGTGCTGCTGGTGGACAGCCGCGATATGGGGGTGCGCGCGTTGGTGGGTTCGGCGGACTATTACAATCGTCCGATTCAGGGGCAGGTAAACGGCACCAACGCCAAGCGTTCGCCGGGATCGACGCTGAAGCCGTTCATCTACGCGCTGGGCATGGAGCAGGGCGTGCTGCATCCGATGACCATTCTTAAAGACGTGCCTTCGTCGTTCGGCGCCTATGCGCCGGAAAACTTCGATCGGCGCTTTCTCGGCCCGGTGACCGCCACCGACGCGCTGAATTTCAGCCGCAATATTCCGGCGGTGTATGTCGCTTCACAGCTGCGTCAGCCGACCTTTTATCAGTTCTTGCGCCTGACCGGCGTCGCCAATATGGCCAACGAGAGCCACTACGGACTGTCGCTGGTGTTGGGCGGCGGCGAGGTAACGGCGCAGGAATTGGCGAAGCTGTATGCGCTGCTGGCGAATCGCGGCGAGCTGCGGCCGCTTCGCATGCAGCTGAACCAGGCCGAATCGACGCCGGTACGGCTGCTGAGCGAGGAGGCCAGTTTCATCACGCTGGATATGCTGCGCCAGCACCGGCGGCCGGGCGATACGCTGGCGCAGCGTTCTTCGTCGCTGCCGGTGTACTGGAAGACCGGCACCTCATGGGGCTTTCGCGACGCCTGGAGCGTCGGGATTTTCGGCCCTTATGTGCTGGTGGTGTGGGAAGGCAACTTCGACGGGCGCGGCAACAATGCGTTGGTCGGCGCCGAGGCGGCCGCGCCGCTGTTTTTCAATATCATCGACAGCGTCAACGCCAGCTATCCCGCCCTGCGAGAACCGAAGCACCCGTTCCCCAAACGGCTGCGGCGGGTGGACATTTGTCTCGCCAGCGGCGATCTGCCGACGCCGTGGTGCCAGCAAAAGGGCAAGACCTGGTTCATTCCCGGCAAGTCGCCGATCAAGGTCGACAGCGTTTACCGGCCGGTGGTGCTGGATATTCACAGCGGTGAGGTCGTTTGCCCGCCGTATGACGCGGCGCAGACCCGCACCGAAATCTTTGAGTTCTGGCCTTCCGATCTGGCCAACGTGTTCGCTCAGGCCGGGTTGCCGAAGCGGGCGCCGCCGATCAATCGCTGCAAGGACAACGGCATCGCCGTCGGCGGCAGCGCGCCGCGCATCACTTCACCGCTGAAAAACACCACCTATACCCTGCGCCAGTCGCAGCAGGGGCGGGACAAAATCGCCTTCAATGCGGTGACGGACGCCGACAGCAAGACGGTGTACTGGTTCGTCGACGATATCTATCTCGGCAGCAGTGCCAGCAAAAAGCCGATCGACTGGCGGCCTATCGACAACGGGCGCTACCGCATTCGGGCGGTAGACGAGCGCGGCCGCGCCGATACGCGGCTGGTGACCATCGAATGGGTGAACTAGCGTTGCGTCTCATGCCTGTTATACTCGCGCCCGAAACGGTTATTGACCTGGGAACGTGATGTGATTGAGATTTTATATCAGGATGAACACCTGGTGGCGGTGAACAAGCCGTCGGGTTGGTTGGTGCACCGCAGTTGGCTGGATCGTCATGAAACCCGCTTTATGATGCAGACGGTGCGCGATCAGCTCGGGCAGCACGTTTTTACCGTGCACCGTCTCGATCGCCCGACCTCCGGCGTGCTGCTGATGGCGCTGTCCAGCGAGGTGGCGCGCCTGCTGTCGCAGCAGTTCGAACAACATCAGGTGCAGAAAACCTACCATGCGGTGGTGCGGGGTTACGTGCAGGAGGGGGCGACTCTCGATTATCCGCTGACGGCGGAACTGGACAAAATCGCCGATAAACATGCCGATGCCGATAAGGGGCCGCAGCCGGCGGTAACGCACTACCGGCCGTTGGCGCAGGTGGAGATGCCGGTGGCCGTCGGCCGCTACGACAGCGCGCGGTACAGCCTAGTGGAACTGCAGCCGGAAACCGGCCGCAAACATCAGCTGCGGCGCCATATGGCGCATCTTCGCCATCCGATCATCGGCGACAGCAAGCACGGCGATCTGCGGCAGAACCGCGGGATGGCGCAGCATTTCGGTTGCCCGCGCTTGATGCTGCACGCCAGCCACCTGCAGTTGACGCACCCGGTGACCGGCGAACCGCTGCAGGTGACGGCGCGCTGGGACGACGCCTGGCAAGGGGTGATGGCGCAGTTCGGCTGGGCGGGGCTATTCCCTGAACTTGCCGGGGTTGAGTTTAGCGCGGCTAACGGTCAGGATAGCTGACAATTTTTAAAGGTAATGAAGGGAGTAGGAGCCATGGCTCAGGTTGGTATCTTCGTGGGAACGGTCTACGGCAATTCGCTGCTGGTGGCGGAAGAGGCGCAAAACATCCTCAGCGAGCAGGGCCATGAGGTCAAACTGTTCGAAGAGGGCACGCTGGAGGCCTGGCAGTATTATCGTCAGCACTACGCGCTGGTGATCACCTCCACCACCGGGCAGGGCGATCTGCCGGACAGCATCGCGCCGCTGTTCCACGCTATCCGCGATCAGGTTGGCTATCAGCCGGAGCTGCGCTATGGGCTGATCGCCCTCGGCGACAGCAGCTATGACAACTTCTGCGGCGCCGGGCGTGCGTTCGACGCGCTGCTGCAGGAGCAGGGCGCCACCCGCGTTGGCGAAGTGCTGGAGATCGATGCGATGGAACAGCCGGAACCGGAAGTGGCCGCCTGCCCGTGGGTCGAGCAGTGGGGCACTCTGCTGCAATCGTAAAGTAAAAAGGCGCCGCAAAAGGGCGCCTTGGCGATGATGCGGGTCAACCGATCCGCATTATTTGCCGCGGGTGAGTTTTTCCAGATCGGCTTCGATCTCGGCAATCTTGTGCGACACCACGCCTTCGAGATGGCGCAGGTCGTCGAGGATTTTACGCTTCAGATCCACTTCCACCTGATCGCGCTGGCACAGCTGATCCAGCTCGTCGATCACGTAACGCAGGTTCGGGTTGATCTCGTGAATTTCCTTGTAGCCCTGGCCGGCGTTGTCCGCCACTACGGTTTTACGCTGGCGCGGATACTTGAACTTCACGCTCTTGGCGAAGAACTCGCCCTTGTCCTTGCGGAAATAGATCTTGAGGATGTCGTTGTTGGCCTCTTGACGCAGGCTATAGCGATCGACGTCTTCCGGTTGATTGATGCCCAAACTCTTCAAGTTATCGTACATACTGCGCCCTCTTTAGATGTGATCGTTATATTCCACGACTGCGATTATGGCGGAAAGCGAGATCTGCGACTGTGACTGCCAGCGAAACGCAGACAAAAAAATAGCGGGTGAATCACCCGCTATTTCAATTTAGTCGATAGTACGCAATAACTCATTAATGCCGACTTTACCGCGCGTTTTGGCGTCGACCTTCTTGACGATCACCGCGCAGTACAGGCTGTAAGAACCGTCTTTCGACGGCAGGTTGCCGGAAACCACCACCGAACCCGCCGGCACGCGGCCGTAATGGATTTCGCCGGTCTCGCGGTCATAGATGCGGGTGCTTTGGCCGAGGTAGACGCCCATCGAGATCACCGAGCCTTCTTCCACGATCACGCCTTCCACCACTTCGGAACGCGCGCCGATGAAGCAGTTGTCTTCGATGATGGTCGGGTTGGCCTGCAGCGGCTCCAGCACGCCACCGATGCCGACGCCGCCGGACAGGTGAACGTTTTTGCCGATCTGCGCGCAAGAACCGACGGTGGCCCAGGTGTCGACCATGGTGCCTTCGTCGACGTAGGCGCCGATGTTAACGTAAGACGGCATCAGCACGGTGTTGCGCGCGATGAACGCGCCCTGGCGCACGGTGGCCGGCGGCACGACGCGGAAACCTTCCTTCTGGAAGCGCGCTTCGTCGTAGTCGGCGAATTTCATCGGCACTTTGTCGTAGTAGCGGGTTTCCGCGCCGTCCATCACTTTGTTGTCGTTGATGCGGAAAGAGAGCAGCACGGCTTTCTTCAGCCACTGATGGGTGACCCATTGACCGTCAATCTTCTCGGCGACGCGCAGGGCGCCGCTGTCCAGCAGGCCGATCACCTGGTTTACCGCTTCGCGCGTTACGGTGTCTACGTTCGCCGGAGTGATGTCCGCACGGCGTTCGAAGGCGCTTTCAATAACGTTCTGTAATTGCTGCATGCTGTTCTCTTTCCTGATGTTGTCGGTAAAAAGTTACTTGTATCACATTTTATCGTTTGGGGTGAGGGCCTCTGTCAACCGTTGCTCCAACTTTCTGCGCGTTTCTTGGTCGAGCGCGCGCCGCTCGCCGTCGGCCAGGATAAACAAATCCTCGACCCGCTCGCCGATGGTGGAAATGCGCGCGCCGTGCAGCGACAGCCCCAGATCGGCGAACACTTCGCCCACCCGCGCCAGCAGGCCGGGTTGATCGAGCGCGGTCAGCTCCAGGTAGCTGCGGCGATCGGTGTGGGTCGGCAGGAAGGTGACCTCGGTCGGCACGCTGAAGTGGCGCAGCTTGGATGACGGCCGGCGCACGCGCGGCGGCTGGTATTCCCGCTGGGTGATGGCCTGCAACAGCGCCTGGCGGATCGCCGCGTGGCGATCCTGCGCCAGCGGGCTGCCGTCCGGCTCCAGCACGATAAAGGTGTCCATCGCCATACCGTCGCGGTTGGTGAAGATCTGCGCGTCGTGCACGCTCAGGTTGCGGCGATCCATCTCTCCGGCGACGGCGGCGAACAGGTAAGGGCGATCCGGGCTCCAGATGAAGATCTCGGTGCCGCCGCGCGTCGCCTGGCGGCTGACCAGCACCAGCGGCTGGGTGGAGTCGTGGGCCAGCAGGTGGCGGGCATGCCAGGCCAGCTGATTCGGCGAGTGGCGCAGGAAATAGTCGGCGCGGCAGCGGCTCCAGATACGGTGCAGCGCCTCTTCGTCGATGTTGTCCATGCGCAGCAGCGCCAGCGCCTGCAGGCGATGGTGGCGCACGCGTTCGCGCAGGTCCGGGCTGTTTTGCATGCCGCGGCGCAGCTGTTTTTCGGTGGCGAAATACAGCTCGCGCAGCAGGCTCTGCTTCCAGCTGTTCCAGAGGGTTTCGTTGGTGGCGCAGATATCCGCCACCGTCAGGCACACCAGATAGCGCAGGCGGGTTTCGCTCTGCACTTCGCTGCTGAACTGCTGGATCACCGTCGGATCCTGAATATCGCGGCGCTGCGCGGTGACCGACATCAGCAGGTGGCAGCGCACCAGCCAGGCCACCAGTTGGGTTTCTCGCGAGTTGAGGCCGTGCAGTTCGGCGAACTCCACCACGTCTTCCGCGCCGAGGATCGAGTGATCGCCGCCGCGCCCTTTGGCGATATCGTGGAACAAGGCCGCCAGCAGCAGCAGTTCCGGGTGCGGCAGGCGCGGGTACAGCTCCACGCACAGCGGATGGCGCGGCCGGGTTTCAGGCTCGGCGAAGCTCTCCAGCTTCTGTAGCACGCGGATGGTGTGTTCGTCGACGGTATAGGCGTGGAACAGATCGAACTGCATCTGCCCGACGATCTTGCCCCACTGCGGCATATAGGCCCACAGCACGCTGTGACGGTGCATCGGCACCAGCGCGCGCGACACCGCGCCGGGGTGGCGCAGGATGGCCATAAACAGATCGCGCGCTTCCGGGATGGTGCACAGCGGCTGTTTCAGGTGGCGGCGCGCGTGGCGCAGCTGGCGCACGGTGGTGGAATAAATGCCCTTGATCTCGCGGTTGCGCACCATCAGGTAGAACATGCGCATGATGGCTTGCGGCTCGCGGATAAACAGCGTTTCGTCGCGCAGGTCGATCAGATCGCCGCGCAGCTGGAAATCGTCGTTCAGCGGACGCGGCTTTTCGGTGGCGTCCAGCGCCAGGATGGCTTCGTCGAACAGCTGCAGCAGCATGTGGTTCAGCTCGCTGACGCGCCGCGTCATGCGGTAGAAGTCTTTCATCATGCGCTCGACCGGCTCGTTGCCTTCGCCTTCATAGCGCAGCAGCTGCGCCACGCTGAGCTGACGATCGAACAGCAGACGGTTGTCGTAACGCGGCAGCACCAGATGCAGCGCAAAGCGGATGCGCCACAGGAAGCTCTGACATTCGTTCAGCTCGTTGCGCTCGGCCTGGGTGAGGAAACCGAAGCCGACCATTTCGTCCAGCGAGGTGGCGCCGAAGTGGCGACGCGCCACCCACAGCAGCGTGTGGATGTCACGCAGGCCACCGGGGCTGCTTTTGATATCCGGTTCCAGGTTATAGCTGGTGCCGTGGTAGCGCTGATGACGCTCCTGCTGCTCGCTGATCTTGGCGTGGAAGAACTGCGGCGAAGGCCAAAAGCCGTCGCTGAAGATATGCTTTTGCATCTGCAGGAACAGCGCAACGTCGCCGCAGATCATGCGCGATTCGATCAGGTTGGTGGCCACGGTCAGATCCGCCAGCCCTTCCAGCAGACACTCTTCCAGGGTGCGCACGCTGTGGCCCACCTCCAGCTTGAGATCCCACAGCAGGGTGATGAATTCGCCGACCCGCTGCGACTGTTGCTCCGTCAGCCGGCGCTGGCTGAGCACCAGCACGTCGATATCCGACAGCGGATGCAGCTCGCCGCGGCCGTAGCCGCCGACCGCCACCAGCGCGGTTTCCGGGATATCTTCAAAGCCGTAGAACGTCCACAGCCGGCGCAGCAGGCGATCGATGAAGTCGCTGCGCGCCGCCACCAGGCTTTCGGCGCTGGATCCGGCGTCGAACGCCGCCGCCAGCCACAGCTGGAACTGCTCCAGCCGCTGTTTCAGCAGCGGGCAGGTGAGCTCGTCGTCGCCGTAGACGCTGGGAGAGGCGGGCGGCATCGGCACGGCCGGTTGAAGGAGATTGTCAGACATAGTGCGCAGCCCATAAAAAAGGCCGGCATAAGCCGGCCTGGTGACATTCTGCACGCGGCGTGCGCCGCGGTGCTTACATCTCGTGCGTAATGATGTTGGGGATGGTGTCATCCTTGCGCAACGTCATTATCTCGCAGCCGTTATCAGTGACCACAATAGTATGCTCATACTGCGCCGACAAGCTGCGATCTTTGGTTTTTACCGTCCAGCCGTCTTTCATGGTGCGGATGCGGTAGTCGCCGGCGTTGACCATCGGTTCGATGGTGAAGGCCATGCCCGCCTGCAGCACCACGCCGCCGTCGTCCGCGTCATAGTGCAATACCTGCGGCTCTTCATGGAACACTTCGCCGATGCCGTGGCCGCAGTACTCGCGCACCACGGAGAATTTCTCGGCCTCGACGAATTGCTGGATGGCCTTGCCCAGGGTGCGCAGACGGATGCCCGGTTTGACCATCTTCAGCGCCAGATACAGGCTTTCCTGAGTGACGCGGCACAGGCGCTCGCCCAGAATGGTCGGTTTGCCGACGATGAACATCTTCGAGGTGTCGCCGTGGAAACCGTCTTTAATCACGGTCACGTCGATGTTGACGATGTCGCCGTCTTTCAGCGTTTTGTCGTCGCTCGGGATGCCGTGGCACACCACTTCGTTCACCGAGATGCACACGGATTTCGGGAAGCCGTGGTAGCCGAGGCAGGCGGAGATGGCCTGCTGCTCGTTGGTGATGTACTCGTGACAGATACGGTCCAGTTCGCCGGTGGTCACGCCAGGTTTGACGTGCGGCTCGATGATCTCCAGCACTTCGGCGGCCAGGCGGCCGGCCACGCGCATTTTTTGGATGTCATCAGGTGTTTTAATTGAGATTGCCATGAAATTCGTCCGCAGGTGTCGTTATCGTCGACAATAAGAAGCAGTGACTTATGGTATCAGCCCGGCCGGGGGCTGCCAAATTTCATTTCCTGACGCCCGGCGAAACGCAACAAAAGTTGGTGTCGGCGGCGGGTTTATGGTATAAAGCGCGCCGGCGATCCGCGACTTGGTTCTTGTGGCCTGGCGGGAATCGGCCGAAAATACTTTAACTGCACTCATTTTGTGTAAATAACACACACGTATCGGCACATCCGCCGGGGTGCCCTGAGGTGACTTGTCGCCGCCAGGGTCGGCGTTATGGGATACGTGGAGGCATAACCCCAATTAATCTATAGAGGTTTAATCATGGCAACTGTTTCCATGCGCGACATGCTCAAGGCTGGTGTTCACTTTGGTCACCAGACCCGTTACTGGAACCCGAAAATGAAGCCTTTCATCTTCGGCGCTCGTAACAAGGTTCACATCATCAACCTGGAGCAGACCGTACCAATGTTCAACGCCGCTCTGGCTGAACTGACCAAGATCTCTTCCCGTAAAGGCAAGATCCTGTTCGTTGGTACCAAGCGCGCAGCAAGCGAAGCGGTAAAAGACGCTGCTAACAGCTGTGACCAGTTCTTCGTGAACCACCGCTGGTTGGGCGGCATGCTGACTAACTGGAAAACCGTTCGTCAGTCCATCAAACGTTTGAAAGATCTGGAAATCCAGTCTCAAGACGGCACCCTGGACAAGCTGACCAAGAAAGAAGCGCTGATGCGCACTCGTGAACTGGCCAAGCTGGAAAACTCCCTGGGCGGTATCAAAGACATGGGCGGCCTGCCAGACGCACTGTTCGTTATCGATGCCGATCACGAACACATCGCGATCAAAGAAGCCAACAACCTGGGTATCCCGGTATTCTCTATCGTTGATACCAACTCTAACCCAGACGGCGTTGACTTCATCATCCCTGGTAACGACGACGCAATCCGTGCAGTAAACCTGTACCTGACTGCCGTTGCTGCCGCTGTGCGTGAAGGTCGTTCTCAAGATCTGGCCGTTCAGGCGGAAGAAGGCTTCGTAGAAGCTGAATAATAAGGCAAGCTCGTCACTGAGCCCTTATTAACCAGGTATTGACATATGTTGGTTAGGGGGGCCTGTTAAGGCCCCCTTTGCTTATCTGAATGAGAACTGTCTCCACGCGAGATAACCGAGGAAAAAGAAATGGCTGATATTACCGCTGCCCTGGTAAAAGAACTGCGCGAGCGTACCGGCGCTGGCATGATGGATTGCAAGAAGGCGCTGGTTGAATCCAACGGCGACATCGAACTGGCAATCGAAAACATGCGTAAGTCCGGTGCGATCAAAGCCGCTAAAAAAGCAGGCAACGTGGCTGCTGACGGCGTGATCAAAACCAAGATCGAAGGCAACTACGGCATCATTCTGGAAGTTAACTGCCAGACTGACTTCGTAGCAAAAGACGCTGGTTTCCAGGCGTTCGCCGACAAAGTGCTGGATGCCGCTATGGCTGGCAAAATCACTGACGTTGACGTGCTGAAAGCACAGTTCGAAGAAGAGCGCGTAGCGCTGGTGGCAAAAATCGGCGAAAACATCAACATTCGTCGCGTTGCTTCCCTGGAAGGCGAAGTGCTGGGCAGCTACCTGCACGGCGCGCGTATCGGCGTTCTGGTTGCGGCTAAAGGCGCTGATGAAGAGCTGGTTAAGCAAATCGCAATGCACGTTGCGGCGAGCAAGCCAGAGTTCGTGAAGCCAGAAGACGTGTCTGCTGAAGTGGTAGAAAAAGAGTACCAGGTTCAGCTGGACATCGCCATGCAGTCCGGCAAGCCGAAAGAAATCGCAGAGAAAATGGTTGAAGGCCGCATGAAGAAATTCACCGGCGAAGTTTCTCTGACCGGTCAGCCTTTCGTTATGGATCCGAGCAAATCCGTTGCTCAGGTGCTGAAAGAGCACAACGCTGACGTGACCAACTTCATTCGCTTCGAAGTGGGCGAAGGCATCGAGAAAGTCGAAACCGACTTCGCTGCTGAAGTTGCCGCGATGAGCAAACAGTCTTAATGACTGTCGATGGAACCGCCGTCTGGCGGTTCCATACTATCCAGCCAGAATTACACCGGTGGCAAGCCCTGCAGCGTGATACTCACCTCAGGCGCGTTTCATCGGCTGAAATCCCCAATACTAATACTGCTTCTTAGGACAGAACACCATGGCAACCAATGCAAAACCCGTATATCAGCGTATTCTGCTTAAACTGAGTGGCGAAGCCCTGCAAGGTGCAGAAGGTTTTGGTATCGACGCCAGCGTTTTGGATCGCATGGCTCAGGAAGTGAAAGAGCTGGTCGAACTGGGAATTCAGGTCGGTGTAGTTATTGGCGGCGGGAACCTGTTCCGCGGCGCGGGCCTGGCGCAAGCCGGCATGAACCGCGTAGTGGGCGACCACATGGGAATGCTGGCTACCGTGATGAACGGCCTGGCTATGCGTGATGCACTGCACCGTGCCTATGTGAACGCCCGCCTGATGTCGGCGATCCCGCTGAACGGCGTGTGTGACAATTACAGCTGGGCAGAGGCGATCAGCCTGCTGCGCAACAACCGCGTGGTGATCTTCTCCGCCGGTACCGGCAACCCGTTCTTCACCACCGATTCCGCTGCTTGCCTGCGCGGCATCGAGATCGAAGCGGACGTGGTGCTGAAAGCCACCAAAGTGGATGGCGTCTACTCCGCCGATCCGGTGAAAAACCCGGATGCGACGCTGTATGAACAATTAACCTATCAGGACGTGCTGGAGCGCGAGCTGAAAGTGATGGATCTGGCGGCGTTTACGCTGGCTCGCGATCACGGTCTGCCGATCCGCGTGTTCAACATGAACAAGCCTGGCGCGCTGCGCCGCGTGGTGATGGGTGAGAACGAAGGTACGCTGATCAGCAAATAAGGCTGTTCACACCCCTTTTCGGAGCGCGTGACGCCAGGCGCCGCGCGCTCTCCGAGTACGATTACGGGCTATACTTGAGTATCGCCTGCCAAGTAACCAGCTTCCAAGGGTTTGCAACGTGACTAATGAAATCAGAAAAGATGCTGATTCACGCATGGAAAAAAGCGTAGAAGCATTCAAAAACCAAATCAGCAAGATCCGCACCGGCCGCGCTTCGCCAAGCATTCTGGACGGCATCATGGTGGAATACTACGGCGCCGCTACCCCGCTGCGTCAACTGGCCAACGTGACCGTGGAAGACTCCCGCACGCTGAAAATCAACGTGTTCGACCGCAGCCTGAGCCAGGCCGTTGAGAAAGCGATCATGAGCTCCGATCTGGGCCTTAACCCGTCTTCCGCCGGTTCTGACATTCGCGTTCCGCTGCCTCCGCTGACCGAAGAACGCCGTAAGGATCTGATCAAGATCGTACGCGGTGAAGCCGAACAGGGCCGCGTAGCGGTGCGTAACGTGCGTCGCGACGCCAACGACAAGGTCAAGGCGCTGCTGAAAGACAAAGAGATCAGCGAAGACGAAGAACGTCGTTCACAAGACGAGATTCAGAAAATGACCGACGCTTACATCAAGCTGGTCGACGCCGCGTTGGCGGAGAAAGAAAAAGAGCTGATGGATTTCTAATCAGCATCGCGCAGAAAAAAAGCGTCGCCTGGGCGGCGCTTTGTTTTTTGTGGCGCAGATCCCGTTTCATCGTACTGAAAGATCATGGACAAGCGCTGTCCAAGGTTCCACACTGGAGCACCTCCGATCTCATCAGACAGTTATTCAGAGTGAACTCATGAAGCAACTGACCATTCTTGGCTCGACCGGCTCGGTAGGGACCAGCACCCTGGCCGTGGTCAGGGCGAATCCCGAGCGTTTTGCGATCAAAGCGTTGGTGGCCGGCCGCAACGTCGCGGTTATGGCGCAGCAATGCATCGAATTCCGGCCCGCCTTCGCCGCGATGGCGGATGAAAGCGCCGCCCGCGAGCTGCGCGCCATTCTGGCGGAAAACGGCGTCGCTACCGAGGTATTGGCCGGGGAGCAAGCGGCCTGCGAACTGGCGGCTTTGGACGACGTCGATCAAGTGACGGCGGCCATCGTTGGCGCTGCGGGGCTGTTGCCGACGCTGGCGGCGATCCGTGCAGGCAAGCAGGTGCTGCTGGCCAACAAAGAGTCGCTGGTCACCTGCGGCCGCCTGTTTATGGACGCGGTGCGGCAAAGCCAGGCGCAACTCCTGCCGCTCGACAGCGAGCACAACGCGATTTTTCAGAGTTTGCCTGAGAGTATTCAGCGCCAGTTGGGATACTCTTCACTGGACAGTCATGGTGTTTCGCGCATCGTACTTACCGGCTCCGGCGGCCCGTTCCGCACCACGCCGCTGGAACAGTTCGCCGCGATGACGCCGGATCAAGCCTGCGCCCACCCGAACTGGTCGATGGGCCGCAAGATCTCGGTGGACTCCGCCACCATGATGAACAAAGGTCTGGAATACATTGAGGCCCGCTGGCTGTTTAACGCCTCGGCCGAGCAAATGGAAGTGATCCTGCACCCGCAGTCGGTGATTCACTCGATGGTGCGCTATGCCGACGGCAGCGTGCTGGCGCAGCTGGGTACGCCTGATATGCGCACGCCGATCGCCCACGCGATGGCGTATCCGCAGCGCGTGAACTCCGGTGTGCAAGCGCTGGACTTCTGCCGCATCGGTTCGCTGACCTTCGCTGAACCGGAACGCGAACGTTATCCTTGCCTGTATTTGGCGATCGAAGCGTTCGAGGCCGGCCAGGCGGCGACCACCGCGCTGAACGCGGCCAATGAAATCGCCGTGGCGGCATTTTTGCAGCAGCAGATTCGCTTTACCGACATTGCGGCGGTCAATCGCCAGGTGGTGGAGCGTCTCGCGCTGCAGGAACCGACCAGCATCGAAGCGGTCTTAGACATTGACCGCCAGGCGCGCGCCGCCGCCGAGGAACGCGTTCGCGCGTTGTGCGGCTGATCACGGCGATTATCCGATTTTGCTCGTAATTCGCGCGTGCCGCCGCGGGGCCGTTTGTTCATGCCCCGCTGAGGTGGTATAGTCTGCGCCACCTGTCAGCGGTTATACCGTTGAATTATGGCTCGATTGGCGCCTTGTGCGCCAATGGCGACCCGGCTGCGTCGGGTATCGCGAGGGCAGGCTGAAAGCCGTGTCGGGCACACGGCTTTTTTTGCGCGTAAGGGTCTGATGTTCCGGAAAGGCAGTTATATTTCTATTGAGGAAATAAGTACGAGTTATGTCGTCCGCAAACCAACAAGAGGCTAATCCATCTTCCCCGGGGCCGCGCCATGTCGCCATTATCATGGACGGTAACGGACGCTGGGCCAAACGTCAGGGCAAGTTACGTGTCTTCGGTCATAAAGCAGGGGTGAAATCGGTTCGCCGCGCGGTCAGTTTTGCCGCCAGCCACCATTTAGATGCACTCACGCTTTATGCCTTCAGCAGCGAAAACTGGAACCGTCCGGTGCAGGAAGTCTCTGCCCTGATGGAGCTTTTTGTCCGCGCTTTGGATAGTGAAGTAAAAAGCCTGCATAAACATAACGTCAGGCTGCGGGTGATCGGCGATATTAGCCGGTTCAGCGCGCGTTTGCAGGAGCGGATCCGCCGCTCTGAAGCACTGACGGAAAATAACGATGGCCTGACGCTCAATATCGCTGCCAACTACGGCGGCCGTTGGGATATCATTCAGGGAGTAAGGGAACTGGCCGAGCAGGTTCGGGGCGGGGAGTTGCACCCGGATCAGATCAGCGAGGAATTATTGAGCGAACGGGTTTGCATGAGCGACCTGGCGCCGGTGGATCTGGTTATCCGCACCGGTGGCGAGCATCGCATCAGTAACTTCCTGCTGTGGCAAATCGCCTATGCTGAACTTTACTTTACTGATGTGCTCTGGCCTGATTTCGATGAACTTGTCTTTGAAGGTGCGCTGAATGCATTTGCACAACGTGAGCGCCGCTTCGGGGGAACAACACCTATCGGCGCCGATGCGTCCTAGGGAGAACTTTTGCTGAAGTATCGCCTCATAACTGCTCTGATTTTAATCCCGATCGTTATCGCGGCGCTGTTCCTGTTGCCGCCGCTGGCCTTTGCTCTGGTAACGCTCGTCGTGTGCATGTTAGCAGCCTGGGAGTGGGGCCAACTGGCCGGTTTTACCTCCCGTTCGCAGCGCATCTGGCTGGCGATACTGTGCGGTTTTCTGCTGGCGCTGATGATGCTCAGCGTTCCCGCCTACCATCAATCCGTGCCGCAGGTAAGCGGCTCGCTGTGGCTGTCGCTGGCCTGGTGGCTGGCGGCGCTGCTGCTGGTGCTGTTTTACCCCGGCTCGGCCGCCATCTGGCGCAATTCGCGCCCGCTGCGCCTGCTGTTCGGCCTGCTGACCATCGTGCCGTTTTTTTGGGGCATGCTGGCGCTGCGCCAGTTCGGCTATGAGCAAAACCCGTTTACCGGCGCCTGGTGGCTGCTGTACGTGATGCTGCTGGTGTGGGGCGCGGATTCCGGCGCCTATATGTTCGGCAAGCTGTTCGGCAAGCATAAGCTGGCGCCGAAGGTCTCGCCGGGTAAAACCTGGGAAGGGTTGATCGGCGGGCTGCTGACATCGGCGGTTATTTCCTGGCTGTTCGGCCGCTACGCGCCGCTGAACGTGGTGCCGACCACGCTGCTGGCCTGTTCGGTGATCGCCGCGCTGGCTTCGGTGCTGGGCGATTTGACCGAAAGCATGTTCAAACGCGAAGCGGGCATCAAGGACAGCGGTCATTTGATTCCCGGTCACGGCGGCATACTGGATCGTATCGACAGCCTGACCGCGGCGGTGCCGGTGTTTGCCTGCCTGATGCTGTTGGTGTTTTAATCCGTCAATGACGGAAAGTGAGGGATGATGGTCAGCGTGCTTTGGAACCTGGTGGCGTTTCTGATTGCGCTCGGTATTTTGATTACCGTGCACGAGTTCGGACACTTTTGGGTTGCCCGTCGTTGCGGCGTGCGCGTTGAACGCTTCTCCATCGGCTTCGGCCGGGCGCTGTGGCGCCGCACCGATCGCCAGGGCACCGAGTACGTCATCGCTTTGATTCCGCTCGGTGGCTACGTGAAGATGCTGGACGAGCGCGTGGAGTCGGTGGCGCCGGAAATGCGCCATCAGGCCTTCAACAACAAAACCGTCTGGCAGCGCGCGGCCATCATCAGCGCCGGCCCCATCGCCAACTTCCTGTTTGCTATCCTTGCCTATTGGCTGGTGTTCATCATCGGCGTGCCGAGTTTCCGCCCGGTGATCGGCGAAATCGCGCCGCAATCCATCGCCGCCAAGGCCGAAATTTCGTCTGGCATGGAACTAAAGTCGGTTGACGGCATCGAAACGCCTGATTGGGAGTCAGTTCGTCTGGCGCTGGTGGCGAAGATTGGCGATGCGCAAACCGAGGTCGGCGTCGCGCCGTTCGGCTCTTCGCAGGTGGTGACCAAAACCCTGGACTTGCGCCAGTGGAACTTTGAACCGGACAAGCAGGATCCCGTTGTCGCGCTGGGCATTATGCCGCGCGGCCCGCAGATCGAATCCGTGTTGGCGGAAGTGCAGCCTAACTCGGCGGCGCAAAAGGCGGGTTTACAAGCGGGGGACAGGATCGTTAAAGTCGATGGTCAGCCGTTGGGTCGTTGGCAGACGCTGGTGAAGCGTATCCACGATGGCCCGGGGCAACCGCTGGCTTTGGAGATTGAAAGAAACGGCGCCCCCTTGTCTTTGACGCTGATACCGGATAAAAAGCCGGTGGGAAAAGACAAATCGGTGGGGTTTGCAGGCATCATTCCAAAAGTGCTGCCGCTGCCGGACGAGTATAAAACGATTCGCCAGTATGGACCGTTCCCGGCGCTGTATCAGGCCGGCGACAAGACCTGGCAGCTGATGCGGCTGACGGTCAACATGCTGGGCAAATTAATAACCGGTGATGTAAAGCTGAACAACCTGAGTGGCCCGATCTCGATTGCACAGGGAGCTGGGGCGTCAGCCGGAGTCGGGTTCGTGTATTATCTGATGTTCCTGGCGTTGATTAGCGTCAACCTGGGTATCATCAACCTGTTCCCATTACCGGTGTTAGATGGTGGGCATCTCCTCTTCCTGGCGATAGAAAAGCTGAAGGGTGGGCCGGTTTCCGAGCGAGTACAGGACTACAGCTACCGCATAGGTTCGATCGTGCTGGTGTTGTTGATGGGTCTTGCACTTTTCAATGATTTTTCCCGCCTTTAGGGGCGGGGATAGGTTAGGAAGAACGCATAACAACGATGGCGATGAAAAAGTTGCTCATAGCGTCGCTGCTGTTTGGCAGCGCCACCGTATACGGTGCAGACGGGTTCGTAGTGAAAGACATTCATTTCGAAGGCCTGCAGCGAGTCGCCGTCGGTGCGGCGTTACTCAACATGCCGGTTCGCGTCGGCGATACCGTCACTGACGATGACATCAGTAATACCATCCGTGCCTTGTTTGCCACCGGCAACTTCGAGGACGTGCGCGTACTGCGCGATGGTAATACCTTGATCGTGCAGGTGAAGGAACGTCCTACCATCGCCAGCATCACTTTCTCCGGCAACAAGTCGGTGAAGGATGACATGCTCAAGCAGAACCTGGAAGCCTCCGGCGTCCGGGTGGGCGAGGCGCTCGACCGCACCACGATCTCCAGCATTGAAAAAGGGCTGGAAGACTTCTACTACAGCGTCGGTAAATACAGCGCCTCGGTGAAAGCCGTAGTCACGCCGTTGCCGCGCAACCGTGTCGACCTGAAGCTGGTGTTCACGGAAGGGGTCTCCGCCAAGATTCAACAAATCAACATCGTCGGCAACCATGCCTTCACCAACGATGAACTGATCTCACGCTTCCAACTGCGTGACGAAGTGCCATGGTGGAACCTGGTCGGCGATCGCAAATACCAGAAGCAAAAACTGGCGGGCGATCTCGAAACCCTGCGCAGCTTCTATCTGGATCGCGGCTATGCCCGCTTCAACATCGATTCTACCCAGGTGAGCCTGACGCCGGATAAAAAAGGCATCTACATCACCATCAACATCACCGAAGGCGAGCAGTACAAGCTTTCCGATGTTGTCGTGAACGGCAATCTGGCCGGCCACTCGGCGGAAGTCGCTCAGATCACCAAAATCGAGCCAGGCGAGCTGTACAACGGCAGCAAGGTGACCAAAATGGAAGACAACATCAAAACGATGTTGGGCCGTTATGGTTACGCCTACCCGCGCGTCGGCACTCAGCCTGAGATCAACGACGCGGATAAAACCGTCAAACTGCACGTCAACGTTGACGCGGGCAACCGCTTCTACGTGCGTCGCATCAAGTTCGAAGGCAACGACACCAGCAAGGATTCCGTACTGCGTCGCGAAATGCGCCAGATGGAAGGCGCCTGGCTCGGCAACGAGCAGGTCGAGCAGGGCAAAGAGCGTCTGAACCGTCTGGGCTACTTCGAAACGGTTGACGTGGAAACCCAGCGCGTGCCGGGCACCGCCGATCAGGTCGATGTGACCTACAAGGTGAAAGAACGCAACACCGGTACCTTCAACTTCGGCGTCGGTTACGGCACCGAGAGCGGCGTCAGCTTCCAGGCGGGCGTGCAGCAGGATAACTGGTTGGGTACCGGGTACTCGGTCGGCATCAGCGGCACCAAGAACGACTATCAGACCTATACCGAACTGTCGGTCACCAACCCGTACTTCACCGTTGACGGTGTGAGCCTGGGCGGCCGCATCTTCTACAACGACTTTAAGGCGGATGACGCGGATCTGTCGGACTATACCAACAAGAGTTACGGTATCGACGGCACGCTGGGCTTCCCGATCAACGAAAACAACTCGTTGCGTACCGGCCTGGGCTACGTCCACAACGGCCTGTCGAACATGCAGCCGCAGATCGCCATGTGGCGTTACCTCGACTCGATGGGCGTGGATGCGAACAAAACCGACCGCGCCAGCTACTCGACCGACGACTTTACGTTGAACCTGGGCTGGACCTACAACAACCTGGACCGCGGCTACTTCCCGACCTCGGGTAACCGCACCACGTTGAACGGTAAGGTCACCATTCCGGGCTCGGACAACGAATACTACAAGGTGACGCTGGACAGCGTACAGTACGTGCCGATCAACGACGATCGCACCTGGGTGCTGTTGGGCCGTGGCCGTCTGGGTTACGCGGATGGGTTGGGCGGCAAGGAAATGCCGTTCTACGAGAACTTCTACGCCGGTGGTTCGAGCACCGTGCGCGGCTTCCAGTCCAACACCATTGGTCCGAAGGCGGTGTACTACAACTCCAACTCGTACCAGTGTCAGTTCAACGCCGGCAGCACGACCTCGCGTCAGAGCATTTGTAGCTCGGATGACGCGGTGGGCGGTAACGCCATGGCGGTCGCCAGCCTGGAGCTGATCACCCCGACGCCGTTCATCAGCGAGAAATACGCCAACTCGGTGCGGACCTCGCTGTTCATCGATGCCGGTACCGTGTGGGATACCAAGTGGAAGAATACCGACGAAACGCTGATGTACGGCGTGCCGGACTACAGCAAGGCCAGCAATATTCGTTCTTCCGCCGGTATCGCGCTGCAGTGGATGTCGCCATTGGGGCCATTGGTGTTCTCTTACGCCAACCCGATCAAGAAATACGAAGGCGACAAGTCCGAACAGTTCCAGTTTAACATCGGTAAGACCTGGTAACGGGTCTCGCCTCTGGGCATAACAGTTATTAAGAATCGCAATGGCCAGGCGCCCGCCGGCAGAGGGAGATGATTCTCATTGTTTGGTGGGACAAGTCTGGCAAATTGTGTACTTCAGTGTCATATGACACAAATGGGTGATGGTAAGGAGTTTATAGTGAAAAAGTGGTTGTGTGCCGCAGGCCTCGGTTTAGCAATGGCTGCTTCAGCTGGCGTTCAGGCAGCAGATAAGATCGCTGTCGTTAACGTCTCCAGCATTTTCCAACAGCTGCCGGCCCGCGAAGCGGTCGCTAAACAGCTGGAAAACGAGTTTAAAGGCCGTGCAAGCGAACTCCAGAACATGGAACGTAGCCTGCAGACCAAAATGCAACGTCTGCAGCGTGACGGCGCTACCATGAAAGCCAGCGACCGCAGCAAGTTGGAAAAAGACGTGATGGCGCAACGCGAGCAGTTCTCTCAGAAAGCCCAGGCCTTCGAGCAGGACAACCGCCGTCGCCAGATGGAAGAACGTAACAAGATCCTGAGCCGTATTCAGGACGCGGTGAAATCTGTCGCCAGCAAAGGCGGTTATGACGTGGTGATCGACGCCAACGCCGTTGCCTATGCAGACTCTTCCAAAGATATCACTGCTGACGTGCTGAAACAGGTTAAATAACACATGCTTTCAATTCGACTGGCTGATTTAGCGCAGCAGTTGGATGCACAATTGCACGGTGATGGCGATCTCGTCATCACCGGCATTGCTTCTATGCATTCGGCACAGCCTGGCCAAATCACGTTTTTGTCAAACAGCCGCTATCAAGAGCAGCTGTCTTCCTGCCAGGCAAGCGCCGTGGTGCTTACCGAAGCGGATTTACCACACTGCCGTGCTGCGGCGCTGGTGGTTAAAAACCCTTATCTGACCTACGCGCGCATGGCGCAACTGATGGACACTACGCCGGCACCAGCGCAGGATATCGCGCCAAGCGCGGTGATCTCGCCTGAAGCGCAGCTGGGGCAGAACGTCGCCATTGGGGCGAACGCGGTGATTGAGTCGGGTGCGGTGCTTGGCGATAACGTGGTTATCGGCCCGGGCTGCTTCATCGGCAAACACGCACGCATCGGCGCGGGAACGCGTCTGTGGGCGAATGTCACAATTTATCATGCGGTTGAAATCGGCCAGCGCTGCCTGATCCAGTCCGGCACCGTGATTGGCGCGGACGGTTTCGGCTATGCGAACGAGCGCGGCGAGTGGATCAAAATCCCTCAGTTGGGCACGGTGATTATCGGCGATCGCGTCGAAATCGGCGCTTGCACCACCATTGACCGCGGCGCTTTGGATAACACCCAAATCGGGAATGGTGTTATCATCGACAACCAATGTCAGATTGCACATAACGTCGTGATTGGCGACAATACCGCCGTCGCCGGCGGTGTGATCATGGCCGGCAGCCTGAAAATCGGCCGCTACTGCCAGATCGGCGGTGCCAGCGTGATCAACGGTCACATGGAGATCGCCGACAAGGTTGTTGTTACCGGAATGGGAATGGTTATGCGACCAATCACCGAACCTGGGGTATACTCTTCGGGCATTCCGTTGCAGCCTAACAAGGTTTGGCGTAAAACCGCTGCGTTGGTGATGAATATCGATGAGATCAGCAAACGCTTGAAAGCTGTCGAACGTAAAGTCGGAAAAGACTAATCATTGCCGCCCGCCCTGGCGGGTACAAAACGAAACGCGTTGGTCGTGAGACCAAAAGCGCAAAGAGATGTTAATTTGCGGCCTGCATGATGATCTCCTTTTGGGGTCAGCGCAGGCCGTGTTGTTGATGCCATCAGTTTTTAGAGACAGGAAGAGTATTTTGACTACTGACACTCATACTCTGGATATTGCAGAAATTTTGGATCTGCTTCCTCACCGTTACCCGTTCTTGCTGGTCGACCGCGTCCTCGAGTTTGAAGAGCACAAATATCTGCGTGCGGTGAAAAACGTATCGGTGAATGAACCGTTTTTCCAGGGCCATTTCCCTGGCAAACCGATTTTCCCAGGCGTATTGATCCTGGAAGCCATGGCGCAGGCCACCGGTATCCTGGCGTTTAAAAGCGTCGGCAAACTGGAGCCGGGCGAGCTGTATTACTTCGCCGGTATCGACGAAGCACGCTTCAAGCGCCCTGTGGTGCCAGGCGATCAGATGGTCATGGAAGTCACCTTCGAGAAAACTCGCCGCGGTCTGACTCGCTTCAAAGGCGTGGCGACCGTTGACGGTAAAATTGTCTGCGAAGCAACCATGATGTGTGCCCGCAGCCGGGAGGCTTAATCCGTGATTGACCAAACCGCCTTTATCCATCCTAGCGCGATAGTCGAAGAAGGCGCCGTGATCGGCGCCAACGTGCATATCGGCCCTTTCTGCTACGTCGGCTCTCAGGTGGAAATCGGCGCCGGCACGGTGCTGAAATCCCACGTGGTGGTGAACGGCATTACCAAGATTGGCTGCGATAATCAGATTTATCAGTTCGCCTCTATCGGCGAAGTGAATCAGGATCTGAAATACGCGGGCGAACCGACGCGCGTTGAAGTGGGCGATCGCAACCGCATCCGCGAAAGCGTGACCATTCATCGCGGCACCGCGCAGGGTACCGGCCTGACTAAAGTGGGCAACGACAACCTGCTGATGGTCAACGTGCACGTCGCCCACGATTGCGTGGTCGGCAATGCTTGCGTGCTGGCCAACAACGCCACGCTGGCGGGGCATGTGGAAATCGACGATCACGCCATCATCGGCGGCATGACGGCGATCCACCAGTTCTGCATTATCGGCGCGCATGTGATGGTAGGCGGTTGTTCCGGTGTCGCTCAGGACGTGCCTCCTTTCGTCATCGCTCAGGGCAACCACGCTACGCCGTTCGGCGTCAACGCGGTCGGCCTGAAGCGCCGCGGTTTTGACAAGGATGAAATGCAGGCAATCCGCAACGCCTACAAAATCCTGTATCGCAGCGAGAAAACGCTGGATGAAGCGAAAGCGGAAATCGAAGCCCTGGCCAAAGAACAGCCGGTGGTGCAGCAATACCTCGATTTCTTCACCCGTTCCACCCGTGGCATCATTCGCTGAGTTATGTCGAATCGTCCATTGACTATCGGACTGGTCGCCGGAGAAACCTCCGGTGACATTCTCGGCGCCGGCTTGATCCGTGCGCTCAAGGCGCAGATCCCCGACGCGCGTTTCGTAGGCGTCGCCGGCCCGCTGATGCAGGCCGAAGGCTGCGAAGCCTGGTACGAAATGGAAGAGCTGGCGGTCATGGGCGTGGTGGAAGTGCTCGAGCGTTTGCCACGCCTGTTGAAGATCCGCAAGGATCTTACCCGCCGCTTCGGTGAGCTGCGGCCGGACGTGTTTGTCGGCATCGACGCGCCGGACTTCAACATCACGCTGGAAGGCCGCCTCAAGCAGCGCGGCATTCGCACCATCCACTACGTCAGCCCTTCCGTGTGGGCCTGGCGGCAAAAGCGCGTTTTCAAAATAGGCAAAGCCACCGATTTGGTGCTGGCCTTTCTCCCTTTCGAAAAAGCGTTTTACGATCGTTTCAACGTGCCTTGCCGGTTTATTGGCCACACCATGGCGGACGCCATGCCGTTGCAGCCCGACCGGCTGGCGGCGCGCGCTCAGCTTGGCATCGCTCCGCAGGCGCGCTGTCTGGCCTTGCTGCCGGGCAGCCGCGGCGCCGAAGTCGAGATGCTGAGCGCCGATTTCCTCAAAACCGCGCAGCTGCTGCGCACCCGTTATCCCGAGCTGGAAGTGGTGGTGCCGCTGGTCAACGCCAAACGGCGCGAGCAGTTTGAGCGCATCAAGGCCGAGGTTGCACCGGATTTGACCGTACACCTGCTGAACGGGCAGGGGCGCGAAGCGATGATCGCCAGCGACGCGGCGCTGCTGGCATCCGGTACGGCGGCGCTGGAGTGCATGCTGGCCAAGTGCCCGATGGTGGTGGGCTATCGCATGAAGCCGTTCACTTTCTGGCTGGCGCAGAAGCTGGTAAAAACGCCTTACGTTTCGCTGCCGAATCTGCTGGCGGGGCGGGAGATCGTCACCGAACTGCTGCAGCATGACTGCGTGCCGGACAAACTGGCCGCCGCCGTGATGCCGCTGCTGGAAGAGAGCCCGGAAACCGACGCGCTGAAACAGACTTTCCTTACCTTGCACCAAAGCATCCGTTGCGGTGCGGACGAACAGGCCGCTCAGGCTGTGTGGGAGCTGGCGAAAGCATGATTGAACCCTTTATCTATCCCGCTGCCACACTGATTGCCGGTGTGGACGAAGTGGGCCGCGGCCCGTTGGTCGGCGCGGTGGTCACCGCCGCCGTGATCCTCGATCCGGCGCAGCCGATCGTCGGTCTGGCGGACTCCAAGAAACTCAGTGAAAAACGCCGCCTGGCGCTGTATGACGAAATCGTCGCCAAGGCGCTCTCCTGGAGCCTGGGGCGCGCCGAACCGGCGGAAATCGACCAACTGAACATTTTGCACGCCACCATGTTGGCGATGCAGCGCGCGGTGGCCGGGTTGCATATCGCGCCGGACATGGTTTTAATCGACGGTAACCGTTGCCCGAGCTTGCCGATGCGTTCGCAGGCGGTGGTGAAGGGCGACAGCCGCGTGGCGGAGATCAGCGCTGCGTCCATTCTGGCGAAGGTCACGCGCGATCGCGAAATGGCCGAGCTGGACAGCGAGTACCCGGACTACGGTTTCGCGCAGCATAAAGGCTACCCGACCGCCTTCCACCTGGAGCGGCTGGCCGCGCTGGGCGCCACCGAGCATCATCGCCGCAGTTTCGCGCCGGTGAAAAGAGCGCTGGCGCTGTAGTCTGCGAGCCTGACCGGCTCGACGATAGCATTAACCCGGGCTCAGCCTGCTGAGCCCCTTCAATCAGGTATCTGGAGATGGCCGAACCTCGTTTTATTCACCTGCGCGTCCACAGTGACTACTCCATGATTGATGGATTGGCCAAGACGGCGCCGCTGGTGAAAAGAGCCGCCGCGTTAGCCATGCCTGCACTGGCAATCACCGATTTCACCAACCTGTGCGGGCTGGTGAAATTCTACGGCAGCGCGCACGGCGCCGGGATCAAACCGATCATCGGCGCGGATTTCCATGTGCAAAGCGAAGAGCTGGGCGATGAACTGGCTCAGTTGACGGTGCTGGCCAGCAACAACGAAGGCTACCAGAACCTGACGCTGCTGATTTCCCGCGCCTATCAGCGCGGCTACGGCGCCGCCGGCCCGACTATCGATCGCGACTGGCTGATTGAACATCGCGAAGGGCTGATCCTGCTCTCCGGTGCGCGTCAGGGCGACGTCGGCAAGTTTCTGCTGCGCGGCAACCAGGCGCAGGTGGATCAGTGTCTTGATTTCTACCAGCAGCATTTCCCGGACTGTTACTATCTGGAACTGATCCGCACCGGCCGCCCGGACGAAGAGAACTACCTGCATGCGGCGGTGGCGCTGGCCACTGAGCGCGGCTTGCCGGTGGTGGCCACCAACGACGTGCGCTTCCTGGTGGAAGATGACTTCGACGCCCATGAGATCCGCGTCGCCATTCACGACGGCTTTACGCTGGACGATCCCAAGCGGCCGCGCAACTACAGCCCGCAACAGTACATGCGCAGCGAAGACGAGATGTGCGAACTGTTCGCCGACATCCCGGAAGCGCTGCTGAACAGCGTCGAAATCGCCAAGCGCTGCAACGTCACCATTCGCCTCGGCGAATACTTCCTGCCGCAGTTCCCGACCGGCGATATGAGCACCGAGGACTTCCTGGTGCTCAAATCGAAAGAGGGGCTGGAAGAGCGTCTGGAGTTCCTGTTCCCCGATCCTGAAGTGCGCGCGCAGCGCCGCCCGGAATATGACGAGCGTCTGGACGTCGAGCTGAAGGTGATCAACCAGATGGGCTTCCCTGGCTACTTCCTGATCGTGATGGAGTTTATCCAGTGGTCGAAGGACAACAACGTGCCGGTGGGCCCGGGGCGCGGCTCCGGCGCCGGTTCGCTGGTGGCCTATGCGTTGAAAATCACCGACCTCGATCCGCTGGAGTTCGATCTGCTGTTCGAACGCTTCCTGAACCCGGAACGTGTCTCAATGCCCGACTTTGACGTCGACTTCTGCATGGAGAAGCGTGACCAGGTGATCGAGCACGTGGCGGAGATGTACGGCCGCGAAGCGGTATCGCAGATCATCACCTTCGGCACCATGGCGGCGAAAGCGGTTATCCGCGACGTGGGCCGCGTGCTGGGGCACCCGTACGGCTTCGTCGATCGCATTTCCAAGCTGGTGCCGCCGGATCCGGGCATGACGCTGGAGAAAGCCTTCGCCGCCGAACCGCAGCTGCCGGAAATTTACGAGGCCGACGAAGAGGTCAAGGCGCTGATCGACATGGCGCGCAAGCTGGAAGGGGTAACGCGCAACGCCGGTAAACACGCCGGGGGCGTGGTGATCGCGCCGACCAAGATCACCGACTTCGCGCCGCTGTACTGCGATGCCGAAGGGAACCACCCGGTGACCCAGTTCGACAAGAACGACGTGGAATACGCCGGGCTGGTGAAGTTCGACTTCCTCGGTCTGCGCACCCTGACCATCATCGACTGGGCGCTGGAGATGATCAACGCCCGGCGCGCCAAGACCGGGCTGGAACCGATCGACATCGCCGCCATCCCGCTCGACGACAAGAAAAGTTTCGACATGCTGCAGCGCTCGGAAACCACGGCGGTGTTCCAGCTTGAATCGCGCGGCATGAAAGATTTGATCAAACGTCTGAAGCCCGACTGCTTCGAAGACATGATCGCACTGGTGGCGCTGTTCCGTCCGGGGCCGCTGCAGTCGGGCATGGTGGATAACTTCATCGACCGCAAACACGGCCGTGAAGAGATCTCCTACCCGGACATTCAGTGGCAGCACGAGTCGCTCAAGCCGGTGCTGGAGCCGACCTACGGCATCATCCTGTATCAGGAACAGGTGATGCAGATTGCCCAGGTGCTGGCCGGCTACACGCTGGGCGGCGCGGACATGCTGCGCCGTGCGATGGGTAAAAAGAACCCGGTCGAAATGGCCAAGCAGCGCGGCGGCTTTGAAGACGGCGCCAAAGCGCGCGGCATCGACGGCGAACTGTCGGTGAAAATCTTCGACCTGGTGGAGAAATTCGCCGGTTATGGCTTCAACAAATCGCACTCCGCCGCCTATGCGCTGGTGTCGTACCAGACGCTGTGGCTGAAGGCCCACTACCCGGCCGAGTTTATGGCGGCGGTGATGACCGCCGATATGGACAACACCGACAAAGTAGTAGGGCTGGTGGACGAATGCTGGCGCATGGGGCTGAAGATCCTGCCGCCGGACATCAACAGCGGCCTGTATCACTTCCACGTCAACGACGACGGCGAGATCGTGTACGGCATCGGCGCCATCAAGGGCGTAGGGGAAGGGCCAATCGAGGCGATCATCGAGGCGCGCAACAGCGGCGAACAAGGTTACTTCAAAGACCTGTTCGATCTCTGCGCGCGCTCCGACATCAAGAAACTGAACCGCCGCATTCTGGAAAAACTGATCATGTCCGGGGCGTTCGATCGCCTTGGGCCGCACCGCGCCGCGCTGATGAATTCGCTCGGCGACGCGTTGAAAGCGGCGGATCAGCATGCGAAAGCCGAAGCTATCGGCCAGGTGGATATGTTTGGCGTGCTGGCGGAAGCGCCGGAGCAGGTGGAGCAATCCTACGCCAATATCGCGCCCTGGCCGGAGCAGGTGGTGCTGGACGGTGAACGGGAGACGCTGGGGCTGTACCTGACCGGCCACCCGATCACCCAGTACCTGAAGGAGATCGAACGTTATGCCGGTGGCCAGCGTTTGAAAGACATGCACCCGACGGATCGGGGCAAAATGACTACCGCCGTCGGGTTGGTGGTCGCCGCGCGGGTGATGGTGACCAAGCGCGGCAACCGCATCGGCATCTGCACGCTGGATGACCGTTCGGGCCGTCTGGAAGTGATGTTATTCACCGAAGCGTTAGAAAAATACCAGCATTTGTTGGAAAAAGACCGTATCCTTATCGCCAGTGGACAGGTCAGCTTTGATGACTTTAGCGGCGGGCTTAAAATGATGGCCCGCGAGGTAATGGACATCAGTGAAGCCCGGGAAAAATACGCTCGCGGGCTTGCTATCTCGCTGACTGACAGGCAAATTGATGACCAGCTTTTGAACCGTCTCCGTCAGTCGTTGGAACCCCATCGATCGGGGACGATTCCAGTGCATCTCTACTATCAACGGGAAGATGCGCGAGCCAAGCTGCGTTTTGGCGCAACCTGGCGCGTGACGCCCACCGACCGCTTGTTGATCGACTTGCGGACGTTGGTAGGCAATGAGCAGGTGGACTTGGAATTTGACTAAAATAGGAATGCTATGAGTCTGAATTTTCTTGATTTTGAACAGCCGATTGCAGAGCTGGAAGCGAAAATTGACTCGCTGACTGCAGTCAGCCGTCAAGACGAAAAATTAGATATTAATCTGGACGAAGAGGTTCAGCGCCTGCGTGAAAAGAGCGTTGAGCTGACGCGCAAGATTTTTGCCGATCTTGGGGCCTGGCAAATTGCCCAATTGGCACGCCACCCGCGCCGTCCTTATACCCTGGATTATATCAAACACATCTTTACCGACTTCGAAGAGTTGGCGGGCGATCGCGCTTACGCTGACGACAAAGCGATCGTCGGTGGCATTGCGCGCCTGGATGGCCGCCCGGTGATGATCATCGGGCACCAGAAAGGCCGTGAAACCAAAGAGAAGATCCGCCGCAACTTCGGCATGCCGGCGCCGGAAGGCTACCGCAAGGCGCTGCGCCTGATGGAAATGGCCGCACGCTTCAAGATGCCGATCATCACCTTTATTGATACCCCGGGCGCTTATCCAGGCGTGGGCGCGGAAGAACGCGGCCAGTCGGAAGCTATCGCGCGCAACCTGCGTGAGATGTCGCGTCTGAACGTGCCGGTCATCTGCACCGTCATCGGCGAAGGCGGCTCCGGCGGCGCGCTGGCGATCGGCGTGGGCGACAAGGTGAACATGCTGCAGTACAGCACCTACTCGGTGATTTCGCCGGAAGGCTGCGCCTCCATCCTGTGGAAGAGCGCCGACAAGGCGCCGCTGGCCGCGGAAGCGATGGGCATCACCGCGCCGCGTCTGAAAGAGCTGAAGCTGATCGACTCAGTGATCCCGGAGCCGCTGGGTTCCGCGCACCGCGACGTGCCGGCGATGGCCGCCGCGCTGAAAGCGCAGCTGCTGGCCGATCTGAAAGATCTGGATGGCCTGAACGACGAAGAGTTGCTCAACCGACGTTACCAGCGTCTGATGAACTACGGCTACTGCTGAGTTGCGATCTTCACGGTAATAAACCGCCTTCGGGCGGTTTTTTTTTGGCTACACACCGCCGGATTTTCGTGGTGTTATAGAGACTTGGCCGTTAACTGACAGGAGCTGCCGATGAATATCATCGCCATCATGGGCCCGACGGGCGTCTACTACAAAGATGAGCCGATCCGCGAGCTCCACGCGGCGCTGGGCGCGATGGGATTCCAGCTGGTATACCCCAAAAACAGCGGTGACCTGCTGAAGCTAATCGAAGCCAACGCCCGCATCTGCGGCGTGATCTTCGACTGGGACGATTACAGCCTGGAGCTGTGCAGCGAGATCAACGAGCTGAACGAATACCTGCCGCTGTACGCCTTTATCAATACCCACTCCACCTTCGACGTCAGCCTGCATGAAATGCGCATGGTGCTCTATTTCTTCGAGTATGGCCTGAATGCGGCAGACGATATCGCGCAGCGCATCCAGCAATACACGGCGGAATACATCGACACCATTACGCCGCCGCTGACCAAGGCGCTGTTCAACTATGTGCGCGAAGGAAAGTACACCTTTTGCACGCCGGGCCACATGGCCGGCACCGCGTTTCAGAAAAGCCCGGTGGGCTGCCTGTTCTATGACTTCTTCGGCGCCAATACCCTGAAGGCCGACATCTCGATTTCGGTTACCGAGCTCGGGTCGCTGCTGGATCACACCGGCCCGCATCTGGAGGCCGAAGAGTACATCGCGCGCACCTTCAATGCCGAGCAGAGCTATCTGGTCACCAACGGCACCTCCACCGCCAACAAGATCGTCGGCATGTATTCAGCGCCGGCGGGCAGCACGGTACTGATCGACCGCAACTGCCACAAATCGCTGTGCCACCTGCTGATGATGAGCGATATCGTGCCGATCTATCTGCGCCCGCTGCGCAACGCCTACGGCATCCTTGGCGGCATTCCGCAGCGCGAATTCACGCGCGAGAGCATCGCCGCTCGGGTGCAGGCGACGCCGAACGCCACCTGGCCGGTGCACGCGGTGATCACCAACTCCACCTATGACGGCCTGCTGTACAACACCGACTACATCAAGCAGACGCTGGAGGTGCCGTCGATTCACTTCGATTCCGCCTGGGTGCCTTACACCAACTTCCATCCGATTTACGACGGCAAGAGCGGCATGAGCGGCGAGCGGGTGCCCGGCAAGGTTTTCTACGAAACCCAATCCACCCACAAGCTGCTGGCCGCCTTCTCGCAGGCCTCGATGATTCATATCAAGGGCGACTACGATGAGAGCACCTTCAACGAAGCCTACATGATGCACACCACCACTTCGCCGCACTACGGCATCGTGGCGTCGATGGAGACCGCTGCCGCCATGCTGCGCGGCAACCCGGGGCGGCGTTTGATCAACCGTTCGGTGGAGCGCGCGCTGCATTTTCGCCGAGAGGTGCAGCGGCTGCGCGAGGAGAGCGACAGCTGGTTCTTCGATATCTGGCAGCCGGAAGAGATCGATGAGGCGCAGTGCTGGCCGCTGGATCCGGACGATAACTGGCACGGTTTCGGCCAGACCGATCGCGATCATATGTACCTCGATCCGATCAAGGTGACGATCCTGACACCGGGCATGAATGAGCTGGGCGCGCTGGAAGAGGAGGGGATCCCGGCGGCGCTGGTGGCGAAGTACCTCGACGAACGCGGCATAGTGGTGGAGAAGACCGGGCCGTACAACCTGCTGTTCCTGTTCAGTATCGGCATCGATAAAACCAAGGCGATGAGCCTGCTGCGCGGCCTGACCGACTTCAAGCGCGCCTACGATCTCAACCTGCGGGTGAAGAACATGCTGCCGGATCTGTACGCCGAAGATCCGGATTTCTATCGCCATATGCGCATCCAGGATCTGGCCGCCGGCATTCATCGCCTGATCCGCCAACACGATCTGCCAGGCCTGATGCAGCGGGCGTTCGACGTGCTGCCGGAAATGAAGCTGACGCCGCACCAGATGTTCCAGGAGCAGGTGCGCGGCAATGTCGAAACCTGCGAGCTGGATCAGTTGGTGGGCAAGGTGGCGGCCAATATGATCCTGCCTTATCCGCCGGGCGTGCCGTTGGTGATGCCGGGGGAAATGATCACCGAAGAGAGCTGTGCGGTGCTCGATTTCCTGCTGATGCTATGCTCGATCGGTGAGCGCTATCCCGGTTTTGAAACCGATATCCACGGCGCCAAACTGACGGAAGACGGGGGCTATCTGGTGAAGGTGCTGAAAGCCCCGCAGCCATAAGGCCATAACGCGAACGCGCCCGGCGGTTTGAAGATAAGCCGGGCTTTTTCATTGACGGCATCGCCGCCGCCGGATACCGTGCCCCATCAGAATGAACAGGGGAGGGTTTCTATGCTGGCATTACGTCAGGTGCACCACATCGCGATCATTGGCGCGGACTACGCCGCCAGCAAGCGTTTTTACTGCGACATTCTCGGATTTACTTTGCTGAGCGAAGTCTACCGTGAGGAGCGCGGCTCCTGGAAAGCGGATCTGGCGCTCAACGGGCAATACACCATCGAGCTGTTTTCTTTCCCCTCGCCGCCGGCCCGGGTCAGCCGCCCGGAGGCCTGCGGCCTGCGTCATCTGGCGTTCAGCGTCGACGACATCGATCAGACTATCGCTCATCTGCAGGCGGCCGGCGTTGCCTGCGAACCGGTGCGTGTCGATCCCTACACCCAATCCCGCTTTACCTTTTTCAGCGATCCCGATGGTTTACCGTTAGAATTATACGAGAGTTAACGGCTTAATCGCCTCCCGGCGGCCACAGCCGGGGGCGGTTATGCTATGATCGCGCCCTTGCCCTACATGCCTACAGAGTTATTTCCGCCATGCAAGAGCCTGCTTTTCGCGTCGGGGAGTGGCTGGTTACTCCTGCCGACAACACCATCAGCCGCGATGGTCGCCAGAAAACGCTGGAACCGCGCCTGATCGACATGCTGTGCTATTTCGCCCGGCACCCCGACGTGGTGCTGAGCCGCGACGAGCTGATCGACAACGTCTGGAAGCGCAATATTGTCACCAACCACGTGGTGACCCAATGTATTTCAGAGCTGCGCAAGTACCTGAAAGACGGCGACAGCGACAGCCCGGAATACATTATCACCGTGCCCAAGCGCGGGTATAAGCTGGCGACGTCGGTGATCTGGTGTGAAGAGGGGGAGACACAACCCGCGATTGCACCGGCGCCGCAGATCGCGGTGATTATGCATGAGCCGGAAGACGGCAGCGATGATGAAGAGGATACGCCCTATGTGCCGCCGCGCCGGGCAAGCGTGCCGGCTGCCGCGCCCGGCGAGAAGAAGCCGCATTTTTATCGCCGCTCGACGTTCTGGGTGTGGCTGGCGTTTCTGAGTGCGCTGAGCGTCTGCGTGGCGTTTGTCGGCATCGCCACGCTGTCGCAGCGCGTGCCGGTATCGACCATGCCGGTGCTGCTCAACCCGCGCGATATCGATATCCGCATTCAGGGCGGCGAGAGCTGCAGCAACTGGATGCCGCAGCTCTCTTATGTGGTGGGCGTCAGCGAGCTGATTACCGATTCGTTGAACACTTACTCTACCTTCCTGGTGCACGACCAGACCAACTACAACTATTCCGGCCCCAGCAACTCGGGCAAGTCGCTGTATATCGAGTTCGTCAATCAGCGCCACTACCGCGCCCAGCAGTGTTTCCTCTCCGTGCGGCTGGTGGATAACGCCGACAGTTCGATCATGTTGGACAAGCGTTACTTCATCACCGCCGATAACCAGCTGAAGATCCAGACCGACTTCCTCGCCAGCCTGTCCGCGGCGCTGAAGCAGCCTTGGCCGCCACAGCTGGAGCAGCGTCTGGCGCAGTTGCTGCCGGACAACGGGCCGTTGCTGCAGCGTTTCTACCAGGCGCATCAGTTGCTGATCCGCGGTGACGCCGATTCGTTGACCCGCGCCAGCGCCCAGCTGAGCGAGCTGATTAACAGCGCGCCGAACTTCCGCTATCTGCTGGCTGAAAAAGCGTTGGTGGATCTGCTGCGCAATTCTTATCAACCGTTCGACAGCGCGGCCTTGGCGCAATTGCGGGCCGATATCAGCCATCTGGCGACGATCCCCGAATTGAAGAACACGCCGATCATGCAGCAGGTTCTGGCGGTAGATGCCTTGACGCAGGGGCGCATTGACGAAGCGCACCGGGCTATCGATCTGGGGATTGAGCTGCAAATGTCGTGGCTGAACTATGTGCTGTTGGGCAAGGTGTATGAAATGCAGGGGCAGAATCATTTGGCGGCCGACTCTTATATTACCGCCTTCAATCTTCGCCCCGGTGAGGATACCTTGCATTGGATCACCAATGGCGTATTCCAGACGTCATTGACCAACGTCGTACCTTATTTAAATAACTATCAGCGCCAATAATTAACCCAATATCACGCCGCTCTTATTCTTCGGGGATCATGGCGGCGTTATTTATTGGTGAAGTCATGTTGCATGAATGTATTATTTTGCTGCGCGATATTATCTCTTTTTTGCCATTTGTTATGCGTTATTAACCTTGTCATCTTTTTGTTTTTAAATGATGTTTATCTTTTCTTTAGCCTGTCTTTTTATCTTGATGTGTTAATAAAAAACCTCAGGTTATCATTTGTATGATCATGAGCGTAATCTCACTTTATCTTTAGGACTTTATTCCCCCCGATGGTTAGCATCCTGACTATCAAGCCGGCTCATTAAAATCTTTTATTTATGGGCGTGGCTTATAAGAAACGTAAATCAGGAGAAACTGACCATGGCTTCACCCAAGAAAATAGGGCTTATTGCCTGCACCGGCGTGGTCGCCGGTAATATGATGGGGAGCGGGATTGCCTTATTGCCCGCCAACCTGGCGAGTCTCGGATCCATCGCCATTTGGGGATGGGTGATCTCGATTATCGGGGCGATGTCGCTGGCTTATGTGTATGCCCGCCTCGCCACCAAAAACCCACAGCAGGGCGGCCCTATCGCCTACGCCGGTGAAATTTCCCCGGCCTTCGGTTTCCAGACCGGCGTGCTTTATTACCATGCCAACTGGATCGGTAACCTGGCCATCGGCATTACCGCCGTTTCTTATCTCTCCACCTTCTTCCCGGCGCTGAACAACCCGGTGCCCGCCGGCATCGCCTGTATCGCCATCGTGTGGGTCTTCACCTTCGTGAACATGCTGGGCGGAACCTGGGTCAGCCGTTTGACCACCCTGGGCCTGGTGCTGGTGCTGATCCCGGTGATCGTGACCGCCACCCTCGGCTGGCACTGGTTTGACGCCGCCACCTACCAGGCTAACTGGAATACCTCCGGCACCACCGACAGCCATGCGGTCATCAAAAGTATCCTGCTGTGCCTGTGGGCGTTCATCGGCGTGGAATCCGCGGCGGTCAGCACCGGCATGGTGAAAAACCCGAAACGCACCGTACCGCTGGCGACCATGCTCGGCACCGGTCTGGCGGGCATCATCTATATCGCCGCCACCCAGGTGATTAGCGGCATGTTCCCGGCGTCTGAAATGGCCGCCAGCGGCGCGCCGTTCGCCATCAGCGCCTCGGCGATTATGGGCAACTGGGCCGCACCGATGGTTTCCGCCTTCACCGCCTTCGCCTGCCTGACCTCGCTCGGTTCGTGGATGATGCTGGTCGGCCAGGCCGGGGTGCGCGCCGCCAACGACGGCAACTTCCCGAAAGTGTACGGCGAGCTGGATAAAAACGGCATTCCGAAGAAAGGCCTGCTGCTGGCCGGTTGCAAAATGACCGCGCTGATGGTGCTGATCACCCTGATGAGCTCCGCCGGCGGCAAAGCGTCCGACCTGTTCGGCGAGCTGACCGGTATCGCGGTGCTGCTGACCATGCTGCCTTACTTCTACTCCTGCGTAGACCTGATCCGCTTTGAAGGGGTCAACGTGCGCAACCTGCTGAGCCTGATCGCTTCGGTGTGCGGCTGTGGCTTCTGCTTCATCGCGCTGATGGGCGCCAACTCATTCGAGCTGTCCGGCACCTTTATCATCAGCCTGATTATCCTGATGTTCTACGCCCGGAAAATGAATACCCGCCAGGCTGCCAGCGCAGCGGCGGTCGATGAAAACACCACGGCCAAAGCGCACTGATTCGCGTCCGCTGACCGACTGAATTTACCCAGCCCCTTTCTTTCCGACCTGTCAGCCGCGACGGGAAGGGGCTTGCTTTGCCAGGAGAAATGCATATGAACGTTATCGCCATCATGAATCACATGGGTGTCTACTTTAAAGAAGAGCCTATCCGTGAACTGCATCAGGCGCTGGAAAGTCTGGATTTCCGCATCGTTTACCCTAACGATCGCGAAGACCTGCTGAAACTGATCGAGAACAACGCCCGTTTGTGCGGGGTGATCTTCGACTGGGACAAATACAACCTGGAGCTGTGCGAAGAGATCAGCCAACTGAACGAGTACATGCCGCTGTACGCATTCGCCAACACCTATTCGACGCTGGACGTCAGCCTGAACGATCTGCGCATGCAGGTGCGCTTCTTCGAATATGCGCTCGGCGCGGCAACCGACATCGCCGCCAAGATCAAACAGAATACCGACGAATATATCGACACCATCCTGCCACCGCTGACCAAGGCGCTGTTCAAATACGTGCGCGAAGGCAAATACACCTTCTGTACGCCGGGCCACATGGGCGGCACCGCGTTCCAGAAAAGCCCGGTCGGCAGCCTGTTCTACGATTTCTTCGGCCCGAATACCATGAAGTCGGATATCTCGATTTCGGTGTCCGAGCTGGGATCGCTGCTGGATCACTCCGGCCCGCACAAAGAGGCGGAAGAGTATATTTCTCGCGTGTTCAACGCCGAACGCAGCTACATGGTCACCAACGGCACTTCCACTGCCAACAAGATCGTCGGCATGTATTCGGCGCCGGCGGGCAGCACGGTGCTGATTGACCGCAACTGCCACAAGTCGCTGACTCACCTGATGATGATGAGCGACATCACGCCGATCTATTTCCGCCCGACCCGCAACGCTTACGGCATCCTCGGCGGTATTCCGCAGAGCGAGTTCCAGCGCGCCACCATCGCCAAACGCGTGAAGGACACCCCGAACGCCACCTGGCCGGTGCACGCGGTGATCACCAACTCCACCTATGACGGCCTGCTGTACAACACCGACTTTATCAAGAACACCCTGGACGTGAAGTCTATCCACTTCGACTCCGCCTGGGTGCCTTACACCAATTTCCATCCGATCTATAAAGGCAAGTGTGGCATGAGCGGCGGCCGCGTGGAGGGCAAGGTGATCTATGAAACCCAGTCCACCCACAAACTGCTGGCGGCCTTCTCGCAGGCGTCGATGATCCACGTGAAGGGCGACATCAACGAAGAGACCTTCAACGAAGCCTACATGATGCACACCACCACTTCGCCGCACTACGGCATTGTGGCCTCGACCGAAACCGCCGCGGCGATGATGAAAGGCAACGCCGGCAAGCGCCTGATCCACGGTTCTATCGAACGCGCGATCAAGTTCCGTAAAGAGATCAAACGCCTGAAAGTCGAATCCGACGGCTGGTTCTTCGACGTCTGGCAGCCGGAGCATATCGATGAGCCGGAATGCTGGCCGCTGCGCTCCGACAGCGCCTGGCACGGTTTCAAGAACATCGACAATGAACACATGTATTTGGACCCAATCAAGGTCACCATTCTGACGCCGGGGATGAGCAAGGAAGGCGAGATGCAGCCGTTCGGCATCCCGGCCAGCATCGTGGCGAAATACCTCGACGAGCGCGGCATCATCGTCGAGAAAACCGGGCCGTACAACCTGCTGTTCCTGTTCAGCATCGGTATCGATAAAACCAAGGCGCTCAGCCTGCTGCGCGCGATGACCGACTTCAAACGCTCGTTCGACCTGAACCTGCGGGTGAAAAACATGCTGCCTTCGCTGTATCAGGAAGCGCCTGATTTCTATGAAAACATGCGCATTCAGGATCTGGCACAGAACATTCACCGCCTGGTGGAGCAACACAACCTGCCGGACCTGATGTACCGCGCATTCGAAGTGCTGCCAACCATGGTGATGAACCCGTACCAGGCGTTCCAGAAAGAGCTGCACGGCGAAGTGGAAGAGGTCTATCTGGAAGAGATGGTCGGTAAGGTCAACGCCAACATGATCCTCCCATACCCACCGGGCGTGCCGCTGGTGATGCCGGGCGAGATGCTGACCGAAGAGAGCCGGCCGGTGCTGGAGTTCCTGCAGATGCTGTGCGAAATCGGCGCGCATTATCCGGGCTTTGAAACCGATATTCACGGCGCCTACCGTCAGGCGGACGGACGTTATCGGGTGAAAGTGCTGAAGGCGAAATAACCGCAGCCAAAAACAGGGGAGGCGCTCGCGCTTCCCCTTTGTCGTTCACCGACTGATGGGAGACCACCATGAAAACACCCTCACAGCCGCGCGCAATCTACTATGTCGTAGCGATACAAATTTGGGAATATTTCAGCTTTTACGGCATGCGTGCGTTACTGATCCTCTATCTGACCCACCAACTCGGCTATACCGACAGCCACGCCATCGATCTCTACAGCGCTTACGCTTCGTTAGTTTACGTCACTCCAATTTTGGGCGGCTGGCTCGCCGACCGCCTGCTGGGCAACCGCGTCGCGGTGATCGCCGGCGCGGCGCTGATGACCCTGGGGCATATCGTGCTCGGCCTGAGCGCGGTCTCCGCCCAGTCGCTCTATCTGGCGCTGGCGATCATCATCTGCGGTTACGGCCTGTTCAAATCCAATATCAGCTGCCTGCTGGGCGAGCTGTACCCGGCGCAGGACTCGCGCCGCGAAGGGGGCTTCTCGCTGCTGTACGCCGCCGGCAACGTCGGTTCCATTTTGGCGCCGATCGCCTGTGGGTTGGCGGCCGAGCGCTATGGTTGGCACGTCGGTTTTGCGTTGGCCGGGATCGGCATGTTCGCCGGTCTGGTGATTTTTCTGCTTGGCGGACGCCATTTCCGCCACACCCGCGGCGTCAATGTGCCGCTGATGCGCGCCAGAAGCCTGGGCCTGCCGCACTGGGGCTGGCTGTTGGCGGCGTTGCTGGCGTCGCCGCTGTTCTTCACGCTGTTGTTTGTGCGCGACTGGGCCGGTTATTTGCTCGGGCTGGTGTGCGTGGCGGCGGTGGTGCTGGTGGCGCGTATTATGCTGCGAGCGGATGCCGGCCAGCGCCGGGGCCTGTGGCAGATCATCGTACTGATGCTGCTGGGCACGCTGTTCTGGGCCTTTGCCCAGCAGGGCGGTAGCTCCATCAGCCTGTTTATAGATCACTTCGTCGACCGGCGCTGGTTCGGCTGGATGGTGCCGACCGCGCTGTTCCAGTCGGTTAACGCCTGCGCGGTGATGCTGGGCGGCGTGGCGCTGGCCTGGCTGGCGAGCGGTGACGGTACGGGCGATCGCACGCTGCGCATCTGGTGCAAGTTCGCCTTCGGCCTGCTGCTGATCGGCGTCGGCTTTACGCTGATGGCGCTCAATACGCGGCTGCACGGGCCGGGATCGATGGGGCTAATGATCGCCGGCCTGGCGGTGATGGGCTTCGCCGAACTGTTTATCGATCCGGTGGCGATGGCGCAGATCACCCGGTTGAATATCCCCGGCGCCACCGGCGTGTTGACCGGTATCTATATGCTGGCGACCGGTTCGATCGCCAACTATCTGGCGGGCATCATCGCCAATCAGACCGCCGAAGACCACATCGAGGGGGCGGCGATGCAGGCGTATGGCCGCATTTTCGCCCAGATTGGCTGGGGAGCGGCCGGGTGCGCGCTGGCAGTGATCGCGGTGCTGGGCGGCTGGTGGCTGCTGACGCGACGCCAGGCCCGGACGGTTAATGCTTGATTGATGACGGTAGGCGGGGTTAACGTGCAGCTATGTAGAAGTGACAAAGCCTACCGATGGATACTGATCAATTAACGACGCAGGTAGCGGGCCAGCTGGGCGCGCAGCAGCGGCTGCTGGTGGCGTTCAGCGGCGGCCTGGATTCCAGCGTGCTGCTGCATCTGCTGGCGACGTTGCGCCGCCAGCGTCCGGCGCTGCAGCTGCGTGCGCTGCACGTGCACCACGGCCTGAGCGCCTTCGCCGACCGCTGGGTGGAGCATTGCCGCCGCCGCTGCGCAGACTGGCAGGTGCCGCTGACGGTGACGCACGTGCAGGTGGACGCCCGCCAGGGCGGCATCGAAGCAGCGGCGCGTGCGGCGCGCTATGCCGCTTTCAGCGCAGCATTGGCGGAGGGAGAAGCGCTGCTCACCGCCCAACACCTTGACGATCAAAGCGAAACCTTCCTGTTGGCGCTCAAGCGCGGCAGCGGGCCGGCGGGGCTATCGGCGATGGCGGCGCGCGCCACGCTGGGCGAGCACTTGCTGTTGCGGCCGTTGCTGGGCTGCTCGCGTCAAACGCTGGAAAGCTACGCGCAGCGCCACGCCTTAAGCTGGATAGATGACGACAGCAATCAGGACACGCGCTTCGATCGCAATTTCCTGCGTTTGCAGGTTTTGCCGCAGCTCAACCAGCGCTGGCCGCACTTCGCTTCGGCGGTGGCGCGCAGCGCCAGCCTGTGCGCTGAGCAGGAGCAGTTGCTGGACGAACTGCTGGCGGAACCGCTGCAAAGCCTGTTGGCGGCGGATCGCTCATTGGCGATCGGCGGCCTGACCGACTGTTCGCCGGTACGGCGTTTCGCCTTGTTGCGGCGCTGGATCGCGTTGTTCAACGTCACTATGCCGGCGCGTGAGCAGCTACAGCGCCTGTGGGAGGAGGTGGCACTCAGCCGGGAAGACGCCGAACCGCAGCTGCAGCTCGGTGCCTATCAGATCCGCCGTTTCCGTGGCCGACTGTACCTGCTGCCGCCGCTGGCGGCGCTGCGCGGTGTGCATCTGCCCTGGCGGCCTGACGAGCCGCTGACGCTGCCGGACGGGCTGGGGCAGTTGGTTGCCGGTGAGGGCGATCTGGCGCTACGCGCGCCGCTGTCATCGCAGCGGATCAGCATTCGTTTCGGCGGCGTGCAGGGCGCCGTGCGTATCGTGGGGCGCGCCCATTCGCGGCCGATAAAAAAACTGTGGCAGGAGCTGGGGATCCCTCCCTGGCAGCGTGATCGCATCCCGTTGATTTATTATGATGAGCAGCTGATCGCTGCCTTGGGCACATTCGTCTGTGAGGCGGGGCAGGTGCCGGAAGGCGAACGCCCGTGGCGACTGCGCTGGGAAAAAAATCATAATCGTGAGGAGCAATGATGAAGTTTGTGGGGATCACGCTGTTGGCCGCCGGCCTGTTCAGCCTGCCGGCGTTGGCGGCGGGGGATGCGGCCGCCGGTCAGGCGAAAGCCGCCGCCTGTGCGGCGTGCCACGGCGCGCAGGGCAAGGTGACGGTGCCGATGTACCCGAATCTGGCCGGGCAGAACGCCATGTACCTGCAGCACGCGCTGCAGGCGTACAAGAAAGGAGAGCGCAACGGCGGCCAGGCCGAGGTGATGAAGGCCTATGTGTCGGGGCTGTCGGATGACGATATCGCCGATCTGGCGGCTTACTATGCCAGCCTGAAGCCGTAAATGACGAGGGCAGCCGTTGGGCTGCCCTGTTGGGATGGGGTTACCGCTGCTCAGTCCGACAGGCTGACGACCACGGTACCGATTTCCGGATGACTGAAACTGCTGATATGGTCCAGACGCAGGTCGCGCTGCTGGCCGTTCTGTTCGATGGTCAGATACTCAACGCGTTTCTTTTGCAGCAGGTCGATCGCCTTGGCCTCGATCACTTCTCCGTCGCGTAACTCCAGCTTCAGAATAAGTTTATGCTGACAGGCGAGTTCCAGGTTGTCGTAGTCATCGCAATTGATGGGTTGGTACTCATCATTCATCAACATAGTCGCTCACCAATAAGTTAGCGGCGGCAAAGGCCGCCTGTTCCCTAACGGAGGACGGTAGCGCGTGGTTCGCTGCGACATCGTCCAATGCCTTTAACGCACAAGCCAGCGCATCAGGCACGTAGCCAAGATCTCCACTGCCAATCTCGGCGTAAGTACGGCGTACTAACTCACAGTATTGTTGCACAGTTTCCTCCCTTAAGAACCTCTGCATCATCAAGACCGCTCTCGCGATGAGGCGCAGGCTCTCGGAGTTTTATCCTATCCTAGACGACTATAGCACAGCTGTTATGGAGTTATCAGCACCCCGACACGCCTTTCGTTCTGCGCCGAGCCGGGCTGCGCTGGCGGCGTTCGCCCCTGATCAAGTACACTGTCGCCGAATAACAACGAGGTCACCCATGGCGCTGAAAGCAACCATTTATAAAGCCGCGGTCAATATCGCTGATATGGATCGTCACTTCTATCACGACGCCACGCTGACGCTGGCGCAACACCCGTCCGAAAATGAACAGCGCATGATGCTGCGCCTGTTGGCCTGGATCTGCCATGCCGACGAGCGGCTGGTGTTCACCAAAGGGCTGAGCGCCGACGATGAGCCGGAGATCTGGCAGCGCAACGACCATAACGGGCTGGAAATGTGGATCGAGATGGGATTGCCTGACGAGAAGCGCATTCGCAAGGCCTGCAACCAGTCGCCGCGCGTGGTGCTGTACGCCTACGGCGAGCGCGCCGCGCACGTGTGGTGGCAGGGAATGCAGGGCAAGGTGGCCGGTTACAAGAACCTGAGCGTGCGTTTCCTCGATGACGAGCAGCTGGCGCGGCTGACGGCGCTGGCCAGCCGCACCATGACGCTACAGGCGACGCTGCAGGAGGGAACTATTTGGCTGTCCGATGCTCAGAATAGTCTGGAAATCCAGTTTGCCGAGTGGCAGCGGGCGCAGGTGTGACCGGTGCTGGAACTGTCAAGAAACGTCGCCATACCGGATAATGAGCTGGAATTGACGGCGATCCGCGCGCAGGGCGCGGGCGGCCAGCACGTGAACAAAACCTCAACGGCGATCCATTTGCGCTTTGACATCCGGGCATCCAGCCTGCCAGAGTATTATAAGGAAAGGCTGCTGGCGCTGAATCACCATTTAATTACTGCTGATGGCGTGGTGATTATCAAGGCGCAAGAGTATCGCAGTCAGGAATTGAATCGCGAAGCGGCGTTGGCCAGGCTGGTCGCGTTGATTCAGCAGGCGATGGTGGTGGAAAAAACGCGCAAGGCGACCAAGCCGACGAAAGGAGCGAAACTGCGTCGCCTGGAAGGCAAGACGCGCAAAGGCGCCACCAAGGCGCTGCGTGGCAAGGTTCGCACTTAGGAATACATGAACACAGTAGGAGAATAACTGTGAAGAAAATTACGATAGCCCTGTTCCTCGCGGCAGGCGCACTCTCGTTGTTGGGATGCAACAATCATTATCAGCCGAAGGAACAACCGCTGCAGGCAATGCCGCAGAGTTACCAAGGGGTGTTGCCTTGCGCTGATTGCGGCGGTCTGGATACGGCGCTGTTCCTGGATGAAGACGGTACTTTTGTGCTGCAGGAAACCTATCGCGGCAGCAAAGACGGCGATCAGACCTTTGCCGACTACGGCAAATGGGCGCGCACCGCGGATAAGCTGGTGCTGACCGACAGCACAGGCGAGAAACGCTACTTCCGTCCGGTGGGCAAGAGCCTGGAGATGCTGGATCGCAGCGGCGCGCCGATCGAGTCCAAGCTGAATTACCGTCTGGAGCCGGTCGAAAAGCCGTTGCCTAAAACCCCGATGGTGATGAAAGGCAGCTACAGCTATATGGCCGACGCGGCGGTGTTCAAAGATTGCGCCACCGGCATCACTTTCCCGGTGGATAACAACATCGCGCTGGAGCAAGGTTACGCCAAGGCCAATAAGACTGCTGGCGAGCCGGTGTTCCTGACCTTCAACGCGCACTTCAGCGTGCAGCCGTCGATGGAAGAGGGGCAGATTGAAAAAGCGGTGGTGCCGGACGGTAAGATCGCGTTCGACCGCAGTAAAAGCTGCAGCAGCAAGTAACGCGTTTCGGATATAAAAAAACCCGCCTAGGCGGGTTTTTTTATTCTCTGGCGATCGACGCTTAGCGTTTGATCTGGCCCAGCAGGAAATCAACGATTTCGCCGGTTTTGATCATCTGCTTCTCGCCGATGCGGCGGTTCTTGTACTCGATCTCTTCGTTGTCGAGGTTACGATCGCCGATAACGATAGAGTGCGGCACGCCGATCAGTTCCATATCCGCGAACATCACGCCCGGACGCTCTTTGCGGTCATCGAGGATCACGTCGATGCCGTGGGAACGCAGGGTGTTGTACAGCTCTTCTGCCAGCGCCTGTACGCGGAACGACTTGTGCATATTCATCGGCAGGATCGCCACCTGGAACGGCGCGATGGCGTCCGGCCAGATGATGCCGCGTTCGTCGTGGTTCTGCTCGATGGCGGCGGCCACGACGCGCGTGACCCCGATGCCGTAGCAACCCATGGTCAGCACCTGGTTGCGGCCGTCTTCACCCTGCACGGTCGCTTTCATCGCTTCCGAGTACTTGGTGCCGAGCTGGAAGATATGGCCCACTTCGATGCCGCGTTTGATCAGCAGCGTACCCTGACCGTCCGGGCTGGCGTCGCCTTCCACCACGTTACGGATATCGGCCACCTGCGGCAGCGGCAGATCGCGCTCCCAGTTGATGCCGAAGTAGTGTTTGCCGTCAACGTTGGCGCCGGCGCCGAAATCGCTCATCGCCGCTACGCTGCGATCGGCTACCACCGGCATCGGCAGCTTGACTGGGCCAAGTGAGCCTGGGCCGGCGCCGACGATGGCGCGGATCTCTTCTTCGGTGGCGAAGGTCAGCGGCGCGGCAACCTGCGCCAGCTTCTCGGCCTTGACTTCGTTCAGTTCGTGATCGCCGCGCACCAGCAGGGCGACCAGCTTGTGGCCGCTCTCTTCGGTGGCGCGCACCATCAGCGTCTTCACGGTTTTTTCCACCGGCAGCTGGAATTGCTCGACCAGCTCGGCGATGGTTTTGGCGTTCGGCGTATCCACCAGGCGCAGCTCTTCGCTGGCTGCGGCGCGCGGCTCTGCCGGCGCGACCGCTTCCGCCAGCTCGATGTTAGCGGCGAAATCGGAACCGGTGGAGAACACGATATCGTCTTCACCGCTCTGCGCCAGCACCTGGAATTCGTGCGAGGCGCTGCCGCCGATCGAGCCGGTATCCGCCTGCACCGGGCGGAAATCCAGGCCCATGCGGCTGAAGATTTTGCTGTACGCTTCGTACATTGCGTCGTAAGTCTCCTGCAGAGACTCCTGTGAGGTGTGGAAGGAGTAGGCATCCTTCATCAGGAACTCACGGGAACGCATCACGCCGAAACGCGGGCGCACTTCATCACGGAACTTGGTCTGGATCTGGAAGAAGTTCAGCGGCAGCTGCTTGTACGAGCTGATCTCGTTGCGGATCAGATCGGTGATCACTTCTTCATGCGTCGGGCCCAGTACGAACGGACGATCGCCGCGGTCGACGAAGCGCAGCAGCTCGGGGCCGTATTGCTCCCAACGGCCGCTTTCCTGCCACAGATCGGCAGGCTGAACCACCGGCATGGAAACTTCGATCGCGTTAGCATTGTTCATTTCTTCGCGAACGATGTTTTCAACCTTTTTCAGAACGCGCAGGCCGGTCGGCAGCCAGGTGTAAAGACCGGAGGCCAGCTTGCGGATCATCCCGGCGCGCAGCATCAGCTGGTGGCTGATCACTTCGGCGTCGGCAGGTGTCTCCTTCAGTGTGGAGAGCAGATATTGGCTAGTACGCATGGTGTTTTGGTTCCGTTAGAACTGCAAATTGCATCGGGCTGCCAGAGTGGCGGCCAAAAGTGACAAAAGTGGTTTAGTTTACCAGCGCGAGCGGGTCGCCAAAAGAGAGGCGGCGGAATTTTAACGCGGGTCGAGCGCCAACACTTCGGTGTGGCCGTCCACGACGCGCCAGCGCACGTTGAAATCCAACAGCCAGACGGCGTAATCCCGTTCGATGTCCTCACCTTTACGATAGGCGGGACGGGGGTCTTGCGCCAGCACCTGGCTGATAAAACGCCTTAATTGCGGGTAGCGCGCCTGATGTTGCTGCAGCTGTTGCTCGGCCTGCGGTGCGAAACGCACCGGCATATCGCCGGCGGGCGCGGCCTGGGCAAAGCCGGCGCGGGCCTGCGGCTGGCTCTCGGCGAACGGCAGATAAGGCTTGATGTCCACCACCGGGGTGCCGTCGACCAGATCGAGGCTGCCCAGTTCCAGCGCCACTTCCCCGTTTTTCACCCGCACGCCCTTCAGCTCAATGAGCGACATGCCGAGCGGGTTGGGGCGGAAGGTGGAGCGGGTGGCGAACACGCCCATGCGGGCATTGCCGCCTAAACGCGGCGGACGCACCGTCGGGCGCCAGCCGCCTTCCATGGTTTGATGGAAAATGAACATCACCCACAGATGGCTGAAATCGCTGAGGCCGCGCACCGCTTCCGCCTGGTTGTAAGGCGGCAGCAGCAGCAGTTCGCCGCCGCCGTCTTCGACCAGCCCCGGCTGGCGGGGCACGGCGAATTTCTCTTTATAGGGCGAGCGGATCACGCCGATCTGCTCGAAAACGAATTCGGTCATTTGGAGGAGACGTTAAGCGCCGAGCCCTGACAAACGGCCTGTTGATAGCAACCGGCGACGCCGCTGACAATCTGGCAGTCGTGCAGCAGCACGGCGTTGGCCTTCATGTAAGACGCACGGATTTGCATGCGTTTACGGGCGGTGGCCAGATTCGGTGGAGAGTCTTGCACGGTGGTTTGGCACGATTCGCCGGACACTTCACCCAGATCGCGGAACGGCTTGCCCACGAGTTCTTCTGCACTTTTATACAGTTTTACCGGTGCGGGGCGGGCGGCCGGCGTAGTTTTGGCCGGAGCGGTGGTAGTCGGCTTGCTGGTGCTGCTTGTTGAGGACGGCGCGATACGCTGCGATGAACATCCGGCCAGCGCGAGCGCTAACAAACAGAGAGGTAAAACACGCATTGAGATTCCTCTGCCTTAATGAAAGTGGCGCTATTGAAGCAAGCTATGGCGGAAATAACAAGACGGGCCTTGGCCCGTCTTGCAATTATAGGAATAAAATGGGTGAATAAGCGCTTACCAGCCTTTCACCGCGCCGCCGTTGAAGATTTTGTTGGCGGCCGCGTCAACTTCGTCAGACTGATAGGCCTGAACGAATTTCTTCACGTTTTCCGCATCTTTGTTATCTTCGCGCGCAACCAGCAGGTTGACGTAAGGCGAGTCTTTATCTTCCACGAACAGACCGTCTTTCGCCGGCGTCAGGCCGATCTGGCTGGCGTAGGTGGTGTTGATCACCGCCAGCGCGATCTGCTGATCGTCCAGAGAGCGCGGCAGCTGAGGCGCTTCCAGCTCAACCAACTTCAGGTTTTTCGGGTTCTCGGTCACGTCCAGCACGGTCGGCAGCAGGCCAACGCCGTCTTTCAGCTTGATCAGACCAACTTTCTGCAGCAGCAGCAGCGAACGGCCCAGGTTGGTCGGATCGTTAGGCAGCGCGATCTGCGAACCTTCTTTCAGCTCGTCCAGCGATTTGATTTTCTTGGAGTAACCGGCGATCGGGTAAACGAAGGTGTTGCCGACCGGCACCAGCTTGTAACCGCGGTCTTTGATCTGCTGATCCAGATATGGCTTGTGCTGGAAGGCGTTCAAATCGATATCGCCTTTGCTCAGCGCTTCGTTAGGCAGCACGTAGTCGTTGAAGGTCACCAGCTCGACGTCCAGACCGTATTTCTCTTTCGCCACTTTCTGGGCCACTTCGGCGACTTGCTGCTCTGCACCGACGATCACGCCGACCTTGATGTGGTTCGGATTCTTTTCATCCTGGCCACAGCCCGCCAGAGCCAGCGTGCCAATCAGTGCGCCAATTGCCGCGATGGATTTAAATTTTAACGACATATCCCTTCCTCATTAGACTCGCATTAACATGCGGTGAAATTATTTATGGGTAACGGCTTTGACGATGCGATCGCCGCAGAATTGGATCAGATAAACCAAAACTACCAGTAATACTAATACGGTATTCATCACTGTGGCGTTATAACCGATATAACCGTATTGGTAACCGATTTGGCCCAGACCGCCGGCGCCGACAGCGCCGCCCATGGCAGAGTAGCCCACCAGGGTGATCAGGGTGATGGTTGCGGCGTTGACCAGGCCCGGCAGGGCTTCCGGCAGCAACACTTTCTTGATGATCTGCATCGGCGTGGCGCCCATGGCGCGCGCGGCTTCCACCAGACCGGACGGGATCTCCAGCAGGGCGTTTTCCACCATGCGCGCGATGAACGGCGCGGCGCCCACGGTCAACGGCACGATGGCCGCCTGCAGGCCGATCGAGGTGCCGACGATCATGCGGGTAAACGGAATCATCCAAACCAGCAGGATAATGAACGGGATGGAACGGAATATGTTCACCAGCCCGGACAAAATTTTATACAGCGAATTGTTGGCGATGATCTGCCCCGGGCGGGTGACATACAACAGCACGCCTACCGGCAGGCCGAGCACGAAACCGAAGAAGCCGGAGACAAAGGTCATCATGACGGTTTCCCACACGCCACGCGCCATCAACCACATCATTGCCTCAGACATAACCCAGAACCTCTACTTTTACCTGATTTTCTTGCAGGAACTTAATCGTCGCCAGCGCGTCTTCGTCGCTGCCGTGCAGCTCCGCCAGCATCACGCCGAATTTCACGCCGCCGGCATAATCCATCTGGGCGCTGATAATGTTGTTGTTCACGTTGAAGCGGCGAGCGGCTTCAGACAGCAGCGGCGCATCGACCGACTGACCGGTGAACTCCAGGCGCAGCAGCGGCTGGCGGTCGCCCTGACGCTCCGGCGACAGGCGCGCGGCGTAGTCGTCCGGGATATCCAGATGCAGCGTGGACTGAATGAACTGCTGGGCCAGCGGGGTTTTCGGGTGTGAGAACACTTCGCTGACGCTGTCTTTCTCGATCAGCTGCCCCTGGCTGATGACCGCGACCTGGTCGCAGATGCGTTTCACCACGTCCATTTCGTGAGTGATCAGCAGAATGGTCAGGCCCAGACGGCGGTTGATGTCTTTCAGCAACTCCAGGATGGAACGGGTGGTGGCCGGATCCAACGCGCTGGTGGCTTCGTCGCACAGCAGCACTTTGGGATTGCTGGCCAGCGCGCGCGCGATCGCCACGCGCTGTTTCTGGCCGCCGGACAGATTGGCCGGATAGGCGTCGTGTTTGTCTGCCAGGCCGACCAGCTCCAGTAGTTCGGTCACGCGCTTTTTGATCTCGGCGCGCGGCGTATTGTCCAGCTCCAGCGGCAGCGCCACGTTGCCGAACACCGTGCGGGAAGAGAGCAGGTTGAAGTGCTGGAAGATCATGCCGATTTGGCGACGGGCGCGCGTCAGTTCGCTTTCCGACAGAGACGTCAGATCCTGGCCATCGACCAGCACCTGGCCGGAGGTAGGGCGCTCAAGCATGTTGGCGCAGCGGATCAGCGTGCTTTTGCCGGCGCCGGAAGAGCCGATAACGCCATAGATTTGCCCGGCAGGGACGTGAAGGGTCACGTCAGAGAGCGCGGTAATGGTGCGCGAACCCTGCTGGAACACTTTAGTGATGTTAGAAAGTTTAATCATATTCTTCTTATTTTAGCGTGGTTGCCCGTGGCTAGATAAAAGTAAACCTCGGCGTGGAACCAAGGTATGGATCAGATGTTAAGGCGTCTAGACGTCTAAGTCAACGGCCAGCGACGTTCTCCGGCGTTCTCAGTGCGGGGTAAAACATGCGATACTGTCAGCGTATTCAGCCCCTCAGGAGCAAAGCGGTGACACAAAGCGTTCCAGCAATTTTTCTCGATCGTGACGGTACGATTAACGTTGACCATGGTTATGTCCATGAAATCGACAATTTCCACTTTATTGACGGCGTAATTGACGCCTGTCGCGAACTCAAAAAGATGGGCTTCGCGCTGGTGATGGTGACCAACCAGTCGGGCATTGCGCGCGGCAAGTTCAGCGAAGACCAGTTTATGTACCTGACCGAGTGGATGGACTGGTCGCTGGCCGATCGTGACGTCGACTTCGACGGCATCTATTTCTGCCCGCATCATCCGGAGGCGGTAGTGGAAGAGTATCGTCAGGTCTGTGACTGCCGTAAACCGCAGCCGGGCATGCTGCTGCAAGCGCAGCAGGAATTGAACATCGATATGGCCGCTTCTTATATGGTGGGCGATAAACCGGAAGATATGCAGGCGGCGATCGCGGCCGGCGTCGGCACCAAGGTGCTGGTGCGTACCGGCAAGCCGGTGACGGAGCAGGGTGAAAAGCTGGCCGATTGGGTGCTAAATAGCCTGGCGGACCTGCCGGCAGCCATCAAAAAGCGGGTTTAATAGGCGTTACGAATGAATAGTGAGCGGTCAGATAAGAAATGCATATTATCGCTTGTCATTCTGAACCGGCTCCCTATAATGCGCCTCCATCGACACGGCGCAAGTGATTCACTTCACACAGCGGCCGGGAAGAAAGAGAAAAAATCCTGAAAATTAGGGTTGACTCTGAAAGAGGAAAGCGTAATATACGCCACCTCGAGTTAGCAAGCGAAAGCGCCTAACTCACTGCTCTTTAACAATTTATCAGACAATCTGTGTGGGCACTCCACAAGACGATATCCAGCATCTTCGGATGCAAAAAAATATCAAGTCTTGAAGAGTGACTAACTGAAGTAAAATTCA